>MAAL01000098.1 GCA_002163245.1 Gammaproteobacteria bacterium 42_54_T18 | reverse complement strand
GGCGCACCGTCCTCCATGAATACCCAGCCCTGGCATATGCACATAGTGACGGGTGAACCTTTAGAGCGTATTCGCAAAGGCAATACCGAGAATATGATGGCGGGTGTTAAGCCCAACCGTGACTTCCCCATGAAGGAAGCCTACGAAGGCCTTCATCGTCAGCGCCAAATCGATGTGGCCATACAGTTGTTTGATGCCATGGGCATCGCCCGTGATGATAAGGCCAAGCGCATGGATTGGGTGATGCGCGGTTTTCGCCAGTTCGACGCCCCGGTGTCTATCGTTCTAACCTACGATAAATATTTGGAACCCGCCGCCATTAGTCAGTTTGACCTGGGGGCTGTGTCCTATGGCATATGCCTGGCGGCTTGGGAGCGAGGGCTGGGTACCGTGATTAATGGCCAGGGAATTATGCAATCGAATGTGGTGCGCGAACATGCCGGCATTCCCGATGACCAGAATATTATGATCTGTATCGCCATGGGTTATCCCAACGAAGAATTTTCGGCCAATAGTGTCAAATCTGTACGTGCCGACCATAACGACTTTGTACGCTATGTGGGCTTTGAAAAGGCCCCAGAGACACAAACTGAAACAGCTTAACCCAATGGGCGCTGCCTAACGTTTGCTAGCGCAGAGCCCGGAAAGTAGACCGTGGGGAACCCTTTAACGAGTCCCCCATATGCACTAATCTCGACACCCTTGGCAACTATCGAATATTTGATTAAAGCTTGGCAAATGGCCGGTACCGACTAAAATCTAAATGAATGTGTTATTTCATCATTGAGCATGAAATGAATCCATTATTAACATTTGTTTCCTTATCCTTTTTTGTTATTTCACTAACGCTAACCACGTTTAATGCCCAGGCCGTTGAAGAGGTGACCTTTTCGGCCGGCGCCCCACTGGATGGCTTTCAGGCGCAGATAATTATCCCCGTTTTAATAGAGGCCTTTAAACGCAATGGCGTTCGTTTTAAGGCCGAACACAACCCCAGTTTACGATCGTTGCAGAAGTCAAATTCAGGCGCCGTGGATGGCGAATTACACAGAATTTATGACTTCCATAAGGTGAGTGGTGGTAAATACCCCAATCTGATTAGAATTGACTCAAAAATACTGTCCGTTTGGTTAGTTGCCTACTCCACTAAAAATATAACTATTAATAACTGGCAGGACCTTAAAAAATATAATGTAGTGTATTACCTGGGCCGCAAAAATGTGGAAAAAGCGCTCGGTAATATTATGCCGCCATCGCAGCTTAAGACTGTTAACAATGACTTACAGGCATTCAAAGTACTCGCCGCCAAGCGCACAGACATTGTCATCTCCGAAAGCATCAATGGCCAGGCCATCATCAATAGCAGCGCTGAATTTAAAGACATTAAGGAAATTGCAAAACTCAATGAAGCAACTATCTACGCCTATATACATAAAAAGCATGAAAAGCTCGGAATTCATGTAGCGGAAACTATTAAGGAAATGAAAAAAGACAGATCTTTTTATAAAATTGTAGAAAAAGTTCTCCAGTCCTACCAATAGATAAAATGGTACAAAACGTAAAAACCAGTAAAACGAACACAATTATTCCCACTAAACTGCCCAAATTTTAAAAAGAAATCTAAACTTAATAAGCTAGCCCCATGAGTAGATTGATGTTTGCCGCTTCATTCCAAAAGACTATCTAAAAAATAGTATTTTAATGAAGTCTTCTTATATGCATCGCCAGGGTAAATGTATGCAACACAGCGCCATTTCCAAGCAGCTTTTTACACGAGTGTTTAGTGTCTACTTAGTGACGGCTGTGATTATCACCAGCTTCCAGATTACTGATGAATATAATCACACCGAAGAAAGCATCAACCATGAAATACTCAACATCTATGAGACCTTTAAATTGGCCATATCTGCCGATCTTTGGACCTACGACATCGACTCACTCAACAGCATAGTACAAGGCATGATTAAGCTAGATTTGGTAAATGGCATTGAGATATTGGACACAGATGGTGAAATTATATTAAGCATGGGGATCGCAAGCCAACAAGAGAATCAGAGCAGAAATCAAGTACTGTCCTCTGCCTCTGGCAAGCACAGCTATAAAATGGACCAATACATAGAAAAAACCAAACAGCGACTATTACTGGGCACCCTAATAATATATTCAAAATATGAAAACATCTTTAATCGAGTTAAGTACGGCATACTGCTGATTGTTATTTCGGCCCTGTTAAAAACCAGTTGTCTGTGGCTTATTTTTTCGTTTTTCATTAAGAAATATTTAGCGTCTCCCCTGTTAAGGTTTTCCGAACAGGTCAACCAGGTAAACTTTGATAACTTAAGCGAACAAAAAATAGACATTAAAAGCATGGATGTTAACGAACTGTCATTCCTACAGGATAACTTCAATCACTTACTGAGTAAGCTAAGCGATGCATCTACTCGTCTCGACCAGTTAAATCTGGACCTGGAAGACAAGGTTGAACAGCGCACCAGCGAACTCAATAATTCTATCAAGGATTTAACCGAATCGAAAAAAATGAATGCCCTCTCTATTTTAGTGAACGGCATGGCTCACGAAATAAACACCCCCATTGGGGTCGCCCTCACCGGAAATTCACATTTATTGACTAATTTACAAAAAGCTAAAGACAAGTTTGATGACAACACACTTAGTAAACAGGACTTGATGAATTTTTTTGATACCGCCCTTAAATCTTCCTCTCTGGTAGATGAATGCGCGAGAAAAGTGGGAAACCTCGTTTCACGATTTAAAAAGGTCAGTGGTGAGGTTAACAATAAATCAGAAGTAGTAGTGCAAGAGGTAGTGGAAACTATTTTAGCGGTCTATCGTCATCAACTGGAAAAGAATAATGTCAACATACGCACCTTCGTAGAAATTAAAACCCCCATTATCATGGACCCCAGTGTAATCCCACAAATACTCTCTACCTTCATAGAGAATTCCCTGGCCCATGCTTTTCAGGGGCTGGATAGAGGTGAAATTCAATGCACCTTCTATGTTGCAGACAGCGTGTTAAAAATAAGATATTTCGATAATGGTGTGGGATTAAGAGAACTTGAGGCCGAAAGGATATTTGACCCGTTTTACACCACCAATAGAGGGTTACACACAGGTCTGGGGCTTAATATCATTTATAACCTAGTAGTCACCGGTTTAGGCGGGAAAATTAGCTGTACCAGCAAAACCGGGCTGGGGTTAAATGTGGACCTACCGATAAAACCATCAAGCGATTAAGGAGATTTAAGTGAGCTACTTAATACGTGCGCTCTGTATATTATTCCTTATGATCACGGCACCCTGGGCGTTTTCCCAGCAGCGCTTAGTTTTAACCACCACTTTAGGGCTGGAGTACTTTAATACAATTGGTGAGCTGGTATTAATAGAGGCATATGAAAAAATAGGCATAAAAGTGGAGGTATTAAGAGTCCCCTCAAAACGGTCGTTAACCATGTCAAACTCGGGCCAATCGGATGGCGAAGTACACCGAATAAAAAGCATTACTCAAAACTTCACCAACCTAGTTCAGTCACCTGTGTCGATCAATCATGTGGACATCGTTGCTTTTAGCACATACCCAGGCACCATCATTAACAGTGAAAAAGAATTAGCATCTTATTCCATTGTGTATCATAAGGGGGCGATGGTTTTCGAGAAAATTACGGCGGGGTTTCCCCATGTTCAAACCGTATCGATTTCTAAACAGGGTTTGATGATGCTAGCCAATAACAGAGCTGAGATATTTTTAGGCGATTCACTGTCTGGCCCTGCCACCATTAAAGAAAATAATATTCAAGGTGTGTATATGTTGTCGCCTCCGGTCAAAACTATATACATGTATCATTGCTTGAATAAAAAAAACGCCCATCTCATTCCAGAAATCTCCCAAGTGTTAAAAGCCATGGAAGCATCGGGGCGCATAAAAGAAATTAGAGATCATTACATGATAGAGTATTTTAAAAAGTTCGATTAGATTTTTTGTGAATACTGGCGCAGCCCGATACTTCTAGCGATTAAAAGGCAAAAGGCTTTAAAGCGCCTTAGTCATCAATAACCACTCGCCACCCTGAACAGCCCCTTCAAACGCCACCACAGGTCTGGTTTCAATGCCCACATATCCCAGTTTTTTATACAAGGCAACTGTTTGAGCACTCTGCTTGGCCACCACTAAACTCATGACTTTGCAGCTGGCTTGTAACGCGTCTTGTTCACATTGCTTGAGTAATTGTGAGGCGATGCCCTGGCCTCGATATTGTTCATAGGTGGCAATGGCATTGATATACCAGCTGCCCGGGGCCAGCGCTTCCAATTCAACCAATGGAATCAGCTCTTTTGGATAATCGTTAATGTCGCTTACGTCGTAGGGATCGGGTTGCTGGTAACTTAATACCATGCCGGCCACCTTGCCATTAACCTCCATGACCTTGGCATTTTTGTAACTAAAATTGCCATCACTGCGCGCCGCACGGCTAGCACCATAATTCAAAGGGCTTTGCCCTGGCGCACACATGCCTTGCCACAAGTATTCAGCCACGCCGTAGCTGGCCAGGTTGACTAAATAGGCTAGATCCTTGGCTTGTTCGGCGCGGGCATTTTTAATGATCATAGTGTCGCTTTTAAACTTACTAGGCTTTATTAAAGATAAGAGTAGTGGCATTACCTGACTATCGCCACTTACAATAGATACGGCTACTCATAAGTAAATTTAACTAATATTCCATAGCCCTTCACTTAATGGCCCATCAAAAAAATTGGAATTATGATCTGTTCCTCATCCTCAAGGTGACGGTGCAATATGCGCTGTAACATGTGCGCAATCTCATAAAACTTCACCAGCTGTGGCTCCGTTAGCGCCGACAGTACAAACAGCCTGTTAATACTGCTATTTAAACTATGCAGGGCCTCATCCAAGGCTTTATGATCACTGTCTAACAAGTCCATGGCGGCATTGAAGTTAGGCAGTAACTCCCTGAATTGCGGAAAGTAGACGGTGTCTTCCATGTAGTGATGCTGATGGGCCTTATCAATTAAGTACTTTCCGGCCCTCAATACTGGGCGCACTTCCTCCATGGAAAAAGAATTGGCACCAGGGTTGTGCAGCAACGCACT
>MAAL01000040.1 GCA_002163245.1 Gammaproteobacteria bacterium 42_54_T18 | reverse complement strand
GTTTGGTGACTTTTGGGCAGACTTAAGCACACTAGAAATGGTTTGCGAATCATTTGCTGTGCTATTACGAATAATAGTGAAAATTGAACGAGGGGAAGAAGTTATAGGAGATATTGCCTCTCCTCTTGCCTTAAAAGCTTTGCAACAATCGAGATCAATATTAGGTGAGTTTAGCAGTCAACACTATAATCCTTCATTTGAAAAGTATTAGGCAAAAGCTGATATTTTTATCATCAATGAAAAGAGACCTTTTGGACTCGCAGGGCTTTTTGTTGTTTTCTAATATGGCATCAAGGGGCTTTATGTTGGCTGCTTTTGAAGCCAAATGGTAAACAGGCATCAATATTCACTGCCATTAAATAGTCTAAGTGGAGAGCTTTTGGATGCAAATTAACATTTAGCGATATAGCGATATACTTTATTGAATATATCCTTTGTTACAATGGCGGGACATTTAATTTTTATTGGTTGTTTATGAGCATTAATCTTGCTTCGATTATTGCCATATATTTTTTCTCCGCAATAACTAGGATCGATCAAAGTATTTTTAACATTTTGACCTGTCCATTTAGAACCCCGTCTAAGTAAATTCATTTCGTTTAACTTTCGAGCAAGACCTGCGTAACTTAAATTATCTTCATTAATCAGTTTAATTGCCTCACAAAATAAGATATTAACAATGGAGAATTCACCGTTATGTATTTTTAGCTTCATTCTCGTTATAGTTCTACCGAAACAATAGGCGTCAACTTTTACAGATTGATAACCAAATGGAGCTATAGAGCCTGCGTGATAACCGTCAATGGCTACTTTTTCTAGACTTTTAGATATTAAAAGGGAGCATTTTTCTCGAAGTTGCTCGTTAACCATCTTCTTAATGCCCTGAATAAATTGACTCTCTTCTATGGTGTCATCATTATTTCCATGGTTCATAAATTTACTCATTACGTTAGGAATAGCTATATAGGGGGAAGTTAACCATAATTTGAAGGTTTAACAGGCAAAGGTTCCTGATTTAGTAAAAATGTATTACTTTGTAGTTGGGAGCAATTTGATACGAACAGTAGAATCTTTTTTGCTTTTAATGACTATATCGCAAATGTTGTTTTTAGAAAATTGCCCTGTTTTATCGATAACCTGTTGATTGGTCACATTTAAAAATCCACGCTTAAAAGCGGTTCTTCTCAAAAATGTAACTACTTTTGTTTCTAAATATGTCTTTCCGATCGGGGTGAAGCTACAAAAGTCATGTTCTTTGATATTATTTTTACTACATACATATTTAAAACCTGATTCATTTTTTATTAGAGTTAACTTACTTTTACATGTGCCGCATTTAGCGATTTCACTAAGCAATGCTTTATCAATATTTATATCAGCTTCTTTGTTAGACGTTTTTGATGAAGTTAACTTTTGAGTATTTTTCAATCGTTTCAATTTTGGGCTTTGAACAACCTCATAATGACTACTTAAAGGTGTAGAATGACAAGTGTGTTTGGGTTTACTGTTAAACTGTGATTGATTATCTTCAAATACGTGAGAAGGGATAATTGGTAAATTTTCGACTATAAATATCTCATCTTGTTTGTTTTTTCTTCTTAAAATGAAGATGTTGCTGTCAAGGTAGATATGGTTTGTTAATACCATTTCAACTAATTTTACAGTCCAGTTTGTACCCCTACGTTGTATACCAAACACATTCAGTTCATCTGTAATGCTTTGACAATTATACGATTTACATCTTAACGCAGAGTGAGATAAAGAATGTATCATCTTTACAATATTTATTTCTTTACTCACTTGCTCAAGAAAACTTTTATCTTCTAAACCGCTCTCACTTCGATTTCTTTTTATTTCAAAGCCATACGGTATTATCCCGGAAATTATAGAATTTGAATTCAAAATTTGAGATGGGCAATGATTAAATTCACTTTGACTGATTTGATAGTTATTCATTTTGTTTCTACTTTATCAATTTAACGTTTAGTAAAAGTAAAGTTTAAGAAAACAAAAAAAGCAAAGGAAAAACGAAAAAAAATAGCACTAAGTTCTTGAATTAATTAGTGTAATAATAATTATTAAATTAAATTAAATTAAATTGAATAAGACTTATCAATCTTTATATTTTAAGTTTTTTTAATTACATTCACTTTGGGAATATTAGATAAAATCAGCAGGTTGTATTCCACTCTTCTATAAAAAAATATATATAATTATCATTGAATTATTTGATCTATACATATCAAATTTATCTTCTTTTGGATTGGTTTATTTGTTTAATGCTCTTATTTTAAACTTAGAATAAATTAAAAGTGGTAATTAAGATTCGTAATTATTTACTACCTATGAAGCGCTTTCTACTATTTGTGTGGAAGAATAAGCGAATTTTCTGTGGTCAATTAATTTTGGTCACGGACCTGTCTTCAAGTCACTTTTATTATTCTGATTGATTTTGTGCTAGTTCACCATTAAAGCTATTCTTACTATTCATAGCTCTTTAAATTATAAATTAACGAAATAGATCAAACAATTACTAACTTGTTTCTATATTTTCGCAATCAATTTGATACACTAATTTTTATTGAATCCTAAAGTTAATCAGGGAAGAAGGAACTTTGGCAAATTTAAATAAAACTATCATGCTAAAAAATTCGATCTATTCCCTAATCTCTCTGTAGAAATCTCAGCACATAGTGGTAAACACCCGTTTATAAAGCCTTAAGATTTCAAAATTGAAAACAATAACAAATAAAATGTTTACAGTAAGTTACGAAAACTAGAATTAAGATAACAAAAAAATTTTAAAGGATGTTACGTTGGAAATTAAACTATGGGAAGGTGGGCTTCAAGCCCAAGAAGTAAGGGCTATTGATCAAATATCCGCAGCATTTAGTAAGTCAATAATTACAAATAATAAAGCTGTTCGAGGTGGGTCTCTTCAAGATCAACTTAAAAGCATTGGTGGCTCTACAATGTTTCCTTGGAAAGGATATGCTGGTTTTAGATATGTAAGTAGCACAGGTAAAGAAGGTGAATTTGATTTAGTTATAGTAACCCATTGCAATGTACTCATCGTTGAACTAAAAGATTGGAATAATGGTGAAGTAAAGTCACACGGAGATAAATGGTATAAAAACAATAAGGATATGGGACGGTCTCCGGTTAGTGTTACTCAAAATAAAGTTTACTTATTAAAAAATAAGCTTAATAAAGTTCAGCATCAATTAACTAGCAAAAAACTCCCTTGGATAGACTTTTTTGTTGTGATGTGTGGCAATGCTAGCTTCAAAAATATCTGTGAAAAAGACAGAAAACACACACTTTCCTTACATGAATTCCTTAACCTTGCAGATGAAGATGTTTTTAATAAACGCTTTAACCCATTTCCTAATTCTAAAACTCTCAATCAAGACTTTGAAATATTAGATAAAGTATTTAGTGATAATTCAACAGCACCTAAACAAATCAGTGTAAATGGATATAAAGCTAATGAAATGATTTTTGAGCATCCTAACGGTGTCTACAAGGAGTTCCAAGCTGTATCTGAAGCATCGAAACAAGATGAAGCTCTACTCCGTACCTGGAATTTTAATAACCTAGAAGGGGTTAAAGGAAAAACTCCGGAAGGGCGATATGATATTGTATCTCGTGAAAAAGAAGTTCTCCAATATATCAAACATCATGATCATGAACTGTATAAGCAATGTTTAAGATCGTTGACTAGCCTTGAAAAAGACAATGTTACTACCGAATATTGTGAAGTGTATGAGTTGCCGCCTAATCATAATCGATTTAATGAATTCATAGGCAAGTATGCTCAAAACTTTACTGAAACTGATAGATTAAACTTAGTTAAATTATTAATTGCGAAATTTGCAGATCTACACGGTATAAAGGTTGCCCACAGAGATTTAGGAGATCATAGTTTATGGATTTCTCCAGGAAAAGAAATAGCCCTTTCAAATTTTATATCAGCTTATCACCAACCAGCGGGCACTGTAGGAGACTACCGTCAACACTTGTCAGTTAACGATGCTGGTAATGAGTTAGGTCTGGTATCTGATAGTACTAAAACACCATTTGAAAATGATGTGAGAACGTTAGGTACTATTAGTTGGCATATTATAAATGGTCAACGTATATCCAAAAAGAGCATGAAAGATATAACAGAAAGAATGCTTGCTTCAGATTTATGGTATACACCTATTCTTTATAAAGCTATTGGAGATACACCTTACGCTAATGCAACGGAGTTATTTGAAGCTTTTAAAGCTAATGAACCTAATAATGAAAATGCATTTGATTTTGATGATAGAGAGTTAGATAAATATCGGAAGCAGATTAACCACTCAAGGTTATATAGAGAAGATGATGAATTTATCGTTGAAACAGATGAAAAAGAAGTTTATTTTTCATCTGGTCTTTTAGTAAAAGCCTGGCTAAACGTTAATCCTTCAAATGAAAATCCTTCATTAAGTTATAAAGTACTTCACTTTTTAAATCATATTGAAAAAATCAACTCTGTAGCACCACCTTACATCCCTAAAATTAAGGACTTTGGACTTGCTTCCAAGTCATCTAGTTTATATCTAGTAACAGATAAAATAGATGGGAATCACTGGAATGATTTTTTTGTAAGTGAGCAAGATAAACTTAAACTTGTAGATGACTTTATTGCTGTAATAGAGCACCTGCATAGTCTTGGATTTAGTCATGGTGATTTACATCCTAGCAATGTGCTACTCAGTAGAGATTTAGGTGATATCAAAATTTCACTTATCGATATACCAGATTTTTCACTTGAACATGAAACGACAAAGAATCACCTTTACAGTCCAGAAAATATTGATAATAGCAGTGCGGTTGAGCGAGATAATTTTGCAGTTATAAAGATGTGCTGTGAACTATTAGGCATTACATGGGCAGAGGTATCATCTAAATATAAACAAATTTCAGATGCTGTTATAAATGAGTTGAATGATAAATCGGCTGGTTTTAAGGATTTAGTTCGATTTAAAAAGGCATTACACCGACCTACAGATGCTTCAGTCATCCCAGTGAAAGTAGTAATTAATAAGGAATTTGAAGAGCTGACGTTGTATCCAGATAACGGAAAGCTTTATTTAAAAGTAGATAAGAGTAACAAAAACCCGAGTGATTTGATCGTTTCAATTTATGGGATTGGCGGCATAGTTAGTTTTGTATATAGCAGTAATGAAAAAGCATTTATTGTGGGTTTCCCCCCTCGAATAAGAGATTCAATTAGAAAATCAGATATGGACAGTTGTCAGCTTGTAGTTGATTTCCCAATCTTAGTTAAACCTGGAAAGGTTATGGAACTTAGCAGCCTAACAAAAAGACTCGAAACCAATGAAGCTTTTGAAAGGACACTTAGTAATACTTTAACTCCAGATAAAGAAGAAAATTCACCTGATTCCCTATCAATTCAACTTCAGGAAGCCTTTAAAAATCTTGAGGTACGCAAGGAAAATAAAGATGATACTTTACTGATAACTACAAGAAAATTATGGCGTGCTATTTTAGATACGGAAACGGAATCTTATCCGTTTATAGAAATTGTTGGTGACTTATTGTCTGTTAAAGATCGAGATGACCAATTAATTATCCCTTACACTTCAGATATTGATACTTTAGGTAAATTTAACAAAACAGATATTGTGGAAGCTTTAAAGTTTGAAAATGATAAAGAGATTTACCTAGGGGAAGTTGTACTAAAGCAATGTGCATTAAATGAGGTAAGAATTGGACGTATAAGATTTTCGACCAAATCCCTTAAAGACGGAGATTATGTTTATTTTAGAACTAAGCAAGACAAAGCTTCATTCACCAAGCGTAAAGCTGCGTTAGAGAGAATTCTAGATAAAGAAAGTGTTATTAGTAATCTGGATAGTTACTTTGAACCTGATTGTGAATCTGAACCTTTAAACTATGAAGTAAAAGTTAGCGATGATGACTTTGCAAGATATGACAGAAAAGATGATCATGGTAACAAGATTAGTTTAAACGAACAGCAACGCTTTGCTTTTCGTCAAATAATACAAAACGGCCCACTTTCCATGCTTCAAGGCCCACCCGGCACAGGTAAAACAGAATTTATAGCGGCATTTGTCCATTACCTTATTGAAAAACAAAATGTTAAAAGAGTTTTATTAGTCAGCCAATCTCATGAAGCAGTGAATACTGCCGCTGAGCGTATTAGAAGTCACTGTTCCAAACTAGAAACCCCAATAGATGTAGTACGGTTTAGTAACCGAGAAGGTGCCGTATCTAGTGGCTTGAAAGATGTATATTCCAATGCGATTGTTTCTGAGAAAAGAGCTTTATTCCATGCGGAATCAAAATTTCGTGTTGAAGCGTTAAGTACTGCTCTTGGATTAGAACCTGAATATCTATCTGCGCTTGTTCTTGCTCAATTTAAACTTTTTAAACAAATAGATGCCTTGTCAAATGCCATGAATTCGTTAGCTGAAGAAAAATTAGAAAAAGACGATCAGTATACGATTAAAAAATCCATTAGCGAGTTGGATTATTCAATAAGAGAAATTTTACAATTAAATTATGAAATAACACTTCCAGAAACAGATGATGTTAGGGATGTTAAGCAACTAGTGATAAATAAGCTAAATCAAGAATATTCGATTAGACCCGATGAGTCTAAAAAGGCAGTTGCCTTAGCTCAAATTTCATTAGATATGCTTAATGTTTTAGAAACCGATAGGGTGAACTATGATGAGTTTTTCGCCCGTTCTCGTCAATTAGTAACAGGTACTTGTGTTGGTATTGGACAAAGACATCTAGGAATTGCTGACAATCAATACGATTGGGTGATTATAGATGAAGCTGCTCGCTCTATTGCAAGTGAGTTAGCAATAGCAATGCAATCAGGTAAAAGAGTCTTACTTGTTGGTGACCATAGACAATTATCACCGCTATATTCCGAAGCGCATAAAAAAGCACTGGCACTTAAACTTGGAATTTCTGACCAAAATATAGATTTAGACTCTGTACTTCAAAGTGATTTTGCCCGTGCATTTGAATCACCATACGGTAAAAAAAGTAGAGCTGCTCTTCTGACCCAATATAGAATGGCTCCACAGATTGGTGATATTGTTTCTTCTACGTTCTATAAAGGGGAGCTTAAGAACGGAGATCGTAAAATCCCTGATATTTATTCAGGTGCACCTGACGCATTAAAGTATGTAGTTAATTGGCTTGACACCTCTTCTCTTGGGCACAAGTGCTATCACAATGATGATAAAGGGGTAAGTATATATAATAGAACTGAAGCAAGTATCATTATTAACCTCCTTAAAGAGATAGCTAGAAACAGAGATTTTATAACGTCCTTAAAAACAACTGTAAAAGATGGTGAGGCAGCTATTGGGATTATCTGTATGTATGCAGAGCAGAAGAGAATTATAAGGCAAAAATTCAAAGAAATAGAATGGGCAGACGATTTTAAATCATTAATTAAAATCGATACTGTTGATAGTTATCAGGGTAAAGAAAATAGAATAATCATCTTATCTATTACACGTTCAAGTAAAGATCAAAAACCTAAGTTTCTAAGAACTCCAAACCGGATCAACGTAGCATTATCAAGAGCAATGGATAGATTATTAATCGTTGGCTCTACTCATATGTGGAAGGGAAGGAATAAAGATTTACCTCTAGGACAAGTGTTGGAATGCATATCAACAAAAAGTGTTGAAGATGGTTATCAAATTGTTGAGTCTACAAATAATCTACAGGGAGTAAAATAATGAGTGATGAACTAAAACTAAAATATCATGAAATAGATTTTATTGTACCTGTACATCGTTTTAACATTCAATTTTCATATGTTACCAAGCAAGGACTTTCCTTTATCCGAGAGTTTGTTCTACGCCTAGTACAATTAGCACCGATGAAACCAACTCATATAGCCACTTATTTAGGTTTAAATAAGATAGAGTTGAATGAAGCCATATCTGATCTTATGGATAAAGGCGAATTACAATTCTCAGAACTTGGTTCAGTTATATTAACTCCAAAATCAGAAGGGTATTTTGAAGGGTTAGGAAAACCACCAAAAACATCGTCAATCCTTGAAACAGGAACAACATTATCATTCGAACTGGCAGGGTTTAACTGTTTAGGTAAAAAACGCATATCTGACAAATGGAATCTGGGTATAGCTTTACAAATATCCAATGAAATTAAATCGACCAGTGAAAAATTAGCAAAAAGTGTATTTCAGAAAAATTTTTACAATTACTTTGATAAAGAATGGTTAAACGGAATTAGAGTCGAAGGGGATGATAGACCAAGTATCTATACAATGGATTCAGTGAGTAAGTTAGGACAAGATCCTTTGAGGTTAACGAATGAGTTTTATATTGATCTAGATGGTAACGCCCTTGAGAGAGAAGATTTTGATGTGTTGGATGATTCAACAAAAAGTAATGAATTAATTACAACGTCACTATCCAAAGAATGTGAAAGGGCTAACATTCCTGAAATAGCTAACGCTATGAAATTACTTGGTGATGATTGGACTTGTAAATTCTTTAACAACAACTCTATTGACGTTTCTTTATATGCAAAAGCTCTTTCTGAAGCACAATCGGCTGGAAATAAACCCATGCCTATTGTGGGTCCAGTATATTCAAAAAACAATTGGGGATTAGTAATTGAACAACTAAAGTCAACAATTAAAGGTTTTAAAAAATCTAAAAATCAAGAGATTAAAGAGCTTTTATGGATAGCGCCTTCTGATAGCTTTTGGGGGAAAAGTAGCAAGCTAATATCATGTTTACATGATTTAGCAAGCTTAGAGATATCAAAAGAGAAGCAACCACAGCGTATATTTGAGCCTAAACTTTTTGTACCTCTATCAGATATGAGAGATAGAAGAGCACTAGGGAATTGGAAAAATGATTTGGGTAAAGACTCAAAATTAGTTTTTGGATTACTGGAAGGTTTCTTAAGTGGTAATGTGGAGGTATTTGTTTTTTCCAATGAATTTGCTGTTATCAATTATCATATATCTAGGCCGGAGATACTTCCTGTATCAATGCCTGTTGGTTTCATCACTACAGATAGAGCACTCGTTAGTAAAATTAATAATGTTGCACAGGAATATATAAATGGCGCTCAATCACATGACAAAGTTAATAATCTAGGTTTGTTGAGTAAGCTATAAATCCAACATGAATTACAAGTTAGGAGACAGAAATGACACCAAATTTTGCAGAGTTATTCGAAGAATGCTTAAAAGAAATAGAGACTCGACCTGGGTCTATAATTAGAGGTACCGTTATCGCAATTTGTAAGGACAATGTGACTATTGATGCGGGATTGAGAAGTCACAGCATTATTTCAATAGATCAATTTAAAAATAGCTCTGGAGAAATTGAGGTAATAGTTGGTGATGAGATCAATGTAGCTTTAGATGCAACTGATGATGGTTTTGGAGAAACCATTTTATCACGTGAAAAAGCTAAACGGCATGAGGCATGGCAAGTACTAACAAATGCATATGAAGAAGGTAAAACAGTTGTTGGTGTTATCAACGGTAAGGTGAAGGGAGGGTATACAGTTGAAATTCTAAATATTAGAGCTTTCTTACCTATTTCCTTATTGGATACAAGAGCTATTCAAAATACTTCTCATCTTGAAGGCAAAGATTTAGAGTTTAGAGTAATCAAGCTAGACCAAAAACGAAACAATGTAGTTGTATCTAGACGTGCAGTTCTTGAGTCTTTGAATACAGTAAATCGAGTAAGTTTAATTGAATCATTACATGAGGGAAAAGAAGTTAAGGGTACTGTTAAAAATATTACCGATTTTGGTGCATTTGTCGATTTAGGAGGCATTGATGGGCTTTTACACATATCAGAAATGACAGATGATAAAGCCGTTAAGCATCCTAATGAAGTATTAAAAACAGGACAGGAGCTAACTTTAAATGTCATCAAGCTTGATAAAAATAGCAATAAAATCTCTTTAAGCTTACAGAAACTGGAATTTTACCGATGGAAAAATCTAGCTTATGGTTTAGAAGTTGGTCAAAAAATATTAGGAACAGTATCTAACAATGATAATGATCAGGTTATCATTACCCTACCAAATGGTATTTGTGGGAAAATTAACTTTTTAGAAAAGGGTTCCGTTAAGTTACACGATGAATTAACGGTTTATATATCTAATATTAATGACACTAAAAGAACAATTGAATTTTCTATAAAGCCAAATGATGAGTTTTCTTTTGCTGACATATCAAAAATGGTTTAACCAATCCTCATCCCGCTGATTTATTGAAAATAGTTCATTGTATGAAACACATGTGTATTGTTACTCATGTTGAATCTACATCTTTATTATAGGCTCCAAAATTAAAACCAATCGAGGGATTTTTTCTTTAATTCAGGATGTAAGAAGTAAGTGTAATTGACTTATTACGGGTATACCGTAATGCTTAACTCTATTTTATTTACTAATAGTAAGTAAAATGGAGTACTCATCATAAAAAGTAAATTCACATTCACTTTGATTCCCATAGAAGATTTTCCTAAAAGTTAGCAATAGACGTTAACCTTTCAGTTTAGTGATAAAGTTTGAATTAGAGCTTATTGAGAGATTTAGGACTTTGCATATTTAATGCGGTCTTTTAGTAACTAACACTCGCAATTCATTAATCTGTTGCGGATTAAACCCATTTCTTAGCAGTTCAAAGTCATAGTACTCAATACTCGCATGATGACCTTTGCCTAAAACCTGATAAATGCTGTTACTGGTAGTTTTAATAAGTTGATGATAAACCTTCGTTATTTCTGATGTACACACATAGTCATTTACTGAAAACCTAAAGCTAGAATCATCAACTACTATTCCCCATAGAACTGAGCCTATAAGACAATCACCATCTTTGACATCAACAATACACCAATCTTTGATTACAGTATTCATTGACTAAACCTCAGGTTAAAAACATAAGGTATTTTAAAGCTTCTATGCGACACCATCCAATAATAATTAATTCAGACAATACGTTTTTTAGCTCATAAATGGTCTTTCACAATCATGTGTGATATTGTCAATATAGAGATTTGTTTATATTGTAACGTATTAATTTAACAGTATTTAATTGATATGTTGTTTTCAATTTACTTAATTAATACCAAGTAAAAAGATAAATATTAATGTACAAGGATAGTGGTTATTTCAACATTAGTGTTATTGCCAGGTATGGATGGTACAGGAGAGCTATTTACACAGTTTCTGTCGTACTATGATGGAGACCATTTAGTCATTTCTTTGCCTGAATCTGGCCCTCAAGAACACGCTACTTTAGCTAGCGTTATAAATAAACAATTGCCAACTGAAGATTATGTATTATTAGCTGAATCGTTTTCTGGTGGCATTGTTCCTGAGCTACTTAAGCTAAATCCTTCACATATGAAAGGTGTGATTTTCGTTGCTAGCTTTCTCAGTTCACCTAATAAATATTTACTACAGATAACGAAGCTCTTGCCCGTTAAAGCTTTGGCTTCCGTACCATTCTCAAATATCGTTTATAAATTACTGTTCTTTGACCAAAAAACCTCAAAAGAGCTTTTATCTAAATTTGTAAAAGTGATTAAATCAATTCCTGATCTAGTGTTGAAGAATAGGCTGGAAGTTATGAGTCAGCAGCGGCTTCCAAGATTAACATCGGATATACCTTCAATTTATATTCAAGCACTTTCAGATAGGCTTACACCATCACAGAAAGGTCGTGAGTTCACCAGAGTCTTCAGCAATATTAGGTATATAGAAATTGAAGGGCCTCATTTCATATTGCAAGCTCAGCCAAAAGAGTCTGCGCGGTTGGTTACTGAGGCGATATCCTTGATCCTTAAAGACAGTAGGTATTCATAATGCCATTCACACCAATACATATGGGACCAGGTATCCTAATTAAATCATGGCTTCAAGGTAGTTTTAGTTTGATGGTCTTTGGTTGGACTCAAATTGTAATGGATATCCAACCCTTAATTGTGACGATAATGGGGGAAGGTCATCTTCATGGTTATACCCATACCTATGTTGGTGCAGTGCTAATTGCTATTTTGCCACTCTAACAGGTACATACTTATCCGAACTTGCTTTAAGGCTGATAGGTATTTCTAAAAGTGAAAATCCCATGTCAATTGCTTGGTGGGTCATCTATTGTAGAAATAAATTTCTCAGTCCTAAGGGGTAAATAAGAATTTAAGAAATACTCTGAATTAAATGTAATATTATGCGGAACTAGCATGAGTGCTTTTATTATTAATTAGCTAAATATATCAAACAATTATTAACTTAATTCTATGTTTTTATTATCAATTTGATACACTAAATTTCATTGTGTTTTCGAATAAATAAAGGAAGAAGGATCTTTGGCATATTTCAATAAAAGAGATGCACTAATAAAAATATTGTGCTTTACAGCCGTCTATCTCATAACCAACATTGACTTATTTCTTAAGGATGCTTTAGTGCTAGTGGGGACTGCGCTGCATAAATTCAGTTCAAAGCTGAAGGGTTATGTATTCATGTTGTTCTTAAAGTACTTACCCAAAGCGAATGTAGAAGAGTATTTGTGCAATGATTGATCAAGAAGAAGTTGAATTAGAAAGTGAATTAATAGAAGTCATAGCTTCAAATAACATTGAAGCAGGGTTAATTAGGCTTTTAAAAGATCATCGCTTTCAGCACAAATCATTAACTAAAAACCTTGCTAAACTACATAATTCTCAAAATATTGATGTTTTAGATTTTTTCAACTCACCACTCATTTCTCATGAAGACTTAACAAATTGCATTAACCAGCACCTTGATGTTATTGCTTTAATTGAAGCTCCTACAAAGAAAGTTCTAGATACTATTCTACTTATTCAAAGTAGGGTTGATTACTGTTATGCACCTGTTGACAAGTTTTTAAATGATAACGAAAAGCGAATAGAAAGTTCTGTGGAGTTGTTAATTGAAAATCCGACTAAACTGCTTAGTTTTTTGAGGACTATATTAAGATCTTACTCCAAAATTGATGTTGAAAAAAGTTACAAACTCGCAAATAAATTAATTGTAAATCCTGACATAAAAGTGCAAATAGAAGCTATTTATGCGATTGGCTATCTAGTCTATGCAGAAAAAGACACATTACTTGAGGATGGTATCCATTTAATAAGCTCACTTTTACAAAACAATACTGATGAGTCCCTTCTAACTGCATGCTTATCTTCTTTAAATGAAATTTGTAAGAAGGATGAATCATTGAGAGCGTTCTCCAATGACTGTTTAAATTTGTGCTTACAATATAAGTCTTCAAAAGTTCTAGAAGAAGCAACCCGTATAGCTTGGCTAGATAGTAAGTATTTAACAGATAGCTGGAATAATTGTATTTTGAGTTATTTTAGTAAATTTACAATTGTTGAGTTATCAAAAAGATCTGGAGCAGACCATGCATTCACAGCTCTATTAAAAAAAGAAAATAATAAAGACGCGTTAAGTTTATTAGAACATCTCATTGCCAGTAATACAGACATTCATTTTACGTTTGAATCTTGGCATGATGTTTCTACAGCAATATGGGCTAATGAAGTAGTTGATAGAGATAAATTAATTACTCGTTGGTTTCACACAGGTAATTATAACCTTTGCAAAGCTGCGTCAGATTTGATCATCAAAAAAGGTCAATATACTGTTCAAGTAAGCCAAATAGAAGAAAAAGATAATTATTTTTATATTGCTAGAAAGGCAGTCGGCTGGCTATTTGTGAAACCTAAAGCTGCAACATATTTCGTATTATCTATTTTAGATTACTGTGAACATTCCGATTTTGACAAAATTAGTGATTTGCTATTTTATCCCCTACTAATGAATACCCCATATTCTGTTAAAGAGGTTATTGAAAAGCATATTGAAGGGTTAGATAAACGTAAAAAAAAGGCTAAATTCCTTCGAGCTATTTTAACTAAAAGTGAAAAGCGTCAGGAAATACTGAAACAAGCTTGCTCAAATAAAGAGCTTCATCCGAGCACCCAGCAAAGGGAAGCTTTAGGTCGAAAAAAATATTTTGAAAATGAAGCAATGATGAAAGAAGTTCATGAAAAATCAATATTCTCTTCTATTTTTGGTAAATCAAAAGTGATGCTTTATGGAAATAAGTCTGTATTCCTTCAGCACGGAAATAATGGTGAAAGTAAAAGACAAGTTATGCCGTTAGGAAAAACAAGTTACTCAACTGAAATTCCTTTATTTTCTTCTATTGATTCAATTGGTCTAAACCGATTAATTAATACCTTTAGAGGTGAGTGATAAATAATGAAACTAGTAATAAAAGAATATTTAGCCTCTCTCAATGAAAGAAATGAACTTGATGCCATATTACCCGATTTACTTAGTCAATTAGGTCTTACTGTATTTGGTAAACCTATTAGAGGTGCAAGTGAACGAGGTGTAGATGTAGCGGCTGTTGGTTCAATCTATGGCGGTATTGAAAAGGTTTATCTTTTTTCAATCAAGGCAGGTGATTTAACCCGTTCGACTTGGAATGGAAATGAAGACCAGGCGTTAAGACCATCTTTAGATGAGATTATTGATTCATATATTCCGAATAGACTACCGCCTGAGCATAAGGGGAAACCAATCGTCATTTGCCCATGTTTTGGTGGGGATGTCCAAACTCCAGTTATAGATTTATTTACAGGCTATATGAACTCAAGATCTAAAGACAATATTGAGTTTGAGGTGTGGCATGGCGATAAACTTGCTGGTCTCATTAATGATGACTTTCTTCATGAAAACTTCATGCCTGAAAATACAAGATCTCTATTAAGGAAGTCTTTAGCTATTTTGGATGAACCTGATGCATCATTTAGCTACTTCTCATATTTATTGAGTATTCTAAGAGAGTCAGTTGAAGAAGCTAAAGCAGAGGACGTTCTTAAGGTATTAAGACAAATTAATATCTGTTTATGGATTTTATATGGTTGGTCAAGACAAGAAAAAAACTTGGAAAGTGTGTATTTATCTAGTGAGATTTCTTATTTAAATGCATGGCACATTGCATCTCCTTTTTTGGATCAAAAAAGTAAAAATGCTAAATTAATTCAATTGTCAGTTCAATCTATTCAAAAGACTTACCTTAAAGTCAGTCAAGACTATCTTGCTAAGGTTGTAATGCCATATATGAATGAATATGGGGCTATTTCTCGTGGTGTATCTTCATCTTCTTCAGTTGATATTAACTTAAAGCTATTTGATCTGCTGGGCCGAGTTGCTCTTATGGGGCTTTGGTGTACATGGGAGCTGGAGGTTATCCAACAAAATGATGAATATAAAGTACTACTTGCACAGCATATATCATATCTTGCCGAGTGCATATTCAGTTTAATTAGAAATAATCCAATTTTATTTTCCCCACTAAAAGATGAGCAGGCCATAGATATTTCATTAGCAGTTTTATTTTTAGCAGCATCTTCTGAGCTTGATAGTATAAAAGACTGGTTTGGTGAGTTATTAAGTCGAATCAAAATAAGTTTTAAAGCGCATGGTGCATATCCATGTACATTACAAGACTATATGGAATTACTTGAACACCCAAAAGCTAATACCAAAGAGTATTTAGAAAACTGTACTGCTGGGAGTATTTTGTTTTCAAGTATAGGTTTTTTTTCAGCCTTATTTAATTTCGATGATGAATACAAACAGGTATCTGAAATTCAGACTGAATTTTTAGAACATTGTAGCCTACAACTTTGGTATCCAGATGATGAATCGGAAAAGGGTATATATATTGGTGAAAGATATCATGGCTTATGTCTGTCTGATTTTGATTTCACTCAAAAAAAAGGTGTAATTATTGATCGGGTTTTCGATGAGTGTAAAGAAACAAAAGATTTTGAAAACCTTTCTGCGATTAAGTATGGCGTATTTCCTTTATTATTGATGTCTTGCAGGGCGTATAGGTTGCCTGTTCCAATGCAGTTTTTTGAAAACTTTAGAATGAAATTGACATAAGTTATATAGGGTCTCTGACAGGTCAGTTAAATTACTATTTTATAACCACAATAACGATGCAGAAAAAGGATACTTAAAGTAATATGTACGATAGGATTGAAAAAAATTATAACAGCGAAAACGATATCCATTCAGTCTTTGAAAAATATATTGATATCAAGCTACCAAAAATAATTACACTCAAGCTAGTTTTCAATTACTTCAATAATGATTGGCATTTCTTAATTGGCAAAGCCTATATTGACGAACAGCCTGCATCAAGTAATTTAATTTATCCAGACTTAGTTCTTCTCACCATGACTGCTGAAGTGCCTAGTTTTGAAGAGTTTATCACCACACTTCAATCAGAAGGTATTTCATATAGTGATAAATACCCGGTTGTAAAACCGGAGAATCTAAGTTGGAAAGAGCGATTAATTCCTAAAACTCATTCAATAAAACAACCAATTAGGAGCTTTGAAACAAGAATAGTTGAAAACTCTAATTGTTTTCAAGACAAGAAGTTATTCGCCTACAAACAACCATATAGTAACTCCTCAATAAAATTAGTTAGAGATTTCATTGGTATGGAGTCTTTTCAGAGTTCCAGTGATAGTAGGATTGGAAAGTTTGTTATTGAAGTGCTTGATAATAGAGGTAGCCTTCTTCTTGATAACAACTGTCTTCAATTTACATCGAGTGAGCCAGCTTATATGACTGGAGAATTACAATACCTAGATAGGAGTGAAGTAATCTCCTGTGATGATGGAAGTAGTATAGATGTTGATTTGAATGAAATAAAAAATATCGATATTTTTCTTTTAAATCAGCAAAGTGAAGTGTTGGACTTTATTACCACTTCACATTATGAATTTTTTTTCCCTCTAATAAATAAAGAGTCTGAATCTGAGTTAGTTAAGCTCATCCAAGCAGGTGAAAACGATAGGGTAGAATTTAAACAGTTTATTGGTTTTGATAATAGTAAAAAGAAGGAAATTGATAAAACCGTATGTGCCTTTTCTAATAATGCTGGCGGTATTCTATTTATTGGTGTTAATGATGATGGAATCATTACTGGCTTAGAGAGTGGGGACTTTGGAAAACAATTTAAAAATAATATTGAAGAATATGTGGATACAATTACTAAATATCTAAAAGAAAGGTTGAGCATCAATAGTTGTTTTAACGTGTTGTATCAAACTGTTTGTGGAGAGCAAATAGTCGTTGTTGAAGTCACTACTGCAAACGGTTGTAATCAAATAATTGCGGATAAGATCGTATATATACGAAAAGGTGCCTCTTCAATGCAGGCAACTCCCGAAGAAATCAACAATTTATGCGCAGATCAAAAAAGTAGTAATAATGAGTGTTTTCCTTAAATAATAAGAATTACCTTAATGATATTTGAAGTAGTCGGCTTCATAGAATAACTATTAACATGTAATAACTGATTGTAACTAAATGGATTTATCAGTTTAACTCAATATTATTATCAATGCCGCTTGGTATTTAATACCGATCTTCATATTTGCTATAGTCATAAAATCCGGATGGTTCAAATGCGTACTTGGTGATTGGCTAGTTAACTGCCCATTAAGTTTTCTTAAACAAAACAGATTATCATCTGATTAAACACGTAACACTTCCGATTGATGATGGAACCACAAAAAGTTGATCATATTATTGTTTCAAGATACAGGATTTTTGTCATTGAAACCAAAAATATGAAAGGTTGGATTGATTAGCAATAGATTTTAAGTTTTCAGTTTAGTGATAAAGCGATTTACTTTATCAAACGTATGCTTTGTTACAATAGCAGGGCATTTAATTTCTAGTGGATTTTTATGTGCATTAACCTCACTTCGTTTAGAACCATAAATTCTCACCCCATAATAACGTGTATCTATTAAAGTGCTTTTAACATTTTTTGGAGACCATATAGAATTGCGTCTATGTAGTTCTTTTTCATTAATCATGTGAGCAAGAGCGGTGTAACTAAACTCGTCTTGAATAATTAGTTCATTTGCTAATTCAAATAATGTTTTTACAACAGCAGATTCACCTGTATGGGTCATTAGTTTATTTCGCATTACAATGTGCCCGAAGTTTTCAGTTTCGACTTTTACTGAGCGATAACCAAATGGCGCTATAGATCCAGAGTGATAACCTTCAATAGCTAAATTTTCTAATCTGTCTGATATCATCAATGCACTATTTTTTCGTGAAACATCTTCAATAGCAGCCATTATGGCTTGGCAGAAATTATCATTTTTTATGTATTCATCTTTCATAAGTTAACTTCTTATTTAGTAAATTTCATAACTAAATAAAAGCTCAAATAATGAATAAAGTCAAATCATAATCCCTCGTAAGCTATTGAATTAATATGATAAAAAATATATATTTAATAAAGTAGTAATTAAAATCAGTGATTGTATTTTAATGATTTTAGTTAGTTACAAGTCAATGATTATTATTAACGTTATTAATTAGCTGTTTATAATTTCTTTATGATATAAATAGGACGTTTTTATTGTGAAATAGAATACTTAATTGCTTTTATATCGGTCAAAAAGTATACCTAATAATCAGTTTTATTAATGTATCGTTAGGTAAAATGAATTACTTTTGCTCCAAAGTTTGCTATCGATGCTTTTAATACTGAACAAAATCTTAGATGATTGATTTAATTGTCGATATAACACTATGTGTTGTTATATAGTTGGTTAGTAAGTAATTAAAGGAAGAGCTAACTAGTAGCTTAAGATAGGGATTAAGTAATAAATGGATTTATCAATTTATCTCAATATGATGATTAGTGCCTCTTGGTATCTAATACCGATCTTCATATTTGCTATCGTCATAAAATCTGCATGGTTCAAAGGTATATTGGGTGAGTGGCAAGTTAACTTACTCATTAAGTTTTTCTTAGACAAAAATGATTATCACCTCATTAAAAACGTAACACTACCGACTGAGGATGGAACCACTCAGATTGACCACATCATAGTATCAAAATATGGTGTTTTTGTTGTTGAAACCAAGAACATGAAGGGTTGGATCTTTGGGAGTGAAAACCAAAAGCAATGGACGCAACAAATTTTTAAACACAAATCTAAATTTCAGAACCCACTTCACCAAAACTATAAGCATGTCAAAACGTTAGAAGCTTGTTTGAACGCAAAGAATGATAGTATATTCTCAGTCATTATCTTTATTGGTGATAGTACCTTTAAAACTAAAGTGCCGGAGAATGTCAGGTTTGCTCGTGGTGGAATTGAATATATCAAAAGTAAAACAGACATTGCTTTTAATGCAGAAGAAGTTGCAGGTGTTATTGAACAGATTGAAAATGGCAGATTAGAACGTAGTTTTAAAACTAACCGACAACATGTTAGGCATGTACAAGAAATTATAGAAGAAAAATCTGATACTCAATCTTGTTCAAAGTGCGGTGCCAAGATGGTGTTGCGTAAAGCAACCAAAGGTAAAAATTCAGGTAATGAATTTTGGGGATGTAGTACCTTTCCAATGTGTAGGAATGTTGTAGAACATTAATATTAATGTAAGGCTTGTAAACTTAATATGATCAAGATAAATATGTTTCAATCTGGATTTGGCGATAGCTTATTAGTCCAGATAAATACTAAATCTAGTATGGATACTAATATTCTAATAGATTGTGGTTTCAATTATAAAAAAATATTAGAAAAGTTAAAAATACTATTAGGTAAGACACCAAAGTTAGATCGTTTTATTATTACTCATTATGATGCAGATCATATTCAAGGTGCAATCAGCTTAATAAAAGAAAATGGTTCATCTACTTCACCTAAAAATTTCAATATTGAACAAGTTTGGCTTAATAGTTATAGACATTTACAATTTTTTGAAAAAGAAGATTCAGAGATAACACCTGTAATTAGTAGAAGAGCTGAATCGTATTTAGCTACTAAAACTATTCAGAACACAAATGTCGAAGGGGCTGTAAGTGCATTACAGGCTTCAACGTTAGCCTCTGAAATATTCAAGAATGGATATTTATGGAATTCAGATGCGAATGGAAAAGCTATATGTATTGAAAATCTTGAATCATTCAGTATTAATCCGAAAGTAAATATTCGGCTTTTATCTCCAAATGAAAATAAGTTGAAAGAATTAGAAGGAAGCTTTATTAGTGATCTTAGTAAAAAGAGGTTAAAACCAAAAGATGGAAAAATTTTCGATGATGCTTTTGAATTATATGCCCAATCAATCGAGAATTTGGCTGATATTATTGAAGGTCCTGTTTCAGCTAATAATACAAAAATAGATTCAGAGGTGATTAAAAAGTTATCTATTGGAGAAAATTACTCTAAGGATACTACCAAAGGAAATGGTAGCTCTATCGCTTTTGTATTGGAATTTGAAAATAAAAGGGTTTTATTTTTGGGAGATGCCCACGCAGAAATTATCATTGAAAGACTCAAATCTATTTATGGTGATACAGGTACAATATTCTTTGATGCAATTAAAGTATCACACCATGGTAGTTTTAATAACAATGGACCTGAATTATATAAGATAATTGATAGCAATAAGTTTTTATTCTCAACGAATGGTAAACACCCTTCCCATAAGCATCCAGACCTTGCAACTATAAGTTGTATTATCAATCGACCACTTGATCACGGGATTACAAACAGGCAATTAATTTTTAATTATGAGCTAGAACATTTAAATGGATTTGAAAATGAAGCTCTAAGGCAGGAGTTTAACTACTCAATGATTTACTCTGAAGAGGTTCAAGTATGATAGCTAGTTTAGACAAGGCTACCTGTCGGATAGATTGTGGTGGCGAAATTGGAACAGGTTTCTTTGTTGATAGCACAACTATTATTACTGCAAAACACGTTATAAACCAATATTTTTTAGCTTCTGAGAACCCTAAGGAGATAACCGTTGATAATCTAAGTAACTATAGCGAAAAGGTTACTTGCAATTATATTGATCATTGTGATGATACAGATGTCGCCATAATAGGTATTCAAGGCAATTATAAAAATGAAAATTATCTTACATTGTGCGCTTCAGAGATAATTGAGGAAGAGTCAATTAAATCTTATGGGTACCCAACCAGTGAAGATGGTCGTCTAGTTGGTGAACCTTTAGTGGGGAAAGTTTTTAGAACTATTTCTAATAGCGATGAAACTATGCACGATGTAAGTATCAATATCGATAATTTCCAACAAGGTACATATAAAGGGTTTTCAGGCTCCCCTGTAATGAATCAAGATAAGGTCGTGACTTCGTTTATTACTGACCAAAATGTGAGATATATAAGTGCTGTAAGTATAAAAAAAATTGCAAACTTTTTGAGAAACAAAAATATAGAAGTTAAACAAGATTACTTAACCTCATTTGAAGAATATAAAGATTCTATATTTGAAAGCCATGGGCCAATTGAAGCGACCTGTCTTGGCCAATCGTCAAAACCACTTTCTACAATTACTCCACAGAGTATCCTTAATAGCAGGGAAGGAGCTATATTTTACCCTCCTAAACTAGATTCTTTATCAAAGTTGATAGCAGATATTAAATTGAATAAAGATCTACAGGATGCTTTATGGTCTGGTTGGCTTGAGCTTTTAACTTATATTGAGATGTTAAAAGGAAAATATGATGATTGTAACCATATTCAAATAGAGGTCACTTCAGAAGAAATAAGCAAAAGATTTAAGCTATTTACTAGTACAAAAACTATCACAACAAAGCTACGAATAAACTTTTTCTTTAGTGAAAGTAAAAACTATTTTGAAGTTGCCAGAAACTATGTTCATGAAGCAATGCAAGAACATTCCATCAAACAGGATACTTGCAATATTTTCAACTCACATAATAGAAATTTTGGGATACGAAATTTAACCTCAAGAGATATTGTTTTAAATATAAGTGACCCTGAAAATTCAGGCCCAAGTATACCCAATGCACGAGTAGGAGTGCTTAGCTTACAAAATTTAAGAGAAAAAATAATTAATAGTACAGACATTACAAGCGCTCAACTTAACTTAAGAAAAAGGTTCGAAGATGCCCTTAAATAAAGCAAGCCATATTCTAAAAGAAATAAAAGATTCGCAGGATGACGTGCCAGTATTTGAGCAATTGTGTTGCTGGGAAAAATCTCTTAAAGACTACAACATCTATATATTCTCAATTCAAATTGATAAAGAATCAGATTTAATTGAAGTTAATGACAAATTAAGGGATTTCATTGCGATATATTTTCAAAGTCAGCTATTAGAAAAAATGGTAGAAAAGTGGAATATATATCAAGTTATTTTTGTGAATGAAAAAGTTGCCCCACCGATAAAACAAAAAATTGAGCAAGATAAATTTGCTACAAGAAAAATAGTATTTTCAGATTTCCCAGAAGAATTATCAGAGTTAGATATAAAGCAACTTATAGCAGATGAAATTTTCAATTTTACAATAACCCCAACTAAAAATGACATTAGCCCTTTAAAAGACTCTATTTCATGTGAAGATAAAGAAGTAATTAACCTTATTTCTGAATATTCAAGTTTGAGTGTTAAAGCAAACATTGATGTAATTGTTGATAGGCTGAATAATGAATAAAATTAATAAGATACGTATTGCAGACTTTAGAATCTATCACGGAGAAGAAGAGTTTGATTTCACAAAAAGTGATTCAACGGCAAACTTAGTTGCAATATACGCCCCTAATGGTTATGGAAAAACATCTTTTTTTGACGCTGTTGAGTGGTCTTATAGTGGTAAAATAATGAGACTTGAGAGCAATGAAATTTTAAAAAAATCACTAAAGGATTCTGATTTTTCGCTTCAAGATAAAATAGTATTAACTAATAGAAAAAGTTATCAGAAAAATAAGAATAAACTGGGAAAAATTGAAATAGAAACACAAGAAAAAACACTTGTTAGGGAAGTAACTAAAAGAAAAAGAGTTGGTGTAGATATCACAGATGATTATAGACCCGGCAACCTTAACAATAGCTTTCAAAAAGAAGAGATTGAAAGCCTAACAAGCACAAATCTTTTATCTCAAGACCAAATTGACAGTTTTTTGCGGCATAAAACGCCTGAAGAAAAATTTAATGAATTAAAGATTTTTTGGCCTCAAGGTGAAGAAGCCGTAACTAAATATAATGTTCTAAGTGATGCTGAATCAGCTTTAATTGAACAATTAACCCATATTAAAAAAGATATTGATAAAGCAGCTAAAAAAATAATTGAAATTGGGAATTCAGAAGAAGCTATCGCAAAGGTTAATCAATCAATCAAGGAATTAATTGAAGACAAAAACAGTTCGTTTTCTTCTGAATTATTAACCAAAACCTTCACGAAAAGTGAATATGAAGGATTACTTAAAGCTTGTATTCTATCAACTACGGAAGTTAATAGAAGTATTGAGAATAGAGTTAAAGATGGAACTGAATTGGCTGAGCTTTCAACTGAAAATAATAGTTATACTAAAAATGTTGCCTCGTTAGAAAAACTAGAAAAAGAGCTAAAGTTAATAAATCATAAGAAAAAGCTATATATAGATCTAAAATCCTTAGAAAATCAAGAATTAGAATTGAAAAAGGTTTTATCGGAAATTGAAATTAAACGAAATGATTTCCAGACGGTGCAAAAAGAGAAAATTAAATTTTTAGATGATAAAAGACACATAGAAAATCACTCAAATGAAATTCAATTTTTAAAATTACAACGTAATACTATCAGGGATAGAGCTTCTATTAATCAAGGTTGGGTGAATAAACTCAAGTTAAGTAAAAAGCAGCTAATTTCGAAACTAGCTACAAAAAAAGAAGATCATAAAGAATACTCTAGACAGAGCAAAAAATTATTTGATTTTCAAAAACAAGTAAAGCCGACTAATGACAAACTCAAAAAATTGAAAGTTAGTCAAAAGCTTAATGGATTAGATGTAAATAATACGCAAGAGACTATAAGGAATTTGACATCTATTGTTGAACACAACGATTGGACTAGTAAACTTCTTAATCAATATGTTGACTTACAACCAGAAATTCCAAAATTAAAATCTACAATCAAAGCAATAGAAGAATTAACCGAATTACTAAAAACTCAAGAAGTTGAGTTTAAAGATAGTAATTCATTAAATGACAGTTTAGAGAAAATTAAGGGGTGGGGGGAAAACTATGTAGAAAAAACAGGGGCTAAAACATGCCCTTTATGTACTACTGAATTTGAAGAATTTTCTGACCTAATTGATAAGATAAAGTCACAGAAAAATAAAGTTTTAAAAATAGAAAAGCTTCAAAAATCGATAGAAGAAATAAATGTAAATTTGCAGGAAAAGAATAACGAAAGAAATGAACTAGAAAAGAAATTCAGAGAGTTAGTGAGTAAATTAATTTCGGATAATTCCAAGGAGTTAACCAATTACTTTGGACTAAGAGATGAACTACAAAATAAACAATTTACACTCGAAAAGAGAGCCGCTGATTTAGAAAATGAAATTGCAATAGCTTATAAATACCTTCGTAAGTATATTGAATCTGGTCATGAATTAGACGAAAAAAATGTTTCGAAATTTAAAAGTATATTGTTGGGTGATATTGGCTTATTAGAAGTTTCTCTAACTAGGCTTACTAGAGTAGTTGAAAAGAGAGAAGCTAAAAGTAACTCATTTAATAAAAAAGATTTAAGCTCACAAGATCAAATTCGTACAAACGATTATAAGATAGAACTGCTAAAAGGAACTCTATCTTATCAAGTAATGAGTGGTTTAATAGAGAAGTACCAATTAAAAGACTTAACCGATAAAACACTTGAGAAAATATTTCAATCACATGACAAGGAAAATGATTTAAAGGCATCTGAATTCAGTGTTACAAAGGTTGGAATTGAAAAGGTCAATGAGCAGTTACTAAATTCAGGTTGTGAATATAAAAACTCGGAAATTGAAGGTATGTTAGTTGATTTTAATGCTAAAGAAAAAGAACTAATTACAGTAACTAAGAATTATCAAGCACTATATAAAAAGCACATCTCGAACGGTGAGATATCTTCTGAAAGTATAGAATTACAAATAAATAATATATCAAGAGCTAAGCTTAGCCTTGAGTCTACTCAAAGCATGTTAGAGTCCTTCCAAGCTGATTTGGAAATTATTGAAAATGCAATTGAAAAAAGCATGTTAGAGAAGGATGTTGCTAATCTAGAGTATAAAATACCAGCTTTAAATAATGCTAAAGGAAAAATATTTAAAGCTAAAGAAAGCTGTATAGAGTACATTCAAGAAGGTATTAATAATTACTTTAACAAAGATGTTATTAATCAGATATACAAAAGAATAGAACCTCATCCTAGCTTAACTGAAATAAACTTTAAAGCTGAAGTCGGCAGTCATGGGCCAAGGTTGTTGATTACAGCGAAAGGGCTTACTGATGAAGTAAATCCTAATTTATTTTTAAGTGCGGGTCAGGTTAATATATTATCCCTTAGTATATTCTTAGCTAAAGCTTTTGAGTATGGTAGCGATACTATTAGTACTATATTTATGGATGATCCTGTTCAAAACTTAAGTGATATTAATATATTATCGTTTATCGATTTACTCAGAACACTTACTACTGAGCACAATAAACAGATTGTTTTATCAACGCATGAAGAAAAGTTTTTTAGACTTTTACAAAATAAACTTCCACCTGAATACTGTAGTTCTAAATATTTAGAGTTTGAATCTGAAGGGAAGTTATTAAAAGAAAAAGAGGAATTAATAGTAGAGGCTTGAATGAAATTTTTAATGTTATAACTTAAATTTAGAATAGGATAGTTACTTCACAAACGGATAGTTTAACTGAAGTAACTGTACACAAAAAATAGTTATAATGGCAATTTTATTGAATAAAACCAGTGCCCATACTCGTCCCATTCCTCCCGCTACATTTTAAAAAACCGCTAATCGAAATATTAGCGGTTTTTTGCTTTTTGGCGTCCACGTAACAAAAACGGAATTTTGTAGCATAGTTCCTGTTTATAGAGTCCAAATTTCTAACTAGAGCTGCCCATTTTTGCTTTTGAAACCGCATTAAGTAACTTCTAATTTTCCCCACTAACTTCCTCTTTTTTGATTGATTTTTAACAGCCTTTTAGGGCACATATTGTTGAAATACTATTAAAGTATTCTGGGTAAGTTTGTTAATGCAAGTAAATGTTACACTAAGCACTCTAGATAACATCTTTGTTCCTTAGCAAGCTTTAATATTAAGCTAATCATTATTTTTATTTAGTTATTGAGTTTATTTAAGCTCATTGGCTTTTCGGTATTTACCTTGATAGTCAAAAAGTCTGTCTTTAATACGCCAGTAGTATTTTTGTTTTCTGGCAATGACAAAGTCAGGACATGGCAATATGTTTGCTAGCTTTAATGCTTGCTCTAGATTAGTCACTTCAAACGACTCAGTTGAACCCAGTTGAACACTGATTTTAGCGCTAAGGCGTTTAGAAAAGATATCGTTGAACGCTTTAACCTGATTAGGCCTAGAAAAATCAAAAGATTCATTAAGCTCAGTGCCTTCTTCATCATGGTAAATGATTTTTAACCTATCAGCGCCTTTATCACTGACCTTTGTTAAATTAAGACCTGCGCAGCGAATAATTTTTGAATCTTTGAGTTGCAGTGCCTTTTTTAACATATCATCGGGGTCGACTAAGACCTCAAGGCACTGTAAACAGGTCCGAGCCGCAATGTCATTTTCACCACCACAGTGAGGGCACTCTTTAAAGACAAAGCGGTAGTCACATTGACTCTCTGTAGATCGCTCTTCACTGGGAGCATTGACGAGGCCTTGGCATCGTCTGCCGTAGTGCTCAACTAAATAACCGTCATCATCACAAATGCCCCAAAATATATTGGGAAATTCACAACTTGGGCAAACAACTTGCACCGGCTGACTTTTACTATTCGGCTTTTTCTCTCCGACTTCGGGATGATAGAGGTCAAAATCATTGCCCGTATAGTCAATCACCAAGCAATCTTTTTTGTTATCACTCAAACGCAGACCACGACCGATGATTTGCTGATAGAGACTAACTGATTGTGTTGGACGTAATATCGCAATCATATCGACATGGGGCGCATCAAAGCCAGTGGTTAACACTGAAACATTAACCAGGTATTTAATTTCTTTACGCTTGAATGCCTTAATTAACTGATCGCGTTCAGTGTTGTCGGTAGCGCCGGTAATTAACGCACTCAATTTGGCGGGTAAATAACTAAAGACTTCCTTTGCATGCTCAACTGTAGCGGCAAATACCATAATACCTTGACGTTTATGGCCTAACTCAATGACCTGCTCAATAATGCCTTGAGTCACCCGGGGATTTTTGTTTAATAGATGATTAATATCCGTAGGACTATATTCGCCAGAGGCGTTTGCTCGCAGGCTACTAAAATCATAGTGCTCTATGGTGGCATCGACTAAATTGGGTTCGGTTAAATACTGGCGTTTAATTAAGTAACGAAGTGGTAGTTCATAAATACAGTGCTCAAAAGGCCGCTTTTCTTCACTTCGCATGAAACCACGATAATGCTTTTTATAAATCCAGCCCATACCTAAACGATACGGGGTTGCGGTTAAACCCAATAATTTTACCTCGGGATTAACTTGCATCAATTTCTCAATGATTTGTTGATACTGATTACTATTGGACAGCTTGCTTGCGCTTTCTTGTGCTTGTTCTTTGGGCTCGCCATTTGATGCATCTTTAGCATTGTCTTTAGACAATTTATTAGACAAGTCAGTACTGGCTAGGTTAACTCGATGACATTCGTCAATAATAATTAAGGAGTAGGGCTCACTAAAGTCATCTAGATTGCGGGCTGCCGATTGTATGCTGGCGAACGTGACTTGGTGCTGAGTTTCTCTAAGTTTTAATCCCGCAGAATAAATACCGGCGGTAACGCCATAGCTTTCATATTTTTGATGATTTTGCTCGACCAATTCTTTCACATGGGTGAGCACCAGTATTTTTCGCTTTGCCAAGCGAGCAAGCTCGGCAATTACCAGACTTTTACCTGAGCCTGTAGGTAAAACAATCACCGCAGATTCGTTGGTTTTTCGAAAGTGTTTGAGCACCGAAGAAACGGCTTCTTGTTGATAATCTCTAAGTTGAAAAACTGCCACGCAGTGCTGCTGCCTTCATAGGAAACGGAAAACATCCATAATAGCAAAAGAACGGATAAGTCCAAAATTTATAGCCAACTTTAAACCTTCATTAGTTTGGGCCGGCTAATCTAGAGAGAAGGGTTTAAAAAGAGAATAATATGCTGCGCACAACAGGGAATATCACTGAGGCAATTGAGTCTTAATAAGATTTTTTCTACAAAAAAGTAATACAAAGTAGTAGTGATAGGCAGTTACACAATCTTTTTACAGTCTCCTATCAATAATTAGGAAGTTCTTCATAAAAATCAAACAGACTATTTATCTGTTTGATTTCTTATCTATAGTGACCATTAGTTTACGCTAGTGGTAATTTTATTGAATAAAACCAGTGCCCATACTCGTCCCATTCTGCCCGCCACATCTATAGAATCCACTAATCGAAAGATTAGCGGATTTTTGCTTTATAGTATTATATAAAAATAGGCTTTGATAAGGGGATTACCTCCTTATTTTCTCTTTGTTCTTGT
>MAAL01000057.1 GCA_002163245.1 Gammaproteobacteria bacterium 42_54_T18 | reverse complement strand
GCACTATTCTTTAAATTGATCCAGGTCGGACGCACCGCATCACGCCAAAGAGTACTGAAAAAAGGGGGGGTAGGCCTATGCGTTAAATCACCTATATTTGTCGTTTTCCATGATTAGACGTGCCTCGATGGGTTTTTCAAAGGGTGGCCAGGTAGGCACCGAAATGCCTTGCTTGGCAAAGGAAAACCCTATAACCGGCATAAATATGTTAAATTAGGACAGATTCAGGGCGAACCTATCGCGTCCGCAAAGAAGGTAAACAGCAGTAGTGAAAATATTTATTGCAGATGACCACAGCATTGTCCGCGCCGGCATGATTCATCTACTCACCGCCCTAGGCTACGAGATAGTAGGCGAAGCCAACGATATTGCCGAATTAGCTGAAAATATATCGGCCAGCGGGGCTGATATCTTGCTGACGGATTACGATATGCCAAAGGGGGAATTGATTTCCACCCTGCGAGAAATCAGGGCACAACAACCCAACCTTAAAATCGTAGTGCTCACCGGGTTAAAACATGTGGCCATGTTTAAAAGTATTATGGAGAGCTCTGCGCGCATTAACGGCTTATTAATGAAGAGCATGAAACCCGCCGAATTAAAGCAGGCCATTGAATGTGTCACTAAAGGAAAACGGTATATACAGCCTGATATTCTGCAGCTAATAGACGATAACTCTTTTTCACTCACCAACCGTGAATCACAAGTTCTGGAAATACTGGTGGCCGGCAAAAGTAATGGCGAAATTGCCCAGTTACTTAATATCTCAGTTAGAACGGTTGACAATCACCGCATCAACTTAATGAAAAAGCTAAAGGTTCATAACCTGGCACAACTCATTAAAACCGCCACCGATGCAGGACTCATTTAGAATTTGGCATCACCGAACCCAGGAAAATTGATTAACGAGCAGGCTCGATCACAGACTCCCCAGGGCGTCTCAAGGGTTAATGATCAATGGGTATAAGAATAGAAATGCAACAGCCTTTTCCAGGCTGGGCTTTTATATCGAAGCTAAAACCAGATTCAGCGCACAATGTTTTGACGATAGACAGACCCAAGCCGTAATGGCGCTGATCTGTGTTTTCGCCAATAAACGGCTTTAATAAAGCCTGAATTTTCGCCTCAGACATTCCCTCGCCGGTATCCATCACCTGTATACAAAGCGCTTGTTGTCGCCGTCTTAAACCCAACAATACTTTCCCGGAGTGGGTATGTGAGACCGCATTATTGACCAAGTTATTAATAATTCGCTGTAACACCACCCGGGATACATCGATGGTTTGCAGGCTATTAAAATAATGCAGCTGAATGCCCTTGGCTTGGGCCTCTCGTCGATGCAACTCGATAGATTCTCGAAATACGTCACTCACGGCTACCAGCGTATGCTGAGCTTGGTACTCGGTTTTTGCATCACTGATCACTTCTGCCATCAAGTTATCAAGGTAACCAACTGAGGTGGTCAGCGTTTGCGTATAAGGGTTTTCACTTTGGGTAAGTGCCAATGCTTCGATGGTCATTTTAAGCGATTGCACGGGCTGGGACATATCATGACTCACCGAGGCGATATGCTCCAGCTGATGCTTATATTTGTTAAGCAGGGACAGTCGTTCTTTTTCGGCATCCAGTAATTTATTGGCTTCAATATTTCGCTCGCGATAAAGCACCAGCATATCCTGCTGTTGTCTATCACGAACCAGCCTAATGCCGTTCACCTGTTGGGTTAAGGCAAAAAACATGACAAAAGCTTCTATTACCCAGGAAATTTGCAATATTTCATTGGTTTGAATGCCAGTATAACCCACCTTTTCGATCAGTATTCCCGCCGCGGAAGCCAGAAGAATGATGCACCAACCCACCAGATAATACTTCGCTAAGGGAATACCTCTATACCAAAACAAGATGGCTGAAGCACATACAGTGACTAGGGATAACACCTCGGTATAAATAAAAACAAAGCTGGCAGGACGATAATCAATGAGGGCAACTACGGCCATGGCAATACAAAATGCAATAACTGCCCGATAAAAAACATCTAAACGGGCCGCATTAATATGTGTCTCAAAAAAGGAACGCATAAACTGCACAAGCGCGGCATGCGCAAAAAACACGGACATAAGCGTGAGCTTGCCATCCAGAAAGGGGAACATCGGCCATACAAAGCGTAGCCCAGCGCCAGACACGCCAAGAATCATTCCGGTAAGCGCAATCTGCAATAACACAAAATATAAATGTACCGGCCGCTTAAGAATAAAAAAGTGCGCTACATTTACCAATGTTAGGGTGAGCACGATGGCAAACGCCACCGCGATGAAGAGCACCTCTTTAGTATTGATACTGCTTACACTCTGTTCGCTCAATATCTCAATATAATTGGCACGAAACTGGTACGGCGCCAATAAAATATAAAGCTCGGAGGCCTCTCCAGCAGCCAGATCAAACACCCCAGTTAAACCTAAGGTAATCTCTGCATAACCCGGTTTAAACTCCTGCTCAGAAAATCGGGCCAACAGCTCAAACGCCCCTTCGTGTTTACGATATACATCCGCATGAATATTGGCCGTTACCCGGAACACCCATTTACCTGTTGTTGCACTAGTATTGCGTAGGGGCAGGCGCAGCCAGATTCGTTCAGGGTTGTGCCTAAGATTAAGCGCCGGGGTGTTCTTGCCCCCTTTACTAAACAGTTCTGCCGATAAATTGTCAGGCATATAACTGCGCTCAGGATCGGCAAGAGACGCCAGTTCATTCAACGGTATTTTATGGCCGCCCCCTGGCTGCAGGGAAAACCACGATTCGCTGCCCTGCTCCGCTACAGGCGGCTGCGGGGTATCGGCAAACGTTCCGCTTGAAAGAAGAATCATAACCAGCGTAAAAGCCAGTGAGTAATATACATTTGTCATATTATGAAAATATTTATAAATAGTGTATTAGGTTAAACGAAGGCCAGTACAGTAAATCTGCATTAAGATTACTGCGAGTATATAGACCTTGGTCCGAAAAATCCTAGCGCATTAATGAGGCATGCAAACTCAATAGAGCAAGGTTGAGGGTACCCAGGCTAAAGTCCTGCGCAGCCAGGTGAGCCAGAAGATCCACTTGCCAGGGTACTTTCCATAACTAGCCAAACAGATAGTCGAAGATAGTGCCTTCTCATCAACCAATAGAGAATCACAAATGTTAGAGGCCATCGCCGGGGAGAACCGTCAACAGAGGATTGTAATTCCATTTAACATTTCTATTAAAACGGATGAAAGCACCACCTCGAATTAATTAAAACGTAAAAATTTATAATCTGGTTCCATTCATTAAAACATCACAGATACAGGGCGTATTTAGACCTTAGTACCACACTGGCGTCGCTCAATGATTAACGGCCATTAGGGATTAAAATAGAAAAACAACAGCCTTTTCCTGGCTGGGATTTTATATCGAAGATAAAACCAGATTCATCACACAATGTTTTAACGATAGACAGACCCAAGCCATAATGGCGCTGATCCGTGTTTTCACTAATAAAAGGTTTTAATAAATCCTGAATTTTCGCTTCAGACATTCCCTCTCCGGTATCAATCACTTGTATGCAAAGCGCTTGTTGTCGCCGCCTTAAACCCACTAGCACTTTTCCTGAGTGAGTATGTGAAACCGCGTTATTCACCAAATTATTTATAATTCGCTGTAGCACAACCCGAGAGACATCGATGGTTTGTAAACTGTCAAGATAATGCAATTGAATACCCTTCGCTGTCGCCTTGCGCCGGTGCTGCTCGACAGATTCTCGAAATATTTCATTTAATGGAATCAGCGCTTGCTGAGCATGGTACTCAGTCTTGGCATCACTGATCACTTCCGCCATTAAATTATCAAGGTAATCAACTGAGGTGCTCAGGGTTTGGGTATAAGGATTTTTATTGTCCGTAAGTGCCAGTGCTTCGATCGTCATTTTAAGGGATTGCACGGGCTGCGACATATCATGGCTAACTGAGGCGATATGCTCAAGCTGATGTTTATATTTGTTCAGCAAGGATAAGCGCTCCTTTTCGGCATGCAGAAGTTTATTAGCTTCATCATTTCGATCACGATAGAGCCCGAGCATCTCTTGCTGCTGTCTATCATGAACCACCCTAATCCCGTTCACCTGTTGGGTTAAGGCAAAAAACATGATTATGGCTTCCAACATAACGGCAGCATTCAAGAGGTCAATAGATTGAATACCCGTATAACCCACCAGTTCAACCACAAGCCCTGCCGATACTGCCAGAAAAATAATGCCCCAGCCCGCTATATAGTACTTTGCAAATGGAATACCCCTGAACCAAAACCATCCAGCTGAAACACATACCGTTGCTAGCGATAAAACCGCCGTATACATATATAAAAGGCAACATGACGATAATCAATGAGTGCAATTGCGGCCATGACAGCAGGAAAAGCAATGACAAGCTTATAAAAAACATCTATCCGGGGGGCATTTATGCGTGTATTAAAAAAGGCACGCATAAACTGAACAATCGCGGCATGGGTTAAAAATAGAAACACTATTGTGATTGTACTATCCAGGTTCGGATACATCGACCATAGAGTGCGTAGCCCAATGCCAGACAAGCCTAAACCAACACCCGTGATACAAAGCTGCTGCAACACGTAATATAAATGAGCGGCGCGCCTAAGTACCAAAAATTGCGCAAAATTAACCAGGCATAGGGTTAGCACTACGGAAAAAATTATCGCTAATAAAAGAATCTCTTTAGTGTTGATACTGTTTACACTCTCTTCACTCAGTATCTCAATATAATTGGCTCGCCACTGATAGGGTGCCAACAAAATATAAAGCTCTGTCTCCTCTCCTGCGGCCAGATCAAAAACACCCGTTAGACCT
>MAAL01000070.1 GCA_002163245.1 Gammaproteobacteria bacterium 42_54_T18 | reverse complement strand
CCCCGGAAATGAAAGCGGTTGATAAGACGAAGCCACTTCCGATTTCATTTGCACAGCAGCGCTTATGGTTCTTGGATCAGCTTGATCCTGGTACACCCGTTTACAATATGCCGGGTGCGATTCGTCTTGAAGGACAATTGGATGTTGATCTTCTAAGTCGAGTATTCTCTGAGATTATTAATCGGCACGACAGCTTACGCACCCGATTTACCAGTATTGATGAACAGCCTCATCAGATTATTGAACCAAAAGGTGAATGGTCTATCGAGTGTCTGGATATTTCTCAAATTCCTGAAGAAGATAAAGATCTTGAGGCATTGCGACAAGCGCAAAAAGAAGTGAGTTTTAGCTTTGATCTTCAAACAGGCCCTTTGATTCGAACACGGTTACTAAAACTTTCAGAACAGTCGCATGTTCTTATCGTCAATATGCATCATATTATATCTGACGGTTGGTCTAACGGCATATTGATGAGTGATTTGGTACGCATCTATGATGCATTTAGTAGTGGGCGGCCATCTCCATTACCTGATTTAAAAATACAGTACGCTGATTTTTCGGTATGGCAACGTGACTGGCTGCAAGGCGAGGTATTACAGGAACAGATTGATTTCTGGAAAGGACAACTGTCTGATGTGCCTGTATTAGAATTACCATTTGATAAAAAACGTGGGGCGAAACAAACATTTAACGGTGCTTTTGAAAAGATTATCTTTGATGAAAACCTTACCGCAAAAATTAATCAGTTGGCCCGTTCGCGTGGAGCGACGCAGTATCAAATAATGTTGGCAGCATTTAATGTGTTGCTGCATAAATATTGTGGGCAGGATGATTTTGCTGTGGGTACTCCCATTGCGAATCGAAACAGAACCGAATTAGAAGGTATCATTGGATTCTTTGTTAACACGTTAGCACTGCGTGCTCATTTTGAGTCAGGTGAGTCTTTTGTCCAGCAATTAGAGCGTGTACGTGAACATTCCTTGGATGCCTATGCGTATCAGGATGTACCGTTTGAGCGTTTAGTCGAAGAGCTGAATGTGCCTCGTGAAATGAGTCATTCTCCAATTTTCCAAGTGATGTTTAACTTAGTTAACAACACAGGGCAAAGTAATGGTGAAAGTGCGGTTCAATTACCAGGGCTAAAAATTAGTGCCGTTGGTGAAAAGCATGAGAATGTTAAATTTGACCTGATGTTAGATCTCATGGAAATTGATGGGCAGTTGCAAGGAAGCTTAGGGTTTAACACCGACCTATTCTTGCCAGAGTCCGTTAAACGAATGGTTGAGCATTTTTCTTCGTTGTTGCAGGAAATAGTGGCGACACCCGAGTTACCATTGCAACAGATACAGTGGTTAACCAAAGAAGAAAGTCACCGTCAGTTGGTGGAGTGGAATCAGACTGCGGTGGACTACCCTAAAGACAAAACCATCCATGAATGGTTTGTGCAGCAGGCCAAAGCGACGCCGGCTAATGTCGCAGTGCAAATGGGAGCTGATCAACTAACCTATCAGCAGTTGGACCAGAGTTCGAATCAAATAGCTCGCTATTTGATGGAGCAAGGCGTATCAGTAGGGGATAAGGTTGGGCTTTGCCTTGACCGCTGCATGGAACTAATGCCAACGGTACTGGGTATATTAAAAGCGGGTGGAACCTATATTCCGTTAGATGCTAGTTACCCTCATGGCCGTATTACTTATATCATCGAGAATTCAGGTATTCAGCAGGTACTCACACGAAGCGACATAGCGAGGGAATTACCAGAGGGGGCATGGCAGTACATTTCGCTGGATCAAGATAAGGCTGTTATCGAAAACTGTGATAACGCCACATTGGACGTTTTAGGTGATGCAGATCAATTGCTTTATATGATCTACACCTCAGGTTCAACAGGTCGACCAAAAGGCACCGGCGCATTTCATCGTGCTGAAGTGAATTTGCTGTCTTGGTATTGCCGCGAATTCACGATGGCTGAGAGCGATAAAGTTCTCTTGATGAGTGCGATTGGATTTGATTTAACACAGAAGAATCTTTTTGCTCCATTGGTTACAGGTGCAACGTTAGTGTTGCCTGAGTTTGAAGAGTATGACCCGGAAGCGCTTGTTGATACTATCGATAAGTATCAGGTCAGCTGGTTGAATTGTGCCCCTAGCGCATTTTATCCATTGCAAGATGATCCTCAGAATTGGCAACGTATTAGTAGTTTACGAAATGTCTTTTTGGGCGGAGAGGCGATTAACTTACAGCGTGTAGAAAATTGGTGTGACGTTAGCGCTTGTGCGCTTATTAACAGTTATGGGCCGACAGAGTGTACGGATATCGCAACGTGGCATCGATTGGATGTTGAAAAGGATATTCAATCTGGGTCTGCACCTATAGGCCGCCCAAATGACAACGTTAAACTTTATGTGGTTGATACCTTCGGTCACATCGTTCCGGTTGGTGCTATTGGTGAGCTTTGTATTGGTGGTGATAGTGTAGGGCCAGGTTATGTATTTGATAGAGAGTTAACCGCCGAAGCCTTTGTTGAGAATCCGAATGTAAAAAATCCAGAGATAATGTATAAAACGGGGGATTTGGTACGTTATCGGCAAGATGGTGTGATTGAATATTTAGGCCGTAGAGATCATCAAGTTAAGTTGCGCGGGTTCCGAATTGAAACCGATGAAATTCAAGCGGTAATAAACGAAGAATCCAATGTGACAGAATCGTTAGTTGCTGTAGTTAATCATCCTCAAATGGGGCAGCAGCTGATTGCATGGGTTGTTTGTGCAGCTAATGTAGATCAAGAACAGCTGCAAGTAGCATTAAAACAGAACCTAGGTTTTATGTTACCAGGTTATATGGTGCCTTCTGCATTTGTCATGATGGACGTGTTTCCATTAACCCCCAATGGGAAAATAGACCGAAAAGCGTTACCTGAGGCTGATTTTGACGGCGCTTCAGAAGACTTTGTCGAACCTGAGGGCGCAACGGAACAAGCTTTAGCTGCAATATTTTCACATGTTTTGGGTGTTGAAAATGTCAGTGCAACGGCGAACTTTTTTGATATCGGTGGACATTCATTATTAGCCACTCAAGCGGTTGGGCGTATTAAAGCGCACTTTTCCGTAGACCTTCCGTTGAGACAGTTATTTGAAGGGCCAAGTGTTCGTGAAATATCGGTGTATATAGAAACGGCTATAGCCAGCGGTGTGCAGCTAAATATTCCTGACTTAGTTGCTGCTGATAGAACTAAGCCACTGCCATTGTCATTTGTTCAGCAGCAGTTGTGGCTGCTTGATCAGTTGGAGCCTGGAACGTCCGCTTATAACATGCCAATAGCGTTGCGCTTAAAAGGTGAGTTGGATCGAAAGGTACTTAATGCCGCGATATCGACCATTGTTGAACGCCATGAAACGTTACGCAGTAATTTTGTATTAGACGGTGATACCCCGAGAGTCATTATTCATGAGCCTAAACCATGGCATGTGGATGTTATCGATTTAAGCGGGCTTACAACGGAGCAACAAGAGGCAGAGATTGCTAAGCAATCGCAGCTAGAATTCTCCAAAGGGTTTTCGCTAAGTGAAGGTCCGTTGTATCGAACAACACTACTGCAAATTGGTGATGCAGAAGGTGATAACCAAGAGTGGGTGTTCTTATCTACGATGCACCATATGATATCTGATGGTTGGTCGATGGATGTTATGGTGCAAGAGCTTGGTATGTTGTACGCCGCACTTAAAGATCAAAGTCGACCCGCATTGCCGAATTTGCCAGTGCAATACGTGGACTATGCCTCATGGCAACGAGAATGGATGCAGGGGGATGAGCTAGAAAAACAAATCAACTATTGGCGTGAGCAGCTTGATAATGAGTATGCAGTACTGGATTTACCAACAGACTTTCCTCGTCCAATGGTACAGTCCTCACATGGTGGTGCGGTAAAATTAGCGGTTTCAGAAGATACAATTGAGCGTTTACAGCGCTATGCTCAGGGGCAGGGCGCAACCTTGTTCATGGCATTGTTAACTGCATTTAATGTGGTGTTGCATCGATACAGCAACCAAGAACGCATTAATGTTGGTATCCCTATTGCTGGGCGAAACAGAGCCGAAACAGAGCCTCTTATTGGTATGTTTATTAATACCGTAGTTATAGGCTCTGATTTATCTGGCGAGCCAACCTTTGAAGAATTGTTAGGTAGGGTAAAAGATCAATCGTTGGGTGCATTTTCTCATCAAGCGTTGCCGTTTGAAAAAATTGTCACGGAGTTAAAACCCAAGCGGGATCTAAGTCGTACGCCATTTTTTCAAGTGTTTTTCAATTTATTGAATTTACCGGAAACCTCCCAGCAGGTATCGGGGTTAAGCATTGAATCATTGGTGGCTGCAGAGGATGATGCCCACTCGAAGTATGATTTGAACTTATACGCCAAGCAAATAGGGAAAGGTTTGCAGTTCTATATGGTATATAACGCTGACTTGTTCAAGCGTTCGACCGTTGAAAGGCTATTGGGGCATCTGAATCAGTACTTGGATGCGGTTGTTAGCAACCCAGTGTCTCGTATTTACGATATTGAATTAGAAGAATCGAGTGTTGTACCTGATCCAACGGTTGAGCAGGTTGAAGCAACCTTTGATAACCCTGTCGTTATACTTGAAAGCTTAGGTGGAAGCCAAGCTGACGCTATCGCATTAGTAGATAAGAATGGTCCTATGTCTTATGGCGTGCTTAATCAACGAGTATCTTCAGTCGCTTCTGCGTTAAGTGTTGCGATAGGGGCTATGTCAGGAAAAACTGTAGCAATATACGCACAACGTAGCTCAGCATTGGTTGTTGCTTTGTTAGGTACTTTAAAAAGTGGTGCAGCGTTTTTTGTATTGGACCCCTCTTATCCAGAAGAAAGACTGAATCAGTATATTTCTATTGCTAAACCATCAGCAGTTATCAGTCTGCATGATGCAATGCCTGAAGCATTGCAGCAAACGATAACGCAACAGGTTGGTGACGTTGTTCTCCAGATAGGTTCGGATGGGGCGCTTTCAGATTGTAAGTGGAAGGATGAGTCTTCTGTTACTAGTGCATTTTCATCGAGCAGTGATAATCAACGCCTTGCGTACGTTGCTTTTACATCGGGTACAACGGGAGAGCCGAAAGCAATATCTGGGACATTAAACCCAATCGCTCACTTTGTGGATTGGTATAAAAATACCTACGAGTTATCGGCTTCCGATAACTTTAGTATGTTGTCTGGACTCGCCCATGATCCACTTCTAAGAGATATCTTTGTACCGTTATCGTTGGGTGCATCACTACATATTCCGGCAACGGATGTTTTGAATAATCCAACGGAGCTTGTGCAATGGATGAAAGTACAGGAAGTTACGGTAACGCATTTAACACCTGCTATGAGCCAATTGATGACAGGGGCCGTTGCATGGGAAAGCGAGGAGGGGGTTCCTGAAACACACCAACTATCCGCTTTACGTTATGCTGTATTTGGTGGGGATCGATTAACGGCAAAAGTTGTTAAAGCGATGTCAGCTTATGCTAATAATGTATCTTGTATTAACTTTTATGGTGCAACGGAAACTCCACAAGCGATGGCTCATTGCCAAGTGAGTGAGAAAGGTGTTTTCAAGCATACAGCTGAGCAGGATGAAACGGTAACGGATACTCAATGGTTACCTATTGGTACTGGTGTTGATGGTGTTCAAATCCTTATAGTGACTGAGCAAGGGCGTTTGGCTGTTCCCAATGAAGTCGGTGAAATTGTTATACGTTCTCCGTATTTGTCGCAAGGTTACCTTGGGGATAAAGATCAAGATCAAAAAGATACCCCCGCAGCTTTCTCCATTAACAGCTTTACTGAAAATGCTACCGATAGAGTGTATCGTACCGGTGATAAAGGGCGATATTTGAGTGATGGATGCGTAGAGTTTTTAGGGAGACTTGATCAGCAAACGAAAATTCGTGGCTATCGTGTTGAGCCAATAGAAGTTCAGCAAGCTATCAATTCTGTAAGCGGTATTAAAGCATCAGTTGTTGTGGATTGCCTCGATCAACGCGGTGATATTTCATTAGTCGCTTATGTGGTTTCTGAAGCACAGGTAGGCGCAAGTAGTGATGACGCGGTTAATTTGGACTCCTTGCGCCTTGCGTTGAGAGCTAGACTACCTGAATACATGGTGCCATCCGCATTTATTGCTATTGACGCAATTCCGTTAACACCTAATGGTAAACTGGATAAACGAGCGCTGCCTGATGCCGCCACTGCGTTTATAGATGATGTATATATTGAGCCTAGAACGGATATCGAAAGGGCCGTTGCAGAAATTTGGCAATCAGTGATTAAGATTGAGCAGATTAGCATGATGTCCAACTTTTTTGATATCGGCGGACATTCATTATTAGCAACACAAATAGTATCCCGTGTTGAAGCTCTGTATGAAGTGAAGTTCCCGCTCAAAGTTCTGTTCCAGAATGCGACCATTGAAGGTATGGCAAATTATATTGATACCACGTTATGGGCGAGAGGAGAGCAACAAGAAGAGGCGGATGTGGAAGATGACGATGATATGGAAGAGTTTGAGATATAAAGAGGAATGAACGGAATGTTGGATATCGACCTACAATCAACAAGCTGTCTATGTGGCAGTGTTAAAATCAAGGCTACGACGGTTAACCCAAAATTTACAGTTTGCCATTGTGAAACATGTAGAAGTTGGGGCGGAGGTCCTTTTTTCGCAGTACAGTGTGGAACAGATGTAGACATTGATGGCGAAGAAAAAGTTAGTGTCTATCAATCCTCCCCAAGGGCGTCTAGAGGTTTCTGTTCTGACTGTGGCACTCACCTGTTTTATCGATTAAATAAAAAAGGTGAGTATAATATGCCGGTGGGGCTGTTTCCTGCACTAAAAGGCCTAGATATGAACATGCAGTATTTCAGCGATAAACGCCCTGATTACTACTGTTTTTCAAATGAAACAAAAGAGATGACAGAAGCAGAAATTCAAGCGTACTTTGCTTCTCAAGCATGAAAGGAAAAACATCGCGCACGATGACGATGCAACAGAACCGAATTTAGCGCCTTATCGAAATGATTGGTCCCTGACGGCCTCGGGAAGAGAATGGATAATGCATTGAGAATATTGATGATCGATACGATTGGAAGCCTGGCACCAGGTTCATCCAGAGTATCCAGCCCAAGGTTGATTATTTCTTTATGAGCGAATACGCTGACCGTAGAGGGGACAAATTTGAGTTCTTTGGGGGTTAGCGTTGAACCGGTTATTTTTACCTTTAGCAGTTCTTCAAGTGACAAGCCAAACAGGTAATCCAAATGCTCATTTGCTAGTAGTGGGGTTGGATTGAGTAACGTAAACAGCAGTACAGGCAAGGATAATGCACATTTTTTCACTGCGGCCCCTTATACAGGTGAATGCACATACTAGTATAGTAGAACATTTTTTTATCAGCATAGTTTCCATTAAGGCTAATGGGTGACCCTCGTCCCTTAAACTTGTTATCGTAGGGCTAGACAATATCGAGGCGATTGAAGCTGTGCTGACGAATAAGCTCGTGTGATCTGGTTGGTAGCCTATTCGATTTCAATGCCTGCAAAGTTAATGATTTTGGCTTTGTTTTTTTCGACCAATTTTTCTCTGAAAAAATCCGGTATGGCCATCTTTTGATGGTCATTTGGTGTGACCATCACATAGGTGATTTCAGATGTGGCGATGGCCCGCTGGGAATGGTATTCGGTGAAATGTAATACGAACGAATAGGAGGTGTTACCGATGTGCAAAGGTTCAATACTAATGGAAATAACATCATCAAACTTGGCGGGGGATTGCCAATCGGTGGTGAGGCGCACAACTTGGCCGTCGATACCTTGCGCCAATAGCGATTCATAGCCGCCAAAGGTGTCGCGAAAATATTCGGTAACCACAACATCAACGTAGTCCCCGTAGCGGGCATTAAAGACAACCTGCTGTGCGTCGCATTCGGCATATCTTACGCGGATCAGTACGCGGTAAGGTGATGAGCTATCAGTCGGCATGGTCGTTCCTTATATTGTTAATGCTAAGTGTGTCTAGTGGCGCTTCTAAGTGGCTGGCGAAATCCTGCCAAAATCCTGCCAACTATAAGGAGGGTCAATGCTATCACTTTGCCCGTGGCACAATGCGTCGATAGCATAAGAGCGTTGGGGAGTTGATGATGCGCACCTTAGATAACCGCTTTTTTCTGATGATCCTAAAGCCAATGCCTACGGCTTGCGACAGAGATCAGTATATTAATACTTTACCATATTAAAGTTTGCGATAAGCCAGCGGCGTCAACCCCGTCCACTTCTTAAACGCCCGAATAAACGTACTCGCCTCTGAAAAACCCAGCCGAAACCCAATCTCCTCAACACTGAGGCTCGATTGTTTAATGTAATAGATTGCCATATCCCGGCGGGTATCTTCCTTGAGTTTGTTAAAGGAGTAGCCATCAGCTTTTAAACGCCGGCGCAGGGTTTGTTCGGTTAAGCCCATATAAGCCGAGGCTTCATTCAATTGTGGTAAACCGCCGCCTTCCCGAAACAGTTTTTCCATCCATAGGCGGATTTTAATATAGGCTGATGTTGACTGACGCGGCAGGGTCATAATCTGAGTATGTGGTTCCCTGAACAGGGCTCTGAGTTCATCCGCGGTTCGTTGAATAGGGCATTCGAGCAGCTGATTACTAAAATGGAGTGCATTGCGACGTTGCCCGTAATGCACCGGGGCACCGTAATAGACAAAACGGTGCTCTGCGCTGTGATCCGGTTTGGAGTAGATTAGGTCTACACGCTCGATGGGCAGGAATTCATTGGCCAGCCAACAATGCATACGATGAAAGGTGGTGAGAATGGTGTCGGTTATATAGTGCTCTTCTACCCCTTCGGCCTTTACGCAGTTAGTGGCCATAAGGCCACTGTCTTCGGTGAATTGGGTATAGGCCGAGATACTGCTGTCGAGCCAATTGGTTCCGTCCCTCCATGTTAGCAGGGATTCCTTTAGGGTTCTGCTGGTCAGGCAGGCTTTAGTAAGAAAGCGAAGTTGGCCTATTGGGCTAGGTTTTTTTAATAGACCTACACATTCATCACGCATTAACTCTGTCAGGGCCTTTGATAGCTCTGCAAATGCTAATGTCGATATTCTAAGTTTAGGGTTATGAAGGATTTGTGGTGGTAGACCCTGCGCTAATAGGATCTCCTCCGGGTTATAACCTTTTTTTATAGCACCTTGGAGCGAGGCTTTTACATAAACAGGGGATACAGTGGCTGCCTGCATAATAGTTGACCAGTCAATACAGTAGTCGTCATATAATATCTTAGTTTGTCAGTTTATGCCTGTTTTTCTGAGTGCCTAGGCCATGGTTGAGGTCGTTTGAAAGGCGCAAACTGAGCGCACTTCCGTCCCAGTGGGACTTGATAGCTTGTAATAGCTCTCTCAATAACTACAGAAGAGGCAAAAGATGACAAATCACGCTTATATCTACGATGCCGTGCGTACACCCCGAAGTAAGGGTAAGAAAGACGGTAGCTTGCACGAAGTTAAGCCTATCGACCTGGGCGCTGGCCTGCTGAAAGGCCTGCAGACTCGCCATGATCTGGATACTTCCTACGTTGATGACGTAGTGTTGGGTTGTGTAACACCCGTAGGTGAGCAAGGTTCCGATGTAGCCAAGATGATTGTTCAAAACGCTGGTTGGGATGAGTCTGTAGCAGGTGTTCAGCTGGACCGTTTTTGTGCCTCTGGTCTGGAAGCCGTAAACATCGCAGCTCAGAAGATCGCTTCTGGCTGGGAAGATCTGGTTGTTGCCGGTGGTGTTGAGTGTATGTCTCGCGTTCCTATGGGATCCAATGGTGGCGCTATGGCTGGCGATGCAGCTTTCCAATTGAAGTCCGGTTTTGTACCTCAGGGTATTGGCGCGGATGTTATCGCTAGCTTGGAAGGTTGGAGCCGTGAAGATGTTGATGCCTACGCACTAGAATCCCAAAAGCGTGCAGCCAATGCCCGTGACAACGGTTATTTCGATAAGTCAGTTTTGCCTGTAACCGACAAGAACGGCCTGACCATTCTAGAAAAAGACGACTTCATCAAGCCTGACACCACTTTGGAAGGTCTGGGTAATCTGAAAGCGTCCTTCGAAGTGATGGGCGGCTTCGGTTTTGACGACGTTATCCTGAAGAAATACAACACGCTAGAAAAAGTTAATCACGTTCATACTCCGGGTAACTCCTCCGGTATCGTTGACGGTGCTTCTGCGGTTCTGATTGGTAGCGAAAAAGCGGGTAAGGATCTGGGCCTAACGCCACGTGGTCGTATTTTATCTACCGCTGTTTTGGCTAACTGCCCAATCATTATGCTGACAGGCCCTGGTCCTGCAGCCAAGAAGGCTCTGGATAAAGCCGGCCTGAAAGCATCCGACATTGACCTGTGGGAAATTAATGAAGCTTTCGCTTCTGTTGCCATGCGTTACATGAAAGACCTGGATATCAGCCACGAAGTTACCAACGTTAACGGTGGTGCAATTGCCATGGGTCACCCGCTGGGTGCCACTGGTGCGATGCTGGTTAGCACCATGCTGGACGAGCTGGAGCGTCGCGGTCTGAAACGCGCCATGCTGTCTCTGTGTGTAGGCGGTGGTATGGGTATTTCTACCATCATTGAGCGTGTGTAAGCATTAATACAAATTTAGTAATGAGCTGAACTTCAATAATGTCATCTCTGCGAAGGCAGGAGTCCGGTGGCTTATAAAAGGTTCAGGTTATTCAAGAAATAGGAACAAGATCATGAGCGGATTTAATTACGAAAAAGATGCTGACGGTATCGTAACTGTCACTATGGATATGGCCGGCCCGGTTAACTCAATGAGCCTAGAGTTCAACCCTCTGTGGAAAGAGATGATTGCCAAGCTAGAAAAAGAAGATGGTTTGACCGGTGTTGTTATCGCGTCCGCCAAGAAAACCTTCTTCGCCGGTGGTGACCTGAACAGCCTGCTGTCTGCTACGTCAGATCAGACCGAAGAGTTTTTCAACACGCTACAGGACATGAAGGCCGACATGCGTCGCTTGGAAAAGCTGCCAGTACCGGTTGTATCTGCTATTAATGGCGCTGCTCTGGGTGGCGGTTTTGAGATTTGTCTGTCTACCAACTATCGTATTGCTTTCAACCACAAGTCTGTTCAGCTTGGCCTGCCAGAAGTAACTCTGGGTCTGCTGCCTGGCGGTGGTGGTGTTGTGCGTATGGTAAACCTGCTGGGTCTGCAAAATGCATTACCATTCCTACTGGAAGGTAAAAAAGTTGTTCCAGAAAAAGCCCTGAAAGCTGGCATGATCCACGAGACTGTTGGGTCTCTAGAAGAGTTGGTACCTCGCGCCAAAGCTTATATCTTAGAGCAGAAGGGCAACCAAGCTGCTGCTGTTCAGCCTTGGGATGTTAAAGGCTTTAAGATTCCTGGCGGTAACGCTAACTCTCCAAAGCTGGCTCAAGTTATTATGGGTGCTCCAGCCATGCTGGCTCAAAAGACTCGTGGATTGTTGCCTGCGCCTGAACAAATTCTGGATTGTGCCGTTGAAGCTGCACGCTTGAATTTCGATACCGCGATGACTGTCGAAAGCCGTGGTTTGGCTTACTTGGTCGTTACGCCTGAAGCCAAGAACATGATCAGCACTTTCTTCTTTGGATTGAACAAAGTAAATGGTGGTGCTTCACGCCCGAAAGATATAGAACCTCAGCTGACTAAGAAAGTGGGTATTTTGGGTGCCGGCATGATGGGGCAGGGTATTGCTTTCTCTTCCGCAATGGTTGGTATTGAAGTTGTCCTGAAAGATATTAGCGTTGAAGCCGCTGAAAAAGGTAAGGCTTATACTGAGAAGCTACTGGATAAGCGCATTTCTCGCGGTCGTATGACCGAAGAGAAAAAAGCCGACGTTCTGGCGCTGATTAAGCCAACGGCTGACGATGCTGATCTGCAAGGTTGTGACCTGATCATTGAAGCCGTATTTGAAAATATCGAGCTGAAAAACAAGATAACTCAGTCTACCGAACAATACCTGTGTGAAGGCGGCGTCTGGGGTTCCAACACATCAACACTGCCAATTTCTCAGTTGTCTGAAGCTGCCAGCAAGCCTGAGAACTTTATCGGTATCCACTTCTTCTCACCCGTAGATAAAATGCCTCTGGTTGAGATTATTTGTGGTGAGAAGACTAGCGATTTGGCTTTGGCTAAAGCGTTTGACTACACCCGTCAAATTAAGAAAACCCCAATTGTTGTGAACGACTCACTGGCCTTCTACACCTCGCGTACTTTCGGTACGTTTATGGACGAAGGTAACCGCCTGTTGATCGATGGAGCTAACCCGGTTCGTATTGATAGTGTTGCTAAATCGGTTGGTATGCCTGTTGGGCCTTTGGCCGTACAGGATGAAGTGAGTATTGAGCTGGCCCGTAAGGCCGGTGAGACCCATAAAGAAATGGGTGTTTACGGTAAATTTGGTGCGACTGACGCTCAGGAAGAAATCGTCGACTTTATGATTACTCAGAATGGTCGCGGTGGTCGTTACCACGGTGGCGGTTTCTACGAGTACTCTAATAGTGGCAAAACCCTTTGGAAGCCAGTGATTGATAAGTACTTCAGAGCTGATTTCGACATCACCGATCAAGACATTAAAGACCGTATCCTGTTTCGTCAGGTTATCGAAACTCTGAAGTGCCTGGAAACCAACGTGCTGCGTACTGTTGCCGACGGTAACATCGGTTCCATCATGGGGATCGGTGCTCCTATCTGGACCGGCGGTTTCATCCAGTTCGTTAACACATACGGCTTAGAGAAATTCCAAGCACGTTGTGATGAATTGGCGGCCAAGTACGGTGAGCGTTTTGAGTGTCCAGCCATCGTTGCTGACAAAATAGCTGTTGGCGAAACTTTTCAATAAGTTCTCTTCAGTAAGCCTATAACAACAATAGGGTCTGATGATTGATCTGGCCCTATTTTGAAGCGAGAGTACATCATGCGTAATTTTACGGAAGAACAAAATATGTTTCGGGATGCTTACCGCAAGTTTCTTGAAGCTGAAATTGCTCCTAATGTTGAGAGATGGCGCGAGCAAAACATCGTAGACCGTGAAGCTTTCGAAAAAGCGGGTGAACAGGGCTTCCTGATGATCTGGCCAGAAGAGCAATACGGTGGCTTGGGTGATAATGATTTCCGTTACGAGCAAATCATTATCGAGGAAAACGCCCGTGCTGGTACTGGCGAGTGGTTTGCTACTTTGCATAGCCGCTTGGTAGGTCCTTACATTGATAACTTCGGCAGTGAAGAGCAAAAACAACGTTGGTTGCCTGACTGTGCCTCTGGTAAAAAGATTCTGGCAATCGCCATGACTGAACCGGATGCCGGTAGTGATTTGGCCGGTATGCGCGCTACCTTGCGTGAAGATGGTGATCATTTTGTCTTGAATGGTTCCAAGACTTTCATCTCTAACGGTATTAATGCTGATCTGATAATTGTTGCAGGTAAATCCGATCCGGATAACAACCCGCATGCTATGACCTTGTGTGTTGTAGAGCGTGGAATGGAAGGTTTTGAGCGTGGTCGTAACCTCGACAAGATGGGCTTAAAAGCGCAAGACACAGCGGAGCTGTTTTTCAATAACGTTATCATACCGAAAGAGAATATTTTGGGTGAGCCGGGTCACGGTTTCTTCTACTTGATGCAAGGTTTGGCCGAAGAACGTTTGATTGCTGCTACAGGATCAATCGCCAATGCTCGCCATGCGTTTAATTTGACTCGTGATTTTGTGATGGAACGTAAGGTGTTCGGTAAGCCTTTGTCCTATATGCAAAATACGCAGTTTAAAATGGCGGAAATGGATGCCGAAATTGAAGTGTTGGAAACCTTTGTTGATGTTCTGGTTGCGCGACATAACGAAGGAAAACTGACTGTTAATGTGGCGGCGAAAGCCAAGCTGCAAGCTTCTGAGATTGAGTGGAAGATGCTGGATCTGGGCGTACAGTTACACGGAGGTTCGGGTTACATGAAAGAGTACCCAATTTGTGAAATGTTCACCAGTGCACGTATCAATCGTATTCTGGCGGGTAGTTCAGAAATCATGAAGTTGATCATTGGGCGCGATATTTTCTCTGAAAACTACAACAGTAATTTAGACTAATATTTTTGAGGATTAAAGAATGGATATTAACGGTAAGGTAGCCATCGTAACTGGTGGAGCATCAGGTCTGGGTGAAGCAAGTGTACGTCGTTACGTGGCGGCAGGTGCTAAAGTTGCCATCTTTGATATGAACGATGAGCGCGGTAACGCCCTGGCTGACGAGTTGGGTGGTGATGTTATTTATCAGAATGTTAACGTTGCTAATGAAGAAACGGTTGAAGTTGCCTTGGCTGCAACGATAGCGACTTTCGGCGCAGTACATATTTGTAATAACTACGCTGGTATTGGTGATGCGAAGAAAACCGTAAGCCGGGGCGAAGCCATGCCTTTGTCAGCATTCCAAAAAGTATTGAATGTAAATCTGGTAGGTACGTTTAACGTACTGCGCTTGGTGGCCGAGCAAATGGCCAAACAAGATCCTATCGATGCCGATGGTCAGCGTGGGGTAATTATCAACACTGCCTCTATCGCGGCTTACGAAGGTCAAATCGGTCAGGCCGCTTACTCTGCCTCTAAAGGTGGTATTGTTGGCATGACTCTGCCAATAGCTCGTGATCTGTCTACTTTGGGTATTCGTGTAAACACTATCGTACCAGGCCTGATTCACACTCCACTGTTCGATACTCTGCCAAAAGAAGCTTATGACAGCCTGGCTGCTAGCCCACTGTATCCTAAGCGTTTGGGTGAGCCTGATGAGATCGCTCATCTGTCTCAGTATATCGTTGAGAATGATTACACCAACGGCGAATGTATCCGTATGGATGCCGGTATTCGGATGCAGCCCAAGTAAGTGGTAAAAAATCAAAGCCGAGTACTCGACCAGAGACTCGGCTTTTTTTCTTCATTTTTTACGTTGTTGTTTTTAGTACTTATCTGATTTAAGTACTAAACCAAAGGTGAACGTTATGGGACCTCTAGCAGGTGTAAAAATTATTGAAATGAAAGGCATTGGCCCAGGCCCCTATGCCGGTCAGCTGATGGCCGACCTGGGTGCTGAGATCATTGTGGTTGAACGTGCATCCAAGCCAAACTCAATTGCACCGCCTTCCGCGATGGATGTGAATTCCCGCGGTAAGAAAAGTATTGCGCTGGATTTAAGAAAACCAGAGGGTCTTGAGGTTTTACTGAAACTGGTTGAAAGTGCCGATGTTATCTTTGAAGGTAATCGTCCGGGTGTTGCTGAGAAATTAGGTTTTGGTCCTGATGTTTGCATGGCGCGTAATCCCAAGATTATCTTCGGTCGTATGACTGGCTGGGGTCAGACCGGCACCCTGGCACATTCTGCCGGCCATGATTACAACTACATCTCTCTGACCGGGGCCGCTGCCGCAGTAGGCACCAAAGATCAGCCTCTTCCCCCCCTGAATGTAGTGGGCGACTATGCAGGCGGTAGTTTGTTTCTGGTTGTGGGTATTTTATCTGCCTTGCTGGAAGTACAAAAATCCGGTAAAGGGCAGGTGATAGATTCCGCTATTACCGATGGCTCTGCCCACCTGATGAGCATGTTCTATACCATGAGCAAGCTCGGTGCTTGGAATACCAACCGCGAATCCAATATGTTGGATGGTGGCGTACCTTATTACTGCGCGTATGAAACCGCTGACGGTAAACATGTATCAGTTGGCCCTATCGAGCCGCAGTTCTTCGCCGAGATGGTACAAAAAGCCGGTATGCCAGAAAGCTTTATTCAGGATCAAAATAATCCAGCGAAATGGGGCGAAATTAAAGCCACTATGGTGGAAACCTTTAAATCGAAAACCCGTGATGAGTGGGTTGAAATCTTTGAAGGCTCCGATGCGTGTGTTGCCGGAATTTTGGACTTTAAAGAAGCCGTTGACCATCCACACAACAAGTCTCGGGAAACTTACATTGACGTTAATGGTGAGATGCAGCCAGCACCGGCGCCACGCTTTAGTCGCACCGAGTGTGCTGTACCTGCTGCCCCTTCTGCTGAAGGCGCGGACACCAAAGCGGTATTGGCCGATTGGGGCTTTGAAGGCAGTGCCATTGAAGCGCTGGATCAAGCCGGTATTTTGACCTGATAAAAAACCTATTAGGATTTAATACATTAGACAGCCCCTGCCAGTCGGAACCGAAAAACAAAATCGAGAATGACAGGGTAGAGAGGCGGGGCTGTCACATAAACGCAAAAAAGCGAGAGTACTCAACATGAGTGAATTTGAAACAATTATCTACGCAGTTGAAAACCGTGTGGCAACAATCACATTAAATCGTCCTAAGGCCATGAACGCATTCAGCCAAAAAATGCGTCAAGAGATGAAGCTGGTTATTGATGCTTCTGAGGCGAACGATGACGTACGCGTTGTAGTGCTGCGTGCAGAAGGTAAAGGCTTTACGTCCGGTACTGACCTGAGCGAAGGTCTGGCAGGATTTGAAACCATCGAAGATCAGATTATCGAAGAATATAAGCCGGTAATCATGGGCATTGCTGAATCTAGCAAGCCATATATTGCTTCGATTCACGGTGCCTGTGCTGGCGTTGGTGCCGGAATTGCTTTGAGCTGTGATTTGGCGATTATGGCAGAAGGTTCATTCTTGTATGTGCCTTTTGCTGGTTTGTCTCTAGTTCCAGATGGTGGCATGAGTCATTATCTGGTGGAAGCCATGGGTTACAAACGTGCTTACCAGGCTTTCCTGGAAGCGGGCAGAATTCAGGCGGAGGAATGCTTGCGGTACGGTATTGTCAATAAAGTTACTGAAGCTGATCAGCTAATTGAAGCGACTAAAGCGTGGGCAGAAACTTTGTCAGAAGGTGCACCTTTGGCCCAGAAGTATGGCAAGCAGATTATGCGTCAGGTACACACCTCTTCGTTCGAGGAAACCTTGGCTAGAGAAGCCAATCTGCAGAACAATTGCTCAGCCAGTCAAGATAGTCAGGGCGCTATCATGGCTTTCTTCGAGAAGAAAAAGCCGGTCTTTGTTGGTAAATAAAGTCAATACCGTCGCAATTTTTCTGCAAGGGGAATCTGCAGAAAAATTGCGCGTAACTACACCGCCCAAGCATAGAATTGTTCAGCTGGTGTCACATAACCTTGGGAAGAATATCGTTGTTGCTCTTTTTGAAGATCTTCCTGTTTCGTCGCAAACCTCACATTTGACGTGAAAAGCATCAAAACGGTTTTTCGGCTTACGCAGCTAAAGCGTGGAATTGTTCTGCAGGCGACAAAGCGCCGACTGTTGGTATCGACGGTACGATAATAGTATTTTCATTTGCCTTTAACCTTGAGGTAGGCCTCGTCAAGCGGTCACATATCACCGGATCGTTTCTTCTTTTGATGTGTGGTGGCCTTTGAAGGTTATCATGCATTGCTCAGTTTGGTATGATATGGAAAGATCATTCTACTATGCGCCTCTCTGATTTCACGGGATGCAACAGAACCGAATTGTCGCCTAATAAGGCCCATTGTTGAGGTGTTTTTCCAAACCAACCCTTGAACGCGCGATGAAATGCACTGGGTTCAGAATAGCCCAGTAGCTGAGTTATCGTTTCTATATCAATCTTCTCAAATACTAACATTTTGACGGCTTGTTCTTTTAATACCTCCTCCTTTAATAGTCGAAATGAGGTGCCTTGTTCCGATAAGTGGCGTTGTAATGATCGTGGTTGAATACCAATTTTTTCGTCAATATCGTCGAGAGTTGCAGCTCTATACCCAAGCTGTCTAATAAGATCTTTTACGGTGTCTATTAACGTTTGGCCTTCATTATTGGCGCGTAAAAGCTCATCAGCATAGGTTCTATTTATTTCGTATAGATGCGGATCATGTCCTTTTAGCTTTTCTTTGAGGTGGGTGCAAGGGAAACGTATTATGAAGTTTTCGGCTCCTGAAGTAACAGTACAGTTAAAGTGCTTCGATAAGGTTTTTGTTGGTAACTGGCCTGGTACACGGAGGCTAATGGGTGACACGCAGTTGTTGGAAATCGCTTGAATAATACCGATGGTACCTGTAACAACAGCAAGAACCTGCTGCGGGTTTACAGGTACGATATTGTAAACAGGTACATATTCATAATCTAAATATATCAAATTTGATTCAGCATCTCGTATGTAAGTCGCCCTATAACTTCCGCTGTCGCTAATCAGTTTTTGAAAGCGAATAATATTATTGAGAGCTTCTTGTACTGTTGGGCTATGCCATAGAACGGGGGCAAGCACGCCAATGACTCGATAATCTTGACTCAGTCCTAGGGTGTAGCCAAGCAGGGGGTCTTTGGATATCTGTGTAGCCCGGTGCCAAAGTTGGCGAGCTGTGCTTAACTCAACGCGCTGATCTTCTTGAAATTGGCATTGCTCAAATCCAGGCAAGTCCTTAATGATTACATTTAGGTCTAAACCAAGCGCAGCAAAGCCTTTTAGTAAGCCGTTTACCCAAGTGCTACTGATATAAAGGTGTTTCATCTGCCCTTTTACCTCGGTGCTTTCAGTGTTGATTTGACGTTTTACGTCTACAATTGTCAGGTTATATGTCGTAATTTGTCATTGTTGCGTGTGTTTTGTCAATGACCCTAACTCTGTTTTCTGCGATGCTAGTTATCAATGAATATGGACTTATGAGGTGAACCGGTGGGCGAATACAATATTAACGGGTTAGCGATTCCAATGTTCCTGTTGTTTATGGGGATTGAGTACACATTTCTTAGGCTATCAGGCCGGAATCTTCACCGTTACAACGATAACGTTACCAGTTTAAGTATGGGGCTTTGTTTGCTGGTTTCTGACGCGTTGCTGAAAGCATATACATTTGCTGTATTTATTTATATTTGGGAAAACCATCGGCTAATGGAATTCGGAAGTAGTGAACCGATTACATGGATAGTGTTTTTTATTGGCATCGATTTTTGTTATTACTGGTTTCACCGTCTTGCGCATGAAATTAATTTTCTTTGGGGCGCTCATGTTGGTCACCATCAAAGTGAAGAATATAACCTCACAACGGCACTACGACAAAGTGCGTTTCAATATGCTTTTTCTTGGTTGTTTTATTTGCCTTTGGCGTTGTTTGGGTGTCCACCAGAAGTCTTCTTACTCCAATTTGTGGTACTAAAGCTTTATCAATTTTGGTTACATACACAGGCTATTAATAAGATCCCTTTGTTAGAAGGTATATTTTCTACACCATCAAGTCATCGAGTACATCACGCCAAAAATCCAATATATATATAGACCGTAATTATGGAGGAACGTTAGTTGTTTGGGATCGTGTATTTGGTACATGGCAACCAGAGCTAGCGTCAGAGCAATGCCATTATGGTACTACCCGTGCACTTGATACGCTGGATCCAATCAAAGCTAACTTACAACACTGGAGTATGCTTGCTAAAGACAGCGTAGCTACCGAAAATTGGCAAGACAAGATTACACTTTGGTTTAAACCAACAGGGTGGCGGCCTAACGATTGCCAGCAACAAAGTTCAGGGCCATGCTCAGAAGCACAGGCAGAATTACAAAAGACAGGGTGTGCCAATCGAGATAAATTTGATCCTCAAACGTCGTTAAACGTTAAGTTATACGTCACGTTGTCGATGTTAACTATCTTTGTAGTTTCTACAATGTTTCTTTTTCTATCGCCATCACTGTCACCGAGTTTTTTGGTGATAGGTGTTTCTGTTATTGTGGGAGGTGTTATAACCGCAAATCAATTTTTGGAGAATAACTTCCGCCACTGGTTCGTTGAATTAGTACGTGTGCCATTAATAATTTGGTTTTTGGGTGCTTTGTGGTTAACACCATCGTCAACAACGATTGTAAATAGCATTTTGGTAGAAAAGACATCGATTGAAGCCCTAAATTACGCAAGTTCCCCTGAGCTCTGGCCTGAGTGGCATCCTCAGTCGTCTAAGGTATATGTCACGTCCCAGGCACCGTTGATTAAGGGAGAGCGTTTTGAGGAAGATATATCAACACCTTTAGGAGAAAATCATTTGCTTTGGGCGGTGGAAGAAAGCAAAGCAGGAGATATTTGGGTTGCTCATGCAAGCAATCAAAATAATGGGGCAAACATTCAGTTGGAATATCGTGTTAAAGGGCAGGGCGAAAACACGATATTTGAACGGACATTGCATTACCAATTACCCAATTTTGCATTCTTGGTTTTTAATAGCCTTTATTATAAAAAGCAGGTGGAAGTTAAGTCAGAGAATGCGATGCTTAGATTAAAGCGAGCGATAGAAGCGCGCTAAAATAAAAGTATTTTTATTATACGCTGACACGAAGATAGTCTTTGTCTTCAAATTGACGCATTTGTGCTGAGTATTGGGTGGCAAAACCTGGGAACATTGTCGCGTTAAACCCATCCTTAGTGAGATACCAGCTTTTGCATCCCGAGTTCCAGTTGGTTTTAGTGAGGCGTTTTTGAATTTGAATATTGTATTTTTCTTGGGCTCTTTCCCGCACATCTAAGCGTGCTAGACCTTCATTTAAAATACGTTGAATGCCTTGTACGGCATAATGCAATTGTGATTCGACATAGACTAGTGCGGAGTTATGTCCTGGTCCAGAATTGGGCCCGAAGGTTAAAAATAAATTGGGGTATCCTGATACATTGATACTCTTGTAAGCTTGAGCCCCTCTTTTCCAATCTTCTCCTAAATCTCGACCTCCGACTCCTTTTACTGAAAAGGGAGCAGTTTGGGTGCCAATATCGAAGCCAGTAGCAAAAACAATGCAATCAAATTGATGCTCAATGCCTTCAACACAACGTATACCTTTTTCAGACATTTTGGCAATAGGCCATGTGATCAGTTTGCAGTTGGGTTGCTGCAATGCGGGATAATACTCACTGCTCATTAATACCCGTTTGCAGCCTATGCGAAAGTTAGGGGTTAATTGGCGTTGCATCCAACTGTCTTTAACTTGGTGCTGTAGATGCTTTAATGCGACCCGCTGCATTATTGATGTTAACGGTGAGTTCCAGATAAGGCCTAGTGCCCCCACTTCATGAAGAGCAAAAAGAGCTTGTCGAGTGAGTTTTTGTGTTCCGGGTATTTTTCGAAATAATGTTGAAATCCAGGGAGGTGTTTCTGCATCCAATCTAGGTAAGACCCAGGCGGGAGTGCGTTGGAAAACTGTCAGATGTTTTGCTGTTTGAACAAGCTCTGGGATGATTTGTACCGCACTGGCACCGGTTCCTACTAAAGCAACTTTTTTATCCGAAAAATCAACCTCATGATCCCAGCGAGCGCTGTGTATCTTGTGTCCCTTATATTCTTCTAAGCCGGGTATGTTAGGAAAGCTACAATTTGCCAAAGGACCGGAGGCAATAACAACTGATCTGGCTTTTAGGGTTTCACTACTACCGATTTTCTTGGTATCGGTTTTGATTATCCAGAGTCCAGTGTTGTCATCAAATGTAATGTCGTTAACGTTAGTGTTAAAACGAATGTAGCGTTGCAATGCAAAATCGCTCACGAGTGATTTAATGTAATTCAGGATCTCATGGCTGCTAGAATAAGCACGTGACCAATTGGGATTAGGTGCAAAAGAAAAAGAATAGAGATTTGATGGGATGTCACAAGCCGCCCCGGGATATTGGTTATCGCGCCAGCACCCACCCACCTCTTTATCACGCTCTAGAATAGCAATGTTATTGATGTTTGCCTGTTGTAGTTGAATAGCCATGCCCAAACCAGAAAATCCTGCACCAATGATAATGACATCTAGCGTTTGATTTATTCGGTTATTGATTGTTGGGTCATTCATCTTTGTCTCCAGAATTACGCAGTGGGTTTATGAGTCAGTTCAGCGACCCATCCAGGTTGAGAAGGCAAGAGGCGCTGTGGGATTTTATTGCTTAATGCAACGAGCATGTCGACCGGCATGTGGTAAAAATGATTGCTGCGATCTACCATAATGGTTCCGTGATAATGAAGTAATTGGAACCAAGGGTTTCGTCGACCTTGAGCAGTGCGACCACCAATCTTCTTGAATTTATCCATCGTTTTGTAAAGCTTTTCTTCCTGCATTCCCATGGCGATGAGGTTATCACGCATACTGCTGAGTAACGGGAAATAGACGAGGGCACCTGCCATCATACGAGGATCAAGTAAACGTCCCAACATTTCAATGAATGCAATGTAGTGAGGACCCTTACCTTGCATTTCCATTACAGAGAAACCTACACCAAGATGACGAGATTCATCGTCATTTATTTTTGCAAAAACTTCGTGGCAAAGAGGGTCTTCAACGGTCTCTAACAAGTACTTACATAATGCACCGTCTAAGGTGACTTCCAACATAGGGATAAGGGTGGCGAGAAGATTGAAAGGGGTATCATCAGCATAACGTTCCAACCATTCGATCACTAAACGTAAGTTTGCACTGGGTACGGGTGATTCGTTTTCGTCTAACATTCCCCAGCGTTTCATCAATGCCATCTCTGCATTGGCATGACGTTGTTCTTCAGCATGAAAATAGGTATAGATTTCCCGCAAATTATCGGTAGGTGCACTTTTTGCCAGTGCTGCAAAACCACGTGCCCCTACATGCTCAATCCACATAAGGTCTGCCATAAATGTTTTGAGTTTGGGCCACTGCTCAGCTGTTATTTTGTCTGCACCAGGGGATTCCCAATCAAAATCTACTAGTGCCCATTGAGTACATTTGATTTTCTGACGCATTTTTTCGAGATCAATTGATGCCATTGTTGTTTCCTCTCGGTTATTGATCAGTGCTTTGTTGCGAAATGATTGAGTAAACCCACTCCATGAATATAGAGGGAGGGCAATATTCGTTTGGCGCGCCAGATAAGCTGGGCATCCAATTGAGGTATTGTGTAGAGCTTTCCTTTATCGAGATCATTGATGGTTTTGATGACGATTTTTTTTGGAGAAGTTCCGATCGCTGACATGACTTTATCTGCGAGAGATGCCGACTCATCGGTGATTCCGCCGCCTTTGGTAATATTGGTTTTTACAAATGTTGGACATAGCGCAGTAACTGTTATGTTGGTTCCGCGCATTTCGGCGGCTAACGTTTCAGAAAGAGCAAGTACAGCAGCTTTGCTTACATTGTAGGGACCCATGAGAGGAGCCGATGCGAAACTGGCGGTGGAGCAGACGTTGATAATACCGCCGCGTCCGTGTTCACGCAGTTTGGGAGCGAATACGTGACAACCATGAATAACTCCCCACATATTAATGTCGATCGTCCACTGCCAATCCTTGATAGGAATGCCCCCGATATTTTGTCCACCTGCTGCGACACCTGCGTTATTCACTACAAGGGATACTGGTGCAGAAAACCAATCTTCCGCCTGAGTTGCGAGGGCTTCCACATCAGATAAGCTGGATACATCGGCCCTAACGGCAAGTGCATGCCCTCCCTGGTTACGTATGTGCTGTACAGTCTCTTTTGCGCTGTCTAGGTCTATATCCGAACAGATAACCTTACCATTTCGCCGCGCTAATTCTGTGGCGAACGCTCTACCTATACCACTACCTGCACCAGTCACAACGGCATTGGCTTGCCAAGATGGTTTGTTGGTCATAACAATATCCTTCTACCGCTATTGATTATTCGCTTAACTCTTACTAAATTATATGAACAATTGTTCATATTCAATTCAGATACTTATGCGACGAAAACCAAAACAAGTACGGGCAAAAAGGATGGTGGATGACATCATTCAAGCGGGTTTGCAATGTGTGGCAAAAAATGGGCTTGATGGGACTACAACCCGCCATATTGCTGATGAAGCGGGTATTAGTGTGGGTACGTTATACCAGTATTATGATGATAAAGAAGCGGTCTATCAGGCAATGATAGAGAAGGCGAGGGATGAGATCGTACAGAGCTTATTGGCGGTTACACCGCAGATTGTTCAGATAGATTTCAGAAGTGGGGTACTTACCATTTTGCATGAATTTAGCCATTTTCTTGAAAAAGACAAAGGACGCTATTTGAAAGTATTCCAATACGTTGGTCACTTTGAAATATTGGAGCATATAAAGGTGATTGAGACACAATTGGTGCAAATGGCGTCGATGTACATCATGCGGCACCCCAATGAAATTGCGCCTGAAAAAATGCAGGTGATGATATATATCATTATGAACAGTGGAATCTCCACACTCATTCGATACCTATCTGATCCAGCACCTCAATTTAGTCGCGAAGCATTAATGGAAGGGCTAGCTGATATGGCTGCGGCTTGTATAAAAGGTGATGCTTAGCTATTAGATGGTTAATCATTGTGAAAAGTCTGGTGTGATTTAACAATAAATATCCTCCTTAAAAAGAAGGGGGACTGGGTTAATCGTGAAAGGACAGCTTTCGCTCCACAAGGGACATCACAGTTACCTCGCTGTAAGTCCCTATTCCTCCAAAGCGGTCGCTAGCGTCTAATTTACTAACGAGTCGATAGGACTCCTTGTACCAGCTAGACGATTGCCAACAACATGCGTGTATATCTCAGTTGTTCTAATGTCGGTATGTCTTAGCAATTCCTGTACAGTGGTGGTGGCCTGACCTTTAGCAGAGCAACAAAAAGCAAACCGAGATTTTCGATAATGGGCGCATAACCCCTACAAAGGAGTCATTCGAGGGGGGCAGCCAAATGACTCAAGATGGCCTAATTATAACACGATAAAATTCCTACTAAGCTGGAGCCTTACCACAGACTGAACGTCAGCGAATTTTAGCACCAACGAAGGTAGAGCGGAGGCCAAAGTGAAAGGCGTTCAATTTGGTCGCCAACGCACTATTGACCGAAAGCGCATGAAGGAACTTCACGAGGAAGGGGTTGGGCTAAAGACATTGGCAAGCAGTTGGTTATCGGAAGGTCTACAGTGCATAAGTTACTTAAGTAATGGTGGTGACTAAGACTTAATCTAACATCCCAGAACGCAGATTTCGACCCACTTTTACAGTCCTGCGACAGAAAAAGTAAAACCTGTATTACTTTTATTGGTTGTATTTTTTTATTTTGTCCCGCTGGTTTACGCCAAAGCCTTTTTTTCTGCACCGCCATTAATTATCAAATATTTTTAAAGCTTGTTGCGCTAAAGCGTACCCCTGATCAGCAGATAATCGAAACAATTTTAATGCCTTAGCCTCGTCTTTCTCTACGCCTCTTCCATAGGTATACATAACCCCTATATTGTATTGCGCTCCAGCATGACGCTGCTTAGCGGCTAATCGATACCATTTTAGCGCCTTAGCATTATCTTTCACTACGCCTTTTCCTTCGCTGTACATAATACCTAGACTGTTTTGCGCTAAAGCGTACCCCTGATCAGCAGATAATCGAAATAATTTTAATGCCTTAGCCTCGTTTTTCTCTAGATCGACCCCTTGTAAATACATCAAGCCTAGATTGTTTTGTGACTCATAATATCCCTGTACAGCGGCTTTACTCCACCATTGTATGGCAAGGGCTTTATTTTTCGCCACATCGTGCCCCAAATTATACTTGTCCCCTAGAGTATGTTGCGCTTTAGCGTACCCCTGCTCAGCGGCTAATCGAAAAAATTTTAATGCCTTAGCACTATCTTGCTCTACGCCGTATCCTTTGCCATACATAAAGCCTAGATTGTTTTGTGCCACGGCTTCCTTTTGCTTAGCGGCTAATCGAAACCATTTTAATGCCTCAGCATTATCTTGCTCTACGCCGTATCCTTTGAAATACATAAGGCCTAGATTGCTTTGTGCTAACGAGTCCCCCTGCTCAGCGGCTAATCGAAACCATTTTAATGTCTCAGCATTATCTTGCTCTACGCCTGACCCTTGCAAATACATAGTGCCTAGATTTCTTTGCGCGTCAGCATCCCCCTCTTCAGCGGCGAATCGATTCAATTTCAAAATACAGGCGGATGTTTTTTGGTCACAACCCAAGTCTTTATCAATATCTTCACAGTATGCCCACGGAGACAGTAAAAGCAGAAAAATAACATATCTCATTCTCGTAATTCCCTTTCTGTTTCTTTAAATTTGGTAAGAAGTATAAAGCGTATATGGCGCAAATATCTATGACCAATAGATACTAACTATGACAAATTGAATATTGGTTTAGTCGGAATCCCTCTGTGTCAAAATACTTGTCGAGATCAGTTTTCAACACTATCAATACTGCCTGACATATGAGCGTTTCTGAACGACTCCCACACCCTTTTGGAGACATTCGCGGCAAAGGTTAAAATGTCGGGAAACGCCCTAAACCGGACAAAAGCGGACATTCCTAAGTGTGTTAGAATTCCTACATAGCGGACATCGTGAGATTGGGGCGAAGATATAGCATTTGATTAATTTCTGACCATTCGATAGAGTGCAGCGAATGGGAATGAATCCAATTAATCAAGCACTCTGTTTGGCGTAAACGCTCCGATCTTTCGTAAGTGAATGGTTAAGGATTTCAAATTAGCTATAGGGAAATATATGAACAATAAAGGCATAGTCCAACTTCTTATCTTACTCTTTTCATCTTTGCAGGTCTCTTGTTCGTCAAATCCTGTAGAGAGCAATGGCGATTTTTTCAAGAAAGCTCTTTTGGAGTACGAAAAGAAATCAGGAGGAGATATTCGTATTGCAGGGAATAATATTGATGGGGCAGTCAGGACAGGGGATTCCGATGCCATGTTATTCGTGTCACTACTCCATCTAGAAAACAATCAGATGACGAAGAGTTGGCATTGGCTAAAAAAATCAGCTCTTACAGGGCATGTAGGAGCCATGTATGTATTGTGTAGAGCCAGTGCAGATAGTTATGCGCCAGGAAACATGAAAGAGGACGGTGCTCTCTGGGGGGTGTTTGTTAGCAGAGGAACATATAAAGACAAACTATTCATCCACAATTAGGGAAATAGGATCGATTATCGCATCAAATAAAAAAGTATCCTTTTCAAAGAACTTACCTGAAAAAAGTTTCATGAATTAATGTCTTCGAGATACGTATCAAAGTTGAATGATGTTTCAGCTAAACTTGCTGTTGCCAGCATAAAAAGCAAACAGCCGGAACGACGTAAAGTATTAGAGCTGGTATTGGACAAAGCTCCAGAATTTGAGGAAAGGTTGATAATCCTGAATGTGGAGAATATAAAGGATGCTAACGATGTTAAGAATGTCAAAGGTGCAGTGCTTTACGATATAGGGTTGAATTTTTCAGATGAGAAGATGGCATACCTATTTGAGGAAATAGAACGTAGAATTCAGGATGAAAGTCCTGAGGAACAGATATTGAATGTTAGTTCTGCATATAATATTTCGATTCGAGGCACCCTTCTAAAAGCAATGAATGATGTGAATTATATGGATCTTTTTCAGTTATGATTCGGGACATTTGGTAGAGCGATGATCTAATACTAAAGGGCAGAAAATGATCGTCGGATCTGAAGGATAATTCTGTGAGATATAACCTTAAAAATCCACTACTTTGTTGATCGAGACGCCTACCACGTGGCTTTAAATGCTTATGTCCGCTCTCGCTAACATTAACCTAACTAGTGGGAATTTATCTTGTCAGCTCAGTGGAAAAACCTGTCTTTTATGAGCAATTTGATCGAGTACATTCCATGAAAAAGGTAATGACAATTAAGCGCCATAAAAAGAACTCTCTTGATGCAATTGTAAGGAGGGAGATGGTTAGAAGGTCGAAACAGGAGGAAGAGAACCGGTTAAAGTTGGAGGGAAACGCTTTAATGCTGGAAGGATTTCAAAAGAATAAGGCAGAAATTCTATATTACCTCCTTAGAGAAAGACCACATGACCTGCTGGAGTTGATAACAGGGATGTGGATAAACTCATCGCCATTTAAAGATGGCGGGATTGTACGTACGCGGGCAAGAATCCATATCATGTTTGTAATTGAATTTGGATATGGTGAAGAGGTTATTAAGCTAGACGGTAAGGTTTATGGCCCATCTTGGGATGCATTTCATCAATGGGTGGAGGAAGGTAATCCGGGACTTCCTGATCAAGATCTTATGCTCTATCTGGAACACTGCCCCGTTGATAAAGTATGACAGTGAAACTAATTCCTTAGTTAGTTGCGACAAACTATTTGTCAGCATCGGTTAATATTTACTTAACTGGTGAATATCCAGCTTGGCAGCAACGTGGAACGAGCCGCTGTATTTAAAGGGCTGGAGGCTTGGTTTTTCTCTGGTATACTCTAACAAGATATTTGAAAACGACGCAAAATACACGCGTCTCAATAAAGCGTTAACTGTCAAAGGCACTTGAAGTGAATAACCAAAGAGAACCCGATGTAGAGGCATTAGTAACTTATCTATCTACCGAAGATGGTGGTAGGAAAAGTGCAATGTATGAAGGGTTTAGTCCAAACCATCTTGTTCGCGATGATTACCTTACGAGCGGGCGTCATGAGTTTTTGGATAAAGATGTTGTGTATCCCGGTGATACGGTACGGGTAAATGTTTGGTTCATAACTCCAGGTGTCTATCCAAATACGCTTTGGGTTGGTCGTGAAATTAGTGTGCAGGAAGCTGGTCATGTTATTGGCACCGCTGGGATTACAAAAATCTACAACAAGGTTTTAGAAAAAAGCAGTTAACAAGGCGCGGTTAGGGAAATAGATATGGAAGATAACCCATTTGAAGAGAGTCCTGATACGCTTGTGTCAGTTTGCCTCCATCTGATGGGTGGTTCCAGCTTGCATTGGGTGCATCACCTACCCGAAGAATCGTGTGTTTGGAATTTTATGTGTATAGATGAGCATCAGCGCTCCGATATGGTTGAAATTACACTCGCCCGGGCATCGCAGTTATTTCCAGAAATTAAGGAGCTTGCAGAAGTACCTCAAAGTATGGATGTCTCATTCAAGAAAGGAAAAACCTCGGGGAAATGGTATGACTTCCATCGTGGTAATTAGTTGTGCTTCGTACGTTTTCGTTGCACCTAGCAAGCGTATCAATTGATAGTAATGTCCGCTTTCGCGAAGTTCTTCTGTTTTCTTCCGAACCCAATTTTGGCGGCTTCATGCCCTGAGCCATTCAGTCAACAAATTTAAGCCAATAAAGGTGATCCATTTCGTTTCAGGCTGTTCAAATATTTGGACTCATCATAGGGCGTTTTATTCTTCCAGCAACTATATAAAATTCTGATC
>MAAL01000037.1 GCA_002163245.1 Gammaproteobacteria bacterium 42_54_T18 | reverse complement strand
TATGTGCCAAGGCCTAATTTTCCTTTTGTATTACGTTGTTTGTTCGCACTTGCATTGTAACACTTATCGAGAATTAGGCCTTTTTTATGTCAAACTGTGGGACAGCAGTGACTTTGAATAATGGGTGTTAAGAATTCGGAAGCCGATGAAGAACGAATGTTTTCGCGGTTCGCGTCAAATTCGCAAATGGTTTCTTGGTCTGGAAACTCGCCGACTTTATCACAACCAGCAAGGGCAAAGGCGATGGGCATAAGCCAGAGTACTTGTTGAATTCTTTTGTTTAGTGTCTTATTACGAGGGGGGGATTTTGTTGGAGTAGTCTTTCGAGTGGTTTTTATCATTATTGTATCTTCTCAAGGATAGCGCTAGGTTTTTATTATTTTGCTGTTGTTTTTATTGCGCTATCAGCTGATATCCTAAAAGAATTTGTAAAATCACCCCATGATATTGTCGGACAATAGACTTGACCTAACCGGACATGTTGCGCTATTTGTGATCGAATGCACTGTTTTAAGCAGGGGGAGCTAATACAGGGTGGTTGTATTTTGATCGACCGACAGTGCTGCAGTACTTGTTCGCCTTATCTTTTGTCCTTTTTAGCTCTTTTGGAACCTGGTAGAGTTGTTTATCGTTAATTTGTTCAAACCTCTTTTAGGAAGTTGATGTTCCAATGAACCCTATCGCGTTAGGTATTTTTGTTAATCGCATTGAATCAATCTGCGATGAAATGGGAGCAGTGTTACGCCGTGCGGCTTTCTCCCCCAATATTAAAGATCGTATGGACTTTTCTTGCGCAATTTTTGATCCTAAGGGTGGTTTATGTGCGCAGGCTGCTCATATACCGGTACATTTAGGCAGTATGGCGTATGCAATGACCGATATTGTTAAATCTGTTCAATGGAAACCCGGCGATATGGTGGTCTTAAATGACCCCTACCTAGGAGGAACACATCTACCGGATGTGACGGTTATCGCTCCCATGTTTATGTACGGGAGTTGTGGGAAAGATGTGCTGGTGGGTTTTGTTGTAAATAGAGCGCACCACGCAAATATTGGTGCAACATCTCCAGGTTCAATGCCATTATCACGATCGCTTGAAGAAGAGGGGATGATTATCCCTCCCACGTTATTGGTACGTAATGAAGTGATTCTGCAGGATGTATTGCACCGTATCAGCGGTGGTGAAAAGGGTATTCAAGGGCAAAGCTATGGTGACTTTTCTGCACAAATTAGCGCAAATAAAGTGGGCTGTCAGCGATTGCGTGCACTTATTTCAGCAAATGATACGGAACACTATTTTCAATTTTTATCGGAATTGAATGCTTATGGTGCGCGATTAGCAAAGTCTGCCTTGAGTGATTTACCCAATGGTTGTTATCAATTTGATGATTATTTGGATGATGATGGTGCAGGGCAAAATAACATAAAGATAACCGCAAGTATTACCATTGATAATGGGAGCGTTGATGTTGATTTTTCTGGTACTCACTCGCAGGTAATGGGCAATGTGAATTGCCCTCTGTCGGTAGCGGCAGCGGCCGTTTTCTATGTGTTTCGATGTTTAATGCCATCTCATACGCCTGGATGCGCAGGAACGTTTAGCGCAATTACGTTACGAGCAAACAAAGGCTGCTTGTTGGACGCGGAGCGTCCAGCAGCTGTTGCAGCAGGTAATGTTGAAACCAGTACTCGGGTTGTTGATGTGGTGTTGGGAGCCTTAGCTCAAGCAATTCCACATCGAATCCCTGCCGCAAGCCATGGCAGTATGAATAATGTAGCGATGGGCGCTGAGGCGACTAACGATTCCAAACGGTGGGATTATTATGAAACCATCGGCGGTGGTATGGGTGCTCATGCAAAAGCTGATGGGCTGGCCGCCGTACAAACCCATATGACCAATACATTAAATACACCGATTGAAAGTTTAGAAAGTCATTACCCATTGCGTGTGCTTGCCTATCGAATACGTGAGAATTCTGGCGGTGAAGGGCAGCACTTTGGGGGGAATGGGTTAGAACGATGCGTGCAATTTTTACAACCCGCAATCGTGACGTTATTGACTGAACGTCGCAATCGAAGTCCTTGGGGGCTGGCGGGAGGTATGGGCGGTGCTGTTGGTGAGAACTTGCTGAATGATCAGTTACTACCTGCAAAAACTGTATTTGATGTGGTGCAAGGCGACGAGCTATGTATTAAAACTCCGGGAGGCGGAGGTTGGGGAAGAGTATAACAATCATGAGAGGGGAGAATGTATGTCTGAGGAAGCGATAGTATCAACGCATTATCGAGCGTGTCATTTATGTGAAGCGTTATGTGGTGTAGAAATAAAAGTAGAAAACGGGTCCATTATATCTATTAAAGGAGATAAGAATGACCCTCTAAGTGAAGGTTATATTTGTCCAAAAGCCACTGCCCTACAAGATATACATGAAGATCCCGACCGGTTACGACACCCGGTCAAGCGTGTTGGAGAACAATGGCAGGAAATTAGCTGGGATGAAGCATTAGACCTAGTTGCTGACAAACTCGTTGAAACCAAAAGTACACATGGAGCCAATGGTATTGGTGCTTACTTTGGAAACCCTAGCATACACAATTGGGGAATGATTACCCATGCTCCAAATTTATTCAAATTACTGAAAACAAAAAACCGATTTTCTGCAACCTCCGTAGATCAATTACCCCATCAGCTGATTGCTTATTGGATGTATGGACATCAATTAATGGTACCGGTACCCGATATTGATCGTAGCGATTTTATTGTTATTGCCGGAGGCAACCCAATGGCATCGAATGGCAGCCTTTGGACGGTTCCAGGTTTTCGTCATCGAGCCAAGGCGCTACAGCAGCGTGGTGGAAAAATTGTTGTGCTGGACCCGCGGCATACAGAGACGGCTGAGATTGCCAATGAACACCATTATGTTAAACCAGGAACCGATGCATGGTTATTGTTTGCGTTAATTAATGTGATCTTTACCGAAGGTTTAGTCGACTTAGGGCGACTAGGTGATATAGCTGAAGGGGTAGACCAGATTGAATCGTTAGTTCAATCATTTACTCCAGAAAAAGCAGAAGCTATCACGGGCATGTCAGCAGATGCAATTACTCAGCTGGCAAGAGATTTTTCTGCTGCTGAACGAGCAGTGTTTTATGGCCGAATGGGACTCAGTACGCAAGAATATGGCTCGTTATGCCAGTGGGCGATTCAACTACTTAATATTATTACGGGTAACCTCGATAAAGTCGGCGGCTCGATGTTTAGCTTACCCGCTTTAGACCCAATAAAAGGCATGGCTAGTAAACCCGGCCATTACGGGGTGTGGAAATCTCGCGTTCGTGGGTTGCCAGAGTTTTCCGGTGAATTGCCTTGTAGTGTATTGGCAGAAGAAATATTAACCCCAGGGGATGGGCAAATTAAGATGTTGATAACGGGGGCTGGAAACCCTGTCTTATCAACGCCGAATGGTGTGCAATTGGAGGAAGCGTTAGTATCATTAGATTTTATGGTGTCCGTAGACCTTTATATCAATGAAACCACCCGCTTTGCCGATGTGATTTTACCGCCGGTAAGCCCGTTAGAGCATGATCATTATGATTTAGCGCTAATCGTGTTTGCTATCAGAAATGTTGCAAAATACAGTGCCGCTGTATTTGATAAGCCTGAAAATGCATTGCACGATTGGGAGATATTTTCGGCATTAGGTGATCGTGTTGCATCTCGATTGGATGTAAGCCCAGTGCCAACCTTTCTACCTGAACAAATCTTGGAGATGGGGTTACAGTCTGGCCCGTATGGGGCAATGTCAAAAGGCTCCAAGTCTTCAAGCGAAAAGTCCAATGTAGGCTTATCTCTTGCCATGTTAAAGCAGCACCCAGAAGGTGTTGATTTGGGCCCCCTCGAACCTTTGTTGCCAGAACGCTTATGTACCGACAATCAAATGATCCGTTTGGCTCCCCAGGAACTGGTAGATGATTTACACCGGCTTCAGAACTCGATTCGGGAAAGTGAGTCTTCTAATGCGCCATTCTTGCTGATAGGGCGCAGGCATGTAAGGTCAAATAACTCCTGGATGCATAATTCACTGCGTTTAGTGAAAGGTAAACCTAGGCATCAGTTGATGCTAAACACACAGGATGCTGACGCTCTCGGGGTTGCCAGTGAGGACCATGTAGAAGTGGTTTCGCGTGCAGGTAGTGTAAAAGTCGTTGTAGATGTCACCGATAACATCATGCCTGGGGTGGTTTCGTTACCCCATGGTTGGGGTCATCATCGCAATGGTGTGAAATTAGCGATAGCTCAAGAACATGCTGGGGTCAGTGCTAATGACTTAACAGACGAGCTGTTTTTGGATCAACTATCGGGTAATGCTGCGCTGAATGGCGTGCCTGTTGAGGTAAAACCCTGCAAATGAACGGGTGTTTGTTGTCTCTAGGTTTGATAGAATGACTGTTACAGAAGCTTTGTTTTATATAACTTATTGATATTAAAGTAGTTAAAGGTACCCCTGATGGAAACAATTGATCTAATCAAAGAACAAATTGAGAGCAATAACGTCTTGTTATACATGAAGGGCACACCTCAGTTCCCTCAATGTGGCTTTTCTTCTCGTACAGTAGAAGCTCTTATTAACATCGGGCGTCCCTTTGCTTTCGTAAATATACTTGAGAATCAAGAGATCCGTGCAGAATTACCTAAGTATGCAAATTGGCCAACGTTCCCTCAGTTATGGGTAAAAGGCGAGTTGATTGGTGGTTGTGATATCGTTGCTGAAATGTTTCAGCAAGGTGAGTTAAAAACTTTGATCGAAGAATCTTCGCCTGCAGCAGAAGAAGCAGAGTAAGTTTTTAGTAAGAAGCAAAAAGGGGGCGTCAGCCTCCTTTTTTTTGCATAAAAAATGTCATTGCCTCATTTGCAGGCAGGGGTTTTGAAAAATAATATCCTTGTATTATCTTGCATCCCTTATCTTTAATTAGCGCTAATTGACTCTCCGTTTCGACACCTTCTGCAACGGTTTTCAGGTTAAGCTTTTCTGCTAAAAACAAAATGGTATCAAGTACATGCTGTGAGTCGGTGTTATGTTCAACATCATTAATAAAGGCACGGTCAATTTTTAAAGTGTCAATAGGGAAACGTTGTAAATAGGCTAACGAAGAATATCCGGTTCCAAAGTCATCTAACGCTATGCTTACCCCAAGCTCTTTTAAACTGTTTAGATATGCGATTGCGACACGCTCATTTTGCATAAGTCCTGATTCTGTGATTTCCAATTCGATGTGTCGAGGGTTCAATTGGTGTTTATTGAGAGCCGCTTTGACAGAATTTATGGGGTTTCCATAATTAATTTGTACGGGAGAAAAATTAACAGAAATCTGAATGTTAGTATGACCCTGATTAATCCATTGCTTTGTTTGGCGGCAGGCTTCATTTAATACCCAGTCACCAATTTGAAGAATCAACCCTGATTCCTCTGCAATAGGGATAAAGTCTGCAGGGCTCACAAAACCTCGGTTGGGTGTTATCCATCGAATGAGTGCTTCAAATTCAATTCGAGAGTTATCTTCCAGGGACACTTTAGGTTGATAATGAAGTGTGAATTCATTTTTCTCTATTGCTACCCTGATCGCAGCTTCCAACGTCAGACGTTTGTTGAGAATATCTGTCATTGCTTCTTCAAAGAATTGAAAGTTATTTTTCCCCTTTGATTTTGCTTCATACATGGCGATGTCGGCATGTTTTAGTAACGTTTCAGGAGTCTCGCCATTTTCAGGATAAAGAGCTAAACCAATGCTCGCGCCGATATAAATCTCGTGGCTATCAAGCAAAAAAGGACGGGCGAGTTCGGTAAGTATGCGAACTGCAATTTTCCTTGCCTCATCTTTTTGGGATAAATTTGAAAGAATCAGTGCAAATTCATCACCTCCCATTCTAGAAATAAGGTGTGAACCTTGTAATGAGTAGACTTCATGAAGATTGGATATAAGGTCGCTATCTCTAAGGCAGTCTTTTATACGAGTACCAACATGCATTAATAGAAGGTCACCCATTTGGTGCCCAAGGCCGTCGTTAATGTTTTTGAAGTTATCAAGATCAAAAAATATAACAGCCAACTTACTTTGGTTTTTATCAGACCGCTCGATTAACCGACCAATGGTTTCAAAGAAGGTTACTTTGTTTGGAAGCCCTGTGAGGTTGTCAAAATATGCGAGTTCTTCTATTTGTTTCGTTGAGCTTTTTAAGTTGTGGCTCATTTCAGCGAAGGAGCGGAACAGGTCACCAATTTCATCTTTATTGGTGCTGCTTTCTATATGCTCCAATCGTCCTTGACTTATATTGTTGGCCGCTTCATTTAACGTGATTAATGGGCTGATGATTGTTTTTGTGATAACGATATAAAGGATTAAAGAGGATGTCAGTACAACCAATATAGATAGAATGACCACGGTGCGACTGAGTTTGTTGGCAACATCAAAGAGCGCATTGGTATTAACAAGGATAAAAATTCTGATGTTTTCAGATATCTCCTGTGATGAAATAAGGTACTGCTCTTTATTGAGTGTTATTGGTGATATTTTTGTACCGTTAATAGAGCTGTTGGTATATTGCTTGATGATATCCTGTATTGGTAGTGATGCATTAGTTGTAAGGTAGGTCACGTTAGATTGATTGGTCACAATGAGATCTGCAGGGAAGTCAGAGGGGAGGGCTGTTAGTAGTTTCGTAATGAAATTGGGTTTTATAGTAACACTAAGGAAGCCGCGTAATGTTGCTTGAACACCGTGTGCATCGGTGGTTCTATTGTTGAGAACAAGGGCTTTACTAAATAATAGCGCTGAGGAACGATTGTCCTCATTCATATACAGGAAATGTTGAATATTGATATTTTCTGGCGTTAAGTTTTTAAAAAAAGGTGTTTTAGATTCATCGTCAGTTTGATTTTTATATGCTTGATTGGTGACCCTGAGTTCTTCATATCCGTCGGGTAGTAATATGCGTATTTCGTATTGATCGGGGTAGGTTGCTTGATGTTTCTTGAGAAATCGGGTTAATGGTTTTTGAAGTAAGTAATAACGAGAATCTTCATTGGATGTTATGTATTCTTGAATAAGGTGGTTTTTTGATAAAAAGCCCACACTATTCTGAGTGTTTTCTATATGGCTTTTAACGGTGACATCGAGTTGTTTTGCTAAGCTGCTCATTTGAGAGCGAGCAGACTGTAGTGCGGTATGTTGTAGGTACTCGTATGCTGTAATACCAATCCCAAGGATGGGTATTAATATCAAAGGGATAAGTATACCAAGCAGTTTTGTCTTTAATTTCATTTTGCTTAGAACTTATTCGATAACTCGCATATAAACCTCATTACGCTTTTTTTGCTTTCTTGGTGTGAATTCAGCGAAAGCTTCAGATTTATCTAGAATCGTAATTTCGGGGTAAATGGCGGTGTTATTTAGAAAGCTTTTTTCTAAATGCGGTGTGGCACTCGAATTTGGAGAGGCGAAATTCAGAGCTGATGCTAATTGGGCTGCATTTTTTGGTGTGTTGATATAGTTAATGAAGGTATAAGCAAGTTTTTTGTTTTTTGATTTTTCTAGGATTGCAATATGGTCAACCCATAAGTTGGTACCTTCTTTGGGTACAATAAATTCAATGTTTGGGTTTATATCTTTTAAAGATAATCCATCGCCGTTGTAAACCATTGTCATCCAGGTATCACCAGTAACAAGGCTGGATTTTTCTGAAAGGTTGATGTAACTGTATTTAGATACAAAAGGACGCTGGTTTCTTAGTAGTTTTTCCGCAGAGCCGAGTTCAAATGGGGTTGTTGAATTTGTGGAATATCCCAGCGCTTTTAGTGCGAGCCCCAAAGTGTCTCGACTATCATCAATCATGATTATTTTGTTTTTTAATTCAGCAGTAGGGCGGAATAAGTCTAGCCAGCTGGATACGGGGGATAAAACTTTGTCTTTTCGATAAGCAATTCCAACAGTCCCCCATAAGTAGGGAACAGAGTAGGGGATAAGAGTGGGTGAGGTATCTCGCCAGCGAGTATCAATGTTTTTTAAATTGGGTATTTTTTTATTGTCGATTGATGCTAACCAATTGCGTTTAATATAGGTTTTGAATGACACATCGGAACCAATAATGATATCTAGGCCTTCGCCACCATTGGTTGAGATGAGGTATTCATCTTTTAATTCATCTGTCTCGTAGAATACCTGGTGAATACTAACGTTGTATTTGGCTTCAAAAGAAGTGATTATTTTTTCATCGAAATACTCTGACCAATTGTATAGTGTGAGTATTTTTGCAGATTCTTTTTGGGGTGAAGGTGTTGATTCTTGAGCAACACTAATGTTGCTAAGAAGTAATAGAGGTAGCAGGCTAAAAAACCGCACAAATTGTGTGAAAGCAGGCATAATCCATCCAATAATGTCTTTTGAGACTATTCTTTACTAAGCGTAGATCAAGATTCTACTGATAGGAGTTTATAAATGAAGAAACCCAGCTTACCTAAGCGCAGATTAGCGATGTTAGGTCGACTGATTTCTCAAATATTATCCAAAGAACAATTATCCGTTACGCCGACCATTGAGCGTGAAGCGTTGACCCGGCTCCAGGGGCGCTTGGAGTTTGTTCGTGATGTTAATGGTGTGGCACACCTTTACGCTGATATTGAATCGGACTTGTATATAGGGTTGGGGTATTTACAAGCAACTGAACGATTTATGACCATGGATACGCTGCGACATGTTGCAAAGGGTCGGTTAAGTGAGCTATTTGCGAATGTAAGGTTACCCGCGAGTGTTGAGCGAGTGGGTGGGCTAAGTTTTAATGACTTTGATGCTTTTTTGCGTCCTCTAGGTTTTGAGGGTGAAGTGAAAAGGGATTACTCCAAATTATCCATGGCTTCTCAGCGCTGTTTAGAAGCATTTGCACAAGGAGTGAATGATGCGTTAATTCAGATGAATGGTGTGTACCCGCCAGAAATGTTGTTAACCGGAAAGGTAATACCTTGGACTGCTGAAGATTGTTTGTTGGCAGCAAGAGCAAGCGCACTAGTTGTATCCCTAACAACGCTTGAAAACGAGTTGACGTTTGACAATATAAGAGCTCAAGAGGGAGATGATATTGCAAAAGCGATTTATCCTGACGCTCCCTGGCATGATGCCCCTGATTACAGTCAAGGTGGGCAAGCTGAAATACCTGATGGTCCATTGGATACGCCCAATATGGGCAGTAATAATTGGGCCATCTCATCAGCATTGACAAAGTCGGGGGCCCCTATCGTTTGTAATGACCCGCACGTACCAGTGATCCCTGCTCCAACCTACTGGCATCATGTACACCTTGAGTGTCCTGAGTACTCTGTTCAAGGCGGTATGTTCCCTGGTTATCCTGGTATGGGGTTTGGTCACAACGGCCATATGGCTTGGGGTTGTACCACAGTCTTTCGTGATGCCTGGGATTTAAGTCGTATTGAGCGTATTCCTGACTCCCCTGGGCGGTACCGAACGGTTGATGGCTCAGAAAAAATAACAAATTGTCGCGACATAGTGACAACGCGTTTTGGTAAGTCATTGGCAATAGAGTGGGAGACCTGTTCTCACGGGGTTATTTACCCTGGTTGGGAGCACAGTGACAATGTTTCGCTCGCTCTTAAGTTTATTGCTTGTAATCATGCTGCTCATTTTGACGGTCATCGGCAGTTATATGCGGCGAATACTGTAGAGGGGATACAGGGAGCACTTGAAAAGCTTAACGAAGGCCCTTTTGATTTTAATATGGTGTATGCACATAAAGATGGCCATATTGCATGGGAGCAGATTGGACAGCTTCCTAAACGTAATAAAGACGGTTTGTTTGTTCGTGATGCCCATGACCCAGATTCAGTGTGGCAGGGTTATTTGGACTTTTCTGATAATCCAAAAATTGTTAATCCAGAAAGCGGTTTTGTGGTTACTGCGAATACGGATACGTGCCAGAAACAATACCCCCTTATCGCAACACGGGTGCATTGCGAGCCCAGGCATCGACAAGAGAGAATCATTGAGTTGATTCGCCAGCGAGATGATCACGATTGGAAAACGATGGCGGCGATTCAGCGTGATGTTTTGGCCGATTACGCGCTACCCATGCGAGATCGTTTATGTAATGTTCTGATGCATTATAGAAATACCGCAGGACACTTGGCGGCGGGCTTAGACCACTTAGTGCGTTGGGATGGTCAGTTCACGATAGATTCTATTGGCGCAAGCATTTTTACACTGACTCGAAAGATATTATCTACGACAATTTTCTTTAAGGTATTAGGGAATACCTCTGCTAAACGATTTACTCATGGGCAGCTTGCCGTACCTAGAATAGGGCATCTATTACTTGATAAGGATGATCCTCTAAATGAAATTATTGTGAAAAAAAGCGGTCATGACGTGTCGTATTATATTCAACAAAGTTTTGAGCTCGCCATAGATCAGCTAAAACGTGATTGGGGAGGTGATATGATCGAGTGGAGATGGGGCAATATACACCGGGTTCGTATCGGCAGTATTATGGCGGAGCTACCTGATATTGGTAAATTGAAATTAGGTAAACCATGGGTTGCCATTGAGGCGCCAATGCAGGGAGAGGCAAATACGGTATCTCCTTCTGTGACCACGCCAGATGGGAAACGCTTGCGAACATTAATCGGGGCCACAAGCCGTTTTATTTGTGACCTTTCTAAGCCCAATGAGGCTTGGTTTGCACATAGTACCGGACCAGCTGCTGATCCGAATTCGCCATTTTATAAAGAGCTAGCTCAGCAGTGGCATAAGTTTGAATATTTTCGGTCAGCTTTATGGAAGGCGGACAAGGTACCCAATGTAGTAGAGCGAGTTATATTGTTGCCATGAGAAATACTGAGCACAGTAAAGAATAGATTGAAATAAACATGTTCACGCGAACATAGTAAAGTGAACATAGCCAAGTACATATAGAAAAAGGAAAATAGGATGAATTGGTTGCCTCAAGTGAGCGAATTGCTCGCCGGAAAAGTTGAAATTGAAGAAGTAATACGGTTAAAAGGTTGGGTTAGAAGCCGGCGAGATTCCAAAGCGGGTTTTTCATTTTTAAACATTCATGATGGTTCCTGTTTTGACGGTATCCAGGTTGTTGTGGATAAGGATTTGCCGAACTATGAAAGTGATGTTCTTAAGTTGTCTGCCGGCTGCTCTGTCTCCATTCATGGAACAGTTGTCAAGTCCCAAGGCAAAGGGCAATCTGTAGAGATTCAAGCAACAAGACTTGAAGTGCTTGGGTGGGTTGATGATCCAGAAAGTTATCCTATTGCGAAAAAACGCCATACATTTGAATATCTTCGTACGGTTGCACATTTACGCCCAAGAACAAATACGTTTGGTGCGATGGCTCGTTTGCGAAACACTTGCTCTCAAGCAATTCATCGATACTTTCACGAACAAAATTTTTGTTGGGTAAATACACCGATTATAACCGCTAGTGATTGTGAAGGCGCGGGTGAGATGTTTAGAGTAAGTACGTTGGATTTGGAGAATTTATCCCGCACGGACTCTGGTGACGTTGACTTCTCAAAAGATTTTTTTGGCGGTGAATCTTTTTTGACGGTATCCGGTCAGTTAAATGTCGAGGCGTACTGTTTAGCGTTATCACGAGTGTATACCTTTGGGCCAACATTTCGCGCGGAAAATTCCAATACGAGCCGGCATTTGGCTGAGTTTTGGATGGTGGAGCCGGAGGTGGCTTTTGCTGATTTATCCGATATAGCGACATTAACGGAAGACTTTTTGAAATATGTCTTTACTGCAGTGTTAAATGAGCGGGGAGATGACATGGCCTTTTTCCAAAAGATGGTAGATAAAGAAGCGATAAGTCGATTGGAAAATGTTGTGAAATCAGAATTTGTACGTATGGATTATACTGATGCAATAACAATCTTAGAGGGGTGTGGTGAAAAATTTGAATACCCGTTGCATTGGGGGGTGGATTTACATTCCGAGCATGAACGTTATCTTGCAGAAAAGCACGTAGGTGCACCTGTGATATTGATGAACTACCCCAAGGATATTAAAGCCTTTTATATGCGGGAGAATGATGATGGAAAAACCTGCGCTGCAATGGACGTGCTGGCACCGGGTATTGGGGAAATCATTGGTGGTAGTCAGCGGGAAGAGCGACTTGATATATTAGATGCAAAAATGAAGGCTAAAGGGTTAAGTGAGGAATTAGGATGGTATCGAGACCTTCGCCGTTATGGCACTGTACCGCACGGTGGCTTTGGGTTGGGGTTTGAGCGTTTGCTGAATTATATTTCGGGTATGGATAATATTCGGGATGCGATGCCATACCCGAGGACGCCACAGAACGCCGATTTCTAAATACATCGGCGTCACCAAAGGACAGGATTTTATTCCTTGTCAAATACCAAAAGTAAGGCTGGTAGTAGCAGCAAGTCAACTATGAGAGCAAACCCCAGTGTCATCGCTAACAGCGAGCCGATATTGGCGCTGGGTTGAAAGTGAGAGGCTGTTGTTATCAAAAAACCTGCAACTAAAACTAGGGAGGTTGTTACTAAGGCTAACCCTACGGTGTTAAACGTGTAACGTATAGCTTCTTCAGTGGACAGGCCCTGCTCCTTTCGAGCGCGTTGGTACTTGCTTAAGAAATGGACAGTATCATCAACAACGATACCAAGGCTGATACAAATTACCACCGAAGCTGCTAAATCAATTTCTCCGACAAACATACCCCATAGTCCGTAAGCTAATACGGCTGGAGCTAAGTTAGGTAAGAGGCTTATGAGGCCAAGGTTAAGTGAGCGTAAAACAAAGATAAGGCAAAAACTGATAAGAACCAAAGCTAACGCGGTACCGAATAACATACTTATTGAATTTCGTTGCGTAATATGACTGAACATCAGATCGATGCCAGTACCTTCAGTAGGTTGTATAGTTTTGGCGTTATCTATTAACCACTTATTGACTTTGCCATCCAGCGCAAGCATAGCAACAGAGTCACTTTTAAAGACCGAGACGGTCATTCTAGTGGTCGAACGGTCCATGTCTATATAGGCATCTACTCCTAAACCTAGTGGTAAAGAAAATTCATACATTAATAAATATTGCGCGACTAATTCCTTATCATCAGGAAGCTTGTACCAATCAGCATTATCTCCATGCATATTTTTATTTAATCGTTTTAATACGTCCGAAAAACTATCCACATGGGCAACTTCTGGCTGTTCTCTTAACCAGGTGGTTAACGAGTCCAGCTCTTTCCAATAATCGGGGTTATGGATTCCGCTACTTTTTCCACTATTCATGGTGTAATGAAAGATATGAATACCGGATAGGTTGTTGCTGATAGCATCCGCTGCCTGGCGAATTTCAAAGCTTTCGTCATAGTATTGGTGCCATTTTTCCGAAAGTTCATTTTTGCTGACAAAAAAGAGACCGAGTACTACCAATCCGCTGATACTGAATAGTAGGAAGCGATGATTAGCAATGACAAGGTTTGCCAGCTTATCCATGGAGCCTGCTTCATCTAAGGATAAGCGTGCTTTTGCGGGCGGCAACCAAGCAACCAGTGCAGGTAAAAAAAACATTGTTAAAAGATAAGCGACTAACACACCAACGGCGATCATGTTACCCATGTCGCGGTATGGCGGTGCTTCGCTGAAATTCAAGCAGAGCATTCCAATTGCTGTGGTGATTGTAGTTATGGTAATGGGCGTGAAATTGGTTCTTAAGGAATGAGCGATAGCATCTTGCTTATTGCTACCTTCATGTAAATTATGATAATAAGTAATTAGAAAATGTACGCCATCGGCTACGGCGATGGTCATTAATGCTGTGGGGACAAAACCGGATGTAGGTGTCAAAGTCGTTCCCATCCAGCCAAAGATGCCAAAGGTCGCAAGTACAGATAGAGTGATTATCAACATGATCTGCGCTGTGCCAGCAATACTTCTTAAAAACAAATAGATACCTAACATCAATATTAAGTAGCTGAAAGGTAATATAGAGCTAAGATCCGCCTCGATGGCTTCTCCCATTGCCAAATTGGCAGAGACAACGCCACCTAGCAATATAGTGACATCTGGATTTTCCGCCTGCAGTTCACTTACTCGACTTTTAACAAAGTCGTAGGCTTTTTTTGCTGCTAGGGTTGGCACATCTTCTATGGTGGAAGGGTCGGCGTCGGGTAGGGTGAGTGTTATGTTGATTCCGGTGGCTCGTTCACTGTTGGCGACAAGGCGCCCCACCAGTGCGGGTTCAGCGAGGGCAATAGTTTTGATCTTTTCTATGTCGGAGGCATTTAGGTTTTCTGGGTCGGTGATGAGTTGATCTATATAAAGGTCGTCACCATCCGCCTTACTAAATTGAAAATTACTTAACGAGTCTACTCTCCGGCTAAAGGGGGTTTGCCATCCGGTTTCTGTTAGGTCGTTGATTAACATCAAAATATTTTTATTAAATATGCTACCCTGGGAAGGCGAGATGTAGATAAATATATTGTCTTGTTTACTAAACGTATCTTCGAGGCGCTTAAGTGATTTTAGTTGAGGGTTGTCTTGAGAAAAGTACACCCGTAGATCGTTACTTAAACCTAATTTCCCCGCACCAGCTACGAGCACCATAACAACAGTCAATGAAATGAACACTGATACACGGTAATGCAATAGTATCCATGCAATATAGCGATTCAACATAAGTTTACCTTTCTATAAGGGGGTTAACTGCGCGGCAGAATGAAAAATCCGGTCAAGGATCATAACTCGCGTAGAATTAAATACCTATATTTTCTTGTCACTTAACTATACTCAAAAAATCATGGGCAGTAGGTCTGATAGAGACAAATTGTCGTGCGAATGCAGTTGGAGAAATAAACTAATTATGAATGATCAAACAACACCTTTATCTCTTGAAAACCCTTTAGGGAAACGCTTATTGGCTTGGGCAAAAGAACGATTCCCTCTCGCTAATGGTATTCTTTGTATTGTGCTTTATATCACAGCAGCGCTTGTTGGCAGGCACCTTGAAAATAGCGGCCCGGTATCTATCAGTTTTGTAGACATTGTTGGAGCGCTACTCTGTTGGTCTTTTTTTCTGGTTTTGCGTGTATTTGATGAACACAAAGACTATGAGTTGGACGTGAAAAATCACCCGCAGAGGGTTTTGCAAAGTGGCCTTATTACTTTAGGCCATCTCAAGGTGGTTGGTGTCGTTGCAATCCTCTTACAGTTTGCGTGGTCAGTTTATCTTGATAAGGGGCTGGGTAGCGTTACCACTGCTTGGCTGATAATGTTCGGCTGGGCCTGCCTTATGGGTAAAGAATTCTTTTGCGGTGAATGGCTTGAAAAACGTCTTGTTTTATATGCGTTTAGCCACATGTTGATTATGCCGCTTATTATGTGGTGGCTTGTTCAGATGGGGCAGCCGAGCGCGAATGTAGTTGCACTGATCATCACACTCGGCGCGCTATTTTTTGTGAGTGGTTTTGCTTTTGAAATTACTCGTAAAACTCGCGGGCCGGATGAAGAGCGAGAAACCGTGGATTCATATTCGAAGATCTTTGGTGCTAAAGGGTCGGCTCTTGTTGTTTTGATCTTAATACTTACCATGGTAGTTCTTCAGTATTATGTCGTTACTCAAATTAGTAGCTCTACATTTTGGGTGGGTGCGGTTTTTTTATTGGCAGGTTTGTTGATTTCCCTGGTGTCTTTATCTAAGTTTTTAAAGCAGCCGTCTTTGGTTGGTCGTGAAAGAAACGAAAAGGCCGTCGCTATGACTATGTTATTTGGCTATGGCGTAGTGATTGCTGAGGTGATCTCGGAAAATGGCGTAATTTTGACATTGTTTTAGGGTGAACATACTGTTTCACCTTTTCTAAACAGCATGAAGTGCAGATACTCCATTCGCGCCAGTGAATATAGGCCAGCGGATGGGTAGCATAAATTCAATTAAGGTTAATTGTACCGGGAAACCTGAAATGTATTCTTCAGAAGATATTCAGTTTGATAATGAATTTGTAGGCAGTCTTGAGCTTGCAATCGAAGGTGAAACACTGAGCCTTCAATTAAAGGCTCTATCCAAGAAAAGGGTGCTTGTCTCAGTAAGTGACAGCCAAAGGGAATTACTCGAAGGTTTGAAGGGTACTACTCTGAATAAAGCCGCGATTATTATTCAGAGTTCTCTGCAAGGGCGAGTTGATCTTAATGTTGGCAATATTCTTGTTCCAGGCGAGCGTCGGCGAGCGCAAGATACATTAAATATTACTGAAACCTCGATTGTGTTGACACCCAGTGATGATGTTAACAAAGCGACGTTATGGGAGGTTCTGTATCATACTAATTCGTTAGCGATAGCAACGGCGAATCGTAATGCGGGTATGCCTAAGGACCTTGTGGCAGTTCCTGGTCGAAATCTCTATACCGAGGCTGCTCGTGCAGAACGGATGGAATTTGTGAAAGCGAGAACGGGGGTAAATGCAGATCTAATTGCTGAAAATAGTTTCGATCCTGAAAAGCTTTCCAGCAATATCGAAGGGTTTGTCGGTTCTATAGAAATACCAGTTGGTCTAGCAGGGCCTCTCAAGATTAATGGCCAACACGCTCATGGTATTTTTTATTCACCTATGGCTACTACAGAAGGAGCCTTGGTGGCTTCCATGACCCGCGGAGCTTCTGCTATTTCTGACTGTGGCGGTGTTGTGACTCGGGTGCTGGGGCAGCGCATGATCCGAGCTCCCCAATTCACCTTTAAAAACCTTCAGTCTGCCATCATGTTTAATACCTGGGTTAAAGATCATTTCGACGAGATCAAAGAGGAAGCCCAAAAGTTCTCAAATTATGCAGACCTCCAGGAAGTTGAGCCTGAGATGGTGGGTAGTTCCGTTCACGTACACTTTGTGTATGAAACGGGTGATGCTGCCGGCCAGAATATGACAACTACCTGCACCTGGCATGCTTGTCTTTGGATATTAAACCAGATAAAAGTCTACCCTCAATTGGCGTTGAAAGACTTCATCGTGGATGGCAACCAATCTAGTGATAAGAAAGTAAGTTATCGTTCCTTTATCAAGGGGCGGGGAATTCGTGTGCAGGCGGAGGTTATCATCTCCAAAGAGGTCATGCGCAAAAAGTTAAAAGTTGATCCCGTGGCGGTATATCAGGGAATGGTTCGCTCTAAGTCTGGTGGTTTTGCTACAGGTCTTGTCGGATTTAACGTGAACATTGCGAATGCTATTGGAGCTATGTTTGCTGTATTGGGTCAAGACATCGCCTCTGTCCATGAAAGCTCTGTGGGTAATTTACTCGTCGACTTAACTGAAGATCAGGACCTTCATCTTAGCCTTACGTTACCTTGCCTAGTGATTGGCACTGTTGGCGGCGGTACCAATCTGCCACAGCAACATCAGGCGTTGGAGATGATCGGGTGTGCCGGTCCAGGCAAAGCCCATAAATTAGCAGAAATTATTGCAGGTTATTGTTTGGCGTTAGATTTATCAACCATGTCAGCTATGTCTGCCGGTCATTTTGCTAGAGCCCATGAGCGCCTAGGTCGAAATCGCCCTGTAGATGTTGTTAAGATTGGTGAGTTGACACCTGAATGGTTCACGCAACATATGCAACAGCAGGTTGAAGATGACACCGTTGAGGTACTTGCTGTAAGCCAGATTAAAGATTTCACCTTAGGCAGTAGCATTATCAACGCCTTTACCTCTGACAAAGTGAATAAAACGATCGGCCTTTTCCCTTATAGCTTGCGGGTTAAATCTGCAAAAATGGGAGAAAAAGACGTTAATGTTATGGTGAAGATGAAAGCGACCAGTTATGAATACGGCTGGAGTGGGGCTCATATTGCTGGTTTCTGTGATAGTCGCCTAGCTTCCGAATATGAAAAACACATGGATGAAATGGGAACGAAAGATTGTGATCGCCGTGAGTTGGCGGTGTTTCGCCAAAAGGACGAGGCTTTTACTCGGATGGCGCCTAAGGTTTACGGTATTTATGAAGAACCGGAGCGAGAAGCGTTTATCCTGGTAGAGGAATTGTTGGAAGACATGGAGCTTATGGATAGCGCTGATGATATCTCTGGCTGGACTTCAGATCATATAACCTGTGCTATCAGAGATATTGCCAAGGTACATGCCCTTTGGTTGGGTAAAAAAGAGAGTTTGCGTGAGAAACCTTGGATTGGCCATTATATGACGCCCGATCGTATGACGGACCTGAGTCGACTCATCGAATTGTTGGGTATTCATGGCTCCGAGGAGTTTCCCGAATGGTTTACTCTGGATGATCTGAATATTTATCGTGAAAAAATTCGTGATATACCCAATTGGTGGGCGGAAATTGAACAGATGCCCATGACTTTAATTCATGGCGATTACAATCCACGTAACCTTGCTTTCAGGCGTGAAAATGATCAATTGCAAACAATCGCATATGATTGGGAGCTGGCTACCGTGCACATCCCCCAGCGAGACCTTGTTGAACTTCTTATCTTTACGCTAGATGAAAATGTCACTTGCGAACAAATCAAACGTTTTGCTGAGTATCATCGTGAGCAGTTGATGGAAGTGAGTGGCGTAAACATCGATGCTGATCAGTGGTGGCAAGGTGTTAAATATTGCGTTTGGGATTTTATGCTGTACCGATCATCTATTTATTTGATGGTACATACGTTTAAACATTACGGCTTTATGGAGCGTATCTGGTCCACCTTGCGCCGTATTCTTGCCGTTATCGAAGAGTGAAGCATGAATAATATTTATATATTGAGTGAAAAAGAAGCTGCCGCAGAAGATGAAACGCTGTTAGGTGGCAAAGCCAAAAATATGGCTTGGTTGACGCGTCAGGGATTCAAAGTCCCTCAATGGTTTGTGCTCACTACCGATGCTTTCTCCCTGCAACTTGCACATGGAGGGTTGGAAGAATGGTTGTTGAGTCAATTGACTATTATTCAGGATGACACCTCTAAAACGGCAGAAGTTTCTCTGAACATTCGAGAGAAAATAGAAAAGGGCCCTCTACATCCGGAGCTTCGCGCTCTTATAGAGTCAAACCTAGAAGCTGTTCCTAATTGCCAGCAGGAGCTATTTGCGGTTCGTTCCTCGGCCTTAGGGGAAGATGCTGAAGCGGCGTCCTTTGCCGGACAGATGGATTCCTATCTGTTTCAGAAAGGGACGGATGCCATTGCAACATCTGTTCTTAAGGTGTTTGGTAGTGCTTTTACCGAAAGGGCGGTTCAATATAGAATGCGTCATGGCATGGATCTCAAGGAGACCAAGGCCGCGGTAATCATTCAGCGAATGATTAATGCTGATGTTGCGGGAGTATTATTCACCACTCATCCGTCCAACGGCGATCGTAAGCAGGGGCTAGTTTCAGGTGGCTATGGTAGTGGTGAAGGTATTGTCTCTGGTCTTTGTAACGCTGATGAATTCAGCTTCAATTTGAATGGCTCAATTATCGAGTCTCAAATTAATGACAAAGATATTCAGCTAATATTTGACGAAGAAAAGGGGTATGGCCTCATTCAAAAAGAGGTTCCGCAGACGTTAAGAAATGTCCCCTGTCTTAGTGATCAGGAAGTAAAAGAGCTGAGTAAACAGGGGCGTTTAATCGCGAATAAAATGATGTCGCCCCAAGATATCGAATGGTCTATCGAAAATGGCCAAATTTATATACTACAAACGCGACCTATTACTTCGCTACCCCCTCCTGCGAAAGTACAAGGGGAGCGTATTGTTTGGGATAACTCTAATATCCAAGAGAGTTACTGTGGTGTCACCACGCCTCTGACGTTCTCCTTCGCCTTGCGTGGTTATCGATCTGTTTATATGCAAACCTATGGGATTCTTGGCCTAAAAGGTAAGCATCTAGAAGCCATTGAGCCAGCGCTTAGTAATCTGCTGGGGCTTATTCGCGGTAGAATCTTTTATAATATCAACAATTGGTATCGCGCCTTGCTGGTTTTGCCAGGTTTCAAAACCAATAAGTCCGATATGGAACGCATGATGGGATTACAGGATCCCGTTGATCTCGTTGAGGGGAAAAATCTAACAACGTTAGAAAAAATAAAGCGTTTGCCATTAACTTTAACAGCACTTTATCGTTTACTGACAGGGTTCAAGAAACTCAAACTTTCAGTACCTCAATTTCGAGCACACTTTGAGGTGGTTTATAAAGGTGTTGATCGAGGAAATCTCCATACCTTAGAAGTGGCAGAATTGATTGAGCTTCTAGCCCATATTGACAAAGAGTTGGTCGGGCGATGGGAAACGCCTATTATTAATGACTTTTACGTAATGATGATGAATGGCAAGGTGCATCGCTGGTTAGAGGATATTGGCCTCGAAAACCCGGAGCTGGTGCAAAATAACTTGATGTCGGGAGAAGAGGGAGTCGAGAGTACCGAGCCGACTAAAATGTTGCTACGTATGTGCGCGGAAATACGTGCGGATGCCGAGCTACGGAGTTTATTCGAAACGAGTGACAATGGTAAGTTGTTGGCTATCTTGCAAGTAAAGGCGCCTGATTTTCACAAGCACTGCTTGGAATACATCGAACGTTACGGTGACCGTAGTATCGGTGAGTTAAAGCTGGAATCCATCACCCTCCGTCAAGATTCTAGTTTTATGTTTGCGGTTCTTAGAAACTTTTTGGGGCGAGATGATCTTACGGTGGAAAATCTGGCAGAAAATGAACAGAAGTTCCGTCATGGTGCCGAGACAGAGGCTTTTAGTCTAATTTCCAAAAAGCACGGTGCTCGCAAGTTGAGAAAATTCAAGAAGGATTTGTCACGCCTTAGAGATTCCGTTAAAAACCGGGAGAACATGCGTCTGGCGCGTACCCGTGCCTTTGGTTTGGCGCGCGATATCTATTTGGAGATTGGTAATCAATTGGCGTTCTATGGTGTCTTGGAAGAAGCGCGTGATATATTTTATCTGCGGGTGGAAGATCTTGATGATTATATGGACGGTACTTCTACCAACGCAGACGTTAAACCGTTGATAGCGGGGCGAAAAGAGGAGTTTGCGGGTTATGAGAGTGAAGAAATCCCCCACCACTTTAAAACCTACGGTCCGGTTTACCATCATAATGAATTCCGTTATGACGGGGCGCATCAGGATGTGGAAGCAGGTGAGCAACTGCAAGGAATTGGTTGCTACCCTGGTGTGGTAGAAAAGAAGATTAAATTGATTTTCTCACCAGAGGACGAGCTGAATTTAGACGGTCAAATTCTCTGTACCGTTCGAACAGACCCAGGCTGGGCGCCTCTTTTTCCCACTGCTGGTGGCATCCTGGTAGAAAGAGGTTCGACATTATCTCATTCGGCGGTTGTTGCTCGAGAACTAGGTATACCTGCGGTTGTGAATATTCCTGGCTTAACCAAAATCATACAAAATGGTGAACGGGTAATAATGGATGGTGGCAAGGGCACCATTACCCGCTTGGATTATCAAGAAGAGTCGGAAGAATAGCAATGCAATGGCAACCTAGTAATGAAATTCCCGCCAGTTTTCTTGAGATACCAAAACGGGTATATCGCGATGATCCCTTATGGATTCCAGAGGATCCCCAGCAGGTAGCCGTTGCGTTTAGCAGCCTTAATCCTTTCTTTGAGGGCGGTAAGGCCTGGCTTCAAACGGAGGGCAATGATTGTCGATTGGCGGGGTTTTATACCCCTACATTAAACATCGATGACGAATCCGTTGCTTTCTTTGGTTATTGGGAATCTACCAATAATCAGGAAAGTAATCAGAGACTTTTTCGAGAGTTTGAGCTGTGGGCTGCCAAGCAGGGCGCAAAACGTATCTATGGCCCGATTAATTTTTCTACATTTGGGAATTACCGGATTCGTTTGGATCATTTTGATAAGGGGTATTTTACTGGTGAGCCATACAACCCCTCATATTATCAATCTTTGCTAGAGCAGCTTGGTTATAGTGAAGCGATTAACTATTACAGTATTTTTTCGCAACAGGTGGGGCAGTTAGCGAATCGGTTTGGGCCAAAACAGGATACATTGGCGTTAGCGAAAGAAGAGGGTTTTCAATTACAGCTGCTCACCCCCGAGTTATGGCGGGAAAAGCTGGATGAACTATATCCTTTTGTAGACGCCATTTTTTCCGAAAATTTTGCTTATACAGGCATTGGAGCTAACGCATTTAAAGCGGCGTTTAGTAGCCTTTCTAATAAATTTTGCCAGCATACATCCCTGGCAGTGCTAGCCCCTGATGGTAGTCTGGCCTCTTGCTTGTTAGGATTTCCAGACTATGGGCCATTATTATGCCAAGGTAATGAAAATCCCATAAATCCGTTACAATTGGATTTCAAGAAACATTTCCCGTTGTTAGAGTGCCCGACAGCATTAGGTAAGACCGTGGGGGTTTTACCTGATTATCGTCGTTATGGACTCTATACCTGGATGTTGCATGAATATATGATACTCACTGCTGAGCACTATCAAAGTGTGGGGGCGGTGCTGATGCGTTCAGGGAATAATGCCAATAAGATGGCTAATCTCATTTTTGAAGATGAGACAACCCATATTCGCCATTATGGGCTTTTCCAAAAACTAATTGCGTAAAAAAGATAAACAATGACAGAACTCGATAACAGTGTTCGCTTATTATTGGAGCGCGCGCAAGCTCATCCTACCAAGGATGCATTGCAAATACCCACGACCTGGAACGAAGAACATGTCACCCAATATGAAACGGTAAGTTACCAAGATATTGTCTCTCGTGCTAGGCAGTTTCAATTAGGTTTAAAGCAGGAGGGTTTAAAATCCAGCAACCGGGTTATTTTAATGGTCCCGCCTTCCATTGACCTATATTGCTTGGTCGTTGCGCTGTTGGCATCGGGTATGGTTGTGGTTTTTGTAGATCCCAATATGGGATTGAAAAAAGTATTGATGGCATTTAATGATTCCAATGCACGGATGTTAATTAGTGGTAAAAAACTGCTCAGATTACGTTGGTTGCTGCCGAATTTGTGGAAAGTTAAGTGCCTAAGTGTGGACGGTCCAGGCTTCTTTTATCGTGGATTGGATGTCATTGAACTACCATTGTCAGGTTCTCTTGAGGTCATGCCTTGCAATAAAGAACACCAAGGCTTGATCTCGTTTACTTCTGGTAGTACCGGCCGCCCGAAAGGGGCCGATCGAACCCAGGGAAGTTTATGGGCGCAACACGAAGCATTGAGTGCTCATCTTGGCGGTAGTAAAGATGATATTGATTTGACTTGTTTACCGGTTCTTGCACTCCATAATATGGGAAATGGTTGGACGACGGTATTTCCAGCGATGGAAATGGGGAAACCTGGCAGTATTAATGGCCGTTTAGTGAGTTCGCAGATCAAAGCATTGGGTGTGTCCAGAATTACCGGAGCCCCGGCTTTTATGGAGCGTTTGGCAGATTATGCCCTTTCTTCAGGAGAGTCCTTCCCAAGCGTTACATCGATCACCGCAGGTGGAGCTCCCGTATCTCAGCCGCTGTGTCGGAAACTTAAAGATGCCTTTGTGAATGCTCGGATTGAAGTACTTTATGGTTCAACCGAGGCGGAACCTATTAGCGGTGTTTTTGATGATGAATACCTGAGCGCGAAAGGTAAGGGTCATTTGGTCGGTTTACCCGTGCCACAAATTCAGGTTGTCGCTGTTCAATTGCCGATGAATCCTGATGATATTACAGACAGTTCGTTGGATACCTATAAAGTTAAGCTCGGTGATGTTGGTGAGATAGTTATCAAAGGTAAGCATGTGTTAAAAGGCTATATTGATAATCCCAAGGCCAATAGAGAGAATAAAATCCCTTGTGATGATGGCCTGGTTTGGCATCGTACTGGAGATACTGGGTTTCTTGATGAGGGCGGACGTATTTGGCTTACGGGCAGACTCGCCGATGTTATTGCTTATCAAGGGCAATATATTCAACCTTACCAAATAGAAATGGCTATCGATGCGCTTGAAGGCGTCAGACGTAGTGCGATTATCTTACCTCAACATAGAAGTAAACCCTCTATGGCCGTCACCTTAATGCCGGGTGTTGATGAGGCAGTGTCATTAAAGCGAATATCAGAGACATTAGGCAATAATCAGCTTTCTGATATTACTGTCCATTTTCTTGCTGAGATACCGGTAGACAACCGGCATAACAGTAAAATTGATCGTATCAAACTCCGCGAATCCTTGGCTTGAGTGGCCGTATTATGAATAAAATCACATCCCAATCTCGTTTTATTGTGCAGTTAAATCTTGTTGATTTAGTGACACTGACTGGTGTTTTGCTTATCGCTGGTGTTATTGCACTTACGCTGGCTGAGCAATTTGAGTATGCGCTGGGGCTACTTTATCTGGCGTTGCTTGCCGACGGTATCGATGGGCCTCTGGCCAGAAAGTACGGTACTACCCGCGAATTTGGGCGATACCTTGATGGTTTTGTTGATGTGTTTGATTATTTAGTTGCTCCGACACTGTTTCTGTATGTGTGGGGGTTTGATGCTTGGTACCAGTGCTTAATCATGGTGCTATTTGTCATCTGTGGCATTATCCGGTTAGCCGTGTTTAATGAAGAGGGGAACATTGAAGACGAAGGCGGGCTTGGGTATTTAGGTATGCCGGTATTTTGGTCGAGCCTTTGTTTGGGGCTGGTTTATCTTATTAGCTTCGTCATTGGAAAAACCGCGGTTTTTTGGCTTCTTACCGTTGTGTTACCTGTATACAGCGTGTTGATGGTCTACAATCGCCGGTTTTGGAAACCTCAAAACATGAAGGTAATGCTGGGGGTTCTAATTGTCGGTGCGTTATTGTTTTTTGTGCTTGGTTCGACGGGGGGGCAAATATATAACCATCTTTGGACTGCACTGTTAGCAATTATTCCGCTCGTTATTGGCGGTATTATTCATATGATTGTAGTAACTAAGGATCTTTTTTCTTTTCTTAAAATACCGATTAACACAAGGCTCTTTGGGGCTAATAAAACCCTCCGAGGTTTTGTTGTAATGCCGTTGGCTTCCATTCCTGGTGTTTATCTTATTCATTGGTTGGCTGAGGTTCGGGGTGATGCGCTGACGATGGAGCTTTTTAGTATTCCTGCTTGGTGGCTTGGTGTGCTATTGGGGCTGGCTTATGCGGCAGCCGAGATACCCAATTCGTTTATTAAGAGGCGTATGGGAGTTGCGCCTGGTGAAACCCCCCAACGTTTCAAACTGTTTTTTGTCATAGCGGATCAGCTGGATTCAACCATAGGTTGTTTGCTTGTTTATGTTTTTCTATTACAGATGCCGATGCTGACGCTTGCTAGTACGTTTGTGATTGCACCGGTAATTGCGTTGTTGGTTAAACAAGTACTTTTTGTCTTAGGATTAAAGAGCACTCGGCGCTAAAATTCTATTCGGTCCAAACCCCAATTATATCCACTGAGGTAAGTTGAGGGGCATGATGCAAAACTTAATTAAAGGATTTAAATGTAATGGCAGTATCCGATTTATCTCATATACCTGGTGACCAAGGTTTTCCTTTTATTGGCCACTTGCTGCAGATTTTTTCTGATCCGTTAAAGTTTGCAGAGGATAGAGCTGAACGCTTTGGTAAAATGTCTCGCATTCGATTGTTGGGGAAAAATAGCATTATGATGTTAGGGCCCGATGCCAATGAATTTGTCACAATGGATAAGGATAAGATATTTTCATCGACAGCAGCCTATGAACCATTCATAGGTAAGCTTTTCCCGGGCAGTCTTGGGGTGATGGACTTTGATGAGCACGGCTCTCAACGTCGTATATTACAAGCAGTATTTAAGAAAGAAGCGTTAGTAGATTATGCAGAGCTGATTAACGATAATTTGGAGGCATCATTTACTCGGTGGGAAGGTAAAAGTGAGGTTCTCTTTTATCAGGAAACTAAACAGTTGTTGCTTGATCAAGCTGCAGAGTTATTTGTAGGGGAGCCATTGGGAGATGTGTCGGCTCGTATTAATAAAGCCTTTATTCACCTGCTGGAAGGTGCCACTGCCATTTTTCGATGGCCTATACCGGGCACCAAATTTGGGAAGGCCCTTGCTGGGCGTAAATTTTTGCTAAAGTATTTACGGAATCACATAGGACATAAAAAACAAAAAGAAAGCAAGGATATGTTTACCTATTTAGTCAAGGCGGAAAACGAACAGGGAGAGGTATTTGATGACTGGCAGGTTCTCGAACACATGCTTGGTATGCTTACCGCAGCCCATGAAACAAGCACAATTGCACTGTCCGGTGTAGCCTATGCGATGATTCGTTACCCCCACATTCAGAAGAAAATGCGAGAGGAAGTGCTGAGTATAAATAAGGAGCGATTAAGTTATGATGATTTGGCGTTGCTTCCTTATTGCGGGCAGGTTTTTAATGAGGTACTTCGGATGTGGGGGCCAATCCACACACTGCCACGCAGTACAATTGCCGATTGTGAATTTGACGGTACAAAAATTCCAGCGAACACAATGGTATACATCAGCCTTTCATATACCCACAGGATGAAGCAGTACTGGGCTAATCCGGAGCAGTTTGACCCAGATCGTTTCTCCCCTGGACGAGAAGAGCATATGCAGCACCGTCATTTATATATACCTTTTGGTGGGGGGCCACACAAATGTATAGGCATTCGTGTGGCAGAAATGCAGGCTAAACTTTTTTTGTTTCATTTATTGAAACGATTTGAACTTAAACCTTGTCGTGAGAACTATGAATGGCAGTTGAAATACGTCCCCTCAGCGTTACCTAAAGATTATCTACCCCTCATACTAGAGTCAGTAAAAGGATGAATGAGTTCTAATGGTTAAATCAAATTAGTGTTGGAGGGGCGAGGGCTCGATGTTGTAGGGCTTGTTCTTAAAAATACAATGGAATAACAAAAGCCAACACTATTCCCGTAGATAGTAATTGAGCCTTATGTGATTATCTTGGCCCAATATGGCCCTCAGGAGGTCATTTCCGATCTCCGGTGAAAATACCGAGTGACGTCGTAGATTAAACTGATTCTGGTGTTGTAGTGAAAAATTCAGATTACAAAAACCTGTCTCGATATGTTTCAAGTTACCTTGGTGGTCTTAAAACCCATAGCGTGGCTATTAATGATCAAGAATGGAGATACATCGAAGGGGGAGAGGGCGAAACCATTATTTTTTTGCATGGATTGGGTGGGTCAAAGCTCCTGTGGCGCAGTTTAATGCAAAGTTATGTGAGTAAATATCGCGTTATTGCGGTGGATGTTCCTGGGTTATGTATCGATCAGCGCTTAGATAATCGGAAGCATACCTATAGGGAATTGGCGAATTGGTTGGAATTGCTGTTGAAGCACATGCGGATTGATAGATTCCACTTGGTTGCCCATTCCTCTGCTTGTAGTATCGCCTCTTGTTTTGCCAGTACTCGCCCGTCGCAAGTTGCTAGTATTGCATTACTAAATCATCAAGATGTACTTGTGGAAAGTAGGGGCGCACAAGTTAGAGGTGTTCTCGAAACTTATCTTGACCCTGCTGTACTCGAAACTAGTGAGGGCTGGGATAAAACGTTTTCTAGCTTGTTCTATTCTGCCCCCTCGGTGCCAAGAATCATTCAACGACATCGTCAACGGACTATGTTAGCGCACCGTGAAGATTTAAAACGGGTCGTCGAAGAGTTGGCTGAGCTTAGGCCTATGGCAATGTCTTATTTACGAAAACTAAAATGCCCTACGCTAAGCATTACTTCCACTCACGATGTTTTTGCTCCGTTGGAATTTCAGAATAGTTTGAAAAATCAGATGCCTTGCGCTCAGCATGTACTGTTGGACAAGTGTGGTCATGCGAGTTTTATTGAGAAAAGTGATGAGGTTTTGAATATACTCCAAGATTTTTTTGAGTCTGCTAAGCACGACTCTTCTGAGAAAAGGTTCGCTATGGAACTGTAGCGTTACCCTTATGCTTTACGCAGTTAATAAGGTTTTTGTCCTAAATAGAGATTAAGCGGCCAGTAAACGCATTTTGTTTGCTGCGCTGCGCCCCAGATTTTTTCCAAGTCGGGAATGATTGCCTGCAAAGGATTGTTGTTATTTACTTGCTCATACTTTTTAACTGCTGACCAGGTGTTGAGATAGCCAATGAGATGGGGCAGTGTCCAATTAGCCCGCATTGAAAATTCGGGCACCTCAATGCGAGGGTAGGGAAATGGGATGTCAGTGTATCCATCATTGAGTAGTTTTCGTTCGGGGGGCCAGTAGGGGCCAACTATGTTGGAGTGAAAGTGCTCAATGACTTGATCGAGACCTGTATCAGTATTAATAAACTGGTAGCCCCAGACGGCTAGATGCCCGCCTGGTTTCAATACACGCTCAATCGTTTTAAAAAATTCGGAAAGGTCAAACCAATGTATCGCTTGTGCCACGGTAATCAGGTCAAAACTCTGGTCGGGCGCGTCTAGAACTTCTGCTGGAGACACTCGATAGGTTATGTTATTTCTGACTTCGGCTTGAATAATCTGTGCTTCGCTGGCATCTGTGGCAAGTACCTGTTGAAAATGCTTGCTGTGTTCTAGTGCGGCTTGACCGGAGCCAGTACCGCAATCCCATACTTTCTCAGCGGTATCGCACTGCTGGGCAAGCCATGAAAAAAGCTCAGCGGGGTATGTTGGCCTAAAGGTTTTGTAATTATCAGAGGCGCTCGAAAAGTGATCTTTAAATTGTGCCATGACTGACTCCATTTCGATTGGTTGAATATTGAGCGTTGAAGCTTGTTTCCGTCGGCTTATTTTAGGCTGAACTTCTAACAAAGTGTTAATAAACAAAATCTATTACGAAGATAGATTTTAAAAAGTGGCAGGAAACCAATCATGCTGTATTATTATTGCTTTCCTCAGTACTCCTAGCAGTACACCTTTTATAAACCCCTCATATTAGGAATTTCACGATGAGCGTATTAGTTGGTAAGCCAGCCCCAGATTTTACTGTACCTGCCGTATTAGGCGATGGAACAATTGTTGATAGCTTTTCATTATCTGAAACGATTAAAGGCAAGTACGGATTAGTATTTTTCTATCCGTTAGATTTTACTTTTGTATGCCCATCAGAATTGATTGCTCTTGATCACCGTATGGATCAGTTTACCGAGCGTGGGGTAGAAGTTATTGGTGTTTCTATCGATTCTCACTTCACTCATAACGCTTGGCGTAACACAGCGGTAAATGATGGCGGTATTGGTGCTGTTAAATACACACTTGCAGCAGATATGAATCATGATATCTGTAAAGCATATGACGTTGAATCTGAAGGCGGAGTTGCTTATCGTGGTGCTTTTTTGATCGATACTAACGGTGTTGTACGCTCTCAAATCGTAAATGACCTTCCTCTTGGCCGTAACATGGACGAGCTTATTCGCCTGGTTGATGCACTTCAGTTCCATGAAGAGCATGGTGAAGTTTGCCCAGCGGGTTGGAACAAAGGCGATAAGGGTATGAATGCTTCTCCAGACGGTGTTGCTGAGTACCTAACAGGCAATGCTGATAATTTGTAAGCGTTTCTTGTAGGCGTTAGATTTCCCAGAAATGAAGGTGCTATCACTTTCATTTCTGGTCTGTTTTAAGCCCAGCTCAACTCTTTTCTAGCTATTTTCAAGTATATTCTTCTATCTATATTCCCAGTTGTTTTGTGATTTAATTTTATTCCAATAGCTGTGACCTCTCTTATTGTTGCGTTTCCATTTCCTACGATCTAGTCTGTTTAATGACTCTGTTCTTGATTTATATCAAGTTCTCGAAAGGGAGAGTGAGATTTCGGTTGTTCTTACTTCACAGGTATGGATGTTTCATGTTTAGACAGCATTCTCATAAGTGTTGTCCGTTTTTATCATTCGATTGAGGCTGTGGAGTGAAATTGAGAGTGAAATTGAGAGTGAGCATAAAGAATCACAGTATTTGTATAAGGTTTATTCGTGCCGTTTTGGTGCTTTTTACTGCTATTAACACAGCTCATGCAAGCTTGTTGGCGTTTCAAGGGCAGTATGGGTCAGAGCTGGAAGAGCAAGCAGCGATTAGTAATCAGCGTGTATACGACGAGCTAAAAGCCCTGGGCTGCACTGATACACAGGTGGCTGCAACGACAAATTGTGATGCGGGGTCGTTTCGAGTGTGGAACGGGGTGCGTGAATTGGTACATACCGCAAATGAATTAAATAATACGGTTGGTGGCCCCACATTATTTAGTTTGGATTCAGATCTTGAAGGGTTGGGTTTTGCTCTACGCTGGACCGCTGGTGAGGAATTTTCAACTCAAGAGTCGATGTCCGATAGTTTTGTGAATGGCCAGCTAAGTGGTCTTAGTTCACGTGTAACAGCCTTGACACGCGGCATGAAAGGGTTTGCCTTGGCATCAAATTACTTTCCTGGTATATCTCAAAAAACGTTGCTGGCTTCTGATGCGCTTTGGTTGGAAGAGCAAAAGGGCGGAGGAGCTAGCGGGGATACTGATAAGGTATTATCACCCTGGGGCGGCTTTTTTAACACCAGTTACACCTACGGTGATCAAGATGCATCAGACTTTGAGGATGCTTATGACTTTGTAGGCTATGCCTATAGCGGTGGAGTGGATTACCGCCTTAGCCCTTCCTGGGTGGTTGGTGTCACGATGGGGTACTCTGAGCAAGATATTGCCTTTGATGCTAACAAAAGTATTGTGGAAGGCACGGTGGATATGACCGCGTATTCTTTGATGCCATTCCTGTTGTTTCAAGCAGACAGTCTTTTTGCTACGGTTTCTGCGGGTTATCAGGTTGCTGAATTTGAAACAGAACGGTTTATTCGTTACCCCTCATTTAATCCTAATGTATCTAATACCGATACTATTGCGGTAAGTGATAACGATGCCGATATTGTTACCGTCACGGGGAGTGTGGGGTACAGCTACACGCCTTCTAGGTTTGCGATGCTTTCCATTGACCCATATTTATCAATTAACTATCAACGGACCAGCATTGGTGAATATACAGAGCAAGATATTAAAAATGAGGGGTTTGCCTTTACCGTAGATAAGCAAAACTTAGAGTCATTTGAAAGTGTTTTGGGGTTACGTGTTCAAGGGGTCGCGAGCTTCGGTTGGGGAGTGCTGGTGCCTTTTGTTGATGTCCAGTTTTTTACAGAACACAATACCGGAGATCATAAGATCAATGCGATTTATGCGGATGCCAACGATAGTTTAACGGATGTGTCTCAATTCAGCTTAGAGACTAATGGTACTGAATTATCCTATAACATATACGCAGTAGGGGTGTCTGCTGTTGTGCGTGGCACGACATATACCACAGGTAACGGGGCTGCAGGTGGGATTCAGGTGTATTTTAGTTATCGTTCTATAGAAAATATTCAAGATTATACACAGCATATTCTTGCTGGTGGTGCCCGTTACGAATTTTAGTATTTACGGCATATGTAGTGACATTATTTTATATAAATGTGTTGTGAATGAGTGTCGTGAAAAGCGTTATTAAAAACCAATTAATATAGATAAAATTTATGAAAACTCAGGTTAAACATACATCTCGAAGCCCGTTACAACATGTTAGTACTTCGGTTATGGTTGCGGTGTTATCCGTTACTATGTTGTCTGCCTGCGGTAGTGCGGGAAAGGATGGAGGAGGCTATCAAGATGACGACTCACCGCCAATAGCATCTGCGGAGGTGATCGGTTTGGGGTTGCCGGCAGAGGGTACTGATAATACCTATAATGCTAGAGCGAATACTGAAGTGCAGTTAACCGGTAAAAGTAGTGCGGGTAGTGCAGCTCCAGTATTAAATTATGACTGGCAACAAACAGATAGCTCCGGATATACGGTTGATCTTATTGAACGTACAAGTAATGCTGTTGCTTTCGATACACCCAATGTAATAACAGAAACAACGTTAACGTTTTTGCTGACAGTTACTGATGCAAACAATAATACCGATACATCGACAGTGAGTGTTAATGTTGAGCCAGTGGGTGATGTTGACCATTTTTTAGTGCACCCAGGAATTAATAATAAAACGTTTGATGTGCTTGCTGCACTGCAGGAAGGAACGGGTACTGGAGATACAGAGCAAGCCTTTACATTAACATTGACTACCACGGTGCATTGGCGAAATCAGGCTGGTGATATGGATGAGTTAGTTGTTGGTACCGAAATCATTAATAGCACCTTTCCCGCATCGTTTGATGCCCCTATGGGTTATGACCCTTTATTGGAGCCAAAAAATCCTAAGTTAACGTTTCCGATCCCAACCTTAGATGCGGATGATATTAATAAAAACTTTGAAATAAATGATCGGCAGCGCCGTCTGGAATCTTATGAGTTGGATTCGGTGTATGCGGAATTACAAATTGTTGTGACGTCTAACGCAGGGGGCAGTTTTGAACTAATTGCATTGGACTCTGATGGTGCTCAAATAGAATTAGCTGATTTGTTATTTGCCTCTAAGTCAGCCCAGCGTTTGGCGCAGTATTCGAGTGGAGCGACAAAGCAGCGCTCAATTATCCAGACTTGGAATGATGAATCAACGGTGTCTTTGTCGGTGACCAATCTTCGTGCTCAGCTAGGGTTGGAGAACGCTATATCATCCAGTAATTATTACGCATTGTTAGACCCTACTGGAGCGTTTGAATCGTTTCAAAGTTGGGGTATTAATGCGGGTTTTTTAGATGCTGATGGAGCTAAGTTATCGGATGATTCTATTTCACAAGCATTATATTTGAATAATTATGATCTAGGTTTTGGACGTGAAATGTACGTGCGAAAGGACGATCAGGGTAACGTGTATAGTTATGTTGTGAATTATCCTACCTTGGAAAGAGGTTTGGAAAAACGTGGTGAGTTTGCGATCGTTGCTATGGAGTATAGTGATAACCCTGATCCAGCGGGAGCGAATGAAAAAATTGTGAAATTTTATGCCTTTGTTCCAGATGATCGTACCGGTGACTTTACTCGAGTGAATAGTATTAATTTTGATGGTCGAGGTGAAAAGTATATGCCCGGTGTTTGTGGCGCTTGCCATCAGGGCTTTGCTGCTGAAAAAACCTTTGCGACTGTTGCGGATGCAGATATCGGTGCAACCTTTTTACCTTGGGATTTGGATGCGTTTTTGTTTGCGAAATCCGACGATACCACTCAAGTTGAAACCACGTTAGATGTGGAGAATTTTAGTGAAGAATTACTTGATCAATACAGTAGAAATAACCAGGAGGCAGCGTTTAAGCAATTCAACTTGGCCGTACTTACAACGTATAAAGATGAGAGCACACGCAATGCCGGTGCTATTGCAATGATCCATGGTTGGTATGGTGATGAAGAGCAGGCACTTGATATTGATCAATTACCGGAGGGTACTACGTTTGATGGTACCTACATACCGGATAGCTGGGTTGGCCAAGAAACGTTATATCGTGAGGTTTTTGCAAAACATTGCCGCATGTGCCATTTGCAGGTGGCCAACGAGGCGAATAATTTTGATAGTTATGATGAATTTGTTACTGAGCCTTTATTAAAAAATTATGTGTATGAACAAGGGAGAATGCCCCTCGCTCGGTTAACCATGGATAGGTTTTGGTCTGGTTATAATGGTTCAACTGCAAGTGCTGATTATGATAAACCTGTTGATATACTACGGGCGCATTTAGAGGGCTTAGGGCAAACGATACCGGATGCTCCCGGAATTCCAGTACCAACGTTTATTATTTCAAACCTTACACCGACAATAGATGATGTTGTTAGCGTTGATGCAACGGGAAGCTTTTTTGCAGACAGTTATCAATGGCAGTTTAGTAACGTTCCATCAACATCAACGACGAATTTCACCAGTGATGCGGGAATTATTAGTTCATTTTCACCAGATGTGCCGGGAGGGGAATATACCCTAGAGCTCACGGTAACCAATGAGAATGGCACCGCTGTTAGCACAACACAAAGCATAACGACAGCCAATCGTTCACCTGTTGCTGAGTGTTTAACAGCAGATGCTTCTGGTTTGCTATCGACTGGGTTGTTGGCTTCGGTACCAGTGGTAAGTATGTTAGCAACGGACTCATTGGGGGACGGTGGGGTAGAGGTAGTTTCCGTGAATGCTGGAACCTTGGGAACTTTGTCTATTGATGCAGGAAATTTAGCGGTAAGTTATCAACTGACGGACCCTTTTGTACGTGGTATTGATACAGTGTTTTATCAAGTTGCGGATGCCGATGGGAGTTTGTCTACTACATCAGCATCCTGTACGGGGTCACCTCCTATTGGTTTTGGCGAGATATCGATTGATTCAACGCCATCAGGTACTTTGGTGCCGGTGAATGTGAGTGCAGTTATTGATAGTACGAACAATACCTCAGAAATTGATATTAGTTGGGACGCACCAACAGGTATTGCCCCAGACAGCTATCGTGTATTTCGAGATTCGGTAGAAATAGTGTCATTATCAGCAACACAATATACCGACTCGGGTTTAGCTGATGATACAACTTACGAATATACCGTAACCGCTATCATTGGTAGTGCAAGTTCAAATGCATCTGCTTTAACATCGGCTACAACGGCAGTACTGGTACCAAATAGCTTGGCAGGTAGTGCAGTTGATACCCAACAAATCGATTTGACATGGGCTGCCCCTGCAGGGAATGTTTCGCTATATCATGTGTATCAAGGAGCGGATGAAATCGCCAGCACAACAAACCTGAGCTATTCCGATAGTGGCTTGATTGCTGGTACAGAATACAGCTATAGCGTAACAGCAAGTGATACAGTACAGGAGTCAGTGGCATCTAATGTTGTTGCTGTGACGGTGATACCATTACCCCCAGGTAATGCAGTGGCAACGTTGGATGCTGTTAATGATACATCGGAAATTGATTTGGTGTGGGATGCTCCCGTATCAGGTGGTTTGGATACGTACCGTATTTATCGTAATAGTATTGCTATTGCGACGCCCACTGTTACATCGTTCTCAGATACAGGGTTAACTCCTTATACTGATTATACCTATCAAGTATCAACCGTCGCAGGTTCGGAGGAATCAGTAACCATAACTACGAATACGGTTCGTACAGCCGCAGTGGGAACGACTGAACCTACGGCATTGACCGCGACAGTGAATGGGACCAGTAATGCAACACAGATTGATTTGGCGTGGACTGGACCGACAGGGTATACCGCGGATACCTATACAGTATTACGGGACGCAAACGTTATTGCTTCAGGCGTAACAAGTACAAATTATAGCGATACTAATTTAACCAATAACACTGCCTACACTTATACCGTTAAAGCGGTGTTTAATTCAGAGGTTTCCGTTGCGTCTCCCCCTGCAATAGAAACGACCCTGTCATTAACACCAGCAGCCCCCGTTGCGAGTGTTATTAATACGGGGCGTATTGATTTAAGTTGGAGTGCCCCTGCTGCAAACGCCACTAGTTATGAAGTGTTCAGAGATGGAGGCTCAATTGGCACGACGAGCAATACAACAATACCAGATACGGGTTTAACGGCGGGTACGCAATACAGCTATACGCTTAAAGCAACTCAGGGTAGTGATCAGGGGGATGCATCTTCTGCAATACTTGCTACGTCTGCGCCAAATGCACCAACAAATATCGCTGCCTCAACAACCAGTGGTACTATTATTGCCCTAAGTTGGACGGCTGCGACGGGTAATGTCGATAGCTATGCCATCTACCGTGATGGCGGTTTGGCTGGGACGACGACGGGAATCAGTTTTAATGATACCGGGCGAACAGAGGGGACATTTTATAGTTATACCGTTAGGGCAGTCAAAAACACTCAAGAGTCTGCGGATTCAAACACGGATACGGCGACGACTACGCCTAATGCGCCTTCGGGTGTTTCTGCGAGTGCTAACAGTGGCAATGATACCACTCAAATTGATATTAGTTGGAGCGCCCCTACTGGTGGTGTGACCAGTTATATTGTGTATCGTAATGGTGGGCAAGTGGGAACACCTGGCTCCAATAGTTTTACCGATACAGGCCTGACAAGTGGAACGCTATACAGCTATACAGTAAGGGCAGTATCGGGAGGTGAGCAGTCAAGCTTATCGGGGGCATCAAGCGGAGCCACTGTGCCCGCAGCGCCTTCAGGAGTGTCGGCAGCGGCTAATAGCACGAGTCAAATTACCGTGAGCTGGAGTCTTGTGGAAGGTGATCCGGCTACCTATACGGTGTTTGTTGATGGCTCTCCAGTGATAACAACTGCAGTCGATGCTGTGAGTCAACAGATGAGTGGTTTAGACCCTTACACATCGTATAGCTTTGAGGTTCGAGCGACGGCGAATACGTTGAATTCTGATAACAGCTCTGCGGTGAACGAAGCGACGCAGGTATCTTATACCAACAATGTATTGCCTACATGTACCGGCTGTCATGTAGCGGCTGGGTATTATGAGCCGGGTAATGCGAGTGCTAGTTTCCCAGGCTGTTTGTTGAGTGATTGTAGTGGCTCTGGTCAAATGAATTACAATACTGGCTCATCACAATATATATTGATTAACCAGTGGTTAAGTGAAGGGGGGAGTGGGGCTAATTGATAGTGCTTATTTAGTGGGAAAGGCAGCGCTGCCTTTCCCACTAAATTCTTAGGTTATTTCAGGTATTCACCAAGTGTTTTTCTCAAATGATCAAATACTACAGGTTTAGCAATAAAGTCATTCATTCCTGCATCACTACATGCTGACTTATGGCTTTCCATCGCGTGTGCACTTAAGGCGATAATGGGAAGGGCTGAGTTCGTGTTGTTTTGCTCCCAAGAGCGAATAGATCGTGTGGCCTGAAAACCGTCGACACCGGGCATTTCACAATCCATTAAGATCAAATCTAGCGTGTTGTTAATGTGCTCTGCTGTGCCGGTACATATAAAGTCAATTGCTTCTTGACCACTAGCAACAGCAACGGCATCTATTCCTAACTTCTTTAAAAATGCCAAGGCGACCTGGCGATTAACGGCATTGTCATCAACAACCAAAGCTTGGCGGCCTTCAAAAGGGCGGCTGATGTCAATGATGGGGTTTTTCTGTGTGCTTTGTATCTGTGAGTTAAAGATCAAATAGAATATGCGATTTATACTAAACGGCTGGTCAATGATCCAGGGTGTTTTTTCTAGTTGGCTTGTATCAAGGCGCGAGTCAGATGTCCCCGCGGGCGCTGAAATAATGAGTTGAGCATGTTGAAAGTTTTCTGTTTGATTAATATAACGAATGATTTCAGCGGTGTCATGAAATTGATTGGTTAGCTCAATCAAAATGTAATGGAAGTTCTTGTTGCTGGTTTTCCCTGTTTTGCGCAATTCCTCAATAGTTTCCACATGAGAAAAATGCATGTTCCATACAACGGCGTGCTGTTCTAACATTGTCGTGAAGCGAGCTGTGCGTGAAATAATGAGAGCGTTTAACGATGAGAGTTTTTTGATAAGTGTCGGGTCAGAAGGCAGCATATACTGCTGACCATTAACGATGGGAATGGAAAACCAAAAGGTAGAGCCTTTACTTGCTTCGCTCTTGACGCCAATTTCGCCACCCATAAGTTCAACTAAACGTTTGGAAATAGAAAGTCCTAATCCAGTGCCCCCATATTGGCGGGTAGTAGATGCGTCGGTTTGAGAAAAACTCTTAAACAGCTTGTTAAGCTTGTCTTTTGGGATGCCTATGCCCTGGTCTTCGACTTCAATTAACAACATAGGCGTATTGTTGTTGGGCTCTTGTAATGTCACATTAACAACAACACTACCTTCATCGGTAAATTTAAAGGCGTTGCTTAATAAATTGGTAAGTACTTGCCTTATGCGTGTTGGATCACCGTCTAAGGCTAGAGGTACTGTTGGTCCCATGTAAATATTGAAGTACAACATTTTATCTGCAGCTCGGGTCGCAAATATTGAGGCAGTCTCATCCAATGTTTGGCGTATATTAAAAGGGATGGATTCAATTTCTAGCTTTCCAGCTTCTATTTTTGAATGATCAAGAATGTCGTTGAGGATGGTTAGCAGTGTTTGACCTGAACCTAGGATAGTTTTTAAATAATGTTTTTGCTGTGAAGAAAGTTTTGTGTCTTTTAGTAGTTGTGCCATACCGAGAATGCCATTCATTGGCGTGCGGATTTCATGGCTCATTGTTGCGAGTAAATCACTTTTGGCTTTTGCTGATGTAAAGGCTTTTTGCTTGTCTCTATTAAGTGTATTAATACGGTAAGCTAACCCTAAAGACAGTAGCGCTGCTTCTAGAATGTTGGTTACTTGTATGAGGTTGTCTAGCCAGGCAGAGTAGGGGATGAAACCCAGAAAGCTGGCAGAATAGCCTAGTACAGCATGAACGAGTGTTATCCAGGCAATAGTGTAGAAGGATGCCTCTGGCATACCTTGTTTCCACATATAGACACCAGCCAAGAATAGTGCTGTTCCACCAGGCAGTAACAAAACAAATACCACGCCGAGTAATATTGGGGAGCCACTGAGTATAGACGCAATAATTACTGCTACCCAGCACCAGCTAAGTATATCCAACCCTCGGTATACTTTTGGCGCACTTTCTTGAAGCGACAAAAAACTCATTGTAAAACGGGCGGATGATAGGGCTCCTAGTGATATCGCCAGGGTATAAAATCGGTGATTTAGTTCGGGGGTATTATACCAAAAATATTGAATTGTAAGTCCCTTGTCAAAGGCGACGAAGATGGCAAGAGTTACAATAAATATGACATAGTTTGCATAACTACGGTCTTTAACAAAAAAGAATAAGCATAAGTTATACAGCGCCATAATGAGAACGGAACCAAAGTAGATACCGTTAAAAAATGTACGATCGTTAGTTTTTTGTGCAAAGGTTTCTTTGTCCCACATGTATATGGGTAATTTTATGGGGTAAGTGTTGGCGACTTTAATATAAAGAGTGGTGTTTTGATCTGGTGTGAGGTTGATAGGGAAAATGTAATTACTGTTGAATACGAATCGTTGGCTTAGTGGTGTGCTTTCTAAAAGCTGCATGTGTGAAAGAGAAGACTGACTGCTGAGGTGGTTGGTTTCAATATAGACATCAATTTGCGCTATTTTATTATTAGCGAATTCAAGCAAGTAAGTGTTTGTTGTTGGGGAGGGGGGGAGCTTGATTTTTATCCAGACAGGGTGGTCAACAAAACCAAGATTGATATGTTCCTCGGGATAGGGTTGCCATGTGTTATTGTCTAAATTTCGAATATATTGAATGTTGAAGTTAGCTATCTCTTCTGCGGAACTTGATGATTCTAATAGCTGTACGGGAGGGGGGGCGTTTAAGTAAGGGGGGGGGGAAAGCGTGCCGAAAGCATTAAGAGCGCAGAAGCTTAATAAGAGAAATAGGGTGAAGGACCAAAGCCTTTGTTGATGGTTGCGCTCTTGTAACGAGTCTTTGTTTTTTAAAGTGATCGTCAATGTCGTGTGTTACCTGAATTGTATCCTGTTTTGTAACCTAGGCTAAGCTAAGCAGCGCTTGACTTGTAAGTTTAGCATGGAATACAAATAGAGATATGACACCAGTAGCACTTTGTTTTGACAAACCCTTTTTGAGCGTTAACCCAGTTCAATGCCTTCTAGTCCACCTAATTGTTGCCAGCGGTTGACGATATAACAAAATAACTCTGCCGTACGTTTGGCGTCATAAATAGCTGAGTGAGCTTCTTTGTTGTCAAAAGGGATGTTCGCTGCTCGACAGGCTTTTGCTAACACTGTCTGTCCCACGGCTAATCCGGCCAGTGTCGCGGTATCAAAACAAGAAAAGGGGTGGAAAGGATTACGCTTGATATTTTGTCTCGAAGCGGCAGCTTTGACGAAATCGTGATCAAATACAGCGTTATGACCAACGAGAACGGCACGAGTGCAACCTTCAGCCTTGATCTGCTGTCGGATGGGGGCAAAAATATCCGTCAGAGCATCTTTCTCATCTACCGCGTTACGAAATGGGTGATAAGGGTCTATCCCAGTGAACTCTAACGCCTCTTTTTCAAGATTAGCTCCCTCAAAGGGGGTTACGTGGTAATGATGGCTACCACTAACATAGAGAAGACCTTCATCATCCATTGACACCATAACGGCCGCAATTTCTAACAAAGCATCGGTCTGGGAGTTAAATCCTCCTGTTTCCACGTCAATAACAACAGGCAAAAAACCTCGAAATCGTGTCGCTAGAAGTGATTTGTCGTTATTGCTCATTGGGGTCGGATCCTTACTGATTTTTTTGATGCAACTTTTTAGAATCGCAATGTGTGTACTTTGGGCTGCGATGCTACTTAACTCCTGAGCACAATTCAACTAAAGAGCACCTTAATGGTTGAGGGTCTATACTAAATCCAACAATAAAGGCCTCTCAATATCTTAGGCTGGTTGCCGATATAAGTTGAATAGGTCAGAGTTAAAGAGTGATATGGGGTTTGAAATGAATGTGATGTTGTTGTGGAGGGTACTGATAGTCAGTGCAGCTTTGATGATGCCTTTGACGTTGAAGGCTACTGAATTCGGTGCGTCCTTAGAAACGGCACAGTGGCATCTTGACCCTTCCCCTTTGGAGTGTCGCTTATGGCAGCAAGTCCCAGACTATGGTGAGGTTGTTTTTCTCCACCAGTCGGGCCAAAATTTGCAGTTTTATGTGGAGTCAGAACGAGCCGCAATATCTACAGGGGAGGCAGAGATAAAGGTAATAGCCCCTTTGTGGAAGACTGGTATAAGGGATAAGTCAATCGCTACAGTGAAGCTGGCAAAGGGTAATAGGCCCCTAACATTAGACGATAAATGGGCGAATTGGTTTTTAGACGAGCTGTATGAAGGTATGAATCCGGCTATTGTATTGTCGGGATGGCACAATCATAAAAAGCTGAGAGTTGATGTTAGTCCTGTTAATTTTCAGGATGCCTATGCAGGTTATCTTTCTTGTGTTGCTGGATTGTTTCCATCAAATTTCGAAAAATTACGCCATTCAACCTTAAATTTCCGGACTGACAAATGGCGGATACGAGGGAAGTTACTTAAGCGACTGGATTTGTTGGCGCGTTATATTGAACTTGATGCTGAGGTTGAGCACATTTATGTTGACGGTTACGCCGATAATGAAGGGAGGCGAGGTCACAATTGGGAGCTTTCACGCCTACGTGCTCGGGCTGTACAGCGGTATTTAGAGCATAGCGGGGTTGATCCAAGCATGATTACTATGCGCTATCACGGTGAGACACGCCCTTTGGTGAGAAATTCTAATAAGTCTAATAGGGCGAAAAATCGTCGAGTATTTGTACAGCTTGTTAAAACTGAGGCTTGGAACCAAAAAACGTAGGTTTGATTGAAATACATCAATTCTTATTTAGAGTGCTGTTATCTCGGGCACTAGAGTCAAACGCCAGTTCGTTGTAGAATATGCCCCCTTCTATTAGAGATGAATTTAACCTAGGTTCCTAGCCCATGTCCGACATCAAAAAAGTAGTATTAGCCTATTCTGGCGGCTTAGACACATCCGTTATTGTTAAATGGTTACAGGATGAGTATCAATGTGAGGTGGTGACGTTCACTGCTGATTTAGGTCAGGGGGAAGAAGTTGAGCCTGCTCGAGCCAAAGCAGAAGCGATGGGTGTGAAGGAAATTTACATTGAAGATTTACGAGAAGAGTTTGCTGCTAACTATGTATACCCGATGTTCCGCGCGAACACCATTTATGAGGGTGAATACCTGCTGGGAACATCCATTGCTCGTCCTCTAATTGCTCGACGTTTGGTTGAAATAGCTCAAGAAACTGGAGCTGACGCGATTTCACATGGAGCAACAGGTAAAGGCAATGATCAGGTACGCTTTGAGCTAGGTGCGTATGCACTAGCCCCAGGTATCCAAGTAATAGCGCCCTGGAGAGATTGGGATCTGACTTCACGAGAATCCTTACTGGCCTATGCTGAAAAGCACAATATTGCTGTTGAAATGAAACGTGGCAAGAAGTCACCTTATTCAATGGATGCTAACTTGCTGCATATTTCTTATGAAGGTGGTCCATTAGAAGACCCTTGGACAGAAGCTGAAGAGGATATGTGGCGCTGGAGTGTTTCTCCGGAAAAGTCGCCAAACGAGCCTACATATGTTGAGTTAAGCTTCGAGAAGGGTGACATTGTTGCCGTTGACGGTAAACCAACATCTCCTGCAACAGTGATGGAATACCTGAATAAAATAGGTGGAGAAAACGGTGTTGGTCGCTTGGATATTGTTGAGAATAGATATGTTGGCATGAAAGCTCGAGGTTGTTATGAAACACCAGCTGGCACTATTATGTTGCGTGCGCATCGAGCGATTGAGTCTATTACTCTGGATCGTGAAGCTGCCCATTTAAAAGATGAATTAATGCCTAGATACGCATCGTTAATTTATAATGGATATTGGTGGTCCCCAGAGAGAGAAGCTCTACAGGCTCTGATTGATAATACCCAGAAGCATGTGAGCGGCGATGTTCGTGTGAAGCTTTACAAAGGAAATGTCACCGTTGTTGGTCGTCGATCAGAGGAAACCCTGTTTGATGAAAACATTGCAACGTTTGAAGACGATGCCGGTGCCTATAACCAAAAAGATGCAGAAGGCTTTATTAAACTGAATGCACTTAGGTTACGAATTGCTGCTGGGAAAGGAAGAAAGCTCTAAGTTTTAGTTGAAGAGATCTTTCAACTGCTTGAAAATAAAGAAAAAAATAGAGGCCTGCTTGGTTATTTACTAAGCGGACCTTTTTTTTTAGCGACTTACCTTAAGCCATCTATACTCAAAAAGAGGGGGTGAAAATGGACTATGGGTAAGGCAATGACTGGAAACAATCAAGCACAAGATAATGCGCCGCAAAAGGCAGTGTCGGTGGATGAAGCGCTTTCGGCGACAGAATTTATTGGCGCTTTAGAAGCTGCCGCTATTTTATTTGATCAAAGTGGCCGTATGTTAGCGAGCAATGATGCTTTGACGTCATTGTTCGGAATTAGCAAAGGGCTTGTGGTCGGAGCGTTTTTTGATCACTATATTCCGTGCCCGAGAGAATATCAGTGTAATGTCCCCGCCTATTTAAAAGACTACCTTCATGCCAACCCAAACCAATGGCAGCAGCCAGTCATAGCGTCTAAGAAAAGTGGAGAGCGTTTTGCCTTGCAGTTTAGTGTGTCTTCGCTACATGGCAACGTACTGGTGATGTTTCAAAATATTGAAGCGCACGTAAAAGAATGCCAAATCGTCGCTGACAAACTAACAGAATTCCAAAATACATCCAAGGCTAAGAGTCATTTTCTACATCACATGAGTCAAGAGCTAAGGCTTTCAATTAATTTGTTGATGAATGTAGTAGGGGAAACGATTGATAGCGATGGTTTGCCGCCTTTGTTAGAGGATGATTTGAACCGAGCATTTAATGCAGGCCGTGATTTGCAAAAGTCCATTGGAGAGATGATGGATTATACGCAAATGGAAAGTGATAAATTTGAATTTCGTGAAATCACTTTTAATTTTAGAATGGTTTTGGATGATATCGTTGACCGCTATTTGCCTATTGCCCATAAACATAATCTAGAGTTAGCAACATTGGTGTCCCCTTATGTACCTGAAACGGTTGTTGGTGACCCTGATCGGTTTCATCAAATATTACAGAGCCTATTAAATAATGCTTTTAAGCATACTACCGAAGGTGGAGTCACTGTTCGAGCGAGTTGTGATGTGGAAAGTGATACCACCGCTACGATTCAAATAGAAGTAATGGATACAGGATCTGGGATACCTGAAGCGCGCTGCCAAGATATAGGTCGTGCGTTTTCTACACCTGGCGGACATTTATCTGATCGGTTTGGTGGTATGGGGGTTGGGCTGGCAATATGTAAAGATTTGGTGGATCGTATGAATGGAAAGATAACGTTGCGATCAACGGATGGGGTGGGCGCTACCTTCAAGTTAACACTTGTGATGCCTAAAGGTGAAACGTATGCATCGGAACACTGCAATTTAGCGAATAAAAAAATGCTATTGGTGAATGACTCTGTAGGCGACAGGTCACATTTGCAACGTTATGCGAAAGAATGGCATATAAAGACAGATGTTACTGGTAGCGTTGATCATGCAATTGGTATGCTACACACCGCAAGTCGAGAGGATGCAAGTTTTGATTTTGTTATGATTGACTTGCATAAAGCTCATGGTGACGGTTTAGAATTGGCGAAAAAGATTAATAATTCGACTGAGCTTGGGCACCTAAAAGTTGTTTTGCTAGCGGCTGATCGAGATGGGTTGAATGCGACTTTGGCATCTGATAATGGCGTTGATGTTTTTATTATTAAACCTATGCGAAAGCATTTAGTTTACGACGCTCTTACTGTTGCGCTAGGGCGGCAATCTGATGTGCATCACCAAATAGTGACCAATAATACGGTAAAATCCGTGAAAGACCATCAGACATACCGAGCTCTTTTGGTAGAAGATAATGAAGTGAATCAAATTATCGCCAAAGGTGCACTAAAGCGTTTGGGTATAAGCACCGATGTTACTAATAATGGTGAAGAGGCTATCGATGCGATTCAAGATAAGCATTACGATGTGGTGCTTATGGATTGTGAAATGCCAATTATGGATGGATTTGAGGCTACTCGATTGATTCGTTCCTGGGAAAAAACACAAGACCGGCATGTGCCCATTATTGCACTGACGGCGAATGAAAGTACGGAATGTCAAAAAAGTTGTTTGGAAGCAGGAATGGATGATTTTATGCAAAAACCTTTTCGGGCGGATGAACTAGAAACTATTTTGTCGCGATTTCCAAAAGAATTATTTCATTAGTCAACGGTATTAGGATTATAAATGACCACAGTATTACCTGTTGTTCTCATTGTTGACCAAGCAGAATCAGAGAATGAACAAAGCTTACAGTTGCTTGAAGGTATTGGCGCAGACTTTGTCACTTGCACCGATGCAAGTGATGTTTTTCAGATTGTTAAAGAAGCGCAACCTGCCGTGGTGATATTGAGCTCTCAGCTGGAAGGAAAAGATGGCTATCAAGTATTGAACCATCTTAAATCTCAGGTGGAAACTAGCCATATTCCCGTTATATTCGTCCCTTCGAATTTTGGTGAACGGCAAATGAAGTTGCATGCTGATATGATGAGGCGGGCTGAGGTGCTTCCCAAACCGGTAGATCAATCACGTTATCGGCAATTAGTTGAGTTTTATGTTCAGCTTCATCAATACAGGGTTGCGATAGAAGCGATTGGAGGGGAGAAAAAAAACCGATCCTTAGTCGAAGGGCGTGATGAAGGTGTGTTGGTTGTTGATGAGCTGGGTAAAATATGTTTTGCCAATGGCGCTGCGGAGCGGCTTTTGGATATACGTGTCTATGCATTGTGCGGTCAATATTTAGAGTCACTCTTTCAAGAGAGTAATGACTCTTTGGTGTCGAACTGGAAAAAACATCCTATCTCAAAAGTCATTCAAACGGAGCAGATTTTACAAGTTGAAAATGCAAAATTGTGGTGTGCAAATGGTGACACTATTAATGTGAAGTTTGCAGCTATTCCAGTTTTTCAGCTGCCAGGGGCGAAATTATTGTTTGCCTTTCGTCGTTTGACAGAATCTAGGGAGAAGCGAGGTAAGCTATCCCATTTTGCGAGCACAGATCATTTGACTGGCCTACCTACTCGGATGAGATTGGACGACTTTGTTAGCAGTGCTATTCAAAAAGCCCGAAACGAAAGCAATCATTTTGCATTATTGATAGTGGACCTCGACCATTTTAAGTATATCAATGAAACTCTTGGTCATGATTTGGGTGATGCTCTAATAAAAGTCGTTGCTCAACGGATATCTCAACTATTAAGAAAAGATGATGCCGTTTGTAGGATGGAGGGGGATGAATTTGCAGTAGTGTTAGGTGAGCTTGATCATCCTAGTCATGCAGGGGCTGTGGCTAAAAAGATCATTGATAGGTTGCATGAACCATTTTTAGTGGATGGCCATGAGATTTTCACGGGTTGCTCTATTGGCGTCGCTATTTATCCGAGCTGTGGCGATGATACAGACGGCTTGATAAAAAATGCTGAAGCAGCGGTGGCACGAGCAAAAAATCTTGGTAGAAATAATTATCAATTTTATACCGTTGAGATGAATAAGCAGCGAGCTGATAGGATGGAGTTAGAACTCGATCTACGTAAGGCGATAGAAGGCACTCAGTTTGCATTAGAATACCACCCGCTAATTAGTCATGACGAGCAGACAATTGAAGCTTTTGAGGTGCGCCTGGTCTGGCATCATCCAAGGCGCGGTTTACTTGAGGTTGAAGATTTTTTACCGATTGCTGAGGATGCAGGTTTTGGCCCTGACCTTTATCGTTGGATGTGGCAGCAAACCAGCAAGGAGTTAAGTGAGCATGGGCAATCATTATCAGGTGTGAAGTTATGTATGCCTATTTCGCCATCGTTATTTGCGCAAGAGGATATCGTAGATTGGCTATTGGGACAGACTGCATTGGCTGGATTGAAGCCAGAGGATGTGCTAATTGAAATCCCGGAATCTACCTTAATGGCGCGAGGGTTGTCTTTTTCAGGAGTGATAACTGAACTGCAGAAAAAAGGGTTTCAATTTATTTTGGATAACTTTGGTACAGGTCATGGGTCGTTAGAACTCATCCGTAGCATTCCCTATTCGATGATAAAAATCAGTGAGCGATTCATTGATAAAATGATGGAGTCGAAAGCGGATGAATTGATAGTGGATGGTATTATTTATCTCGCGCACAATTTAGGATTTCAAGTGATTGCGACAGGAGTAACACGCCCTCAGCAACTGGCGTTTCTGCAAAGTAAGGGCTGTGATTGGGTGGAAGGGACTTGCGTGAGCAACGATATCGCCAAAGAGCTATTAGAGAAGGTTCCTCGGCGATTTCGTTAGCTTAATAGCTCATTTATCCAATTGCCAATATCTCTGATTTCTTTGAGGCATAGTTCGTGCCCCATGGGGTATTGGTTGTAACTTACGTTGTATTGGTGTGTTTTTAGGTCATTAAAGGTTTTTTTGGATGCTCTTGGTGTAACCATGTCATCGTTGTCACCATGCGCCATATGAATAACGATGTCTTTGTTTGCATCGCTTGCTTCGTTCTTTAAGCTATCCTCCCGAGGCATGTAGGTTGATAACGCCAAAATTCCCGCTAATGGTGATGGGAATCGTAGCCCCGTGTGAAGGGCAACGGCTCCGCCTTGAGAGAAGCCTACCAGCAACACTTTTTTAGGTGGAATACCGTTGTGAATTTGTTGTTCAATGAGCTGATTAATCGTTTTACTGGTTTGTATCAAGTCTTGTTCATTGATCTTGCGGATTTCGCTTAATTCGAGGATGTCGTACCAGGAGCGCATTGCGATATTGTTGTTACAGGTGACGGGTTGAACGGGGGCGTGAGGAAATATAAAGCGTACGTTAAGGTCGTCAACTAGCTTGAGGTGGGGGATGACAGGTTCAAAATCGTGGCCATCGGCACCGAGCCCGTGAAGCCATATAACAACAGCATTCGCGGCTTTTTTTGGTTCTACATATACTGCATCAAACATGGCTTTATCGTCAGGTCAGGAATAGAGAAAAAAGGAGGGTTAACGTTTTTTGTGTACTTCTTTTTCTTCTAATGTGATTTGTCGAGCTTCGTCTTCTAACATAACAGGGATATCGTCTCGAATCGCATAAGCAAGGCCGCTGGCATAACAAATAAGCTCTTGTTTTTCAACGTTATAATCGAGCTTTGCCTTGCTGACGGGGCAAACGAGTACATCCAGTAATTTTTTATCAAACATAATTTTAGATTCGTGTAGTGGTGTGTGTAGTGGTAGCTATTTGGGCATGATTATGAACGTATCCGAATTCCCCGTAAAGGCCCTTTTCAGATGATAGATACCAGCTACACTTCAAGGGTGTGGTGTGGCTAAAGGGAGCCGGAGAGACAACGTGGAATTATCAAAAATACTGGTGGTTGACGATGAGCAAATTAACCAGAGCTTTATCAAGGGGCTGCTGGAAGGCGGGTATGATGTTAGGCTTTCCGGTAGTGCTGAGGAGTGCTTAACGCAGCTTCAAGATTGGGTGCCTGATCTGTTCTTGTTAGATGTTACTATGCCAGGTATAAGCGGCATAGAGCTGTGCAAAAAATTAAAGGCTTCATCAGAATTAGAGTTTATACCTGTTATCTTTATATCGGCTAAGAATGATGTTGATGATCGATTAGATGGTTATGAGGCCGGTTGCGATGAATATATGGGGAGCCCATTTTCTAGTTGGGAGCTGTTAAAGAAAATTGAGTTAACGCTAGCCAATAAAAAGGCGCTGGATACCTACCGTCAACGGTCTGCTGCTGCATCGGGTGCGGCTATGACTGCAATGACAACCGCCAGTGAAATTGGTCAGGTGTTACATTTCTTTCGAGATAGTTTCGCCACAACATCCTTTGTGGAGTTGGCTGATAAGCTAATTGAGGTGGTTAACTTCTATGGAGTCAGTTCAATTGTCGAAATCAAAACCAGTTATGAAATTGTACAGAGAACGTTTCGCGGCAATATGTTCTCTGTAGCGGAACAAAAAGTAATGGATAGTTTACGCGGTGTTAAAAATATTCATAGTTTTGGTACTCGCACAGCGTTTAATTATCACAGTGTTTCATTGATTGCGATGAATATGCCATCCGATGATCCTGATAAAGCTGGCCGTTTACGAGATCATATTGCCATGTTGGTAGAGGGGGCAAACTCTCGTGCGGAAATGATTATTCTGGAACAGAAAGCAGAAGGTCAGAGAGCAATGGTGAATGATGCCGTAAGTATCGCATCGGTTAGCCTCGCTAATATTGAGGCGCACCAGAAGGAAAATCAAGCCGAACTTACCGAAATTATGAATACTTTGGTTGCAGACGTTGCTCAGTCATTCTTAACGATGGGCATGACGGAAGAGCAGGAAGAGGATGTAATGGAGCTGATTAACATTGCAGAAGTAAAAACCAATGAACTCTTTGAGAAAAATGAAGGGCTGGGTAAAGACTTAAAAGCAGTCACAATGATGTTAGGTGTTAATAAACATTTCACTTAGGATTAGATGAAGGTGTAGCTTTGATCTGTTATATTTCTGTTTTTTCTTTAAATTCACACAAATCTTCTATAATACAGGCACCGCAGCGGGGCTTTCTTGCGGTGCAAATATAACGCCCATGTAGAATAAGCCAATGGTGTGCATCGATGAGGAACTCTTTTGGCACGTGGCGCATTAATTTTTTTTCTACATCTAGAACCGTTTTTCCTTTAGCAATCTTGGTGCGATTAGATACACGATAGATGTGAGTATCAACCGCCATTGCAGGTTGGCCAAAAGCTGTGTTGAGCACTACATTAGCGGTTTTTCTGCCAACCCCAGGCAAAGCTTCTAAATCTTCTCGATTATCAGGAACAACTGAATTGTGCTCTTTTACAAGCGCATTGCAGGTTTTAATAACATTGACAGCTTTAGTGTTATATAGACCAATGGTTTTAATATATTTCTTAAGACCCTCCACACCAAGTTTAGCTATGGTTTCAGGGGTGTTTGCGATTGGGTATAGTTTAGCGGTCGCTTTGTTAACGGATACATCCGTTGCTTGTGCCGATAGAATGACCGAAATCAGCAATTCAAAATTACTGGTATAGGCCAATTCTGTTTTTGGGCTGGGGTTTTCTTCCCGCAAACGGTAGAAAATTTGATAACGTTTGTCAGCGTTCATTGTTTACGAAATATTTCCTGTTGTGCGAACGCGACGACTGCCTGTTGCGGGTTTTTCCATTAGAGCTGCTGCCCGCGCTTTTAGTTTGCTATCAATGATGTTTTTAAGGGCCAACAAGAATCCCATAATGACAAATGCGCCGGGTGGTAATATAGCAAATAGAAAGCCCTTGTAGTCATCAACCAGGTGTATTGTCCAGCCTTGGGCGATGTCGCCAAATAGTAGATGCATGTTATCAAATAACGTAGCTTGACCAAGAACTTCACGAAGAGCGCCAAGTGTTACAATGACTGCTGTAAACCCGAGCCCTGTCATTAATCCATCTAAAGCTGAGGCTGCCACGCCATTTTTACTGGCAAAGGCATCGGCGCGCCCTAGAACCGCGCAGTTGGTTACGATCAAGGGAATAAAAATGCCTAAGACTAGATATAACTCATAGGTAAAGGCGTTCATTAAAAATTCAATGCAGGTGGTGAATGATGCAATGATCATAACAAAGACGGGCAAGCGAACGGTGTCAGTTGTGTAGTTACGAATTAATGATACGGCAATATTGGAGGTTGTAATAACGAATGCAGTTGCAAGGCCTAAAGCTAGGGAGTTAACCACAGAGCCTGATACGGCAAGTAAAGGGCATAAGCCGAGTACCTGTACAAGGACAGGGTTGTTGTTCCATAAGCCATCTTTTATGATTTTTTTGTTATCAGCAGCACTCATAGGCTTGTACCTGTATTTGTATCTGGGGTAGTTATTGTGGTGACGGTAAAGGCTGTTTGAGTGCCAAATAAAGATAGTTTATGTTCGTCAAAATACTGCAGGCTTTTGTGAACACCATCAACAATGGCTCTGGGTGTGATAGTCGCCCCAGTAAAAGCATCAAACTGCCCACCGTCCTTTTTTACTTTCCATTGCTCAGCTTCGAGATTTGCAAGGCTTTTGCCATTAAAACTCAATATCCAATTAGATTTTGCTAAATCAATCTTGTCACCTAAACCAGGTGTTTCAAAATGCGGAGGAACCACGCGGACCCCCGTAACGACGCCATCTGCTCGAATTCCTACAAGAAAGTGTATGGATCCACCATAACCCTCGGGAGCGGTCGCTTGCAGGATTATAGCTGCTGGAGCATCGTCTTTAGTGGCGATATAGGCGGTACGTATTTTTTTACTACCAAGTTGTTTGTTGGCGCTAATCTCGACGGTGTTTTCTAATAACTTATTGTCGAATAGTGAAGTTGGGACTATTTCTTGCAGAGCTTTTTCCAATGCTTGACGTTTAGCAAATTCGATTTGATCTGCAGTGCCGACCTGTGTCAGCACGATAAGCCCGGTTGTTACAATGGCAAAGAGCCCCATAATGATGCTGTTCTTTCGAATGGATTGACCCAAAATCATAATCAGTTCTCTACTTGGCGATACCGCTATTGGCTTTTTTATGCCCGTAGGCTCTTGGCTGGGTATAGTATTCAATCGTGGGTGCACATAGATTTATTAGAAGCACTGCAAATGCAACAGCGTCAGGGTATCCCCCCCAAGCACGAATAACATAAATTAATACACCAATTAGGGCTCCGTAAATCAATTTACCTTTGTTACTAGTGGCTGCCGTTACGGGGTCTGTTGCGATAAAAAAGGCGCCCAACATGGTGCCCCCACTTAATAAATGGAAGATAGGGGAGGCGTAGGTATCTGGATCAATGATGTGAAAAATCCCGGCAAATAGAAATACACCTGCCAACATAGCCACAGGGATATGCCAGGTAATGATTTTTCGAGCGATTAAATAGATGCCACCCATTAGAAATGCAACGTTAACCCATTCCCACCCAGCGCCAGCAATGTTGCCTTGGAGCACAGATGCTGATTGTAGTTTGGCTAAATCGTTTCCTGCGTAGGTTTTGAAGGTGTCTAACGGTGTAGCCATTGTTATTCCATCAATAATGCTGCGATCAACGGAGCCAAATATCATCTCAAAAGATTGCGTGAGTGTTGGAATCGATGTGACGCCTTCCGTTGTATAGGCTGGAATCCAGGTTGTCATTTCTAGAGGAAAAGAAATCAGTAGTAGCACATAGCCAATCATCGCAGGGTTAAAGGGGTTAGAACCCAGTCCGCCGTACAGCTGTTTTGCAATAACAATCGCAAAGATAATGCCGATAATAGTAAGCCACCAGGGTGCTGTTGGAGGGATGGCTAATGCTAGCAATACTGCCGTAAGCACAGCACTACCATCTTTAATTGAGAATAAGATAGGCCGCTTGCGAAGTTTTAATACAACGGCTTCAGCTGCAATTGCTACACATGACGCAAAAATGACATTGATTAATGTGCCCCAGCCGAATAGTGCAGTTAACACGATTAGACCAGGAATGGTTGCGTAAACAACGTGACGCATTAGCGCATTCATGGTGAATGGGCGGTGTACGTGGGGTGATGTTACATGTAATACGGACATGATTAGGCCTCTTCTGCCGCTTTTAATGCCAATTCTGCACTTTCTGCAGCGGTTTGGGCTTTTTCATAAGCAGTTTTTAATGCATCGTAGCTAGCGTGATCTTCAGTAAGGCTATCGAGTGCTTTTAATGCTTTTTTTGCTTTGGTTCGTGTAATTGCCGCATCCAATTTTAATTGCTTGGCAGGGTCTTCTGCAGATTTTTTCGCTTGCATGGCTTCTTTTTCTTTTGCCCGCGCTTCTTTCATTGCTGCTTTTGATGCCGCAGATTTTTCTTTGGCTTCAGCCTCGGTTTTTCTCAGAGATTCTATGTCGGCACCATCTGATGAATTTGCTTCTGCATCTTGCGTTTTTTGTTGGGCCGCTTTCCATGCGTTAAAATCGTCCGTAGATGCTTGTTTTAGTTTCTGCATCGGATCATTTGTTGGCTGTGTGGCCGCTTGTTTGTTTGTTTGTTTGGTTGCTGTGGGCCCATTTACATTGCTGATGTTTGCTGCGTCCGCCACTTTCGCTTCATCGTAAAGTGATTTTGCTTTGTCTGCTTTGACTTTTAGTTGTTCGACTTTTTTCTTAAGTGCATCAATGTGTTCATTGCCATTCTTCTCTGCAACCTTTAATGCTTTTTCAGCATCCTTCCAGCGCTTTGTTGTTGAAGACCAGGTTGCTTTCAGTTTGGTTACTGCTGAGGCGTCTGCGGTTGATTCGCTTCCAGTTGGTATAGTCGGGCCGCTCTCGCTCGTCGCTGGATTTTCAGCTGCTGCAGCCTTCTTTGCGGCTTGTTTCTTAGCTGCCGCTTCAGCTCTAGCTTTACGCTTTTCTTCTTTTTCACGATCTTCCTTTTCTAGGCGGGCTTGGCGGAATTCAAATCGTTCACGGGCTTGGTCGGCTTTTGCCGTTTCTGCCTCTTGTTTACGAATTTGACCTTTACCAAAGCGAAAATATTGTACAAGGGGGATATTGCTTGGGCAAACAAAGGAGCAAGCACCACATTCAATGCAATCTGCAAGGTTAAAATGTTTGGCTTTTTCTAACTCGTTTGATTTGGAGAACCAGTAAAGCTGTTGAGGCAGTAATCCCGCTGGGCAAACCTGAGTACAGTTTCCGCAGCGAATACACGGTTGCTCGGCGTCAGGCTCTGGGATTTCTTTCTCAGTAGGTGCTAACAAACAGTTGGTGACTTTTACAATGGGGACGGCTGAGTTATGAATTGAAAAACCCATCATCGGGCCGCCCATGATGAGTCGACTAGTCTGGTCGAATTTAGCCCCTGCCTGTGAGAGTAATGCGTCGACGGGCGTGCCTAATAAAACCTCGTAATTGCCTTTGTTTTTTATAGCATCGCCAGTTACGGTGGTGATGCGAGAGATAAGAGGTTCACCAAAATGTATTGCACGATTAACAGCATAAGCAGTGCCTGTGTTTTGACAAATAACCCCAACATCAGAGGGCAATCCACCGCTAGCAACTTCCTTGCCTGTTAACAAATAAATGATCTGCTTTTCGCCGCCGGAAGGGTACTTGGTAGGTACAACGACTACCTCAATATCACTGTCGGCGGTTGCTTGTTTTAGTGCAGCAATTGCATTGGGTTTATTATCTTCAATACCAATGAGTGTTTCTTGGGGTTTGACCAGCCATTGCATGATTTTTAAACCAGCAACAACTTCATCTGCCCGTTCTTGAATGAGGCTATCGTCTGCAGTGATGTAGGGTTCACATTCTGCAGAATTTAGAATTAACTGTTCAATTTTTGTATCAGGGCGAATGCCTAGTTTAATCGTGCTTGGAAAGCCTGCACCGCCCATGCCAGAAATACCTGCCTGGCGAATCGTGTTGATAATGTCACTGCGTTCTTTGGATTGATATTCGTTAATAGCATTATGATCAATCCACTGATCGAGGTTGTCAGCTTTAATGATAATGCAGAGGCCATCAATTTGAGAGGGGTGTTGTACAGGGCGTGATTCAATGGCAATGATTTCCCCAGATGTGGGGGCATGAGTGGGTAAGCTGACAAAGCCATTGGCTTCAGCAATCATTTGGCCTTTTAGTACCTTGTCACCAACCTCTACACAGGGTTTTCCTGGTGCGCCAATGTGTTGTTGTACAGGCACAACGAGTTCAGCTGGAATATGTGCTGTGATAATATGTGTCTGTAGCGACTGTTGCTTATTTTCGGCGGGGTGGATGCCACCAGGAATATCCCAAATACGACGGCTCATGCAATATTCCTCACAGGGATCATTTCACCAGGGCTAGCACCAGGGCCATTGGGTTGGGTCCATACCCATGTTTGTTGTGTTTGTTTTTCCGGGATAATATCAATACAGTCCACGGGACAGGGCTCGACACATAAGTCGCAACCAGTGCATTCATCAACGATGACGGTGTGCATTTGCTTCGCTGCGCCTAAAATGGCGTCCATGGGGCAGGCTTGAATACACTTGGTGCAGCCGATACATTCATCTTCGCGTATATACGCAACAACGGGTGTGTCGATAACGTCACTTTCGTCTGCATCCAAGGGAATGAAATCTTTACCTAGCAGATCAGCCATCGCATGAATGGTATCTTCGCCACCAGGGACACATTTGTTAATTTCATCCTCATCGTTTGCCACTGCTTCTGCATAAGGGCGGCAGCCGGGGTGTCCACATTGCCCACATTGTGTTTGGGGGAGCAGAGCATCAACTTGATCAGCTAAAGGGTCATCTTCTGTGGCGAATTTAATTGCCGCATAACCTAATAGTGAACCAAACAGGATCGCCATACTGACGAGTGAAAAAATAGCGCTTAAATCTTCAGACATAATTATAACTACAATTTAATAAGGCCGGAAAAGCCCATAAAAGCTAAGGACATCAATCCAGCTGTGATCATGCCGATGGAAGGGCCTTTAAATGGCTCGGGAACATCGGCTACTGCAATGCGTTCACGCATGGCTGCGAACAATATCAATACTAGGGAAAAGCCAACTGCAGCACCAAAGCCGTACAATAAGGCTTCGATAAAGCTGTCAGTACCTTTCTTAACTGCTAACAGTGCAACACCAAGCACTGCGCAGTTACTGGTTATCAAGGGTAGAAACACACCAAGCAACCGATATAGAAGAGGGCTGGACTTTTTAACGACCATCTCTGTGAATTGCACCGTCACAGCAATAACAAGAATAAAAGAGATAGTTCGAAGGTATTCAACACCAAGAGGCTCAAGAATATAGGCGAAGGTCAAGTAACTGAGCGCTGAGGATAGGGTTAGCACAAAAGTGGTCGCTAGCGACATGCCCATGGCCGTTTCCAACTTGTTGGAAACCCCCATAAAGGGGCAAAGCCCTAGAAACTGTACCAGTACGAAGTTATTTACCAAAATCGTACTGACGAGAATAATCAGAAATTCAGACATCAGGTAAGAACCTTGCTCAATGAATTTGAACGCTAAGCTATTGAAAATATTGCATTTGAGGTGGCTTTACAGGTAGCTAAGCTATAGGCGCACGATTTTATCACAAAAACTCTTATGACTCGCAATTGAATTGCATTTGAGGGTAGTAACATATTGTTATAAGAGTAAAGGGTGCGTTGACATTTGGGGTGGATTTGTCAGTGATTGAAAATGTGGCGGGTTATTTGATAAGCAGGTAAAATGGCATTTTTATTGTGGGCATCAAATTGCTACGTCAAGGTTGTTGTCATATCACCAGTTGAACATTCTTTATAGGCGTTGCTGAAAATATGGCATGGAATACGAAATCATTTGAATTGCTGTCTAGGCATGTATCAGCTTATTTGGGTGGTGTTAAAGAAAAATCTTGTTCGTTTCAAGGGATGGAATGGAAGTATCTTGACGCGGGTTCCGGCGAGGTTGTTTTGTGTTTGCATGGGCTTGGTAGCTCGAAGGTACAGTGGCGGGCATTTATGGCTTCACTTGCAAAGCACTACCGTGTTGTTAGCCCTGACGTTCCTGTATTTTCACTTCGGTTAGATATACCCGAAACTGAGCATACCAAGCGTAACATAGCGAATTGGATAACGGCGTTTATGGGGGCAATTGGCGAGAGAGAGTTTCATATTGTTGGCCATGGATCGGGCGGGGGAGCGGCATCATATTTAGCGCATGCATTGAGTGATAGCGTGAAAACATTGGCGTGGTTTAATCCGCCAGATATGGAGGCCGTTAGAAAAGGGGAGAATGTCGCTTGGGAAAGAGTGAAAGCTGGCTTTGATACTGTGGAACAAGCGGAAGCCCATCTCAATAGTCTTTTTTATGACCCCCCTCAATTTCCCGAAATTGTTAAGCGTTTTTATATGAAAAAAATCATGGACGCAGTGAATAGAGGAGAAATTGTGCCTTTAATTGATAAAGCGGTGGATTCACTGCCATTGTTAATGGCTCAGTTAAGAGAGCTAAGGCAAGAAACTTTGTTAGTCGACGCCGATCATGATGTTTTGAGTAGTAGGGCGTGGGTTTGTGAATTGGACGCGCTGATACCAAATTGTACACTTGTGACCATAGAACGTTGTGGACAGCGTAGTTTGACAGAAAAGCCAGATCAATTAGCTGAGATCTATTTAAATTTTTTGAAAACTCGTGGAAGCTAATTGGTAGCAAGGATACACTCTCCGTTTTTGTAGATAGTCCCTATTGTGGAACTTATCTCTTCATCGCTTGAAAGGAAGCCCAATGGCCCATCAAATAACTGAGTCAGCATTAGAACTTGTTCGTAAAACCACCAAGGTAGCAGCACCTCAATCCATATTACAAATAGGTGCTGGGTGTTATAAAAGCAGTAAAGCGTTAGTTGATGCTCTAGGTAGTTTAGAAGAACCTCAATTTACATTGGTTGTTAGTGATAGTGACAGCTCAGTGTTAGAGCAACTCAATAATGATGGGCTTGATGAATGGGCTGATATCGTTCCGCAATCAGCAGATCAGGTATTACCAGATTTTTATTTTCAAGAACACCGGTTTGACTTGGCAATTATCAACCCAGGTTATACCTATGATGAGACGCTTGTCTGTTTTTACTACATCAACAAGATGCTCTCAAAAGGCAATAAAATTATTGTGAACCAAGCAGCGGACGACAAAATGCATGCTCTTTGTCGTCATATATTGGACGCGGATGATTTTGTTGTAAGTGCGGCATCTGAAAGCCCTAAACAAGTATCTAAATTAGAGAGCCTTGTTAGAGAGCAGTACAAAAAACTTCCTGCATGGATTCATCGCCAGGCTGAAATGGTGATCAATCCTGCTTTATTGGAAAACGCATCAACCCTTGGCCTTGATGGTGATGTGATTGTGTTTGAGAAAATCACAGAGGTTGAAGAAAAATTGGAAGATGAAGTCGATGTGGACGCGATGATTGAGGCAATGATCTAACACTCTATACCCACTATTTGCGAGAAAACACGAACCATTGATGGAATCAGTTTGTCGTTAAATTCATAGTTTGGACTGTGACAGGGGGAGCAAAATTGTTCTTCCTGCCCCATGCCTATCAGCGCATAAGCTCCTGGAATTTCGTTTAGATAATAACTAAAATCCTCTGATGCCATAATAGGAACGGCGATATTTGTCCCTTGCCATTGATCGCCGAGTTCAGCGGCTAAAATTTCTCGATAATGTTGTGCTGGGCCCGCGTGATTAATCGTTGCTTCATAGCAGGGCTTAATTAGTACCGTTGTTTCGACGCCATAACTGCTCGCCGTATCTGTTGCAATTTGTGTTATTAATGCGCTGATTTGGTCTCCTAGCGTAGGATCGGTCAGACGAATACTGCCTTCCACTTTTGTCGTGTTGGGGATAACGGTGGGGGAGCTAACGGCATCAATGCTGGTTACGCTTATGACGGTCGGAGATTGAGGGGCCATTCGGCGACTGACAATTTGCTGTAAGTTGAGAGTTACTGCCGCGGCGGCTAATACTGGGTCGAGACAGGCCTCGGGCTGACTTGCGTGTCCACCTTTACCATGCAGTTCAATATGAAAGGTACCGTTACCCGACATTACTGGCCCGTCTGGGCATACCGCTTGGCCGAAGGATAGGGCGGGCCAGTTGTGCCACCCGTAGATTTCATCAACGCCTTTTAAAGCACCATCTTCAACCATTTTTTTTGCGCCATGAGCACCTTCTTCGGCGGGCTGAAATAATAAGCTCACAGGGCCTGCTAGTTTCTTCTCGTGAATTTTGAGCCAGGCTGCGGTGGCCCATAAGGTTGCGGTGTGACCATCATGCCCACATGCGTGCATGCAGCCATCGATTGTGGAGCTATAGGGTAGGTCGGTACATTCTTTAATCGGCAATGCATCAATGTCTGCTCGAAGGGCGATATGTTTACCTGGGGCATTAGGTGCTAGGGTTGCAATAGTGCCGAGCCGAGCACAGACACGCCATGGAATGTCGAGCTTATCCAGCTCTGCTCGAATGGTTGCTGCGGTGTTTTCTTCTTGCCAGCTCAGTTCTGGTTGTTGGTGTATTGCATGACGCAAGGCGGTAGCCTGTTCAATAATGCTTGGCCAGCGTGCTGACATGTGTTTCCCCTAAGTAGATGATTGATTTTATGAAGTTTTATAAAAAAGTGCCGTGAAAAGGTTATCCCTTAGAATAGTCTTTTGCGGCACAGAGTGGCAAGCTACGAATGCAATTGTTAGAACGGGGGAGTTATAACTCACCCCTAAAATAGAGAACTCGATGGTTGAGAGAACATCTAAACCAGTAGGGGGGGGTATAAACAAAGCGCGACTTTAGATATGGGTAGCATTAACGCTAAGTTAATATTCCCTGGTAGTAAGGCCCCATAATCCTCAGCAGTCTGGCAATGAGGAATAGTTTTCAAGACGTTGATGTAATACCGATAAGGGGTACTAGGTCTTTTTCTTCCCCAAAAGGCACAATCATCTTCAAACTTTAGGGTATGGGGAGGAGTGTCATTGAATTTTGTTTGAGTTGACTTATTTTGAGATTCGAGAGCCACAAATCAACAACTTAGAAATCAATTGTCTCTTCCAGAGGCTATTTCCTATAACATTATGGTCACCTACGGGGTTTGCTGAGAAGGTGCTCAATGAGGCCTTTATTTATGGTGTTTTTTACGGCAGTATGTTGATAATTTTAATATATAACCTGTTTATATATATTTCCATTCGTAATGTCAGTTACTTATTTTATGTCTTATATCTAGGGGGGGTTACTCTCGTTGAATTTATAGAGACAGGTCACTGCTCGATGTTTTTTGGCGGAATAACTACTGTTTTTCAAGTAAAATATATTCCGTTTTATATCTGGTACACACTCTTTATTGCATTACTTTTTATGCGTAGTTTCCTTAATACTCCGCACTATCATCCTCGTATAGACCCCATGATTAAGGTGCTTAGTATAATAGTAGTCACCAATGGTGTTATAACTTTTTTTGCTGATTTTCACACAGCTATCATTTTCGTTTCGATTTTTATAATATCTATTGTGCCAGGAGTTATCGCTTTTATTTATTACAGCATGCGCAGAGGTAACGAAAATGCGCGCTTTTTCTTTTATGCCTGGTTTCTTAATTTAATAGGTATGTTGATTTTTGTTGGTGTTGTGTTGGGGATAGTCCCTTCCACACCTTTGACGCTTGCCTCAATGCCCCTGGGTATACTCAGTGAAGCAATCTTGCTCGCTTTTGCTTTGGCAGATCGAATTAAGCGTACTGAAAAAGCTGTGCTGGATAGAAATCAGCAGTCGAGGGGTAACTTATATCGCTACCGTTCGGTATTTAATAATGCGATTGAGGGCATGTACCAAATGACGCTTAAGGGGCGGTTTACTATTACGAACCCTGCCTTGGCCAAAATATTGGGATTTGACTCCAATGATGCGTTGATGGAATCTGAAAAAACGGCGGTTTCACGTTGTTATACCGACCCGCCGGCCAATTATTCTCAACTGAATAAAACAGGGTGTTTATTGGTAGAGGTGTATTATCAGCGAGTGGATGGAAGGGACGTTTGGGCCAATCATTCGGCTCAGTTGATCAGTGATGGCTGTGGCCGTCCTAAATATATCGAAGGTACGCTAATTGATATTACACAGCGTAAGGAAAAGGAAAAAATTCAACGTGAGATGGCGTGTGAAAGGGTCAGCAAAGATATCGCACATGCGGCCAGTATCGCGAAAAGTAAATTTCTAGCTACGATGAGTCATGAAATTCGCACGCCATTAACTGCTATTGTTGGGTATAGTGAATTATTAAAAGACACAGTTATGAGTGCCGAGGAAAAGCAGCAAGCCATTGAAACGCTAATTGGTAGTAGTCGCGACTTGTTAAATTTGATTAACGACATCTTGGATTTTTCTAAAATTGAAGCGAAGAAATTAGATATTGAAAAGTTACCGGTTAATCTCTTTCATGTGTTTAGAGATCTGTACGCCGAGTTTGGAGTGAAAGCTCGTGAACAACAGCTTTTGTTTGAGATTAATTTCCATTTTCCTTTGTCAAGACAAGTGACAACCGATCCGATTCGCTTAAAGCAGGTATTGACCAACCTTTGTGTTAACGCGTTGATATTTACCGAGAAAGGCGGGGTAACGATTGATGTCGCTTGGTCTGAGGTGCGTGAGCAGATGCAGTTTTCCGTGTCGGACACAGGCATTGGTTTCACTGATGCAGAGTGTGGGGCATTATTTCAAGTGTTTGCTCAGCCTGATACATCAATCACAAGACCGCTTGGTGGAACTGGGTTAGGTTTGGCTATTGCTAAACAGTTAACAGAGCTGATGGGAGGGGCTATTGAGGTGAAAAGTACTGTGGGTAGCGGTAGTCGTTTCACGGTTTTTATTGGTAGCGACGTTCCAAATCGGAGTGAATGGGTGTCTTGTGATGAAGGCGTATTAAGCGCACCAGCCCCAAGTATGACTCAAAAGGCTAAAACTACTTCAACGATAAAATCTAGATCTCTGCCCAAATTAGAAGGTACCATTCTATTGGCAGAGGATAATGGAGTAAACCAGGTATTGATTCAGCGGGTTATTCAAAAAACTGGGGTTAAGGTATTTATTGCAGGAGATGGTCAGGAAGCTGTTGAGATGGCAATAGCCACGCCTTATGATCTTATTTTAATGGATGTCAACATGCCAATTATGGATGGTTTGGAAGCAACGCGAATGCTGCGGTCGTCAGGGCAGGAGCTTCCTATTTATGTATTAACCGCTGAGCATGGTAAAGCTGAGGTCGATGCCAGTTTAGAGGCGGGATGTAATGGACATCTTACAAAACCCCTGGATGTTAAAAAATTGTTTTTAGTGCTTGAGGCACACCTGAACTCGATCGTTGACGGATAATGATATTCAATAAGCCGTCAGAGAGTGGTGCAAAAACAATAGGTGATTTGCAGTGTTCCTGTAATGGGGTACTAAGAGATTTTCAGTGGTGTCGAATCCCTAGTACCTCAAGAGGGAAAAATATAAAAGCATTACAGTCTGAATATATTTTGAATACGATTAATTAGAACGGGGAACTGTAACTCATCTCTAAAATAGAGAATTCGATGGTTGAACGGACATCTAATCCCGCTGAAGGGTTATAAACAAAATTATCCCCTCTGTTGTCATTACCGTTGGTACTTGAGCCGGAGGGTATATATTGATCACTAATTCCATAGGCAAACGCAATATCTAATACAGAACTGTCAGGCATTCGATAACTTAGCCCAATTCCATATAGGTCGAAGTCTCCCATGGGGATAGTGAAATCGAGTTTATCATCGGGGATGCCAGATTTTCGTGGCTCGTAACCTACACGAAAAGCGGTACTATCGCTGTACTGATATTCAATACCAAAAGCCCAGTTTGACGCATCTTCATAACCTCGAGGAATGACAATTGCATCTGCCTCAACACCTTCGATAAACGGTTGAAGCACGGCTAATAGTGGAATGCTTTCATCTGTTTTAAAATTAAATTCCTGCCATACACTGGTTTCTGTCCATTTGAAGTCTACATTGATTTTTAATCTTGGTGTTAGTTGAACACTGATACCTGCTGCGATGTGCTGAGGCAAGACAATGTTAATGCTTCCGGTGGTTTCAATTAAGCCTCCATTTTCGGTGACCCCCAATGCATTAACAACCTGCTCGAGGATAATGTTGGAGTCTGATAGTCCCTGAAATAAACCAACAACTTGTTGATCCAAAATAACGGCAATGTCTCCTTCCAGGGTGTCATTAGATTCACTTTGGTAGACAAAACCAAAAGTGAACCATTCTGTTGGTTCCCACAATAAACCGATATTAAATGTCGCTGATACGGTTTTCTCAAGTTCAACTTCTAATGTGAATAGCCTCTCAAAGGGGCTGATTTCCCCTCCGCAAATATCAATAGGGATGCCATCAAATACAAAGCCGTTGTCGGCGCCTAAACAAACATCGTCTGTAGCGGCTTTTAGTGCACCTAGTAAAATATTGGGCGCGCGATAATCCAAACTTAAACCGACACCAAAATAAGACAGGCCGATGCTAGCTCCAAGCGATAACTCATCATTGACCTTCCAGCCGATGGAGGGAGACAAAAATGTAATGCGTGAAAGCCCCATTTTGGTTCCGTAAAAACGCCCGGTATCATCTTCTTCACGGGTAAAGCCCAACATAAGGGGGGCATAGGCCGCTGTTGCAAATGTAATGTCGCTACCGGGAGGGTTGTAAGATATACCTCCAAGGGGGGCGGCAACTACGGGAACCTCTGTGACACCAGATCCTGGTAAATATAGAGCGAAATTTTTGACTTCGCTTCTTGTATTTGCCATAGGATCCGTGAAGTTATATTTCGCTAATAGCTCGTCATATTCTTCATTGGAGGTAAATTCTCCTTCTACGGATATATCACCAACGATGAATTTTAAGTGTCTTTGCCGCCCTTTAAGTCGAGTAAGGCCGGCTGGATTAAAGTGAATGGAGTCGATACCTGGAGGGTCTGCAGTTACGGCATTTCCTAATGAGACTGCTTTGGCGTTACCAATTAATAAGTTCTGACCAAGTTGAGCGTATACATTCGGAGTTATGCTGCTTAGGGATAGTACAAGCACAAAAAGACGTATCGTTGTTCTCACGCTGTCCATGTGAATTACCTGTTATGTTATTGTTTTTATGGTGTTAGCAGGAAGGTCGTTCTAAGGTTGTTGTTCGAAAAAAGGTACCGCAATTGATCCTTCAATACGTGCAGTTGTAGGCCAAAAAGGACTTCTGAACATGTAGTGAGCGTGGTAGCCATATACCAACAAACCTAACGTGTCTCCTTTTTCCAGGCGTGTGCTAATAGCGGCTAATTCAATATCGTTGACATTATTTCCTGTTAATGAAGAAACCTGTCGATTGACCAGTTCAATGCTGCTCTTACCTGCCTTTCTCTTGCCCAGGCCAACGTACAAAAGTGGTATAGATTTGTCTTCGTCATAAGAGACAGATAGTTTTGCTTTGGGAGTGCCAAATACGATACGTTGCTGGGTTACTTGCTTAAAGGGAATAAAAAGGGGGCGCAAGGTTCCACCTGTCGGCTGGTTTTCTAGAGGGCTTATTTCGAAGTGTTCATTATCAGTGAAACGAAATAGATCAACGAAATTATCAATTGGTTGCATGAATATTTCTGTAAGACCGGATAATCCTGAAGCTACCTCTTGCTCTTTAAAGGTAAAGGTTTTGTAGTCTGGCTCAATGGTAGTGAGAGCAATTCCGTTGTCATAGTCTAATGATACGCAATACTTTGATAGAGTATGTTCCGTGTTAGGAATGCCTTTTAATTTTTCGTCCCACCAGGATAGAGCAGTGTTGATAAGGTCAAATTCTTGTGTTCCGCAATGAATAGATTCATCGATGCTAAAAAATGGAAATCGAGTATAGCCGTCAACAATAGGTATGTTATGGCCATCTTGAATTAAAATGGCGTGAGCATCTTTGCCTCCTTTTTCAAAACATTCCATGGCTTTTAACGCATGATTAACGGATAAGATCGAGTCTGAAAAAGCTTGGATTAATAGAGCGTCAGCCTGAGGGTAACGTTGTTGATCGCAATAATAGGATAGGCTTCGTTCTTGCCATTGTTGGATAACATCGTCGGTTATTTCATTGGATAATGCGCTGCTGAATGCTATTGCAGTTTCTTCATTGATATCAAATGCACTGCCGAGTTCACCTCCATAATATAGGACTGCAGGCCACAGTGTTTTTGTTGCTCCTTTGTTTATCGCCATGGTGAAATCGTACCAGGTTGTGACAGGGATTATTGCGTCAATGCGCTCGTCCATTACGGAAGCAAGAAGCTGGGCACCGCCGCCATAACTCTCACCGGTCATGCCAATGCTATAGTCCTTATCATTAGTGCCAGAATCCTTTTTTAAATTGGGTATGTTGTTAATGGCCCAATCGATAATGGATGACACATCTTTGACTTCTTTTTTTGGATCCATCATTGATATTTTTCCCCCACTAGAGCCAAACCCCCGTTGGTCGTAACTAATCATCCAATAACCACTTTTCCATGCTTTCAGTGCAGCTTCGCCTGTATAAGCGATCTTTGCATAGAGGCTGTAGGGGTCGGAGACTCTGAAGGCACCAAATCCGTGAGCATGAATAATTAACGGGGCAGTTTGGTTTAGGGGAAGCGCTGGTTGGTACACCGTTGCGCGAAGTGGAGTGCCGTCGTGGCTGGTTATTTCAACTTGGTAGTACGTTTGTTTGTAGTGCTGTTGACCGCTTGCTTCAGTCAATTCCACGTTACCCTGCAGGGACTTAAGCGTGCTGCAGGCAGGGAGAAAAAGGAGGGTAATGGTCAGTATGAGTCGAATAATCATAGGTGTGCTCAAGGATTGATTTTGTAGTTATTTTTTTTGAGAAGCGTGGCCTAAATACACCTATATGCCCATAGGTGAGTCATCTATCATGTGATAGGTGAAAATGTTTGTCAATAGAATGATCGATTGTTTTATAATTTGTCCGTTTAAGAGTTTTGTTCAGTGCGATACTAGGTTGCGTGTTTAATGATGCGGATAAATTTACAGTTCGCTTATTAGGATTTGTTTCATGCCAGAATTAGAAGAACCCAAAAAGCTGACGCGAAAAGATAAAAAAGAGCTAACGCGAGAGCGCCTTGTTGATGCCGCTCTGAGTGTTGTGATTGATGGTGGTTATGCTGATTTCACTATGCGAAAAGTCACAAAAAGGGCAGGCATTGCGCAGCCGAGCTTTTATTCTCACTTTGATACTATGGATGACCTGTTGTCAGCGGCGTTTTGTAGATTAAGAGTGCATTATTTATACCCTATGCAGGATATGTTATTAACAATGGTGAAAGAAGGGGGGGAAGAGTCCCTGCCTTTACTGTTTTCCCGTATGTATTCGCTTGTATTTGATTTCTATTTATCGAATCCTGAGTTGTTTTGTTTAACGCTGGTGGATACTCAGTCTCGTGCTACTGTTGGCAATAGATACCGCAAGGAATATCATAATCTTAGGTATATGTGGAGTGACTTCTTCTTTGATAATGCGGATGTTTTTGGTGTGACGATTGAGAAGAATCAATCAGATATGGTTGTTGATGCATTGTTTGGAATGATTGATTCGTTGTTACAAGGTTATATCGACAAGCGGTATTCCGATAAAGATGTCATGGTAGAGATGCTAACGTCGTTTACGACCTACCAGCTTGGCTTGTTGGGCGGTAAATCATCATAATTATCATCTAGCACGCATAAAAAAGCCGCCTTATAGGCGGCTTTTTTATGCGCAACAGCCTACCTTATTAAGGCAAGTAGCTCTTACCCATTAGGTAGGTATCAACTTCACGTGCTGCACGACGACCTTCGTCAATTGCCCAAACAATCAAGCTTTGACCGCGACGGCCATCACCTGCGGCAAAAATACCAGGCTTGCTAGTAGCAAACTTATCGTAATCTGCCTTTATGTTGGAGCGAGGATCCTTTTCTAAACCAAACTGATCTACAAGGCCACCTTCTGGTCCCATAAAGCCCATCGCAAGTAATACGATATCAGCAGGGTGTACTGTCTCGCTGCCAGCAACTTCTTTAGGAATCATTTGGCCTTCAGGAGTACGTTCCCATTCGACTTCAACGGTATGAACTGCTTTTACGTTGCCGTTGCCATCACTTTCAATTTTCTTGGTCATTACCAAGTATTGGCGAGGGTCATCCCCTTGTATCGCAATGGATTCTTGCTGGCCATAATCTACTAGAAGGCGTTTAGGCCACTGAGGCCAAGGGTTGTTGGCTTGGCGTGACTCTGGAGGTTGAGGCATGATTTCTAGCTGTGTAACACTATCACACTGATGACGTAGTGATGTACCAACACAGTCAGTACCAGTATCACCGCCGCCAATAACAACCACGTTCTTACCTTTGGCGTTAATGAATTGTCCGTCTTCGTGCTTGCTATCAAGCAAGCTCTTCGTATTTGCTTTCAAGAATTCCATGGCGAAGTGAATGCCATTAAGCTCTCGACCTTCGGTTGGCAAATCGCGAGGCACTGTAGCACCAACACAAAGAACCACTGCATCAAAATCTTGTTCGATCTTTTCTGCTGAAATATCTTTACCAATTTCTGTATTGGTAACAAACACAATGCCTTCTTCTGCAAGGATATCAACACGGCGTTGAACAATTTCCTTTTGCAGTTTCATGTTCGGGATACCATACATTAGCAGGCCGCCAATACGGTCAGCTCGTTCATATACCGTTACGAGGTGTCCTGCTTTGTTAAGCTGGGCAGCAGCCGCTAGGCCGGAAGGGCCTGATCCAATAACAGCCACAGTTTTGCCCGTGCGTTTTGTCGGAGGTATAGCAACAACCCAACCTTCTTTAAATGCACGGTCAATAATTTCTACTTCATGTAGCTTGATAGTAACCGGGTCTGCATTGATACCTAATACGCAAGCGCCTTCACATGGGGCAGGGCATACACGACCAGTAAATTCAGGGAAGTTATTGGTTTTGTGTAATAGCTTGATCGCTTCCTTCCAGCGGCCTTTGTAAATTAAGTCATTCCATTCTGGGATAACGTTGTTTACCGGGCAGCCAGCAACGGCTGGTGCATATTCAGACTTGGCAGATTGGCAAAAGGGTACACCACAATCCATACATCGAGAGGCTTGTTTCTCGATGTCAGCGGTGTCCATATGCTCATGTACTTCTTGCCAATCGATCAAACGATCAGATGGGTTTCGGTCTTCTGGCAAGGCTCTTTTTACGTGTAAAAATCCTGTAGGATTTCCCATTATTTTATCTCCTATTCAGCTTAAGCTTTCTGCGCAGCCAGGTTGTTAAGGTGCATATCGAAAGCTTCGACCGCTACATCATACTCAGACTCAAATTTACCGGTATCACGTGCTTGGTCCATATACCCCTGCATTTTTTTGAAATCAACAGGCATAACTTTCACAAAGCGCTTAACCGAGTTATCCCAGTCAGCAAGTAATTCGTCAGCAACATCAGAGTTGGTGTTTTCTTTGTGTTCAGCAATAAGTGCTTTAAGTTCTTCAATTTCTTTGGCGTCTTCTAGCGTTTCTAGTTCAACCATTTCCATGTTGCACTTACTGGCAAAGTCTTGGTTATTATCCAATACATAAGCAATACCGCCGGACATACCCGCAGCAAAGTTACGGCCTGTTGCACCAAGAATGACAGCTTTACCACCGGTCATATATTCACAGCCGTGATCACCAACGCCTTCAACAACAGCGGTGGCACCTGAGTTACGAACACAGAAGCGTTCACCTGCGATACCGCGGATAAACGCTTTACCACCAGTAGCACCAAAGAATGCAACGTTACCAATTAGAATGTTGTCACGAGCGGAGAAGGTGGCTTCTTTCGCTGGGTAGACAACAAGGTTGGCTCCGGATAAACCTTTACCGAAGTAATCATTGGCATCACCTTCAAGCTCAAAGCGAAGCCCTTTGGCAGAGAAACAACCGAAACTTTGTCCAGCAGAGCCATTAAACTTAACTTTGATAGTGTTTTCAGGTAGACCTTCAGCTTCATACTTTTTGGATATTTCATTCGACAACATGGCACCGATAGTTCTGTCGGTGTTGATTACCGAGTACTCTAAGTTTACCGGTGTTTTGTTTTCGATGGCGTCCTTTGCATCTTTCATCATCTTGCGATCCACAATGTCGTGAATCAGATGTTTTTGCTCTGTAGAACAGTATAGGGTTTCGCTAGCTGCAGACTTTTCTTTGTAAAGAAGCGGTTTAAGGTCAACACCTTTGTATTTCCAGTGATCAACATCGTCACGCGGCTTTAAGCAATGAGTTTGTCCTACCATCTCGTTGATGGTTCGGAAACCGAGCTCAGCCATGATTTCGCGTAGACCTTCTGCCATCATGGTGAAAAAGTTAACCAGGATGTCAGCTTGACCGGCAAAACGCCCACGTAACTCTTTGTCTTGTGTTGCGATGCCAACTGGGCAGGTGTTGAGGTGACACTTACGCATCATGATACAGCCTTCAACTACAAGTGCAGTTGTTGCCATGCCCCATTCTTCAGCGCCAAGTAAGGTTGCGACTGCAAGATCGCGAGGTGTCTTTAGCTGTCCGTCAGTTTGAACGGTGATACGGCTACGTAGCTTGTTGCGTACCAACGTTTGGTGGGTTTCTGCTAGACCCAGTTCCCAAGGCAGCCCTGCGTGCTTGATGGAACTAAGAGGGGATGCCCCTGTGCCGCCATCGTGGCCCGCGATGAGTACAACATCGGCATAAGCTTTACATACACCAGATGCAATCGTACCAACGCCAGCTTCAGATACTAACTTAACGTTAACGCGTGCCTCACGATTGGCATTTTTAAGATCGTAAATTAACTGAGACAAATCTTCGATAGAGTAGATGTCGTGATGTGGAGGAGGTGATATTAATCCAACACCTGGCGTGGAGCCACGAGTGCGTCCAATCCATGCATCAACTTTATGGCCGGGTAATTGACCGCCTTCGCCAGGTTTCGCGCCCTGAGCCATTTTAATTTGTAACTCATCGGCATTGGCAAGGTAGTAGCTGGTAACACCGAAGCGACCAGAGGCAACCTGTTTAATGCGAGACTTCATGGAGTCGCCATTTTCCATTGGCTTGAAGCGAATCGGATCTTCACCACCCTCACCACTGTTGCTCTTGCCGCCGATGCGGTTCATAGCAATGGCTAGTGTTGTGTGAGCTTCCCAAGAAATCGATCCAAAAGACATTGCGCCAGAGGCAAAACGTTTGAAGATGTTCTCGATGGGTTCCACTTCTTCCAAAGGAATTGATTTGTGGCCTGCGCTGAATTCTAGTAATCCGCGTAGGGTGTAGGCATCTTTACTTTGTGAATCAACAAGGTTGGCATACTCTTTAAACTGCGCTTTGTTATTGCTAGCAGTTGAGTGTTGTAACAAGCGAATAACTGATGGGTTGAAAAGGTGCTTTTCACCATCGTTACGCCAAGCATAATCACCGCCAGATTTAAGAAGGTCATCCATTACGATGCGGTCTTCTTCTGGGAAGCCTTCTCTGTGACGCAATAATGCTTCTTGTGCAATTTGATCCAAGCTTACGCCCTGAATACGACTAACCGTGCCAGTGAAATAAGCGTCAACAACATCGCTGTTGATTCCGAGCGCTTCAAAAATTTGAGCACCTTGATAAGATTGCAATGTAGATATGCCCATTTTTGAGAATATCTTTAATAGTCCACTGCTTACTGCTTTGATGTACTTTGCAACAACATCATCATTAGTGAGACCAGACTTAATCACGCCTTCGTCACGTAAACCATACATAGTTTCGAGTGCTAGATAAGGGTTTACTGCTGCAGCACCGTAACCTAATACTGTTGCAAAGTGATGGGTTTCACGAATGTCCGCTGCTTCAATAATGATATCTGCTTTGGCTCTGAGGCCTTCACGGATAAGATAATGGTGAACAGCGGCTGTTGCGAGTACTGAAGGGATTGCTGCGTGATCAGAGTCAATTGTACGGTCACTAAGCACTAAAATATCGTAGCCGCCATTAACTGCATCTTTTGCATATTGGCATATACGATCGAGTGCTGTTTTAAGCTCACCGTCATCGCCGGTCGCTTTGAACGTGATATTGATTGTCTTTGATTGTAGGTGGTCATGATCTATGTGTTGAAGTTTTCTTAACTCTTCATTGGTTAATACCGGTTGAGAGATTTCAACTTTATGACAATGTTTAGGTGTTTCTTCTAAAAGGTTGTGGGAAGAACCAACGTATCCTCGCAACGACATCACCAATTCTTCACGAATAGGGTCTATTGGTGGATTGGTTACCTGGGCAAACAGTTGCTTGAAATAATGAGATAACTGTTGCGGCCGATCGGAAAGAACGGCAAGCGGAGTATCTGTACCCATCGCACCTAGAGGTTCTTTGCCGGTTCCAACCATTTCAGCCAAGATCAAATTAAGATCTTCATTGCTATAACCGAATGCTTTTTGCATTTTGGTTAGGTTAGATAATGGAGGCTGAGCAATTGATGTAGTTGGTACTGGAAGCTCACTGAGAACAATCTTGTTTTCAGCAAGCCACTCGCCGTAAGGCTGTGCAGAGCAAACCTCAGATTTAACTTCGTCATCACTGATGATGCGGCCTTTTTCAAGGTCTGCGATAAAAATCTTGCCAGGTTGTAAGCGACCTTTTTCAACGACAGTTGACTGGTCAACGCACAAGGTTCCTGTTTCGGATCCCATGATAAGTGTGCCGTCATCCGTTAAGAGGTAACGTGAAGGGCGCAAACCGTTACGGTCCAATGTTGCTCCAATCATTTTTCCATCACTAAAGGAAATAGATGCTGGGCCGTCCCAAGGTTCCATTATGCAAGCGTAGTATTCATAGAATGCACGTTTTGTAGGATCCATGTCGTCCTGACTTTGCCATGCTTCAGGAACCATCATCATCATAACTTGTTGTAACGGGCGACCGCTTAAAACAAGTAATTCAATGGCCATATCTAGGTTTGCAGAATCTGAATTGCTGCGGTTGCAGATAGGCATCAGCATGTTAAGTTCGGCATCACTGAAGTTAACCGACTTATACATGGCTTCGCGGGCATTCATCCAGTTGATGTTGCCTTGAACCGTATTGATCTCACCGTTGTGAGATAAGTAACGGAATGGCTGCGCGCGATGCCAAGCAGGGAATGTGTTGGTAGAAAAACGAGAATGGAACATGGCCATTGTGGTGGTTACTTGTTCATTCTGTAGATCTAAATAATATTGTCTCACCTGGGCTGTGGTGAACTGTCCTTTGTACACGATAGTTCGCGAAGACATAGACGCTATATAGAAGTCATTACGACCTTTAGTAATACCGTCATTTATTGTGTGAGCTGTGTATTTGCGTAGTACAAACAACTTTCGCTCGAACTCTTGTTGCGACAGGTCACTTGGCTTTTGGATAAATACTTGTTCGATCTGCGGCTCTGTCTCGACAGAGGCTCCACCCAACATAGAATTGTCACCGGGCACTTCACGGTAACCTAAAAGGGTTAGCCCTAATTCTTCTATATTGGCGTTTAAAATCTTGCGGCAAGCTTCAGTAAGCTCCGGCTCGGCGGGAAAGAATGTCATCCCAACGCCATATTCACCAAATTCGGGAATAGAAAAGCCTAACTTAGTTGCTTCAGCAGCAAAAAAGTCATGAGGAATTTGAAATAGAATACCTGCACCGTCACCGCTTTTTACATCAAAGCCGGTACCACCACGGTGCTCCATGCATGTGAGCATGGTTAGCGCATTCTCAATAATATCGTGGGACTTTTTGCCCTTAAGGTTGGCTACAAAGCCGATACCACAGCTGTCGTGCTCAAATTCAGAGCGATACAAGCCACCCGATTTATTGCTAATGTTGGTCATTTAGAACTTCCTATATTTGTAGCCGAAACCTCTCGGTTGGGCTTACCCTCAAAAAATAGCCCTATTCTTTGTGGGGCTTAAACGTTGTTTGGACTTGAAATACGCTGTATCCCAGTAAATTCGGGGGTATCAAGCCAGATACCAAAAATAAATGTACTACTTCCCCATTGGGGGCGGGGGAGTATCTCATAAATAGCCCCGATTCGACAAATATCTTGTGTTAGATTATTGAAAGTACTGATTAAATAACCAGTTTGTATATCCTGATTGTATTTCATTTGTATGACAAACTTACCCTTTTTGAGTAATTTTTAGGGGGTGTTGATGTCGTTGTGAGTAGGCATATATAATGCCGCCGTTGGGCATTGGCTGTCGACTCTATCTTTACTTTCGGCTAGATCAACAAACCTTAAAGTACGTACTATTGAAGAGATAAATATGACGATCAAAGTAGGAATTAACGGTTTTGGGCGTATGGGGAGGTTAGCATTTCGTGCTGCCTGGGGCTGGCCCGAACTGGAGATTGTTCATGTTAATGAAATTGCGGGTGAAAGTGAGGCCGCAGCGCACCTATTAACATTTGATTCGGTGCACGGTACATGGCCTCAGAAAGTCACATCACACGACAGCTATCTATATGTTAATGGTAAACCTGTTGGCTATTCCCAAAATACAGCAATAGCCGATACGCCCTGGGGAGCGTTGGGGGTCGATATTGTTATTGAATGTACAGGTAAGTTTAAGTCTAAAGAAACATTGCAGCCGTTCTTTGATCAAGGGGTTAAGAAAGTTGTTGTCTCGTCGCCAGTAAAGGATGGCACCTTAAATATCGTAATGGGGGTGAATGATCAGCTTTATAAGCCTGAGGAGCATCACATTGTAACTGCTGCATCTTGTACAACCAATTGTATTGCTCCGGTTGTTGATGTTATTCAAAAGAATTTCGGAATAAAGCACGGCAGTATCACTACGATTCACGATGTGACAAATACGCAAAGTATTCTAGATGAATATCATAAGGACTTGCGTCGGGCTCGTGCCAGCGGTATGTCGCTAATTCCGACAAGTACCGGTTCTGCAACAGCTATAACAGAAATCTTTCCAGAATTAAAAGGGAAAATTAACGGTATTGCTGTCCGTGTCCCCCTTGCCAATGCTTCGTTAACTGATTGTGTGTTTGAAGTGGACACACCAGTGTCAGTTGAGCGAGTGAATGCAGCATTAAAGGACGCCGCAGAGAATCATTTGGCCGGAGTGTTGGGTTACGAAGAGCGACCATTGGTGTCGATTGATTATACGAACGATACACGTTCTAGTGTCATTGATGCGCTATCTACGATGGTCATTAATCAAACTCAAGTGAAGCTACTTACCTGGTATGACAATGAAATGGGGTATGTGCACAGGATGATGGAATTAGCTAAAAAAATTGCATCGTCTTTGTAATTAGACTGTCTTTATAGGTGATGAGTTAGATTAATGATGGATCGAGCACTTCAACAATACCTCGTCGTTACTGCAAGTTATTGGGCGTTTACTATTACAGATGGTGCCTTACGCATGTTGGTGGTGTTGTTTTTCCATAACTTAGGTTATAGCCCGCTGGAAGTAGCAACGTTATTTTTGCTGTATGAGTTTTTTGGCATTGTCACTAATCTATTTGGCGGTTGGTTGGCGGCAAGAGTTGGGCTTAATGTCACCATGCAGGTTGGATTATTTCTGCAAATAGTGTCATTGACAATGTTATTAGTTGATCAATCCATGTTAACGGTTTTATATGTCATGGTGGCTCAGGCCTTGTCGGGCATTGCCAAAGATCTGAATAAAATGAGTGCTAAAAGTAGTATTAAATTGTTGGTTCCCGGCGATGCACAAGGTCAGCTATATCGTTGGGTGGCCATTTTGACTGGGTCGAAGAATACGTTAAAAGGTGCAGGTTTTTTCCTTGGGGCGTTGCTGTTAGCTTGGTTAGGTTTTCAGGGAGCAGTAGCCTTAATGGCAATCGTCTTAGTGATGGTTTTAACACTGAGCGGTTTGTTGTTGGATAAGAACCTTGGGAAAACGTTGTATAAACCTAAATTCACCGAAATTTTTTCTAAAAGTGCAGCTGTGAACCGACTGTCTGCAGCGCGATTGTTTTTATTTGGTTCTAGGGATGTTTGGTTTGTTGTTGCGTTACCCGTTTATTTACAGTCACAATTACATTGGCATCATATGCAAGTTGGTATGATGATGGCTGCATGGATTATGGGTTATGGTTTTGTGCAAACCATCGCACCTAAAATAACGGGTGTTGAACGAGGCAATGTGCCCGATGGCAAAACAGCATTTGAATGGTCTATAGCGTTGTGTCTACTGCCATTAGTTATTGCCGGTGGGCTTTATTTTAACATTGCTGCTGATTATGTTTTGATTGGTGGGCTTTTGATATTTGGCGCAGTGTTTGCCGTCAACTCTTCAGTGCATTCCTTTCTTATAGTGTCTTATGCTAAAGAAGAAGGGGTTTCTCTTGATGTTGGTTTCTATTATATGGCGAATGCAGCGGGGCGATTGTTGGGGACGTTGCTGTCTGGTGTGGTGTTTCAGTGGTATGGGTTGGAGGCGTGTTTGGTTGTGTCGACGGTCTTTATTTTTATAACCAGTATTATTTCTATAAAATTGCCGAGATGATTTATACACAACAAAAAGTGCTATACGGCAATCTAGTAGCATTTTTATTGCGTATAAACGTAATTCTCTTTGAATTCCCCTTGGGTGTTTGTTACTTAGTGTCATTCTAGTGAAAAAATATTTCCTCGTCCCAGTAGGTTCTTGGGATCTAAGCTGGATTTGATCGTTTTCATTATGCCAATGCTGCTGCCGTGTTCTTCTATTAACCAGCGCTTTTTTCCTTTACCTATCCCGTGTTCACCTGTGCAGGTTCCCCCCATTGCTAGGGCTCGATGAATGAGTTTCTCATTGAGTATGCTTGCTTGTTGTTGAGCATTGGCGTCACCATTTGGAATGACGATCAAAAGATGGAAGTTACCATCACCAACGTGCCCTACTATCGGCGCCAATAAACCGCTGTTTTGGATATCTTCATGGGTGTCGAGAATACATTGAGCGAGTGCTGAAATTGGAACGCACACATCCGTTGTCCATACGGTGCTGTTGGGTAGGGTCGCTTTCGCAGCATATAATACGTTATGGCGAGCCTTCCATAAGCGATTTTTGTCTTCTTGCTGTGTGGCCCAGGAAAAGTGAGAGCCACCCAGTTCCAGGCTTAACTTTTCTACTGCAGTGGTTTGTTCTTGAATGTACTGCAGGCTTCCGTGAAATTCAAAGAATAGGGTGTGGTTTTCTTGCAGTTGTAGTTTCGCATAATGATTGACTGCTGTGATGGCTGGTTTATCTAACAATTCAACTCGGGCGATTGGGATACCTAGTTGCAGTACTTGAAATACCAACAGCGTAAGGGTTTCAAGGTTTTGGAATTGGACTGTTGCAATCGCGGTATTTTCGGGGATACCTTGAAGCCGTAACGTAATCTCTGTGATAATTGCTAAGGTACCCTCTGAGCCGATAAGCAGAGACGTTAAATCATAACCGCTGGAGCTTTTACGTGCACGACCTCCGGTCTGGATAATTGTGCCGTCTGCGGTTACGGCGGTAAGGCCTAGTACATTGTGCTTCATGGTTCCATATTTTACTGCATTGGTACCTGAGGCGCGTGTTGCACACATGCCTCCAATACTGGCATTGGCACCAGGGTCGACAGGAAAGAATAAGCCCTGGTCTTTAATCTGTGCGTTTAATTCGAGTCGAGTTAGTCCTGCTTGCACAATGCAGTCTTGGTCATCAGGGTGAAGCGCTAGCAATGTATCCATTCGGCTCATATCAATACATAAGGAGTCCGGAGCGGGGATTGATTGACCTTCGACACTAGTGCCTGCACCAAAAATTGACATGGCGATGTTGTATTGATGGCATAAGGCGGCAATATCACTCACGTCTTGGGTGGAGGTTGGGTAAATAACAGCAATCGGCTGTTGTTTGGGGTGCCAGGATTCATCACCACTGTGTTGCTCGAGAGCGTGCTTTGACTGCTCCAGGAGTTTAGGGAATTGTGATAACAGTGCATTAAGTAGTGTTGTTGTGTTCATTTGTCTTTGCTTCATGTTTGCGGTGGTTTGTCATCATAACGTGAGTATGACCTGGGGATATACAATTAGAAGAAGAGTCTGTTAGTCTAATTGCTTATGGGTATAAAAGGAGAGAGTGGTTATGGATAAGAATTTTTCATCAGTCGCACAAGGATTTCGCAAACGTACATTAGTAACAGCTAAGCTTTCTGCTAAGTTGGGTGTTGGTGTCGCCAAAAGTCTTATCAAGCATAAAACCCAAGGGGCTCTTTCAGGCAAGGTAGTTCATCTTGCTGATAATGTGCTTAATGCTGATCTTTCAATAATCGAAAATAGAGAAGAGCTAACAAAAGATGCTGTTGATATGGCCTCAAAGCTATTCGAAGATATGGATCAGCTGAAAGGTTTGGTAATGAAATTTGGCCAGATGGCCAGTTATATGACAACTCAATTGCCCCCTGAAGCACAACGCGTGATGGCAAAGTTGCAAGCGGAAGCCAGCTCATTGCCTTTTTATGAAATTAAGTCGCTACTGGTGAAAGAGTTGGGGCGACCTTTAGAGGACGTGTTTGAATCATTTGAGTCTGAGGCAGTGGCTGCGGCTTCCATTGGTCAAGTTCATAAGGCTGTGTACAAAGGTCGAGCCGTTGCCGTTAAGATACAATACCCAGGGGTGAAAGAGGCAATCAGTAGTGATTTGTCTCTTATTGATAGATTTGTACCCATGGCTGCAATGGCCTCTTCGGTGATGGGCATGTCGATAGACAATAAAGCCCTCTTTAAGGAGCTTCATGATCGTATTGTTGAGGAATGTGATTATAAGAGGGAGGCCAAAAATCAGCAATATGCATTCACGTGCTGGCCTAGTGATAAGAATATTATTATTCCAGAAGTTGTAGAGGAATTGTGCTCAGATAACGTGTTAGTGACAGAATTCATGGAAGGCAAAGGGTTTTATGAATTCAGAGACACGGCATCACAGGAAGCAAAAAACCGAGCTGCGGAAACATTGTTTCGTATGAGTTATGAGTCCATTTTTAAATTTGGTTTTTTTAATGGTGACCCTCACCCAGGTAATTACTTATTTCGAGATAATGGACAGGTTGTATTTCTGGATTTTGGTTGTGTTCGTTATTTTGAATCAGAATTTCTTGAGTCGTGGCGAGGGGCAGTGAAGGCTGTTTTGGGAGGAGATAAAGATAGTTTCAAGATATTTATTCGCGAAATGGGATTTGTGGGTAATGAATCGAAATTTGATTGGGATTATCAATGGGACCTTTATGGGTTTATTGTGGCTCCTATTACATCTGACGGGCCTTTTACCTATACCAAAGAATATAAAGAGGAAGGCAATCGATTTTTTATTTATGAAAATAAGAATAAAAAATCAATGAATTTGCCCAAACCATTCTTATTAGTGAATCGTTTGCAGTGGGGATTAAAAACAATATTGGTGGACTTACAGGCGACAGGGGATTTTAGTACGAGTTTTAAGGAGGCGTTGTATTATGATGATGAGCGCTTTGTAAAAGGAGGGAAGAGATAGTGCTGGAGCGTTGCTATGAAGCAGAGACCCTAATGTGGGAGCGCTGGAAAAAGGCGAGTCTTTACATTCAATAGGGAAGGTGTTTGATAGAGGGCATTCTTCTGTTTTCGGAGTACTGTGGGCGGTATACGCCCGCAAAAAAACAAACGTTTCAGTGTCGCCTTGGTGCGTTCACTCGTATTTTTATTTTTAAAGTACTCTCTATGCATCTGTCTGGCAATCACTGTATCGAGAGTAGAGGCTCTTCAATTGTGCACTCATCCCATGAGCTTTGACCGAATGAAGAGGTGCCCATTGAGAATGGTGCTTCATTGATTTCTTCGTACAGTTCATAAAATCCTGAGAATTCCAACATGGCTCTAACATAAGTATTACTGTTACGATTAATCACGTTATACTCATCTCTGCAGGAATAATACTTTGATTGGTCTAAAATAAACGCTGCAATTTGATTAATATTCTCACCACCACGAATCTCGCCTAATGAGTAAGGCTTTTCCAGATTATCAATACTATCTAGAGCATTCCCATGGATGGACCTAATATAACCACAGTGTTGATAAGTGGCGGTAGGGTTAATGTGACCAAACTGATCGCAATCAAAATCAGGATCAAAAATCTCAGAAAGCTCGAATGAAAATAAATCTTCTGAATAGCTTCTTTTTACCACAATAGAAGGGTGAGTGAAGTTATCCTGGATGATTTTTCCACCTTTGTATAAGTTACGTTTATAAATTCTAACGAAGGCGTCTTCATACCATCCTTCGCTGTTCTGATATTCTTCAAGCGGTGGAAGTTCTTTGTCTATCTTGTCCAAACACCCGGTTATCCCAGTGAAAGCGAAAGAGATCACGATAAATCGAGAGAAAGATTGTCCTGAAAAAAGGTAAGATATTATGAAGCGCATAATTCTAAATCCATTTGGTTTGTTAGTATCCATATGCTAGCTTGCGCTAAAATATTATTTTTAACATATCCTTGTCAATTTTTAAATTGCTACTGACAGAATTCATGACGATCGATAAGTGTCAGAAAATAAATGATTAATTCGTTGTTTCTGGTGATGAATAGCTATCACCTTCTAGGTGAAACTACTACCCAAATTAGCTTGTTTTTCTCATGCACAGCTAGTGTTAGACAATGTGGACATCTTTCCTAATCAGGCTGCCTACCGGATCTCTCCCAAGGGTGATATGTGGTCTTATTTTGTTGTCGCTAGATCTTTCGGGGTTAGTCTAAACCTGCAATTTAAAATGTCAGATCAAGCCTGAGTCACTGCAAGTAACGCACATCAAAGGTGATGCTTTCTTTTGATGTGCGTATTGCTTCAATATCAACGTTAGTTACTTGGGCCATGGCTGGTCCCTGATTTGCCCATTTAATGAGAGCGTCGATAGCACCTTCTGGACCTTCCGCTTCAAACTCAACGTCACCATTTGAAAGGTTGCGAACCCAGCCCGTCACGCCAAGGCGACGAGCTTCTGTCTCTGTCGATGCGCGGTAATATACGCCTTGTACTCGACCGCTAACAGTGGCTCGAATTCTTTTTATCGTCACGATGTTATCTGTGAACTATCTATTTAACACGCATGCCGGGTATCGCTCCAGAATCAGGAGATAGGACATAAATATCCTCACCACCGGGTCCGGCGGCTAATACCATGCCCTCTGACATTCCAAATTTCATCTTCCTCGGTGCTAGATTAGCAACCATAACCGTCAATTTCCCCTCTAAATCTTCTGGGTTATAAGCGGATTTAATGCCCGCAAATACATTACGTTCTTCGCCGCCTAAATCCAGTGTTAATTGGAGTAGTTTGTTTGCCTTTTTAACGTGCTCTGCTTTAACAATTTTAACGATACGCAAATCTATTTTTGCGAAGTCGTCGAAACTGATCTCGTCAGCGATAGGTTCTAGGGCGAGAGGGCTGTTAGGGTCAAGGGTAACCTTGGGTTTGTTTAGCAGAGCTTCTGCTTCTGCCTCGGCTTTAGACTGTTCAACCATGGCGTTAACTTTGTCCATTTCAACGCGCTGCATTAGTGGCTTGAATTTCTTGACTTCATGATTGGTTAAAACATGATCTTTGTCATTCCAGCATAGCGGTGCAACATTTAAAAATGTCTCGGCATCAGTAGCCATTACTGGTAATACAGGTTTCATGTAAATCATTAAAATACGAAACAAGTTAATGCCCATAGAGCAGGTATCTTTTACGAGTTCTTGTTTATCCTCTTCCTTGATGTAAACCCAAGGCTTTTGCTCGTCAATATATTGGTTGGCTTTATCTGCCAGAGACATAATGGTTCGTAATGCTTGCCCGAATTCTCGATTTTCATAAAATTCTGCAATAACATCGCCACTTTCTTGGAATTCTTTAAGTAGCTCGGGGGCAGCTATGTTTTCTGATAACGTATTATCAAATTTTTTCTTAATAAACCCAGCGCAACGACTGGCAATATTTACCAACTTGTTGACGAGATCTGAATTGACGCGTTGTGCAAAGTCTTCCAGGTTTAAATCTATGTCGTCAATACGGTTGCCGAGCTTTACACCGTAATAATATCGTAAGTATTCAGGATTAAGGTGTTGAAGATACGTTTGCGCTTTTATATATGTCCCTCGTGACTTAGACATCTTTTGGCCGTTAACAGTGACAAAGCCATGAGAGAACACACCAGTGGGTGTACGAAAGTCTGCCCCAGTTAGCATGGCTGGCCAAAATAGGCCATGGAAGTTGATAATGTCTTTGCCAATAAAGTGGTACAGCTCGGCGTTGGAGTCCTTTTTCCAGTAGTGATCGAAGTCGAGCCCGTCTTGCCGGTCGCATAAGTTTTTGAAACTAGCCATGTAACCTATTGGCGCATCGAGCCAAACATAAAAATATTTTCCGGGATAGTCTGGGATCTCAAAGCCGAAATAAGGCGCTTCTCGGGAAATGTCCCATTGTTGAAGGCCTGCCTTTAACCATTCGCTGAGCTTGTTGGCCATACCTTCCTGCAAGGTGCCTGAACGAGTCCATTCTTTCAGCATGCCTTGAAATTGAGGTAAGTCAAAAAACAATTGAGTTGTCGGTTTTTCTATTGGGGTTGAGCCAGATACGGTAGAATATGGGTTTTTTAGTTCGGTTGCCGCGTAGGTTGCGCTACACACTTCACAGTTATCACCGTACTGGTCTTCTGCTCCACATTTAGGGCACTCTCCTTTTACGAAGCGATCCGCGAGGAACATCTCTTTTTCAGGGTCAAATAACTGAGTGATTTCGCGATCAACGATGTAACCTTTTTCTTTATTTCTCTGATAAATGAGGTTTGATAGCTCACGGTTCTCTTCAGAGTGTGTCGAGTGAAAGTTATCAAAGTTCACATGAAAACCGGCGAAATCACGTTCATGCTCTTTTTGCACGTTGGCGATTTGTTGCTCTGGAGTTAAACCAAGCTGCTCAGCTTTCAGCATGATGGCTGCACCATGAGCATCATCGGCGCAAACGTATGTGCAATTCTCTTCACGCACCTTTTGATATCTTACCCAAATATCCGTTTGGATATACTCAAGCATGTGACCTAAATGGATAGGGCCGTTGGCGTAAGGGAGGGCGCTGGTAACTAGGATATCACGGGGCGTGCGGGACATAAGAAAGCTCTTTCTTTAATGTGGTTCAACATGGGGAGTTCAATAGGCCGCTAACTATAACGGTACCGAGCATTTCATGCACGGAATTTTCCTGATAGCACGGTCCTTGTTTGCACTAGCCCTTGGTCAATGTTAGCTTGTCACTAAATAGTGTATACCTCTTGGCGTTTCCTTATATAAGGCATTTATATGACTACTGATTCTACCGCTACTTTACAATCGGCCATTTTGACGGCGATAGACCCGTTCTCTCAAAAAGCCATTGGAGAGGTTGCGGATATTCTTGCTCTAGGCGTCGAAAACTCTATCGTGAAGCTGAAACTTGCTTTTCGTTATCCTATTGAGGGAGTAAAAGAGGCGCTATCAGATGTGATTTCGCAAGCGTTGGTTGAAGTCCCTGGTGTTGCTATGGCAGATGTAGAAATTGTCTGGCGGGTTGAAAGAGCAAGCAGTTTGGATGATGGTTCACCCTTGTCGACAGTGAAAAATATTATTGCTGTAGCATCAGGTAAAGGAGGGGTCGGCAAATCGACAACAGCCATTAACCTGGCGTTAGCGTTGGCAGCGGAAGGCGCAAATGTAGGTATATTAGATGCGGATATTTATGGCCCAAGCGTACCTTTGTTGCTTGGTGTAAAAGATGGTACGCGCCCAGAAGTGCAGGATGAAAAGTATTTTAAGCCAATTATGGCTCAAGGGCTGCAGTCGATGTCCATGGGGTATTTGGTGACGGAGCAGACACCAATGGTATGGCGCGGCCCAATGGCGGGTGGTGCATTGCAACAATTAGTCACGCAAACCCTATGGCAAGACGTTGACTATTTGATTGTTGATATGCCTCCAGGAACCGGTGATATTCAATTGACGTTATCACAGAAAGTGCCCGTATCCGGCGCCGTAATTGTTACTACTCCCCAAGATCTGGCTTTGCTTGATGCAAAGAAAGGTGTTGAGATGTTTCGTAAAGTATCGGTTGCTGTACTAGGCATGGTTGAGAATATGGCTGTTCATATTTGTTCAAACTGCGGTCACGAAGAGCACGTTTTCGGGTCGGGTGGGGGGCAGAAGATGGCAGATCTATATAGTGTGCCACTGTTGGGTAGCATGCCCTTGGATATCTCTATTCGAGAACAGGCTGACGCCGGTAAGCCGAGTGTGAGTGCGGATGTCGATAGTGATATCAGTACCCGTTATCGTTTGATAGCGTATCGTGTTGCGGGTGCTTTGGCCGCTGATGCTGCGGAAAAAGTGGCGTCTGCTCCAGTGATTTCGGTGGAAGATGATTAGTATAAGCGGTGACATGAGCTTAGGGGAGTAAGAAAAACAGAGTTAGCTACCCTTTACGCGGGTTACTGGTACGTTTTGAGACGATAACCCGCTCGGAGTTCGTTAAACCTGAATCCGTACGCAGGGTCGATGTTGTGATTGCCTTCCCTCTCTAACCGTGTATTATTGCGGGCTTTCCCGATTTTTGATTGAGTAAACACATTATGAGTATTAAGTCTGATCGTTGGATTCGCCGCATGTCAGAAGAGCAGGGCATGATAGAACCCTATGAGCCTGGTCAAGTCCGTGTGGACGCGAATGATAACAGGCTGATCTCTTACGGCACATCAAGCTATGGCTATGATGTGCGTTGTTCTAGAGAATTTAAGGTGTTTACGAACATCAACTCAGCGACAGTTGACCCGAAAAACTTTGACGAAGGTAGTTTTGTTGATGTTGAGGCGGATGTTTGTGTTATACCTCCTAACTCATTCGCTTTGGCGAGAACAATTGAGTATTTTCGGATACCTCGAAATGTATTAACGGTTTGTTTGGGTAAGTCGACCTACGCTAGATGTGGAATCATTGTCAATGTAACTCCTCTAGAGCCTGAGTGGGAAGGCCATGTAACGTTGGAGTTTTCCAATACAACCACGTTGCCTGCCAAAATATATGCAAACGAAGGTGTTGCGCAAATGCTGTTTTTTGAGTCAGATGAACCTTGCGAAACATCTTATCGGGATCGTGGTGGTAAGTATCAGGGGCAGAAAGGTGTCACTTTACCGAAAGCGTAAGTAATTGATTTTCATAAAAGAAAAGAGTGGAGTTGACACTCTTTTCTTTTATTTGTTGCCGCTACTTTTCTTATCTTCAAAGTTCGGCAGTTCTCTCAGGATTTTAGCTCCATCATATTCCCGAATGTTAAGTTCGTAAGTATCCCCGTTTTTACTTTCTTTTCGAACTTTCACGACAAGATAATTCAAGTCGACAGCTAGCCAAATTTGAGCTGAATCTGTGCGATGAAGGGAGATCTTGATAGTCTTTAGGTGCCCAATGGGTGTTGATAGCATTTCGGTACCATCAACGGAATACTCTCGGGTTTCGATATCGTTGTCATCAGTTTCACGAACGGTAATATGAGTCAGTCCTTGCTCAATTTTTGTTGCGATCACTAGTAGTGTTGATAGCGGGTCTGTTACTTCTGGTTCTAGGGCGAAGCGACCATTTTTCTTTTTGTAGGTGAAGTTGGCGGTATTAGATGACCAGTCAAATTGCACGCTTTTTTTGCGAGAGCCAAATAGGTGGGAGCGTTCTGATTTGTACAGTTGCGGGATGAGTTTGTTGTCAACCCACTGAAAGGTTGATTGCTCTTTTATTTTAAATAATAGGTGCTCAGCTTTGTATTCTAGCGTGTATGTTGTTTCACCTTTACTATTTTGAAATTCGGATAGCGTGCGAGAGCCTTTTAACTGTTTATTCCCATTAAGAGAGACATCGTATTGAGCATTAAAAGGGATGGGGAGTAATAGTGCTGGATTTTCTACAGACGTTGTTTCTGTGGTTACAGGTACTTTAGTCGTCGGTATAGTGCTGGAATATGTTAGCGTTGTTGATTGCGCTGCTGCATTGTAGGAAAAGGCAGCAGCGGCAATAATGGGTAGCAAACAACGGGAAATTTTCAATCTAGAGGTCATCCGTGTTAGTTAGATCTAATCCCCCCTCGATAATTGCTATGCCGTCAAGGGTGGGGCCGGTGTCGGTTAGTTGTAAGCGGCCTTCGGTAAACAGCTTAGTACAAAGTGGGTAAAGAAAGTGTTCTTCTTTTTGGACTTTGCTTGCAAGGCTGTCTTCGGTGTCAGTTAACTTAACGGTTACCTTACGTTGACCGATGATTGGGCCACCGTCCAGCTCAGGTGTGACAAAGTGAACGCTACAGCCGTGTTCCAGTTCTTGGGCTTCTATCGCACGCCGGTGGGTGTGTAACCCCTTAAACTTGGGCAACAAAGATGGGTGAATGTTCAACATTCTGCCTTCGTAATGCTGAACAAATGCCTCGGTGAGTATTCTCATAAATCCTGCAAGGATAATAAGATTAGGGTTGTGTTGGTCGATAAGGGTTTTAAGCGCTTGGTCGTAACTTTCTCTGTCCGCATGTTCAGTATGGTCTAGCACGTAATTGGCAATTCCATGTTTTGCGGCTCGCTCTAGACCTTTGACGCCGGATTTGTTACTGATAACGGCGGTTACTTGACCAGGAATGGTGCCGGCTTCGACACCATCAATAATAGCTTGTAAGTTAGACCCGCTGCCTGATATCAGAACAACGATGGAAGCGGGGCTTGATGGAGCAGTTTGCATATGTGCTGTGTTCCAACTTATTCAGAAAAGAGAACTTTAGGTTCTACATCGGAGCTAGGTTCAATTGAACCAATGACCCATGCAGATTCTCCCGCATCGTTTAAGTGCTTCAATGTTTTTTCTGCATTGTCGGCAGAAACACATAAAACCATGCCAACACCGCAATTAAACGTTCTGTACATTTCTTCTGTTTCTACATTGCCATTTTCTTGCAGCCAGCTAAAGACTGCAGGCCATTCCCAGCTCTTAGTGTCAATAACTGCTTGGGTATGGTTTGGTAGAACTCGAGGTAGGTTTTCCAACAAGCCGCCACCGGTTATATGAGCAAGCGCCTTTACTGGAAGCTGCTTAAACAGGGACAAAAGTGGTTTCACATAAATTCGTGTTGGCTCTATGAGCGCATCGCTGATGGTACGCCCGTCAAGTTCAATGCTAAGGTCTGCGTTGCTAACTTCAATGATCTTACGAATTAAGGAGTACCCGTTGGAGTGAGGACCCGATGAGGCCATGCCAATTAGCACATTGCCTGCGCTAACGTCGTTGCCTGTGATAATTTCTTCTTTTTCAACGACACCAACACAAAAACCTGCAAGGTCGTAATCTTCTCCTTCATACATGCCAGGCATTTCAGCAGTCTCACCACCGACTAATGAGCAGCCAGAATATTCACAACCTGTACCAATACCTTCAACAACACTAGCGGCAACATCGACATTAAGATGACCTGTAGCGTAGTAATCTAAGAAAAATAATGGCTCAGCACCGGTAACAATGAGGTCGTTTGTGCACATTGCGACCAAATCGATACCGATGGTGGAATGGTTGTTTAAATCCATCGCAAGGCGTAGCTTGGTGCCAACACCATCGGTTCCAGATACTAATACAGGGCGAGTGTAACCTTCAGGGATCTCACAAAGAGCACCAAAGCCACCTAGGCCAGCCATAACCTCGGGTCGGCGTGTTCGTTTTGCTACGCTTTTGATTCGGTCAACTAATTCATTGCCGGCGTTGATATCAACCCCTGCATCTTTGTAACTTAGGGACGTTTTTTGCGTAGAATCTTGCTTGTCAGCCATAGTGATTAGGTCTTGCGTTCAGTTGTGAGAAAGGGATGGTGAGCCAAATATGGAGCACCGACCGTAATAAGGAGTGTAATTCTACCAGGAGTATGAGATGTACCCAATATCTAACGCCTTATTTTCCATTTTTAACCGTTTATTCGTTACCTGTTAGGTTTAATGTGCTTACGTGAGAGTGTAAACTTAGCGGCTTGATTTGAAGTTAACAAAAAGAGTCATACATAAGGGTGCCTGCTAAGGTGTTGTTAATGAGAAGAAATAATCGAATAGATTGGTTTTTTTACATCTCTTTTCTGCTAATTGGGGTGATGAGTGTAACAAATGCCCATGCAGTTGAAATCGGCGGACTTTATGATGCCCAGGTAGAAGTTGTTGATCGAGATTCCCAAACGTTTCGAGGTGCGACTCAAGATGCGTTGGCGGAGGTTATTGTTCGTGTAAGTGGTAATTCTCATGCAATAGAGTCCCCTGAGGTGGTTACCGCTCTTTCGAAGCCAGATAGGTATTTGTTGCAGTTTGGGTATGAAAAAATGTTGCCAAAAGACCCGGTGGCGAATCTTGGAATGGTAAAACCTTTGCTCGACTTGGCCCCTGATTCTGAGAAGGGCTCAATGTTTGATGAGCCGGATGTGGCGGTGCCCGAGCTGCTTCTTAGACTTCAATTTGACCCTAAAGCGATTAATCAATTGCTAAGACGAGCGGGGCTGCCTATATGGGCGAGCAATCGACCGGAGATATTGTTATGGCTGGGTGCTGAACTTGAAGGGCAGCGTCAATTGGTTAGCCCGTCTTCATCTATTGAGTTAAGCGGTCTGTTATTAAAAGAAAGCCACAGGCGTGGCTTGCCATTAAGTATGCCAATATACGACTTACAAGATCAGGCTGTTGTATCTATAGGTGATATTTGGGGTATGTTTACTGACCGACTTATCGAAGCATCGAGTCGCTATCCGGTCACTGGTGTGTTGATGGCTAAGGTGTACCAAAATAATGATGGCCTTTGGGTAGGCAGTTGGACGTTGAGTGTAGATGGACAAAGCGAGTGGTTTGACAGTGAAGGTGATACAGCGGCTGATGCTATAGCACAGGCGGTTGACTGGGCTGCAGATCAAATGGCTGCTAAATTCGCTATTTTAGCTTCCGCAGGTGAAACCGACGTTGTTACATTACAAATAAGCGGCATTCAGCAATTAACATCTTACGCCAATGTGTCTAAGTACCTAGGTGGGCTTGTAGCAATTCGGCGAGTTCAGATGCAAGAACTAAATGGTGATGTATTAACGTTTCAAGTTTATTTAGAAAGTGATAAGGAACAATTGCAACAGTCGTTGAAGCTAGATGGACATTTGGCGTTGTTAGGCGCGATAAATCCGGTAGCAAGCATACTGACCACTGATACTTTGAGAATAACAGATACCTTGCCTTTGGGCGCTGCTGATCCAGAGGTATTGATCATTGATGGCGAGCTGATTGATAACAGGATTGCCGATAGTGAATCGACAGTGCTGGAAAGTCAGCCGTCACCTAATAAGCCGCAGAGAACGGTATTACTGTATCGTTGGAAAGGGTAGTCGGGGCTGTTCAGTGCTGAGACATTTACCCAACCTCCTTACTATATTACGCATGATTCTCGTTGTGCCTTTTGTCATAGTATTGTACAACGGCCAGTATTTGGGGGCGCTGTTACTGTTATTTGTCGCAGGAATAACGGATGGATTAGATGGTTTTTTAGCGAGACAATTTGGCTGGTACAGCTGGTTTGGATCTGTGGCGGACCCAATTGCGGACAAATTGTTGTTGGTTGCGTCTTATGTTGTGTTAGGCATTTTAGGGCATATCCCTATTGAGTTGACCTATCTAGTGGTAGGAAGAGATGTTTTCATCTTCACTGGAGCCCTGTTGTATTGGTTTTTTGTTGGACATTTTGAGGGACGACCGACATTGCTGGGTAAAGTGTGTACATTTTTGATGATTGTGCAAGGTTTGGTGGTGTTAGCAAGCTTGGCACTATTCGAGATACCTATGGCCTTGTTGGATGCGGGTAACCTAATCGTCGCGATATTATGTGTTCTTAGTGGTGTTCAATATATGTTTTTGGGTATTACCGAACTTAAAGCTGCAAGCGCCAAATCGCGATAGTGTTGAATAACATTGATTATTTATGATTGAAAAAACATTCACAACAGAAGGTCAGCAATTAACATTGAGTCTTGGGCGTCAGCCAAAGCGAGACTTTGACGGTTTTGTTGTGGGTGATAATTCTCAATTAGTAATGGCATTGAAATCTTTACCCGAAAGTAATAAACGTAGCTTTTACTTCGTTTGGGGAGAAAGTGGCTCTGGAAAGAGTCATTTGTTACAGGCAGAGTGCCAATTAGCTACATTAGCCCAGTGGCGATGTATCTACTTAGAGGCAGAGCAATTGTTAGAGTTCGGCCCAGAAGTGCTTGATGGCATGGAGCATTTTGACCTCGTTTGTGTGGATGATATTGATCAGCTGTTGAGCGTCGAGTCGTGGGAAGAGGGTTTCTTTCATTTCTACAATAAATTATTTGACGGTAATAGCTCTCTTGTCGTTAGCGCAAGCTCTGCACCAAGGTCATTGGATGTCGAGTTGCCAGACCTTCAGTCTCGGTTATGCTCTGGGGAGGCCTATCAAATTGCAAGCTTGGCTGATGATGCAAAAATGGAATTTATGATATCTGATGCGCATAAACGCGGATTTCAGCTTACACCTGAAGTCGCCGAATATATTATTCAGCGCTCACCTCGAGATATTTTGTCTTTGCAGGCGGTCCTAGATAAGTTAGATGCGCTTTCCCTTAGTGAGCAACGACTTATTACCATACCGTTTGTAAAAAAATCATTGGCCTGGTAGTTCTACTGGTCCTGTTTCACTTCTGTAAGTTATGAATGTTATGTGTGTTAATTCATACCTTTAGCGTACCTTAACAATAATCCTCATCTATACTGATGTTGTCCTGTTTGAATTAGGAAGAATTAGTGTGTCAGCGCGTTTGTGGATAGTACTTGTGATGTTTACGATGATATCGGCGCCAGTGCGTGCTGGGGGTGCCCCTATCGTGTTGGTGGTAAATGATAGTGTGAAAATAGAGCAAATTAGTATTGATTCATTGCGAGCTATTTATAGTTTACGGCAGCTGTCATGGCCTGATGGAGCGGAAGTAACGACATTTGTGTTGGATATTGATGGTGATATTCATCGCCAATTCTGCCGAGACTTATTAAAGGTTTACCCTCATCAACTGAAAAAAGGTTGGGACCGTATGGAGTACACCGGTAGAGCTCGAGGGCCTCAGGTTGTGCAAAGTGAACAAATGCTATTGGATCTTGTGAAGAAAATTCCAGGGGCTATCGGTTATGTCCAGCGGGTTGTTGAAACCCCTAATGTACATATGATTTCGGTGTTAGAGGAATAGTATGAAAATGATGGGTAGAATGAATGGGTAGTTACAGTGGCTGAAGTCCTCCTTAACTCTAAGCGGTTTATTAGCATTAAGTGGAAGGCATTTTGTTTCACTAGTCTTCTATTATCCGTTATTTTTATTGTTTTTGTTATTAGTTCTAACTTTTTCTTAGATAAGCTTTTTCGTGATCAGCGTATTGATGCTAATCACCGCTATGTCGAGCAAATTGACGCCATTGTTGATAAAACGGCTAATGACTTGGAGCTGATGAGTAGTGTTTTTCCGTACATAGAAGGTATGAGGCAAGCATTGTTGTCTAAGGATGTTGATGCCCTTCGGAACGCGTTTAACCTGTATCGGTTTCAAATGGAGTTGGACTTGGGGCTAAACGCGGCTGTTGTGCTTACTGCTACCGATGAACCTTTATTGTGGATGGGGGAGCCCAATATCCCTCCTGATTTCATTCAGAAATTTCGTGAAACCTGGAAACCTTTGTGGACTGTCACCTGCTTCGATATCTGTAATTTGTATTTAGCTGCCCCCTTGTTGATGGGGGAAGGCATGGAGGATGGGACGTTGATTCTGGGTGCATCACTCAGTGATGTGTTGGCGCGCTTTGAAAATATCAGTCGAGCGAATGTGGGGGTGGCGGTAAGGCGAGATGATCATGTCGATATCGATGAAAGTTATTTGTCACAATGGCATAGTCAATTAGTGGCAGTAACCCACTCTGAGATGTACTCCCCCTTGATTCGAAAAGCTGCGACATTGTTTTCAAGGGAATTACTGATTCAAGGCATTATTTATCGATATAAGAAACGTTCATATCACTTGTTGCTTAAGCCTTTAAAAGGCGCTGTGTTTCCTCGGCAAGGAGAGTTGATTATTGTTGAGGATGTAACGTCTCAGCAAGAAACATTGGCATCTATTCGGCAAAATGGGTTGATGTTTTTGAGTTTAGGATTGGTTTTTTCAGAACTCATATTATTGGCAACGTTATGGGGGCCATTAAATAGGTTACGCCAGATTACGTCTACGTTGCCTTTACTTGCGACGGGGCAATTTTCATTAGCACGTAAAGAAATGAAACTCTTATTCAGAGAGTCAACCTTAAGAGATGAAAGTGATGTGTTAAATATTACGGCCATTAGCTTGTCCCATAAATTGGAAGCATTACAGGATGATCTAAAAGAAAGAGCGAAGCAGTTGGAAATTAAAACGTCAGACTTGCAAGAAGAGAAACAATTTGCAAATGGCATTCTAGATACGGCCCATGCATTAATATTGACACAAAATGACAAATCGATAGTGACTATGGTAAATCCTCATTGTATGAGGTTAACAGGTGCGCTGGAGCGAGAGTTAGTAGGTCATTCATTTTTTCAGCTGATCCCCAAAAGTGATCATTTGCCAGATTTACAATTTCAGTTAAATGAATTACTTAATCATCGAAGATCAGAGCTGCATCATGAATCATTGATGAGTAAAAGAGATGGATCGACATTGTATATGTCGTGGCATCATACTTTATTGCCGGATACACGCAATGGACAACTAGTACTGTCCATTGCGTTAGATATTAGTGAGCGAAAAGAGGCAGAGGAGCGATTGGGTTGGTTGGCCTCTCATGACACGTTGACGGGGTTGTATAATCGCCGAAGATTTTCTGAAGAGCTGGAGAAATGTATTGCACAATCGAAGCGTTATGGTGGTGCCGGAGCTGTGTTGTTTTTTGACCTTGATCAATTTAAAGATGTTAATGATACCAGCGGGCATCAGACTGGGGATACTCTATTAAGTAGTGTTGCAGACTTATTACATCGAGAGGCGCGAGAAACAGATTTGATTTTTCGTTTAGGCGGGGATGAGTTTGCAATGATTTTACGGGAAGTCGATGGTCCTACAGCGGGTGCTGTGGCGGGAAGAATGTGCGATGCACTAACCGGGATTGAGGTGCAAGGGAGAGGGCGAGTGCATCGAGTGTCTTCGAGTATAGGGGTGGCTTTATTTCCAGAGCATGGCGAGTATGTGGATGAATTGTTGGCGAATGCTGATATCGCCATGTACCAAGCAAAAGATGCGGGTAGAAATGGCTGGCATTTATTCGAGCCAGGGGAGCAGGATAAGGCAAGGATTCATGAGCGTGTATATTGGAATGAGAAGATAAAAGAAGCGTTAGCAGATGATTTGTTGCAACTGGTGTTTCAACCTATTCAAAGCGTTATGTTAGGTAGTACGTCTCATTACGAGGCATTACTACGAGTTTATGATGAGGACGGGGATTTACTGCCAACGTACAAATTTGTTTTATTTGCAGAAAAAAGCGGACTTATTCAAGAAGTCGATCTTCAAATTGTTGAAAAATCTTTTATTTACAAGCAAAAATTAGAGCGACGCAACGTGAATGCAACGATAGCGATTAACCTTTCAGGTGTGTCGTTTAGAAATGTAACCTTAAATCAATCCATTGTACATTTCTTAGAGACGTATGATGTAAAACCAGAAGAAATTATTTTTGAAATAACGGAAACGGCTGCAGTTGAGGATGTTTCCGATACAGCGATGAAAATGCGAGAGTTAAAACAGTTGGGTTTTAAGTTCGCACTGGATGACTTTGGGGTTGGTTTCTCATCCTTGTATCACCTTAAACAGTTGCCATTAGATTATGTGAAAATCGATGGATCTTTTATTAAACATTTACCGAACGAGCCTGAAGATCAAGCATTGGTTAGGGCGGTAGTGGAGGTTTCTAAGGTTTTTGGCTTACGAACGGTCGCAGAGTTTGTAGAAGATGACCGAACGTTAAAAATGTTAAGTCAATTAGGGGTGGATTATGCCCAGGGTTATTATATTGATAAACCAAAACCTTGGGGCTCTATTTGGGGTGAGGATACTTAATAATGAGGAGGCGGCTCGTCGGTTGTTTGACCTTTCAATGAATCTTTCACGTTCACTAGCTGTTTATGACTGTGTTGAACTTGGCGTTTGAGCTCCTCAATTTGTAACTGTTGAAAGGTTACAGTTTCATCTAGTTTGTTTACTATGTCGTCTAGAAAAGCCACTTTCATTTCTAAATCTTGAAATCTATCTTCGCTCATAGAGGGTCTGCTTACTAATAAGGTGGTAATGAGAATTAAAGGGAGCTGAATTCAGTGAGTTGCGTATTCTAGCCGCTATATTGGTGAACGCCTAGAGAAACCGATATACTCGGGCACCCAGGAGTTCAACAGTGTGTAGGCCCTAATGTGAGAAGTGAAAGCACTTATGTGAAAATGAAGTGGTATATTGTGCTGCTTTGCTTAAGTGTATGCGGTTTTTGTTCAATTGCATGGGGCTCTGGGGCAGTGGCAGGTGATAGCTCTTTTAGGGGAGGGCAATATTCCTACGACCTCCCTCGGGTAGCTAACGGCGTTATGTTAACTTCCAATTTATGGGTATGGGAAGATGTTTCTGCGAATGCAAAATTTATGGAGGCACAGGGCGCTTATGAACAGGGGTTATTTTCAACCCTGCAGGGAGTGTTTGCTAGTTATGGCTTCACTTCCAGTGCGTATTGGTTTCGTATTGCGATATACAATACTCAAGATACATCACGAGATCTGATTCTTAGTGTGCCTAAACCACTACTAGATAGTGTTGATGTGTATTGTCAGATGAATCAGGGTAGAACTTATTACTACCCATTAGGAGAGCAGACGGATTTTGATCGTCGTCGACTGAAAGTGCGCCACTATGCCGTACCGTTAACATTATCGGGCGAAAGTGGCGCTGAGTGTTATTTTAGGGTGGTTACTACAAGCAATTTGACCATGAACTTAGAAGTTTCTGATGTGGATAGTTTTCTTGAAGGTGAGAGTGTAGATCAGTGGATGTCAGGGTTGTTTTATGGGATTGCCTTTAGCATTTTGGTTGGAATCGGTATTTTATACATCGTTATGAGAGATCCTATACATCTATATTATATTGTGCATTTTATTGGTGGTTTGGGGTATAGCTCGTTGGCAGATGGCTCGCTATCTTCGTTGTGGTCATTTCTGGATGTTGAAAATTTTGCAGCCGTTTTCTTTATTGCATGTTGGATGATAGGGGCTTTATTGTTTGCTATTGAATTGCTGTCCATCAAGAAGCGTTATTATCGGTTGTACCAGGGTATGTTAGGTGCCATTGCATCATTGTTATTCTTATTGGTGTTATATCCATGGGCGTCCGAACTTCAAACAACAAAAGCGATGGTTAATATGGTCTCTGGCTATACATTTCTTTTGCTGGGTGTTGGGTTTTTTTGTGTATTTCGCAAAGACCATCAGGCATTGTTTTTTATTGCGGGCTGGGGGGGAGTGAGTGTTGCCATGGGGTTTGCACAGCTGGCGGCAACAGGTGTGGTATCTGATGCTGGGTTCACTACTACGGGTATAAAAGTTGGGTGGGCGATTGAAGTTGTCGTTTTTAGTTTTGTGTTAGGTATTGGACTGAAGTTGATGAAGCGACGAGAACGTGATTTCCGCAGGGGAATGGTTACGGCACAAGATGAAAACAGTGAAAAATCACAGTTTCTAGCCAAAATGAGTCATGAAATTCGAACACCAATGAGTGGGATTTTAGGGTTGACTGAGTTACTGGAAACAACCCCTCTATCTTCTGCGCAAAAACGCTACCTAAAAGCGATCCAGGATTCTGGAAAAAGCATGATGAATGTTGTGAATGGTGTATTGGATGTTTCGAAAATCGAAGCAGGAAAGGCGACGCTTAAAAAAGTACCTATTGATGTAAATGCTCTATTGCTTGATTGTTTAACGGTATTTGAAATGGCAGCGAGAAAGAAACAGCTGCCTTTAATTATCGTTGTTGAAGCTGGAACACCGTTAACGGTAATGGGGGACCCAGAAAGAATTCGTCAAATCATCATCAATCTGTTGTCCAATGCGCTGAAATTTACAACGGTTGGCCGTGTTACGCTCAGCATCAGCATGACGGATCAAATACTGGATGAACATTTGGTACTAAAAATTGAGGTTAAAGACACTGGAATCGGTATTGGTGATCAAGATAAAGCACGGTTGTTTTTACCGTTTAGCCAAATTGAAAATGCTCGTTTGATTAATGATGAGGGTACGGGGTTAGGCCTAATGATTTGTCGCCAAATAGTGGGCTTGATGAACGGTGATATTGGTGTACATAGTGAGCCTGGAAAAGGTAGTGTTTTTTGGTTTACCGTACCTTTTGAAGTACTAGAAGATTGTATGCTTAGCGATACTGAGCAGGTAATTGAGTTGTTAGAGTATGAGGAAAAAATTCGAGCAATATTGAACACTCCAATCCAGGATAATAATACACACAGTTCACGAATTCTTGAGTCGTATGCATTTGAGCGTCAGCTCAAACCCAAACTGGAGCCTATGGCAGAAGCAGAGCTGGGTTTTGAGAGCCGGTTGCCTGAAAGTCTATTGAAGTCACGTATTCTAATTGCAGAAGATAATGAAATTAACTGTAAAGTCATTACTGGCTACTTAGAACGAATGGGGATGAAAGCAGACGTTGTCAATAATGGCCAGGAGGCCCTCGATAAGTTTCAAAAAGATGGTATGCAGTATGATTTGGTGTTAATGGATTGTGAAATGCCTATATTGGACGGTTTTTCGGCAACAGTAGCGTTGCATAAATGGCAGGATGATACGGCTCAGCCCAAAACCCCCGTTGTTGCTTTAAGTGCTCATGTGACCGAGGTTTATATTCAGCGAAGCCAAGAGGTGGGTATGTTGATGCATGTGTCTAAACCATTATCTTATCAGCGCCTATTCGATGCTGTTACGGATGTGCTAGGCAGTAAGGTTTTTTAGATGCTTGCATATGACAAGTGATCCTGATAATTATGGTAGAGTCATACACGATGTTTCTGTTTTATAGAAGGTATACATAATATATGAGTCTGTCTAAAGATCAGCGGGTAGTGCCAGCAACATTAATTCCTAGTTTGTTAGATCTAGCGATTAAAAGACAGATAAATGTAGAGAAGATATTCAAAAAAGCGGATATTGACCCTTCCATTATTGGGCAGTCTGGAACGTACTTAACGTTTCAGCAGATGGTTGACTTATTTAACGCCGCCTATGAAATAATGGATGACCCTGCGTTTGGTTTGTATCTTGGTGAATCTATTCAATATCATAGCTTGGATTTGGTTGGTCAGCTAATTGCTACCAGTAAAGATTTGCAAGAAGCATTGGACGAACTGTTTACCTTTAAAAATCTTATTGCTCCATTTACTGATTTTTCATTAGAGGTAGAGGGAGATAATGCCGTCTTTATTTTCACTATTGATGAACTTGCCATTCGAGAGAATCTTGTTGCGCAACAGGATATGATTGCATCAACAATGTTTACGTTGGCTAACGCGTTAACAGGGGGGAAGTTGGAGGCGAAGCGTATCCGTTTTTCACATCCTAAAACGAAATATTCTGATGAATACGAGCGAGTTTTTCAGGTCCCAGTTGAATTTGGGTATTATCGAAATGAGTTTCAGTTCGAAAAGGCGTTATTGCTAGAACCATTACTTACTTCCTATCCTGAATACCATAGGCAGGTACAAGACCTTGCTCAAAAGCGATTGCAAAGCTTGGAAGGGCACCAATCGTTGGGCGCAAAGGTTGTTGAATATCTATCGAAGTCATTAGGGGAAAGCCCCGCGCAGCTTGAAGATGTAGCTGAGCATTTTAATATGACTCCCAGAACATTGCAGCGAAAGTTAAAGTTGGAGCAGTTTTCTTTTGCTGGTCTACGAGATCATTGTCGCCATGAACGTGCATTAAGGCAGTTGGTAAATCCCAATATTGATATTGAATCCATTGCCGAACATTTAGGTTTTTCCGATGCATCTAATTTTTACCATGCATTTAAACGTTGGGAAGGGGTGTCTCCCGGAGCATATCGCAAGGATGTATTGGAAAAGAAGATGGCTAAAAAGGGGTGATGGAATGAGAGAGCAGCGCAAGTTTCAAAGAACCATGCTGAAGTGTCGAATCAAGGTCACCCATGCAGAAATTGGTGAAATTGAAGTTAATAGTCGAGATATTTCTGATGGAGGTATTTTCTTAATAACTAATGATTTGGAGTTACCACCACTTGGCACCATTATAGAGGGTCAAGTTCAGGGGATGATGGATGATGCGCCGGTTTTGGAGATGGAAATTGTGCGCTTGGAATCAGATGGTATTGGGTTGCGTTTTGTTCTTGATGGAAATGAGTGAATGGGTAGTAAAGGTGACACAAGCGAAGCTCAGCAACAGTTAGCTAGCATTACTCAGCAAAAACAGCAGTTGGCTCGATTAAGTATATTACTGGATGAGGCGTTTACCCTACCGGTGATAGGTGTACGTGTGGGTTGGGATGCAATTATTGGTTTGATTCCTGTGATTGGTGATGGTGCGGGTGCAATCATATCTAGCTACTTTGTTTATAAAGCATTGCGTTTCAAAATGCCGCTTACCACTGTGGTAAAAATGTTAGTAAATATAGGAGTCGAGCTGCTTATCGGTATTGTTCCATTGGTAGGTGATGTGTTGGATGTAGCCTGGAAAGCGAATCGGCGTAACTATCGCTTGATGGAAGGTTTTTTTGAGGAACAAGAGCAAGAGCTTGCCAATGCTTGTCAACAACAGGGGCTTTCAGTGCTAGTTGTCGCTGAACCTAAGGGTCAAGGGGAGCAGGGCCATGATTCTCGTGGTCATATTGTTATGTTGTTGGTGTTTGCTCTAAGTATTTGTTCAATATGGGTTAATAGGGGACAGTTGGAGTCTTTTGTTTCAACGTTAGGGCACGAATTTGGTGTTGGCGTAGAGATAGATAATCCTACCCCAGCGCAATTAGAAGCAGTAACGTCGGACATACAGCCATAAAACAGTGAGTGTGCACCCTATCTCAGCGGGAAGTATTAGTGGGTGTAGCCAGTGTGTATCAGGTTGTTTGCTGAAACCGGAATCAACGTCGAGGCCTTTCGTTTACATTGAACAGTGATACTATTCCAGTGTCTAATGATGTACGGGCAATTGATGGGCTAGTAGGTATTGCTCCTTCCTATATGCCTCGAAAGTAGGGCGTTTTGTGATAATTGCTCCACCTGAGCAGGAGCAATCTATACTTGATATATTGGCGACGTGATTCATATCTCTTCTTGTTGTATAGAGGGCGATATACTGCAGATAGACGCAGGGGATGATGTAAGTATGAACGAGGCATTGATCAAGTATGAGTTTATCTGTATCGGTAGCGCAACGGTTGATCAATTTGCGAATACTGATTCTGAGCTTATTAAAATTCAAACTCGAACCACAACGGAAGAGCTTATTGCATTTCCGTTGGGTAGCAAACTTTTGATCAGTGGGCTTAAAATTACTACCGGTGGCGGAGGCACTAACAGTGCTGTGGCGCTGGCGAGGCTTGGCTTTAAAACGGCGTTTTTAGGCAAATTAGGAGAAGATGCAAATGCCGAATTTGTGATGCAGGCGTTATCAGATGAAGGTATTGATTTTATTGGTGGTCGTGAAGGGCAAACAGGGGTATCGATGATTTTGGATAGCATTGCCGATGATCGAACGATTTTGGCATTTAAAGGGGCTAACAATAGTTTGACGCCACAAGATATTATATCTTTTGAAACCCAGTGGATTTATCTATCCAGCATGTTGGAACAAAGCTTTGATACGGTAGTAGAACTGTTGCAAACTCAACAGTGCCAAGTGGCATTTAATCCGAGCAACTATCAGGCTGAAATGGGCTATGAAGCTCTATCAGCGTTGATAGATCAAGTTGATGTACTCATAATGAATAAAGAAGAGGCATCTCTATTCTTAGGCTTACGTTACGAAGAGGAACCTGAAACAAGGGCGCTAATGCAGGAAATGGCAAAGTTACCACCTTCGGTTTTTGTGATTACCGATGGCGCTCGTGGTGTAACGGTTTATGATCGACATTATTGTTATACAGGTGAACCGATGGACGTTATTGATGTTGCAGAAACCACAGGGGCAGGCGATGCTTTTGCATCTACGTTTGCGGCGGCGCAATACATTGGATTATCACCAGAACAGGCTATTCATATGGCCATGACTAATGCTGAATCGGTGATTCAGCACAGCGGAGCAAAGGAAAAACTATTAGGTCGGCAGGCAATAGAGGACCTAATGCGAAAGCAAGATCGAAAAATTAGTAAGACGATACTAAATTAAGCAGGAGAAAGTGAATGGAAAATTCGCAAATAGTAACACTGAATATTGGAGATGTTATCCCTAATGCTGGTGATAATGAATCTAGTTGGATTATTAGCGCGTGGGAAGGTGCGGATAAATATATCAAAAGTGTACCGTTTAAGGTAGAGGATCCATATCAAGCAAAACTTGTAGAATATAATGTATCACTTGATGCATCAGATTTGATCAAGACATTAAAAAATGCACAAGAAGTATCGGGTGGGTTCGCAAATTATTTACAGGCTTGTAAAAGTGAAGATGGGGCTGCACAAGGTAAGTTGATTGTTACGTTAGAAACAGAGAATGGCGGGCTCGAAGCTTACAGCTTGTACCATAGCGTTACCGTGTTCTTTCAACAGTTAGTGTTGGCAATGAACGTTGCGCTTCCGGGGTCTTGTCAGATCCTTAATGCATCTTATGAGGGGAAGGGCGCAGCTTCTTTTGAACCACCCCAAATCGATTCGAATATATTTACTAATGGTTGGTTGAGTGCTTTTGATGCGGAGTGGCCTATTCTAAAGCCGTTAAAATTCTCTGATGTTTGGTCGTGGCTTGATGGTCAGCAGACCAGTGAAACTGACACTGCTCTATCTATGGTTAACAAAGTTATGTTTTGTTTGTTGGAGTTAGCCCATCAGAGTACAGCATATTCTGCAAGTAATGTATTGCTTGTAAGTCATATGTTGGAGCTGTTTGGGAAAATGGAAAACGATGTGAATCACAATTTATTGCGTGAGCGTATTAGTATCATATTGGGGCAACCTAGTGATAAAGCTGACTCTTTTAATGAATTGTATAGAATGAAACAATCGTTGATTCGCAGTGAGCAGCCTGTGAGGCGCCCGGCATTAGTATACCACGATGCTGATGATGAAATTTTACAGCAGTTAGAAATGCACAATTCCCCTGTCGAGCAAGCGTTAGCTATTGTATTGGCCTTGTTGCAAGACTTGGTTGTTAATAAATGTAATTCGTATCAATTTAGTGAGCAGGTCACACGAAACTGAAATCAATTAAACGATATCAAACGTTTAATTGATTTCAGTTTTTTGGCGTGAGCGTTATATTTTCTAGTATTTCCAATGTTGGGAGTATTAGAAAATATAAAAGTAGTTCGCTAAAAGCTATCACAAGAATAATCTTTACCTAATTGCCCCCTGAGGCTTGTATAGCAGATAGAGTTGAGGCTATTAAGGAATACAGGGGTTACTAGCGAAGATGATCTTCCCCCGATAAAACGGACACCAATTATTTCATGCTGCCAGTAATGTGGGCCGATCAGGGGATTACCTCAATAAATGTCCATGCAGTAGAAACGGAATTGCTAAATATTCCAGAGAACTCTGCTGCGTTGGTTATTGAAAGAATTGCATTCTCAGTTGGTTTTCCTTTGAAGGTAATGTGAACCTTTTTGGATTTTTTTTAACGATGCGGAAAAGGGCGGGTTGCATTTCCTTCTGCTAATGTATCACCATTGATGTTTAGCGCTTTTACTGAGAATTGGTATTTTCCCGGAAAAAATGGTGGAGCACAGGGGCCAATGTAGTGTCCTTCTGCTTCTGTGATTTTTCCTTCAAGAATGACGTTAGTGTCGTTATAGGTAAATGATCCGCCACCGTGGGGGAAGAAAGGGAAATAAATATCCTTAAGGGAGAATTCTAATTTATGGGTGCTTTCAGGAACGCCAGTTAACGTAATCTTGGGCGATTCTCCAAGGCAACGAGAGGTTCCTTCCCAAGTGAAATCGACACCCAGTGTTTGATGTTGATTGATAGGTGCAGTGTTTTTGTTGGGTTCGAAAGAAATGGAGCATGCGCTGAAGTTTAGTAAGGAAAAAGTGGCAATGGATAAGGTTGTTAGCCTTTTATTGTTCGTCATCAGATACCTGTCTAATATGAGTAAATGGTGTTGTGGAGCAGGTACCTTAGCAATTGAAATTATTAATGGCGTTATGGTAGTGCGACATCCCGTTGTTAGCGCTCGCCAAAGGGATATGATGAAAGGGCTTTTCACTACCATAGAGTTCTATATACTAACTTTTTGGGTACTTAAAGGGTTAGGGGAATGCAAATGCAAAATGACCGAATGACCGGTGTACGCCCCTCTAGTGCTAATGTTGATTTGAGGTGTGTTTCGTCGGATTACCTCGCTCCAATTCTTAAGTTTTTAACAAACTGTGGGCTTGATGTGTCAGATATCCTTGCGGATACGGAGATTGGAGAAACCTATCCAGAAGGAATTCTAGATATGCTGTCAACGGGGGACTGTGAGAAAATCATAGAGTTCGCCCAGCAACGACTTAATCAGTCTCCCTATATGTTCGGTTTGTTAGTGGGTATTAGCATGCGTCCTACAGCTTTTGGGCAATTAGGATATGTAGGAATGTGTAGTAACACCTTCGATGAGGCATTAACTCATTCTTGTCGATTTTTTCCGTTGGTCACTCCGTTAATGCAGCTTACCTACTCTCAGGGGGAGGGGCGGGTATTTTTGGAAATTATAGAAATAGAGCCTATCGGAGAACCGATTTATGGTTTTCTTATTGGGTTGTTCTTAGGTGGATTACGTGCAATGTCGCTGTTCTTATTGGGAGATGGTTTATTTGATTTTATTAATGAATCGTCCGTTGAGTTAAAGGTGAGTATCGATTCTTACCCAGACTTACAATTATTACAGCAAGGCCCTATCGATATGCAGTTTGGATGTGATAAGAATTGCGTATCATTCTCGAATAAGTTGGCGTTTCAGCCTTTGCTGAATGGTAATGACAACGCATTAAAATCGGCGGTCATTTCCTGTAATCGTTTGCTCGAGGAGCAAAGGGCGAAACAATTGCTGAGAAAAGATAGGATCATTGAGATGGTATCTTCTGTGATAGAGGCTCATGAAGGCGGCGTTCTTGATTTAGATGGCGTAGCAAAAGAGCTCTGTTTGTCTCCACGAACATTAAGTCGGAGATTAAATTCTGCAGGAACGAGATTTTCAAAAGTGGTTATGGATAACCGTATGCTGAAAGCTCAACGTTTTTTACAAGATGAGAGATTAACGATAAAAGAAATTTCTTATCGATTGGGCTATTCGGAAGTTTCCAACTTTTCAATCGCGTTTAAAAGATACGCTGGTCAATCACCTAGTGAATATCGATTGAAAATTATTTGAAAATGTACGTCGAATAAGTTTATGGCATTTTTTGCGGGTAAGTCACCGCCTTGATACGTTGGCCAAAGGTCAAATATAGGCATATAGTGAAGATGGCGAATTATAATTATCTATCGACTTATCATAAGGAATAGGCAACATGAGGACGCTTCTATTATTACTGGTGATGTTTTCTAGTGCGTTCAGTGGGCAGATGTGGGCGGATGATTTGACGGTATTAAGGATGAGTAATAGCCAGCGTTCCCAGCTTTTTAATTATCTTGATAGCAATGGCTGTACTTGCGGGTGCGGTATGAAAATAGGGCAATGTTTACATGATGATCTGACCTGCCCGGTATCACCGAAGTTGGCTAATGCGGCCATTCAGCAATTACTCAGTAGAGGCAATGCTAATCAGACCGCTGAATCCAAGGTGTCCTCAGGTAATGATTCTAGCCAGTCCACCTATATCAATAACTCACAAAATGGCTCAGTGGTCAGCGGGTCGATAAACGGGCGCAACTGCACTTATGTCTCTGCAGGAGGGATGACATTTAGAGATTGTGATTAGTGAATCACTCACGCTCATCACACGGAGGTTTTTCGCCAGAGGTTTCTAATTTAAATATTACGGAACTAATCAACAATAGCACCGTAAATTAATTGTTTTAATTGCCCACGAAAATTGTAAGTTGAAGACGGTAATAGCTGGGTCATAAATACTACCGCCATATCTTCTTCAGGATCGATCCAAAACGCAGTGCTTGCAGCTCCTCCCCAGGCATATTCACCAACAGAAGTAATGGTTTTAGATTTTGTTGGATCCAGGGCGACAGAAAAGCCCAAGCCAAACCCAACGCCGTCATAAAGAGACTCACTAAAGGAACCTGTAGCAATTGATCCTAAGTCACAACCATTGGGCAAATGGTTTGTGGTCATAAATTCTAACGTTTTTTTGCCAATGATTTGATGACCGTCACACTGTCCGTTGTTTAATAACATTTTACAGAACTGAAGGTAGTCACTTGCAGAGGATATGAGGCCGCCACCACCGGATAAAAATTCGGGTTTGTTGAGGTAGTAACTTTCTTGTGGGTCGTCTTGTAGGGTTAGGCTTCCTTTCGTGCCTCGCATATAACAGGCGGAGAAACGATTTTGTTGATCCTTTGGTATATAAAAGCCCGTGTCTTTCATTCCTAGCGGTGTGAAAATTTTGTCTTGTAAATAAACATCAAGGGATTGGCCGGAAATTTTTTCTATCAGGTAGCCTAATACATCAGTTGATACGGAATAATTCCAGCGGGAACCGGGTGAAAATTCTAGAGGTAATTTTGCCAAGTCATTAATCATGTCTTGTAAGCTACCTTGAGGCTCTAGGTCAAATGTCCCGATGCCTTTTTTACGGTACATAGCATCAACATTGGTGCGCTCGGTAAATCCATAGGTCAATCCAGACATGTGTGTAAACAGATCATGGATTTGCATAGGGCGTTTGGGCCTGGTTGTCACCATTAGCGGTGCTCTACCGCTTTCATATACCCTCAAACCTTTCCATTCAGGAATAAAGCGATGTACGGGGTCACTTAGTTGAAACTTTCCTTGCTCATACAATTGCATTAGTGCAATGGAAGTTATAGGTTTGGTCATTGAATAGATTCGAAACAAGGAGTCTTTTTGCATTGGCTTATTTCGTTCAACATCCATCATGCCTTGAGCATCAAAGTAGGTGACCTCACCTCGTCGATAAACTAACGTAACGGTTCCCGCAATTTTACCTTTTTGTATATATTGTTGGTTAAGGTGATTGCTAATGTTGGTTAATCGTTCTGGGCTCATGCCTGCAATGTTCTCAATGCCTTGCATACAAAACTATCCTGTTTGTTTATGGGTCTTAGAGGTCAATTTATCGAAGTTGGTATAAGATAACCTTTATTCGGTTATATAGGAAACAGGTATCCAATGCGACCTACAGTTTGGCTTAAGCCCGGAATACTGCTGATTTATGGTGCGGCGATGGATGCCGATAGTCATCAGCACAACGCAGTTCAACTGATAGTCCCGGTGAACAATTCCCGTAGTTACTTGAATGCCGAAGGCCAAAAGGTTGGAATTGAAGGAGCTGCAATCGTTGATGCAAAAGTAGTGCATAAATTAACGATGGATGAGGGTTGGGTGCTGTTGGTTGAGCCTCAAAGTGATTTAGGTCAGGCGATGAGTAAGCTACTGATAGAAAAAGTAGGTGCTTACGGTGTGATGCCTGTTGGTGATGGTTCCATTAGCGGGTTTGATGCCTCGAGTGTTAGTGGGCAAAAAGGTTTCGAAGACGCGATCTCTTGGTTGGAGCCAGTGTTGCGCGAGTTAGTGTTAGAGCCCCTTTTTACTAGGTTAGTTTCCGGTGAGGGGGGGAGTGGATCAATGCTGTTGCGTTAACAAATAAAACCTTTAAATACAAAAGGTTATGACGGATAATTCACGGCATGACAATGCAAAGCAGAGATGGCAAGATCATGATCAA
>MAAL01000042.1 GCA_002163245.1 Gammaproteobacteria bacterium 42_54_T18 | reverse complement strand
GGTGTTTAACGGCGAGCTTAATGTCAAAGTCGATACCTTCCGTGAAACCCAAGTAAAATCTGCGGGCCAGTTGCCGTCTGGATTTGATCCGGGCCAACATTACAAATCACGCTTTCACCCCCGTGGGCTACAAATGGCGGTACTGGGAGCCAGTGACGCCATAAATTCTATTGGTATTCCATGGCAGACCATCAAGGACTCGGTGAAGCCGGACGATATAGCCGTGTATTCAAGTAGTGCCATGAGTCAGCTGGATGAATTGGGATTAGGGGGGATGTTGCAGGCCCGTCTAAAAGGAGGCCGCGTCACAACCAAGCAGTGTCCTTTGGGGCTTAACAGCATGGCGGCCGATTTTGTAAATGCTTACGTGTTGGGCAGTGTAGGCTCCACCGGCGCCATTACCGGTGCCTGTGCCAGTTTTCTATACAACCTTCGTGCAGGCGTAGAAGACATCACCAGTGGACGCCGCCGCGTGGTGGTGGTGGGCAACAGCGAAGCCCCCATTACCCCGGAAATAATAGACGGCTACGGCACCATGAGTGCCTTGGCAACCGAGTCCGGGTTGAAAAAGCTCGACGGTGTGGACGAGGTTAACTTCCGCCACTCCAGTCGCCCGTTTGGAGATAACTGTGGTTTCACCATGGCTGAGTCCACTCAGTACGCGGTGTTGATGGACGATGCCCTGGCCATGGAGCTGGGAGCCGATATTCACGGCGCTGTGACCGACATCTTTGTGAACGCCGATGGCCATAAAAAATCCATTTCCTCACCCGGTGCCGGCAATTATGTGACTATGGCTAAGGCGGTAGCCGCCGCCCGTGCCATGCTGGGCGATGAAGCGGTTCAGAAACGCAGTTTTATCCAGGCCCACGGCTCCAGTACCCCTCAAAATAGGGTCACCGAATCTAATATCTTTGACTGTGTGGCCAAGGCCTTTGCCATTAAAGATTGGCCAGTTACGGCGGTGAAATCCTATATTGGTCATTCCCTGGCCCCCGCCAGCGCCGACCAGCTCATGGCCAGCCTGGGTGTGTTTAAACACGGTATTTTGCCGGGTATTAAAACCATGGGTAAAGTTGCAGATGATGTTAATCAAGATCGAATTGATATTTGTTTGCAAGACAATCAGAGGGCAGTTGGTGACTGGGATGTGGCGTTTTTAAATTCCAAAGGGTTTGGCGGTAACAACGCCACCGCGACCGTGCTGTCGCCTCAAGTAGCAGAAAAAATGCTAGGCAAACGTTATGGAGAGGCCGCCATGAAAGACTATCAGGCCAAACGTGAGTCCACTCGCCAGCAAGCCAACGACTATGATGACAAGGCCAGCAAGGGGGATTTACAGGTTATTTATCGCTTTGGCGAAGATATGATTGACGAATCTAAAATAGAACTTAACGACCAGTCTCTGGCCATGCCGGGCTTTAAACATAAAATTGAATTGCCTCAGGACAACCCGTTTAAAGATATGTTTTAAACATATTAATCCTCGTGCAAGTCCCGCTTGCACGAGGTTCTTATGGTTTTTCGAAAGCTTTTTTAATGATCAATAAGTGCTTTTTGTTAGCACCAAAGTCGCTGTAGCCCAGTTGTGAAGCCGACCGTATTTGCACTGCATTTTCTTCTATTAAAAACTCCAGGTCATCAATAAACCCAAACCAATCTGAACGGTACTGGCCATGAATATAAAATTCACTGTGTGAAATAATCTGGATATTGGGGTGCTGTTGCAGAATAGCCATGAGCTTAAGCTTT
>MAAL01000056.1 GCA_002163245.1 Gammaproteobacteria bacterium 42_54_T18 | reverse complement strand
CATCAATCCCAAGGCCGGCAGTTACTTCTTTTTAGGGGAATTGTTTACCGACCTGCCCTTGCCCATAGACGAGCCCTTTGAAGAAATGCACTGCGGCAGTTGCCGGGCCTGCCTGGATTTTTGCCCCACCGGCGCCATCGTAGATAACCACATTGTGGATGGCCGTAAATGTATTTCTTACCTCACCATAGAGTTAAAAGGCAGCATTCCGGAAGACTTGCGCCCAAAGATGGGGAACCGTATCTTTGGCTGTGATGACTGCCAGCTGTGCTGCCCGTGGAACAAGTTTTCCAAACCCACTACCGAATCTGACTTCACCCCTAGACATCACCTGGACAGCGCCACCTTAATTGAACTGTTTAGCTGGGACGAACAAACCTTTTTATCCAAGACCGAAGGCACCCCCATTCGCCGCGCCGGCCACGAACGCTGGTTACGAAATATCGCCGTGGGCCTGGGCAATGCCACCAGTAATGAAAACATAATAAGCGCACTTAACAGCAGATTAGAATTTGAATCTGAACTGGTACATGAACATGTGGTGTGGGCGCTGGATCAACACAAGACTAAAAACAAAGTTCAGGTAATCAATGCGACTCGATAAATATTTAACCCAGTGCACCGAACTGACCCGCTCGCGAGCTACCGCAGCCATTCGCCAGGGGCGAGTGCGGGTGAACGAAAAAGTGATTAAATCCAGCTCCTTAAAAATTAACGAGCTAACGGATGTGGTGTTATTAAACGGCCAATCCCTCACGGATAAAATTGGCCCCAGATACTTTATGCTGCACAAACCCGAGGGTTACATTTGTGCCAACAGCGACAATGAACATGCCGTGGTATTTGAGTTATTGAGCCGTGAAATTAACCTCGACAAATTGCACACGGTGGGGCGTCTGGATATAGACACCACAGGATTGATATTAATCAGTGATGACGGTCAATGGTCCCATGCCATCACCTCGCCAAAACATCATCAGACTAAAAGCTACCGCGTATGGTTAAGTGAACCGTTAATTGAAGATGCCGAACAACAGGTTAAAAACGGCATTATGTTAAGGGACGAATTGCACCCCACTAAACCGGGCACGCTTGAGCGTATCAATGACACAGAAGTAATCCTCACCATCAGTGAAGGGCGTTACCATCAGGTAAAACGCATGTTCGCGGCGCTGGGCAATCGCGTGGTGCAATTACACAGGCACAGTATTGGTGATGTGGTACTGGATTCAAATTTACAAGAAGGGGAATATCGAGCATTAACGCCGCAGGAAGTTGCCTTATTAGGGAAGCGCTCTTAAATGAAAAAAATTGCCATCTTTGTGGACGTGCAAAATATTTATTACACCACCCGCGAGATGTACAAGCGCCCGTTTAA
>MAAL01000179.1 GCA_002163245.1 Gammaproteobacteria bacterium 42_54_T18 | reverse complement strand
GAGAGAGTAAAGTAACTGTCGGCTGACGTCATGGATAACATGGCTTCATCGGCTCTATCAAAGAAAAGCTCAGCTATATCATCTTTTGAACGAAAGTAGCCCTTGATATCGGTCATAGAACAATTAAGAGAAGTGGCTAACTCGATAATGCTAAATGACTGCCATGAACGGTGGTGTGCAAGCTCAACAGCCCTCTGGAAGATAATATATTTATCTATTAATTGCTCAGCCATAACAAAGGTTCGGAAATAAGACTATTAATATTATAGACCACATTAATAAGAAAATAATAATCTGGGCCATTTTCAGCCATTTTCAGCCATTTTTTTGGTGATTGCTTTTGTTGGACTAATCGTCGGCTTCAATTACCAATATTAGAAAAATCATATTTTGTGTCGTTAGGTCCTATATTAGCGGAGAAGCTGTCCTTAAGGGTTGAAGGTATTACTTGCAATATCGAGGCGGACCATACATTCGTGCCCCTTTCTGCCTTAGGAAATTATTTTAGACTTTATACTCTAAGGCGCTAACGCCCCCTGAGCGAGATAAAAACTATAAACTTGTGGGTAATATTACTTAGCCACTACAGTAATGAAACTTAATAAAGTAACCGTTGAAAAAAAACAAACCATTTAACATATTTCAGGCTTGGATTTACTTAACGGCACCCCCATTGTCGATATCAAACCTTATGTAGCCTATTCCGATACGATTATAGATACCGGCATCAGGTTTTGCTCAACAGCAACCTGATGCCAGCTTAACCTTGGTATTTAGTAAGAAAGCACGAGGTGATCTAACGCAATACCAACATTGCAATAGTGAGTTAGCCTTCTTGATAGAACATATGCTGGCACAAGATCCTCGACCTGCCTATAAACAGGGTAAAATTGATGATAATATTTATGCCATGAATTTGTATGATTTAAACATCCAAGGTCAATTAACCGCTTCAAATACCGTATTAGCATTTAACATTACCCAAGTAACCAAGTAATTAAACCGAAAATTAATAGCTAAGCACCAACCTAGTCAGCTAGGTTCAAATTTAATAATACTAGTTAAGTTAAAGAGAAATCCATGAGCCAATATACCATTAAGAAAACAACTACGATTAATACTAGTTCCCCCCCTGATTGGCAAACAATAGATGCCATAGCAATTAACAACTATCCTTGGTATCAAGCGGGTACTAAACAAGACACACAAGTAAAAATTAGCGCCAATAACGATACTTTATTTATACAACTTATCGCGCAAGACAACTATAGCTATGCCAAGCAAACTGAGCTAAATAATAAGCTAGTATGCGAAGACTCTTGTGTGGAGTTTTTCTTCAGTCCTTCAGGAGTTTTGGGTAGTAGTTATGTCAATTTAGAAGTAAATTGTTGCGGTACGCTACACTTGGCTTATGGTGAAGGACGTGAAAACCGTCAATTTATCAGCCTGGAAGCTGCAAGTTTAATACAGTGTAAAACCAGTATTACTAGCCCGGTAAAATTCGAAAGTGAAGACGATAAAGAATGGACCGTTGAAATAGCATTACCTTTCGCGGCTATCGAGAAAATGACTGGCGAAAGCGTGAATAAAGATAAATGGTTTGCTAACTTCTACCGCTGTGGCGGTCGAACTGAGCCACAATACGCAGTATGGCATGAGATAGATGCGCCTGAGCCTGATTACCATAGACCTGAGCAATTTGGTGAGTTGGTGTTTATCTAGCCGTAACGTCAACCGCTACACCGATATAATTTCACATTAGAATATGAAAGATATAACTAGCTAAAGCAAGTCAATTTGTCATTTTCGAAGTGTCTGGTCAAGAATCCATTTTGCTCGATAGATCTTCGACAAGCTACCTCGAAGATGACGGTTGTACAGTTATTCACTTAACCTAAACCAAAGTTCATCCAAATAAGTTTGGTTGAAGTAATTGAAATTAAAGACGTTATCAATGCCTTATCAATACAAAAAAGCGCTAAGCAGTTAAACTGCTTAGCGCTTTTCTTATTGATTACTTATCTATGAACTTGTAAGCCAGCTTATCAAAACAAAGGCTAACTTACATAAACTATAAACCAGTAATCTTGACCACAGAGCTACTATCAACACTGTGCACATGGTCGTGTTGAACGTCTTATTCAGTCGCTTAATTTTTAAGGGTGTAGTGAAAGTTAGCTACGCTTTTTCAGCGATTTTATTAAAAAATAATTTAAATCATTGAAAACGATTTAAGCAATTCAATTCCTCAAAGCTTTGCATTAATCGTTTTGTCATACTCTGCTCAGCACAGCGTAACCATGCTCTGGGATCATAATATTTTTTATTCGGTTTATCTTCGCCTTTTAGATTACCAATTTGGCTATGCAAATAAGCCTTATTTTCTTGATAGAACTGATTAACACCCTGCCAAGTTGCCCATTGGGTATCGGTATCAATATTCATTTTAACGGTACCATAAGAAATAGCTTCCTTGATATCGCCGACATCAGAGCCTGAGCCACCATGAAAAACAAAACCCAATGGGTGATGTGGCAGGGAAAACTTCTTAGCAACATAAGATTGTGAGTTTTTTAAAATAATCGGTGACAGACTGACATTACCGGGTTTATATACGCCATGCACATTGCCAAAAGAAGCGGCAATGATAAAATTAGCACTTACCTTGATAAGTTTTTCATAAGCATAGGCAACATCTTCAGGCTGTGTATAGAGGTCATTCTTATTTAAATGGCTATTATCGACACCGTCTTCTTCACCTCCCGTACAACCCAACTCAATTTCTAAGGTCATACCTATTTTACTCATGCGCTTTAAATAACCCGCGCAAATCTCGATATTTTCTGCAAGAGGTTCTTCTGATAAGTCAATCATATGTGAGCTAAACAAAGGCTTACCTGTTTCAGCAAAGTGCCGCTCACCCGCAGCCAATAGACCATCAATCCAAGGCAATAACTTTTTAGAGGCATGATCAGTATGTAGCATAACGGGCACACCGTATAGGTGTGCAATTGAGTGAACATATTTGGCCGCGACAATAGCTCCTGTAACTGCGCCTTGCTGCCTTTTAAGTTTGAGCCCCTTGCCTAAAAAGAATGACGCACCACCGTTAGACAATTGAATAATGATGGGAGAGTTAGCCATTGACGCAGCTTCCAAAGCCGCGTTGATAGAATTTGAATTAACAACATTAACCGCGGGAATGGCATACTGATGACTTTTGGCATGCTTGTATAAAACTTGCACATCATCAGCTAAGACTAACCCCGGCGATAGTAACTTACTTAGCGATGTCATTATCTTCCCTTTTCTTAGTTTATTGCTTGAGTGCAGGCATCTGTAATAGCTTGCCAATCTTCATTAACAACCCATTCCTTACGACAGACCCAAGTGCCACCAATGGCAATCACGTTATTTAATGATAAATATTCTTCCTTGTTTTGTGCAGTCACCCCTCCTGTTGGACAAAAGCTTATATCCTGAAATACAGTTGAAATCGCAGATAAAAATGGTGCGCCGCCTGATAATTCTGCTGGAAATAGTTTTAATTCGGTAAATCCAAACTCTCTCGCCATCAAAATATCTGCGGTATTGGAAACTCCTGGCAATACCGGAGTACCGCAAACAGCTAAAGCAGCTAATAGTTTTTCTGATACAGCTGGAGTGACAATAAAATCAGCGCCAGCATCAATAGCTTGTTGTAAAAGAGTATCATTAACAACAGTCCCTGCCCCTACTAATAGTTCTGGCACTTGTTGCTTGATGGCCATTAATGCCTCTAGTGCTTCTGCTGTTCTTAATACCACCTCCACTAATTTTAAACCGGAGGCCGCCATCGCTTTGGCTATATTTACCCCCTGTTCAACACTATCTGCCTGAATAATTGGCAATAATGTTTGCGAGCCCATTAATTTAGAAAATGAAGTACTGGAGAAAGAGGGACTTGAAAAAGCAGTCATTGAATTACCTTTGATATAATTAATTAGAAAATGAATAAATGAAATGGTTAGTCTGAAAACTGACGGATCATGGTATTTAGTGACTCTTTAGCATCACCAAATATCATTCGCGTGTTCTCTTTAAAGAACAACGGATTATCTACACCGGCAAAACCAGACGACATACCGCGCTTAAGCACAAAGACATTCTTGGCCAAATCAGCATTAATAACTGGCATACCATAAATCGGGCTGCCTTTCATATCACGGGCAGCGGGATTTACCACATCATTCGCGCCAATAACAATAGCAACATCAAAACTTTCAACCCTAGGGTTAACTTCATCCATCTCCAGCAACAAATCATAAGAAACATCAGCTTCTGCCAACAATACATTCATATGCCCTGGCATACGCCCAGCAACCGGATGAATGGCATACACCACTTCAGCGCCATTCGTTTCTAATAAATCTTGTAGCTCTTTCATCGCATGCTGTGCCTGAGCAACGGCCATACCGTAACCAGGTACTACCATGATACTTTGTGCGGCTTCTAATACATAAAATGCATCTTCTGCTGATAAAGGACTCACTTCGCCTTCGATTTTAATGTTAGATTTAGTGACTGTTTGAAAGCCTGAAAATAAGACATTCACTAAAGAACGATTCATTGCTTTACACATTATATTGGTTAAGATGATGCCACTGGCGCCAACTAACGCACCGGCTACAATTAATAAATTATTACCAATAGCAATACCTGCGGCACAAGCAGCAAGGCCTGAATAGCTGTTAAGTAAAGAAATAACTACTGGCATGTCAGCACCGCCAATAGGCAGCACCACCATAATGCCCATCAGCAATGCTAATCCGATGACAAGATAGATAAAACTTGGCTCTACTTGGCTGGCAAAAAAGTAACCAGTTACGGCAATGCCAACCACTAAGGCGATATTGACCAAGGCTTGCCCTGCAAACACTATGGGTCTGCCAACAATACGCTCACTTAACTTTGCCCAGGCAATGATACTGCCTGAAAAAGTGATACCGCCAATAAGTAAGGCGAAGAAAATAACGTTGCGTTCAACGACAGTAAAATCGCTACTTTCCGCTATGGTTGACCACGCCAGTAATAGACTGGCTAAGCCGCCAACGCCATTAAGTAATGATACTAGCTCTGGCATTTTGGTCATCACCACCAGCCTTGCTAACAACAAGCCAACCACACTGCCTGCGCTAATGGCCATTACTATCCACTCAAAACTGATAATGCTGTTATCTAATAAGGTCACCACTATCGCCAATAACATAGCGATAGCGGAGAGCAAGTTCCCCTTGCGCGCCGAACTAGGATGACCTAAAAGCTTCAGGCCCAAGATAAACAACATAGCTGAAACCACATAGGTGGCGTTGATAACAAGTGTACTGTCTAACATAATATTCTCTTTTAAAGTCTTTACTTAAACCACTCGCGATAGCTTATTTTTTCTTAAACAGCGCCAACATACGGTCTGTCACTACATAACCACCCACCACATTTATGGTGGCTAAAAATACCGAGACCACCGCTAATGCCGTGACATAATCACCACCTTTTCCGCCGGCAAGTGCTAATGCCCCAATCACGGTAATACCTGAAATGGCATTGGCACCTGACATTAAAGGTGTATGCAAGGTAGCAGGGATTTTTCGAATCAATTCAAAGCCAACAAAAATTGACAGCATTAAAATAAATAATAAAGAAATGGTATCCATTTACGCCACCGCCTTCTTTTGTAGGGACAACAGCATTTCACTGACTATTTTCCCTTGATGAGTAATAACGCAAGCATTAAGCACTTCGTCGCTAAGGTTTATAGTTAAGGTCTTAGTTTCTTGGCTCCAACTATCACTGATAAAGTGTTGGATATTATTGGCATACATATGGCTGGCATCTATAGCCACATCGTTTGACCAGTTGCCTTGACCGATAACAGTCACGCCATGACAAATAACTTCTTCGCCGGCAACGCTGCCTTGGACATTGCCACCACTTTCTGCTGCCATATCGACAATGACACTGCCCGGCTTCATCAAAGCGATGGTTTCTTGGTTAATAAGCATTGGCGGTTTACGACCAAACAGCTGCGCTGTAGTAATGACGATATCGGAATCGGCAATACACTGAGCTTGTGCCTGACGCTGTGTTTCCATCTGCTCAGGCGTTAAGGCATTCGCATAACCTTGTGCTGTTTCGCCGGTTTCCCCTAAATCAATGTCGAGAAACTTGCCGCCTAACGAGCGCACTTGCTCAGCAACAACCGACCGGGTATCAAAGGCAGTAACGCTAGCACCTAGGCGTTTTGCCGTAGCGATAGCTTGAAGACCCGCAACACCAGCGCCGATAACAAACACTTTCGCCGGTTTTATTGTGCCAGATGGGGTCATCATCATAGGTAAAATTGACGGTAATTTAGTCGCTGCCTGTACAGTCATCACATAACCGGCAAGGCTTGCCTGTGAACTTAAGGCATCCATTTTTTGACATCGGCTAATACGAGGGATCATTTCCATGGAAATACTGGTGATATTGTTGCTTTCTAATGCCTGTAAATAATCAGCATCATTGAATGGGTCAAGAAAACTTATTAATATTTTATCGCTATTTGTTAATAACGCTAATTCAGCCAAAGGCAGTTTATGCACAGATATAATCACATCAGCTGATTGTAATAACGCCAAACGGCCAAAAACTATCTCAGCACCTGCGCTGCGGTATTCTTCATCTGAAATATGAATAGCATCACCCAAGCCAGACTCAATTTTAACTCGAGCACCACTTAGCTTGTACGCTTTAACGTTCGCGGGTAGCAGCGCGCACCTTTTTTCACTCGGTAATATTTCTTTTGGAAATGCAAAAACCTGCATAATTCCCCCCTATATAAAAACTCAAACCAATGAAAATAAAGCCACTGGCAACTTAAATTAAAGATTGGCCCCATCCTTGGGAGAAAGCTAAAAAATTTATCCCACAAGTTGTATTTGAATAGCATTGCGAACTAAGAAACAAACCACGAAACCCAACTCAAACGTTTGAGGTAATTTATAGGTAATACTTTTATCTGTCAAGATATATGTTAAAAATTAGCCGTTTTGAAAAAATTTTAGTTTTAAAGCTATGCCATGGTGAGCATTGAATGGGGATTGTTAAGTAGAGTTAAGGGTAAGATTAAGAGGTACTGATACAGAAGTGCTATTTAGCAACAACACTTCTTTTTGAGAAATAGAGCAAGGGATAACGATTAAGGTTAATTGTTTATCTCAAATTCCGCTTACTTAAATACCGAGACGGCGTTAGCATAGGTCACTTGATGTATTTGCTCTGCGGTTAGGTCGAGTTGTTTAGCAAGATTTTCTGCACTGGATTTCATATCAATAGCAGAGCCGGCAAAGTTACTCTTACCTGTCTCACGGACAATCCTATCTTCTCCTACTTCGAGAGTAATATTACTTAAAGTATAAAGACCTTGCTTAGCTCCTGCAGCAGCCATAGCATCGGTAGTGATAATAACTCTATCAACGCCAACCAAGTCAATATAGTTCTTTAATGCATGAAAAGGCACATGGTGACCATCAGCAATAAAACATAACCATAACCTGTCTTTAAGGCTCAGTGCTCGTTGAATAATATTATCATGACGATGTAATAGTTGTGGGCAACCATTACCTAAGTGGGTAAACATTGATAAACCTTCAGTCACAGCTTCTTTTAGCTGTTCAAAAGTAGGATCGCAGTGCCCCGCGGAAATAACGATACCTTGTTGATACAGATATTTAGTCACTAAGTTATCTTCATCTTTTTCTGGTGCTAAGGTGACCAACTTTAATAAACCATCGCAGGCATCTAATAACTGCGCCATGCGTTCTACCGTGGGTCTTAAGATAAATTCCTGTGGATGCGCGCCTCTAAAACCATCGGCGCCATTAATAAATGGCCCTTCTAGGTGAATACCTTTAACCATCTCGGCGATGATTTCACTTTGTTTGCTAAAACGAGCAATATTGGTAACTCGCTTGATCATATCAGAGAAATCAGCGGTGATAATTGTCGCTAAAATGCCAGCAACACCATCTTGTTTTAGCTTTACACAGACTTGGGTTAAATCGTCTAGACTCAAGTCATTTTGATTGAAATCAACACCAGCATAGCCATTTACTTGAAGATCAAAATATTTATTTTTCATAGTAACTTCTTTTTAAATTATTGAAATAGTAATAAACAAACACTCAGCGCTACCTTTGCTTGCTCAGTCTTTGCAGTAAATATTTAATCTTGGTATTGCGATATTCATTCAACTTTGTCATTTCCGAGTCATAAAGTGCTCCGGTAAATAATAGCTGAAAACGTTTATTTAACTTATCAGCCCGTGCTAATAATTGCTCTAACTGGTCAATTGCGGCAACTCTCTCTTTTTCATTAAAACTAGTGCTTTGCACTAAGTCTTGTATCTGCCTAAAGCTTAAATAAAATTCACGAAAATCAATCTGCATTTGATAGTGAGCAAACTCTTGCTGATTTTTCTGTGGGACAATTTTATGCAACTGTGACTGCAAGTTTCTAACCGCCTTTAAACTTTCGCCTACATGGCGCTCTTTATCTGTTAAGCCTTTTACACCTGAAAAAGCTTTTGAGCCAATAGCCACTGCTTCATGTAAGGTTGTCGACGTTAAAATAGCCCATAAACGCTTTGCTTGTTGCGCTGATAAACCAAAACGTTGTTGTGCATATTGCTCAGAGAAATCTTTGGGTACAAAGGCTTGTTCTTGCTTTAGTGCAGTAATAAACCCTTGTACATTCATTCTATAGCCATCATTTGGGTAGGCATGGGGGTATACTTGTCGAAGAGGGAAAAGTTCAACTACTTCACCTGGATGAAACCAATTGTAGCCATATTGCCCCGATGTAGACCAAGAGGTTAGCACCATACCTTTAAAACCAGCTTCTCTAGCGTAAGTAACATAGTCAGCCTGATTATTCATATGTTTACTCCAAGTAGTAATATGATAATCATCAGGCCCAGACCTTATTGATGATGCTCCCCAAAAGGTTAAATTATACTTGTTAATAATTTCAACAGGGGTTGCTCCAAACTTGTCATTATCCCAACCATAGTTCCAGTCGATATAAATAACGTTTTTAGGCATATCAGCAATGGCATCTGGGTGATGTAAAATCATATCCGCCCATATCAATGGCGTTTTACCTTGTGCTGTTACAATTTCGGCAATCATCTTCATGTAGTTGACATAAAGTTTAGATTTACCTAGTTCTTCTCCATCTTTTCCCCATGCTTTTTTGCAACGATTACAGTCTAAAATACGGGTTTCATCACCACCAATATGAACATATTGTGATTTATGGGTCGATAACATATCGGTGTAAAGCTCAGTAAATAGCTCACGAGCTTCATTTAATCTGGTTGGATCAATTTGTGAAAAGTCCTTTTTATCGGCACGCAAATAAGCATAACGCGGGTGCATTAGGATGTATTCTGCATGACCAAGATTTTGCTGCAGTGGTATAACATCCAAACCTAAGCCTTCACTGTGTTTAATAAAGTCTTCAACTTCAACTCGGGTATAAGCATAGCGATTAGAAATAATACTATGTTGCTTATAGGGATAAGTCGCTTCCCATTCCATGATAATAGTATTAAAGCCTAAATCAGCCACTTCTGTCGCCAATGCTTTTAAAGCTGGCATTGGCATAACTTGTACCCGTAGGTCTACATGGTAAGCAACTACTGTAAAGTCATCCTTGTCATTATTCTTAGCCTGCACGTTTGAAAAGGCAAACACAAAAAACAGCAGACAAACGGCCATAAACAACAAAAAATTCATTTTCCTCTTGGCCATAGATTTTGGCTTTGTGCTGTTGAAAATATTTTTAGCCATTGGTTTTGGAGTTGTACTGTTGGAGATATTCATATAAGACTCTCTTTTAATGATTACTTAGTTTTCTCTTAACTAAGACAATTCATTTGTCACCGCTATTTGATTAGTAAAAAGACGTTAATCTGATAAAGAATTAACGCCTTTTTTCATTTATCAGGCAAACTAACTTTAGCTTACCTGATTAATGTTTCACTTTATCGATTAAAAATTAACTCTAATACCGGCATAATACGTTGGCCCGTATGATTGGTAATCACGTTGGCTACCTACTACTGGCATATCATGAACAACAGGTTCGTTGGTTAAATTGCGTCCTTCGAAAGTAAGTCTAATATTTTTGCTCAAACGGTAACTGATACGGGCATCAAATACCGTGCTATCATCAATAATACGTAATTGATTATTACCCGCTAAGAAATCAAAGTGATAAGCCGAGCGGTATTTATAGATACCTTGTAACTGTAAACCGCCAATTTTATAGAACAATTGTGCTGAAGCGACGGTATCTGAGAAACCGCTTAAGTGTGCAGGTTTCACTATACCTTCATAAAATTCACCTTTAATAATCTGATCACCTAGCTTGATATCTTGTACTTCATAATCAGTATCAGCGTAATTGTAACCAACTTTTACCCCTAAACCATTGAACGGCTCAGGTAAATACGAAAACACATGTGAGACACTTAATTCAATACCAGTAAGCTTACTTTTTTCATCGGTTGATTGATTAACACTAACTGGCACGGTAACCGTTTGCCCATCAATAGTGAAAGTTTCATCTTCAACCACAGGGATAGTGCCACCTTCAAATTGTTTATGATAAAGTGCCGCCGCTAATATTGTTTCATCATTGGCATACCATTCAAGAGATAAATCAGCATTCCAAGCACGAAGTGGTTTTATGCGCGGGTTACCAGCAGCTCTAACGTTAGCAATAGCTTCTTCAACCGTTTCAAAGCCGCCTTCTTCACTATTTATACTAAATATACGACCAGCGCCTAATTTACTTGGATCAGGTCTCGACATCGCACGATACACAGCGCCACGTAAAACTAAGTCGTCTTGTAGCTCAAGTGACACATTAACACTCGGTAAAACATCAAACTCATCATTTTCAAATACAACCGTCGTAGATTCACCCGTTGGTATAAGTTCAATATTACCTGTATCACCTACTGGTTCAATCGTGTAGTCTGCACGAGCACCTACAGAAGTAATGTTAGTTTGAATAAAACGTGCGCCAAAATTACCACTTAATGGCATACCGCCTATTTCAGTGTCAAAATCTGCCATAATGTAAGCGGCATAAGTATCTTCTTCAATATCAATAGCTGGATTATCCAAAGTAACTCGTTCACCGAATTCAGAGCCCGTATATTCATTGAATAAACAAACGGTATCAAAGGCTGCCCAAGAGGTGATTTCTGCCCCTGAAGCACCATCAAGAAAATCATCTTGTGGGAAGTCGATGCGACAAGTTTCATTGACTCTAGCATCTTCAACACGCTTTTCAGCTTGTGAGCCAGGTTGAACATGGCGCGTGGTAATACCTTGTTGTTCATAGGTCATGCTAGAAAGTCGAACACCCGCTTTAACTTGACTTAACCACTCGCCATCTACTTCATACACAGTATCAAAAGTAAATGCAGATATTTCGTTTTCTTTAATTGTTGAATCACGTCTTAGCGCTAAATCATCGCTGAATAAGGTGTGATCAGTAACATCAAAAACACTTGGGTCAATATAGAATGACGGCACATCACCAGTGTGTTCAAAAGTATAAGGAACATTGCCGTCAGTGCCTGGGAAAGCATCTTTAAGCGGGGTGTCGTTACCATAAATATCTAATCCGTCAGAGCGTAATCTGGCTCGGCGATCTAAATCTAAACGAGACGTTCCAGAATACGACAAGTCGGCAGTTAAGGTTAATCTATCCGATGCATCCCATTCAACTTCAAAGCCAATACCTTTGTATTCTTCTTGGCGGTTGTAGTATCTGTCTTGCACAGAAATAAGACTAGTACCAGTAAATGATTCTAGAGCACCGGTATCACTAAACACTGGGTCAGGGCCAATTCTTCGCATATCTTCAAAAACAAGCTGATGTCTGTCTTCAGTATATTCTCGTTCAGAATATTGTAAGTCTAAATTAAATTGTAATTCGTGATTAGGGATCCACTGCATAGTGGTAAAAAGTGCATCGCGGGTATCTTCTTCACCTTGTTGAACAGCGGCATAAGAGTTAGTGGCTAAATAGAAAGGATTATTTCTATTCTCGCCATCAAGATCAATCAAATCGCCAGTACAACGAGGATATCGACCACGGCTATCAAGTTCAGGAGTAACAGTTGCGTCACAAGCACTCCAAGCCGAGCTGCCATTCATTCTATCTTGCGGATTAGAGACTTCATAGCGCTGTAAACCAAAAGTTAAGCCAAAGTCACCCATTTCACCTAAATCAAATTGATCGACATAAGATGCAGTTATTTTATTGCCATAAGGATCGGCATTTTCCATATTGTCAGCACCCGGGCTATAACTACCCTTGTAGGCCAGTTGAATACGTTGTTTACCGTAATCCAGCGGACGAACACTGCCTATTTCAACAACACCAGCAATACCACCTTCTACTAAGTCTGCACGTTGCGACTTGTAAATTTTAATACTATTAACCAATTCGGAAGGAAATTGACTAAAGTTGACGGTGCGGTTACCTGTACCGTTACTGGCATCACGGCCATTAAATCGCGTAGCACCAAGTTTAGGACCAAGGCCACGTAGAGAAACTTCAGTACCACTACCCTTTGCGCGAGTTATACCGGCACCTGTGATAGTTTCAATAACATCAGCTAACGAGGTAGCCGGTAAATTACCAATATCCTCGGTTGAGATAGCGTCGACTATAACTGTTTCAAATCGCTTAGCCGCAATAGATTCTTTAATGACGTTTTGGTAGCCTTCGACAGTAATCACTTCTGTTTCTGCTTTGTTAACTTCACCCTGCTTTTTTGCTAGCTGTTTAGTCTCTACTTCTTTAGCATCAACATCCTGCTCTTGTGCAGCCAATGCAGTAACACTAAGCAAAGGTAATGCTAACCCTAAACACCATAGTGGTAGTTTACTTGCGGATTTTTTACTAGCGATGCCTTTAGTTATTGAATCATTTAGTAATTTAAGTTTTGTATTTATAGTTATATTCACTTTTATTCCCCTTCATCATGATTGTAGCAGCTTTCATCGTTTGAGGAAGTCACTAGGTCCCACCTTAGCAGCATCCCTCAAGCCAACTCAAACGTTTGAGTTAAATTAAGGTAATAAATAGTTCATGTCAAGATAATTAACGCTAAGATTGTTTAAATAATGGCCTAAACAGAAGTGCACCCAATAGAACCAAATGAAAAACAACTAAATAACAACACGTTACAATACTATGCGTGTAGAGAGCCGACCAGATAGGTACAGAATAAAGCTATAAACTAATGACTTCTTAACATATTTATGATGACAACAAAGGCCGACTCACTCGTTTGTGGTAGGAACTGATTCTATTTGTAATATTATAATATTAATTGAGGTATTGATTTAATTAATTGATATTATTCTTTTTTTTGTAAAAAATGGCGCTATTCATTTGAATGAAATATTTCATACGACTGAAGTGCAGCCCTTTATAATTGCGCAACAGCACGAATATCAGTTAATATAAATGAACAATATATGCTGAACTAACTCGGTAAATTGAAGCTAATTGAATTCAAGCATCAGGCGATACTGATACTGGTCAGCAATAGTTTTTTACTTAAAACTAAATTCACCCTGTATAAAAATGGCAAAAAACACCACTTACAATACTCTCGATTCGAATACCTCAACAATAAACCAAGTCAATACACCATCACATTAAATATAATACTTCGTAATTATCAACTAGATACAGGAAATTACCAATAAAACCAAAAATATCACTTGTATCAACTCAATCGTTTGAGTTAGTATTTTTAAACAGAATATTAAGATGTTGTCGATTAAATTATTGAACAACACAAGCAAGCTGCTTAGCAATTTAAGTGGCAACTGCCATCAAACATTGTAAAGAGGAAAGATAATGAAACTAACATTTTTATATGCCGCGATTACGGCTGGACTACTGACTACAGGTTGCTCATCTACTTCTGTTGCTGACAGCTCAGTTGCTGGAGGCCCTGTTGCTGTAAGTAACTGGCACAATACCAATGATGACTTTGCTGGCTTAAAGAAAGTTACCTTTGCTGATGATCTCTATTTAGCGGTGAGTAAGTCAGGTGTTTATAACAAAGAAAATGTCTATGTAATGCCAGCTGGCTACCACTGGGCAACCTTTGAAGAGTTAGAAGAAAGGTTAAAAGAGTGGAAGGGTAAAAATGGCAGCCGTGCTTTAGGTAAATATAATTATCATGGATTAGGGGGCTGGGATAAGTATGCATTTGATGGTGTACAACGTCGTGACTTCATCTACGCCAATACAGCTAAAAATGATCGGGTAGTCTACGCGGGCATTTCAGAGAACAAAATTACTGTGCATAAGTCTTCATGGGATGCGAATTACACCAATAATAACAAAGTAACAGTAAAAAATTGGGCTGGTTTTGTACTGATTAAAGATTAGAAGCAATCAAAAATAATAAAAATTACTTATATGATAGGAAGTAACTTGTATTAACAGCAATTACTTCTCTATTTCATCAAAATGTTCGGTTACAGCTTAAGCTGTTTTGGGGAATTAAAATGAAATTGAAATTATTAAATATGGCGATAACTGCGGGTTTGTTATCAGTGAGTGGCTTTAGCCACTTAGCTTATGCAGACCTTGTTTCTACTGCGGCTTGTCAAGCTGCAAATACGGCTACAGCGGGTAGTTGCCTTACCGTGGCTGAATGGCACAACAGCAATGATACTTTTGGCGGCGTGAAAAAGGCCACTTTTGCTGACGATTTGTTTTTAGTGGTCAGTAAATCAGGTACCTATAATAAGGCCGGTACTTATGAAATGTTACCGGGCTATCATTGGGCGACACAAGCAGAATGGGAGGCAAGGTTCGACCCCTATAAAGCTGCAAATGGTACCGACGGTCTAACCGCATACAATTACTATAATTTAGGCGGCTGGGTTAAATATGTATTTGAAGGCGTAGAGCGTCGTGATTTTTTATATGCAGACTCTTCAGTGACAGCAAAAACTGTATATGTAGGTCATAGGGAAAAAGATAGTATACGCGCGGCAGGCGCGAGCCATGAAACGCATCCAGCATACGCAGCAAGTGATCCAGCAACAACGGTAGATCTATGGGCAGGTTTTGTCTTGATTAAAGATCCTGTCATTATAGACGATGATGGTGATGGTGTTGCCAATGCTGATGATGCTTTTCCAAATGATATTTCAGCCAGTGTAGATACCGATAGCGATGGCAAACCAGACGATTTTAACGCTAACTGTGATGCAAGCTGTACAGCGGCGTCTAGTTTAGTTGTTGATACTGACGATGATAATGACGGTTATAGCGACATTGATGAAGCTGCTGCAGGCACTGACAGTTTAGATGTTACTGCCATTCCAGCAGATAATGACGGTGACTTTATCTCTGATGTCACCGATCCTGATGATGATAATGATGGTGTTATTGATAGTGAAGACGATTTTCCTTTTGATGATACTAAATCGGAGCGCTTAGGCCCTGATATTACCGTACCTGCAGATATTACCGTAGCAGCGACAAACAGTGACGGCACAAGTGCTGCAGATGAGAGCATTATTGCTTTTTTAGCTACTACTGCTATTGATGCAGAAGATGGTAGCGTCAACGTAACCCATGATGCCCCTGATATTTTCCCTATTGGACCAACAACCGTTACTTTTTCAGCAACTAATCAGGCTGGTGTAGAAGAGACTGTCCAAGCAGTTATTACCATAGCGGATCAAACAGCGCCAACTTTGACAATTGTTGGGGAAAGCGAAATTACCATCACCTTAAACGATGATTATACCGAAGCAGGTTTTAGTGCTACGGATAATGTTGATGGCGATATCTCTGCTAATGTTGTTGTGGCCGGTGATACGGTTGATACCAGTGTTATTAAAAGCTATACGGTGACTTACAATGTTAGTGATGCTGCAGGCAACGTTAGTGAAGTGACACGCTTAATCACAGTACAACCTGGCGCCGCTACAACAGTTCCTGTGGCGCAATGGCATAATATCGGAGGTGAATTTGGCGGTCTGAAGAAGGTAGGTTTCGCCGATGATTTATTCCTAGCGGTGAGTGACTCTGGCAATTACATCAAAGCCAACACCTATGAAATGATCCCAGGTTATCGCTGGGCAACCTTTGAAGAAATGGAAACAAGACTTAATGCTTATATAGAAGCCAATGGTACCGATAATTTGAAAGTATTCAATTATCACAATCTAGGCGGTTGGGATAAATATGAGTTCCCAAATAAAGCTGGTGAAGTGGTTGAGCGTCGTAACTTTACTTTTGCTAACTCACATATTAACGAACGGGTCGTCTATGCCGGTGTTAAAGAGTATTTAAATTTAACATATGAAAAAACCTATAATACTGACTACAGTGACGATAGCATCTTAGGCGTTTCACTATGGGCAGGTTTTGTTTTAGTTAAAGGTGAAGGTGATCCTGATGTACCTGCTCCTGAGGAACAAAACGTCGCACCAACAGTAAGTTTGTCGGTTGCCCAAAACAGCCGCACAACTAGTATTATTGATTCACAAGCAGGGATTGTTACCGTAACTGCGGCAATTAACGATGTGAACTCTCTTGATAACCACACAGTGACTTGGAATGTTGGTAGCACACCATTATTAGATTTAAATAACGATGATAATGAAAATACCTTTGAGTTTGACACTAGCTTATTGGACGCTGGCTCTTACACGCTAATGGTCGATGTTAGTGAAAATAATACCAGCGATACATTCAGTGTCTCTGTTGATGTAAATCTTGTTATTGAAGCGACATTAACGACCTTAAGCAATGAAACAGACACCGATAATGATGGCACTTCTGATGCGGATGAAGGCTATGGCGATACTGACCAAGATGGTATAGCCGATTATTTAGATGATGATAGTAATACCACTCGCTTACCTATTGGTACTGAGCAGAAGTTACAAACGGTCAATGGTTTAGTGCTAAGCTTAGGTGATATTGTTCGTTCATCAGAAGGTGCAACAAGTGCTGATGCATCTATTAGTATTGATGACATTTCAACTAATGGTGGTGAAAACGGCAGCGAAATTGATAATGCCGTAGACGCCAACTTTGCAGCAGTTTCAAACATTATTAACTTTAATGTGTCTGGCTTATCTAAAGCAGGTGAAACGGTTGCCGTTGTAATCCCACTTGATAACGGCACATCAATTCCTGAGCTTGCTATTTATAGAAAATATATTGCCGCGGATGGTTGGTTTAGTTTTATCGAAGATGAAAATAACTCTATTAAAAGTGCATTAAAAGATGAGCAAGGTAACTGCCCTGCACCGCTTGATTCATCCTATGTTGACGGCTTAATCAAAGCTAATGATTGTATTCAATTGATGATTGAAGATGGTGGCGCGAATGATGCCGATGGCCTAGCTAATGCCGTAGTAAAAGACCCTGGTGTTTTAGCTACAGCCAATAACCAACCACCTACAGTAGTGGTAGAAACGGCTTACACAGTGAATGGAGCAACTGAGTTTAGTATTGATGCCTCAGCGACAACTGATGCTGAAAACGATACTTTGAGTTATCTTTGGACGCAGTCAAGTGGCACAACAGTAACACTTGTTGGCGCAGACAGTGCAATACTTAGTTTTACTACTCCCTCTGTAGATGCAACTGAAGAGTTAACTTTTCAGTTAGTAGTAAGCGATGGTATAAGTAACTCATTAGCCAATGTGAAAGTTACGGTTACTCAAGCCAATGACGCTCCTACTGTTAGTATCGAACAACATGCAGCAGCTTATGATGAAGCAGCCTATGTTGCCTTAACAACACTAAGTGCTGATGCTAACGGCGATGATATCAGCTACCAATGGCTCCAAGTATCTGGCCCGGTTGTTGCCATTGATGATTCAACGGCGGCTAATATTAGCTTCCTTGCACCACTGGTATCTGCAGATGCCACCTTGGAATTTAAGGTCACTGTATCTGATGGCGTAGATTCGTCTTCAGCAACTACTTCACTAACAGTGAAACAAAGAGCAGCTAAAAAAAGCAGTGGCGGCTCTATGGGTTGGATGTTGGCATTAATAACTTTCGGTGCACTTAGACGTAAGTTGCTTAATAAACCAGTAAAGTCACTTTAATTTAAACCCTTAAATTGATAATCACCTCACAATGCTCTTGATATGCAATGCCATGCCAAGAGCATTTTTATTTCCGGGCATAACGCTAAAACAGTATGAAATTAACTTTGCATCGTTAGGTCTTTAAATAAAGTTTTCAACAAAAAATTTAAGTAAAAATAGAGAACTTTAATCTTTGTACATTTTGTACTTAAAATATAATGAGGAAAAAAATGAATATTAAAAATATTTTAACTAGTGTGCTTTATAAATTGCGTGGGTCTTTAGTAATATTACTTTTAATGTTGCATGCAAATGCGTCAGCAAGTTATGAAGCGTTTCCTGCAAATGAAGGTCCATATGTTAGTGGTCCTGCATCAACTCAACTACCATGGGCTGGCGAGAATTTTGAAAATAATAATTTAGGCATTCTAGAGTGCTCTTATGCCAGTAATGCCATTAACCATTTTGATGTAACGTCAGGATGTTTATCAACCGTAAAACAAAGTACAACTTCAGGTCAGTTATTACGTGGATGGGTAGATAGTTCAGTATTCCGCGTACTTGCCATTGGTAGAAATTCAACTGGTAAAGAAATCAAATGGACAGAGCAATCTGCTCAATATAATGCGTACATTGACCGTTGGCACAATGGCGGAGATATCCCAAATTGGTCAGGACTGCATGTCTTTGCTCGTTATAGAACCTCCGATGATTTGTATGTGGCCTCATTGCGATATGATGGCAAAATCACTATCAAACGTAAGTGGAAAGGAGTTTATACTACGCTAGCTCAAGGGGTTTTAAATAATAAGACTAAAACCTATCTAGATGAAAATGGCAAGTTAAGTACTGGTCAATGGTACTTACTAAATTTTACAGTAGTAGGTAAAGAACTAAAATTTTATGTTGACGGTGTTTTAGTTTTGCAAACAAATTCTAGTACATTTTCTTGGGGAACAACAGGAATAAGAACAGATAATACAGATGTGTATATTGATGACTGGAAACTACAATATTAGTTAACTTTTATTTCTCATTATATACCGCGGAGGTTAGGGTAGAATACCCAAGCTTTCGCTCTTTACTATAAGTAGGCATCACGGTAGCCAAGACAAAAAGTACCTCATATCCATTAGCTTACTTTACTCGTTAGTAAGCAGGCGCATCACAAAAACGTTATTCTTTCATTAGCACTTGTTTAAGTAACAGCAATTCTTCCGATCAAGCCATCATAATGAGCTATAGCATTATCGGCTGTATAGAGCGATAAACATAACCCCATCCATGGGGCTTAACACCAGCATCAGGACAGTGTGCTCCTGCACTGTCTAATAAGGTATATCCATATACCTTCATGCTTGTGATACCCGCATTTATCACCCCAGCAACGCATCACATTACCAATACTTTCAAGTACGGCCATTGAGCACCAAACTAGCCATAACCACCTAATCTGCGTGGTAAAACCCTGAAATTATTGAAAGTGTGCCGGTGTTTTCATCAGGACGTTGCATGGATGCAACTTATTAGCAAAATAGCGGCTGCGCCCCAACCATCTACTAGGAACATTATTAGTATGGTGATACTAGACCCGCTTTGCGTCATACCCGAGATCACTTAATCGGGTATCTATTCTTGTTGTTCGAGATCCCCGCTCAAGACAATGCAGGAGCAATTGTCCTGATGATGAAAAAATCGACGTTGTACAAGGACGTTCGTTAACGCGGCTTTTAGAAGCACTTGATTGAATGAATGAAAGATTAGGTTTACTCGTATCATCCATGATACTCACCTGCTGCTCAGGCTAGCTAAAGCTATGTAATAATATTCCCGACATTTTTGTTATTCTCAGCGTGGAGAGTCCAGAGGGCTTAGCTTAGGCGTAACACGGTAGCTATTTTTCTTTTCTGAGTGTAGTCGCCACCGCGACGCGAAAGAAGTTAAGAATGCAGCCGCATTATAAAGACCATATAACATCAAGTCATATATAGTAAGGGCCTAAAGTGCGCTAGCAGTTATACTTAATTCGTCCGATTGAAGTAATCGTTAGCTGAATTTAAGTTCAAGGTAACTTTGTGCCATAGGTTAAAGCCAAAACATAAGTTGCCTTATATACTTAATAAGCAGCAGGAAATCGAATTAAGCACCAACAAAAAGCAAAACTTGATCTCTGTTGGTGTTAATAAGTAAGTCTATATTATTTACGCTTTGTTATATTTTGACAAAGAGTTGCTTTTTATATAACACATACAATAAGTACCATAAGACACTCCACGCACCTATTGCTTGGAAAACGTTGTGCCATTGTTCAGGTAATGGCGCATAGATGCCACCAAACAGTTTGTGCGATATTGGCCCAAATTTAATAAAATGATATAAGAAATAAACCGTTAGGGAGTTCAAACCAATTACTTTAAAGAAAAAGGCCCATTTTTGGTAACCTTTTACGTCAATAAGCCAATAGAAAACCGCCATTAACCAAATACTCAACCCACTGGTTAATAGGATAAAAGAACTAGACCAAAGCTTTTTATTAATGGGGAAATGAAGGCCCCATAATAAACCAATCGCCACAAGTCCTGCGCCAACAACGAGTAGCGTTAGCGTTTTTTCATTACCTTTTTTACTCCCTTGTAAAATCTTGCCTGTCAAACAGCCAAAAACAGTGATACAAAGTGATGGAAATTGTGTCAGTATTCCTAATTCGTCATAGGTGCCATTTAACAATCGACCCGGTAATAATGCCCTATCAATCCAACCAACGACATTGCCTTCAAAAGATAAATCACCAGCACCGTATCCAGGTACTGGCACTAAGAATAAGATCGCGTAATAAGATAGTAATATGCCCATTATCCAATAAACCTGCCCTCTGGCTGAATAGTTTAAGTAAAGCACTGCGCCAAGAAAAGAGGCTATGCCAATACGTCCTAATACGCTGACAAAGCGGATTTCTGAAGGGTCAAAAATTGGCATTGCGGTATTTTTAATGAGAATACCTAAACCAATCATAATCAACATTCTGATCGCTACTTTCTTATAAAGCACAGCTTTACTTAAGCCTCTCTCAATAGCAATTTTCAATGAAAAAGACATCGATACGCCAGTAATGAATAGAAACAACGGCATAATAAGGTCCCAAAAAACAAAACCATGCCAAGGTACGTGCTTAAGTTGCCCAGCCATTACATCAACCCAAGCAAGTCCGGTGATGCCCTTCATTGCTAAAAATACAGCGGCGCCGCCAGCAATAAAAAACATATCAAAGCCCCTTAAGGCATCGATAGATAATAAGCGGTTATTTTTTTGTTCTGTCATCTGATATTACCTTGTTGAAATTACTGGGATTAGACCTTTAATTTAATGTTCATTTTACCCAGTAGTCCGGTTAAATAGATCACTAAATAAGCGAAAAGTAATGATTTCACTATCCCTACATAACCGGTGGTCAAATATTCTGGTAGTTTAAGCGCTAGCAAAGCAATGACAGGATAAAGAATATAAGGTAATAAATAACACGTTAGCGTACTAGTACCTGCGGTTGCGATAGGATCAGCCCATTTTTTACATTGAAACTTATCAACAACAAGATAAAAAACAGCTAGACCGATAAAACCTATGCCTGCACAAATACCGGTAAAAGAAGGCGTAGATCTAATCTTTGAAATTCCGCCCCAGTAAGGCTTGAGTAAGAAGCCATAAATCAAAGAAATGGCACCTAAAGCCAAAAGAATGTATAAAAACCATTGCTGTTGTCCGTTTTTACTTAAGCGTAAATAAATGACTGTTGCCAGCACGCCAGACATCACTAAGGCATATCTTGAAGCACTCACTATAAAGTCTATTGCTGGACGTCCTTCGCCTACTGCTGGAGTTCCCTGAATAAAAGCGCCAAACTCCTGAACATTAAAAAAGTGCAATAAAACAACAGTGGCTGCTAGCAACGCAATACGCTGACCGATAACCAAGTAAAGTAGCGCACTAACGAGATACGCCCAACCAATAACACCTAATATTCCCCACCAATGTATTTTCATCCAATGTGGATTGTCAGTTGACCCGCCTTGATACGTTATAGCTAACGTAGCAAGCAAGGCAATACCAGTAAACTGCAGCAGCTTAACCTGCTTTTGACTAAGAATAGTAATAGAACGATAGTGCATCCAAACTAAAAATATGCCTACCGCCATTAAAATTTTCCAAAGATGCTTGTCTATGAGCAGTAAATCGACATTAAGGTATTTATAGTTAACCATAAATAAACCCATAACAACGAGGGCTATAGTTCTAATACCAATATTTTTGATAATCTTAACGGTGCCACTTTTATTTTCAACGCTACGATTAATGGCAAGCGGTATAGATAAACCAACGATAAAAAGAAATATCGGAAAAATAGCATCCGCAAACCCAAGGCCATCTACATTTATCTTCACGTGCCTGAGCCATGACGGGACATTAGACAAAGTCCATAAATCGTTGACGAAAATCATAAAAAACATCGTCACAGCTCTAAAAATATCAATAGAGCCGATACGACTGTTGTTAGAAAAATTATTGTTACTCATCTTTAACACCCATGGCAATTAGCTTTATTCATTTAACGTTTCTTTAGTTATAGCCTCAACAGACAACCCAACCTCAAACGTTTGAGTTAGACTACACAAGACCATGTTAGGTGTCAATATCTATTTGAGCACAGGTAAAACCTACCCCACGGCTACCGTTATTTAACCCCAGACTCCAGCAGAGTTGAGCAATATTCATCATCAAGCCCTGCAGTTTTCTTTTCCTCGCCATACTCGCCAGCTTGGTTATATCTCGCTTAAATAGTGCTAATGACTAATAGAAGAATGTCGATAAGTTCATGCTTTTTACAGCGTTAAAAATTAGAGTCTGTAATTGAATTAGGGGGGGGGTCAGAAAAGTAGTGCATATATGAAGCGACCAAGATGAACGCTAGTTTTGATCTGATCGCTACATGCTCTACAAGTTCAATTTATAATGATCTGGCCGTGGTAGCTAATATGTCGAGTTCAAGAATAGTTACATTTTGTGCACGAACAATCCAAAGGTAAAACTTTAAAGTAAAGGTCGATAAAGTGGATGTGAAAAACAGTTGTTGCCATGGGTTACCTGAGACTTTTCTTTGGTCTTCAGGTTGATTTTATACAAATTAATAACACATTCACCCTTTCCAAGGTTATTGCCATCACCTATATCTGCGCCAGGAACTGTTGCGGAATAGATTACAAACTGATTATCCAAAGAAAATGATGAAGTCATTTCTGTAATTTTTGGTGTACTCGTCAGATTTGTCATTTCTCCAGACGCTATATCTATTACATAGATATCTTCGTTAAGAGTAACAGTAACTGTTACAAACCATATAATAGGGAGTTCATCAATTAACAATGCTAAGCCTCCGTACAATAGACCACTCTTAGATACGTTATAAAATAACAACCCTTGCTTTAAGACACGAATAAAACCCGAGCTATGTGGATATATTAACTTGCTACAGCAATCTATAAAAAGTCATGCGCTCATTATAAGTGTGATTGAAATTAACGAAATTGAAGTCCTTTAGCGGAAGTGTAAATTACTAACCTATCTAGCTATGTGCCCTTTTTTACCATAAAAATATGGGTTTATGTCCTCTGAAGTCATTACAAAAAATGAGTAGGACCTGTGCTTTCGTATGAAGTGGTCGTAGATCGGATGACTTGAACCGATGTATTTGGTCGGATTTTGGTATCAGTTAACGTCTGAGAGTAATATCAGCCATAGCATATTGTCTAAAGTTTCCATTAAGACAACCTCAATTAACCAAATCTTTCACGTCCTGTACCCCAAAGAAATTCCAGTAATATTTGTAGTGTTTGCCGTAGGTTTTGTTAACTACTAGATACACAACGGGTGTTAACAAAACCTCACTACTTTCAGTTATATGACTCACTAGTTACTGCTATCTATTTCTCTTACTGAAAAATACTTATACTCTGCACTGTCTACACCGCTATTACGAATAATAACAGCGCCACCGCCAGTCGTTATGATGTGATTATCACTGTAAGTACAGCTGCTTACATCCTCAGCAACACGCCAATCACCCTCATCTATCATCTCAGCCACAAGCGTCCATTCACCACCATTACTAACATCACCATCGGAGGTATTATCAATATAGAGCTCTAACTTAACTTGGCTATCGTTATTAATGTTATAAGCGATGAATTTCATGCCTAACCACTGCTGCGAAGGTAACACACCACTGGTATACAACTTTATTTGCTGCTCAGCTTTGCCTTCGTTATGCTTGAGCTCTTTATAAAAATCCGCATAACCATCATGTCTCAGGCGTGCATAATAAGTTGTCGCATCACAATAATCACCATAAATACTATGGCCATTTGGGCCACTACGTAAACCGATAACTAAACCACCGTTAGCGGCACCGTCATTACCAATACGCTGATAATAAACTGTCGCTTCGACATTTTTAAAAAATTGCTCGGGATTGACCTCATCTGACTCAGGGTAAGGGTTAATGTAAAGACGTGGTTGATTGCCTCCACCCATTACCAAAATACCATTACCATCAATATTTAAATCGTCATCGCCTCTTTTTTGAGACCAGGCTGTAACATCTTCAGGGTCTCGACCATTGCTGATAGTTCTGCCGTTACCGTTATGCCAATGAGTAGACTGCCAATCAGTAAACCCCGTTGCTGTTGGGTAAAACTTAGTGATACCAAACGAGTCAATGTTTGAGGTGACCGTAACAATAACATCATCACTTACAACAAACTCACCATCATCAACTGTTAACCTAAAGGTATAAATGCCATTTTCAGATAGCTCAGCACTGGTATTAACAGCCGTATCATCGGCAAAAATCCCCCTGACTTTCCCTGCTGTTTGTGTCCATAAGACACTAAAATCACCATCATCTTTAATTGATGCAACTAAGTTAACGTTACTATTGGGCAAGGTGATACTTTGATCTTCGCCAACGACAACAACAGGAGCTTGATTGGGCATATCATTAACAGTGACAATAACATCATCACTGACAATAAACTCACCATCATCAACCGTTAATCTTAAGGTATAAATACCGCTATCAGAAAACTCAACACTGGTATTCACAACTGAATCATCAGTAAAAATCACACTGCCTGTTCCAGATTTTAGTGTCCATAAGGCAATACTATCACCATCATCATTTACCCTTGCCGCTAAACTGACGCTATTTTCAGGTAGGGTGATACTTTGATCATCACCAGCAACAACTACTGGAGCTTGGTTGGAAATATCGTTAACTGTGATAACAATATCATCACTTACCACAAAGTCACCATCATTCACTATCAGTGTCAGAGTATAAACACCACTATTAGAAAAATCAGCGCTAGTATTCAAAGCTGAGGCATCGCTAAAAATTACACTGCCAGTTCCTGATTTTAGTGTCCATAAAACAGTATTAACACCATCATCCTTTACACTTGCCGCTAAATTTACGCTATTTTCAGGCAGGGTAATACTTTGAGGACCGCCAGCTTTAACAACAGGGGCTTGATTAGCAGGTTTTGTTACTTCACCTGAGCCACCACCGCCGCAGGCCTGAAGAGATAAAGCTATCGTTATAAGTACAACATGTTTTACAACACTTTCAACAATATTTTTCATTTGATATTCCATAAAATTCAGATGATAAAGAATTACTCTATTTCAACACGCAAGGGGGACGACAACTTGAGAGAGAATGCTTTTAGATACGTCTGCCACTCTTCTTTTGAACGAAATTGTTGGCTCTTTTGCCAAGCAAAACCAGCGTAATAAACAATGCGTTTATCAATAGATTTTAATTTGACAAACAAGTGACTAGTATCTTTGCTCTCTCCAATATATGTTTGGAAACCGGTAACATATTTAGGTTCAGCAACTATGCCTAAACCTAGCTCTGAGTCTTGCTGTTTTCGCCATGAACTAAACACACCAGACTCTTCTTCTGTTATCAAGGAGAGTGAGTTTATATCTAGCGCCAAGCCAGCAACAATTTCAACCTCTTGATCAAAAAGCAATTCATAGCGAGTTAAGTTACTGCCTTTATCTAGTGATATGCGTTTTACTTCTTTGACTACTGCGGTGCCTGTGTCCCACGGTGAGTAACCAAGCTCGAAACTAGTACGAATAGCTCCTACAGCATGAGTTTTATAGCCGCTAAAGTTACCCGCACTATACAAGGCACCTTGATAGAAACTACCGCTAGCCCCACAACCTAAACTCTTGCCAACATGGTAGTTATCTAGTCCTTCACCGGTATCTTTATGATAATCACCTGTGCCGTCAGCATGCTTTTGATACCATTTATTTAAAATGGGGTAGTCAACCCGCTTTAACCAGCAATCAACACCGCTAGAAATGATGCCACCTCTTTTTCCTTCATCTACCAGTTTACGGGCTTGAGGGCCGAATACTCTAAAAGCAACTTTGTCATTTTCCCAAGCATAATCATCTATACGCTCTGGTACAAAACGAGAATAACTAACAATAGGGTCAGTAATGCCCGCTAAGCGTTTTTTATTAAGAGAAAATTGAAATTGTTTTGAGCTATTTGCTGACATTTCAACTTGAAAAATTAGACTATCTATTACGCCGTCATTGTTAGTATCGGTGAGTTGATAGATAAGCGCTTCATTGCTTGCCATGTTTTTCACTACAATATGCGGCCAAGACCTTGATTCACTAAAAGCTAAACCCTCAAGTGAAACAGTGACTGTTTCATTCGCTCTTTCAATGGCTAAATCGTTAAAGACAGTTATTTGGCTTATCTTTTCAGTGCTACTTTTCTTATCAAGGTTAATGGTTTCATGGCTCTGAGCGAAATGGCTTGGTAATAAACAAGCCAGCAACGTTAATAAGGCAATCTTGTGAGGCATTAGAAAATGTTGGGTTATAGAGTGTTTCATCATTACTTCCCTAAAGCCGTTTTCATTTGCTCAAGTATGAGGTCATTAGCAGCAATCATATGTTCTGTAGTGCCCGCTTTATGCCATTCGGTGATCCTGTCTTGGTGATAAAACGGCTCAGGTGTTAAAATTGTATTTTCTAATGAAGCCAGGATTATCGCATAATGCAGGTTATCATCTGAAGCTAACAGTAGCTCAGCCTTGTACATACTAAAGAGTTTATTTTGTTCATTTATGGTCTTTATATATTGTGGGTGGTTAAAATTTTTCGCTTCATTTTTTGCTAGAATTTCTTTCACCACACGACCCGAGCCACCATTGTTACTTGGTGCTTCAGCGCCTAATAACATGCTGATAGTTGCCGCTAAATCAGTATGCTCAAAATAAGGTAAAGTGCGTTGTTTCGCAATGCCCTTTCCTGCAAATACCATAGGTGTTGCCCAGCTATCTTCATCAAACAATGGGTGCCAGCCGATGTTACTCTGACCATGATCAGAGGTGGCAATAAGTACTGTATCTTCCCACTTACCAGATTCTTTCAAATGACGAACAAATTTGCCTAATAGTTTATCCGCATTTTCAATGCCTGCTACATAAGGAGAGCCTTTGCCAAATACATCTTCATAGAAAGCTTGGTCTGGTGTTGCTGAGTTAACTGAACGACCTAATTCTCCAGGTGATTGCAGATGAACACGCATAAATGCCGGTTGTTGTTGGTCAAAAATATTGATCGCATTATCAACAACCTGATCATCGGTTAACTTACCATCCATTATCGAGATATCAAAACCACGGGCGACACTGCGATATGCTGCCGTATTAACAACAAATGCTGTTGTTAAATTAGCTGGCAAGCTTTCTTGCAACAGCTTGTTTTCAGGTTTAATAAATACCGTACCTGAATGCAATACCGGATTAGGAAAAGAACAACTATTATATTTCGAATAATCACCAACCGTTGGGTGATGAGGCAATAACACATAAGATTTTTCGATATAGGTGCCTTGCCCAATTAATGCCTTGAAATTTGGCATATTCACTTTTTCGGGGGCTTGCCAATGCAAGCCGTCTATCATAAATAAAATGACATGTTTTGGTGTTTTAGCCATAGTGCTAGTTGTCACTCCAAGCAATAAAATAAAGAATGAGGACTTGATGATATTCAAATTCATAGGTTTTCCTTTCTTTTAGTTTTTATATCCGTTCCACTTAAATATATAGTTTCAGAGCATCTTCAAGTGGAGCGGGTAACTATACAAAGTTGTTATACCAATTTAATTAAATTTCTTCCCAACTCAGAGCTATGCTCGATGTTCAATAACAAGGCGGATTTGTTCCGGTTTAGTCATTCTAAATCAAATGAATTCAACGAAGTTACTGGGCATCGAGCAAGCTCCCAAGGGCGAGTTTAAAAGGCTTATACTCTGCGTTATTGATTTTGAGAAGGGAGTGACCATTCTCTTCAATCAATGCCTTGCCTCTAAGCCTTTTAATTCTCGCTGAGTGGGAAAGAACTTAATCAATTTGGTATTATTGCTTTAATAGACGATAAACTTCCGTGCCTGCTAATAAGAATGCGCCTGGCCCATAAGGTTCGGTATCTTCTCTTTTCACCTTATCAGCACCAACACCAACAGGTTGAACATAGCCGAGCTTGCCATCTGTTTCTATAGAAGAAACCAGCAAATCCCAAGCTCTAAATACATGAGGAGCAAATTCTTCTTCGTCTAATAAACCATTGTTAATTCCCCAAGCTAAGGCGTAAGCAAAAAATGCGGTGCCGCTGGTTTCTTTAACGTTAACTACATCTTTATCAAGTAGGCTTGCATACCAGTAGCCTTCAGGTGATTGCAGTTTAATAAGGCTTTTAGACATTTTCTGTAATACACCTTCATAAAAGGCTCTTCTGCTATCATCTTTTGGCATAGCTTCAAGTACTTTAACTAAACCGCCAACAACCCAGCCATTACCGCGAGACCAAAAGTTCTTTTTATTGTTTTTAGTTCTCTCTTCAAAAAAAGTATCATCGCGGAAAAATAAATCTTCCTCTGGATCGTATAGGTAGTTATAAGTTTCACGCCATAACATATCCATCAAGTCGAGATATTTCGGGTCTCCTGTGGCTTTAGTCATTTGCGCATAAGCAGGCGGCGCCATAAATAAAGAGTCAGCCCAGCTCCACGCGTTGAGGTAATTTCGGTTGGTGGGCTTCCATCTCAAGTCGTTTTCTTTAGGTCTTTTATGAAACATAAACTCCATCTGATATAGCGTTTTATCAATATAAGCAGGGTTAGGGTTTATTTCATAAAGGTCTATGTAGGTTTGCGAAATA
>MAAL01000078.1 GCA_002163245.1 Gammaproteobacteria bacterium 42_54_T18 | reverse complement strand
CGCTCCATAAGCGTTGGCGTGCCATCCTATGTAATGCAAGCAGCGCTCTTTGCTTGTTAGTGGATCAATTTTGTTTCCTGATGCAGGCATTGTTAATTTTTCCTCTTCGACAAAATAGGCGTTTTACTACCCAAAAAGCCCCTAGCTATGAACACTGCGGGGCGCGCTGTTTTGGTTTAGATCAATAATATTCATCATCCTCATCCGTCAATTCATATTCGCAAGCCTCATGTATTTCATCGTCTTCCAGGTCGATAATTATTTCTGAATTTGCGCAATGCAATTGGTAGAGGAGCTTTTCAATGTTGTAGAACGGGCCAACAAATAAGTTGTTTTTTAGATTTGTGTCATTGATGGTCATAGTGAAGACTTCCCAGTAAACTTCGCCTGTTCTGTTTCCGTTTTCGTCTTCTCTGTGCTGTTTAGAAAGCCCTATCTGGTAATTGCATTGGTACCTGCTGGCATCGGGCTTTTGGTCGATATTTATTCGCCTAAAGAAGTTGTCGTGCCTATCTTCAACCCTACAGGTCATGTTGCCCCATCGGTTGTCGCTTTCGCTTGCTTCTTCAGTGAATTGCCCTTTAGCTTGCTTTATGATGTCTGACAGCTTTATTTGCTTCGGGGCTTCAACTAACATCGATTCCAGCGTCTTTTTTAGTTTCGCTTCGCTTTCGCCATGAAGTTGTTTTGACATTATTGTGGAAATCATCTTGATGATATGGTCGTGGTAGCCTTCTAAGCCGATTCCATCAAAATCGATATTCAGCTTGTCGTCAATATAGGTTTTTAGACCCTTTCCAAAACTGGAGTATTCCTTAAATGAGTCCTCCATTATGCTTTCAATTGTGCTTGTGACCTTTGCCTCTATCAGCTCCTGTATTTTCCCTTCGTGATCCATGTTTGCAATTGTGTCTTGAACTACCTTGTTTATATCTAACATACCAATTTCTCTTTTTTATCAATCTGTAAAATGCGCGGGGGAATGCTTTGATGGGCGAACTTTCAGGGTTGCCCGTAGCTAATCGAAGTATTGGTGATTCTTTTGTTGTGGATCGCCAGCGTTACGCGTCGGGCGGTCTCTTCATCAATCTTTGCCCATTCCATAAGACTTTCTTTAACTGCTGCTAGAGTCGCTGTATGAGGGTTGAGCGATGGGGTGGCAGGCTGAGCTGAAGGCGTTACAGCTGGTTGTTGCGTAGGTTCTTGCTGAGGTTGTGGTTCAGGCTTCGTTTCGTTCTCTGCTTTCTTGCGATCAAACGTACTATTGGTTAGAAGGGCGATTTCGTGACATTCTTCAATTTCATTCCTTAGCTTTAACTCTGCAGCTTTAGCATCGGCTACGCGCTTGGCTTCGGTACGCTTACGGTCAAATTCATTGTTCAGAAATAAGCCTATTTCATGGTCGGCGTCACGAATGATTCTTTGCTTTTCTGTCTCAACTTGTTTCAGTGCTTTTTCCGTGGCTTCTTCGGCTGCTTGCTCTGCAATCTGCCTTTCATGAGCCATACGGTCCGATTCAGCCAACGCTGCAGCGTCTGCCTTGTCTCGATCAAGCTTTTCATTCATTAGAAGTGCTAGCTCGTGACATTTATCGACTTCAATTTTCAGGGCTTCGGCTGCAACTCTTTCCTCTTCCTCTTTCTTGATCCTCGCCTGGTCTGCTTCCCAGTCGGTGAGGGGTTTGCGGGTTAAGTCTCGAAGAGCATCCATTTCTCTTGAAAATTCACGAAGCTCATCTTCTATTATTTTAGGAGTAGCTTTGATTACCTTGAGATATTCGCGACCTGGCTTTGTTACTGCAGTCTTTGATGAAGACACTGCACTTGCTAAGCTCTTGATGCGAGCTCTACCTTTTGTGGTTGTCAGGTCTGGAACTTCGCTGGCCTTTTCGCGAGCGTCATCGATAAATACCTGTAATCCACCTTTGCAATAAAGGGTAGGGTAGTTTTCTTTTTTGATATCAGGGAGCGGGGCTATTACTTGCTTTTCTTCTGCTGTGCTTGGCATTGTGATGTACCTTTTGATTGTTGTTACCGACAAAGCCCCCAATCAAGGAGGCTTTTGAGCGAGGTGGAGCTAGGTGTTACTGGGCTGCAGCTGGTTCAAGTGGTGCACTGGCAAGATATAAAGAAACCTCTTCCGGATCAAAGCACTTGTTGACAGTAAGCATTGTTTGCATTGGAAGGCTTTCGCTTGTAGTCGAGGCGCAAACGGTATTAAGAGTTCCAAAGCTATTGGCTTCTTTTTTGATGAAATCCAAAGCCTTCTCGGAAGACATGCCGATTTCAATGTGGCGTGATGTTTCGTTGGTGCGCTCAATGACAAGCTCTTTCTTGGGTTGTGGTTTTGCTACTGGCATTTTTGTTCCTTTATCGTTTGGTTGCATTGATACTGCTGCGATTGAAATCAATGATAAAATCAGCATTATTGCTGCGTTGGTATTTCTCATTGTTTGGGTTTGCATTGGTGTTACGTCCGTTTAACTGTTCTAGCTCGCCTCTAAAAGGGTATGTCGTCCTCGAATTCAGAGCTTGCTGGTGATGGCGCGCCTTGCTGCTGAGGTGCTTGGCTATATTGCGGTTGCTGTGATTGTTGTGGTCTTTGCTGTTGACTGGCCTGCTGCTGAGGTGCTTGTGCGTAACCTTGGCTTGGAGCTTGTGATTGCTGATGACCTCCGCTCTGCTGCCCGCCATTGCCCTCGCTGCGTGTATCAAGCATCTGCATTTCACTAGCAACAATCTCGGTGGTGTATCGATCATTACCACTTTGATCTTGCCACTTGTTAGTTCTCAATGATCCTTCAACGTAAATCTTTGAGCCTTTGCGAAGGTACTCGCCAGCAATCTCAGCTAGACGATTGAAGAAAACTACGCGGTGCCACTCGGTTCGCTCTTGGTTCTGGCCTGATTGCTTGTCCTGCCACGTCTCGCTTGTTGCAATGCTAACGTTGGTTACTGCATTACCATTGGGCATGTAACGTGTTTCTGGATCCTGCCCTAGATTACCGAGGACAATAACTTTGTTAATACCTTTCCTAGCCATGATTTGTTCCATAATTATTAAAAAGAAGCGGGGTTCTACGCCCGCTATAGGTCACAACGAGTCGGCACGTTGTTAGGCTGCTTCTGAATTCTGATCTTGTGCTACCGCTTCGCCCTCGATGGGCTCAAAGCCAGCAAGAAGGGTTTTGTACTTTCCTTCGAGGTGACCTTTGTACTCAACTAAGTTGTTGTCCTTGGTCCAAGTCCATGCAATACCGAACTCAACTTTTAGCTCTTCTTTGGTTTTTGCCTCAGTCATGCACTTGGCGTGATGCATTAGCTTATCTTCGTCGTTTTCATGTACTACCTCCGATTGCATGAGATCGCCAAGAGGGGAGCTACTTACAGTTGCTTCGCTGGTGATGTCTTTTTCGCTAGGAGGGGAGTCTCGCAATTCATCTTCGGTATAAACCCCCATCATGATTTCAGGGCAGTGAAGACGAGCCCATCGCTTTACCGCAAGGTATGCAAGCTGCTGCTTGGGGTCTGAAGCCCATAATGTTGAGTTACGTGTTTGTGCTTGCGTTAGGTATAGGTCCAGCTGCGTGGGCTCCGAATCTCCTTTGAAGGTAGCGTAAACAGATACCCCCAAACCTTCTTCGTCAACAGGTTTCCAATCTGGAACTTTGTATTGCTTTTTTGTTGTCTGATTTGTTTTGGTGGCGAACTTACCAATAACTTTGTGCCAGTCTCCAAACCAGTTGTACTTGATGCGACTGGTAATAGGTGCGTTAGTGGTGATCACCGCATTAACTAGCTGTGCCTCATAGCCGAGCGTGCCGCTAACAACGTGAGTCTTTTGTCCTACAAGGTATGGGTTCATTCCCCACATAGAAGCTTGCATTACAAGAGCCAGACAGTCGCCAGGGTTGCGGTGAAAGTGAACGGGTAGCATAGCCTTGCTTGTGGACATGTATTCAGCAACTTTTATGTACTGAGTAAGCGTCTCGTTGTTTTGCAGCATGCTTTCATTGGTTACTGTTAATTCCGAGCTCATTAGCATTCACCTTCTTCAAGAGCGGTTAATTTTTTAATATTCCAGGGAGCCAAGCCCATTGCTATGGATCCAACTTGATAGCCAGGCCAGTAATCCATATCGATTGATTCAGATAAGTCAGCAAGCCCCTTTTCAACGGTTAGTTGAGCAAGACGTTGAGCCATTTGGTCAAACGTGCAGGGACCAATGGTGCAGTAAGGCTGCTCTGTTTCAGTGACTACGAATGCGAACTCTCTTTTGCCAGTGACGTATCGATAAAGGATGTCTTGTATGTGATATCCAAGGTCCACAGCTTTCTTTGTAAAATGTTCCGGCTCCGCTGATGCTGCAGTTTTTAGGTCAATGGCAAGATCAGGAAAGTCGTAATCAACACGCGCCTTCAATACGATGTTCGTGTAAATCTCGTGGCGCTTCCAGTAGGAAACTTCAGGAGTGCCGCCAGTGAAGAATTTGGAGTGAGACGCCATAACGGCTTTCGCCATATTCTTTGCGTCATCCATATTTTCAGCTTTAAGAATTGTTTTATCTGAATTCTCTTCCTTGTACTTTTTCCATGCGTTGCTATTGCGAGACTTTATTTCTTCTGGCTGAGTCACAAACTCACCATCGAATAACTCAGGTGTTAGCACTAGGCAGTGAACGGTTTTACCAAGGTCAAAACAATCTTTTTGCTCGAATGGCTTGCCGTATTTGAACTTAGCTGGATTGGCTATGTACTTCTTTAGTGAAGTTGACCCAAAGCCATGAGACTTGTGATACATCTCTTCATTAAAACCTTCAATGCGAAGCGTTTCACCGGGCCGCAGTGCCGCGATTTTTGTATTTATTTGTTCAAGATCCATTATGCTCTCACGATAGGTAGTGGAAATTTAATTTTTTTGCCGTAGGCTTTGTGCATGTTTGCCAAATCTAATCGGCGGTAGAAGTTCTGCTTTCGTTGTCGATTTGAGTTGATGCGGTCGTTACCCTCAACAGGCTGATTGAATATTTGTGCCATTGATTGCCTCTGCTTCAGTTGCGTTAAATCGTTGTAGTTGGTATGCGAAGTAGTCTGAAATGCTTTCGCCTGTAGCGCTTTGTTCTTCGATAATTTCAGATATCTGTGGCTTGTGCTCTTCGCGCAATAGGTGTGCAACCTGCTGAGCATAAGCTCGCGCATTCTTTGGAATGTGTAACGGCAACAATGAGAGGCTGAAAAGCTTTTCATCATGAGCTAGCGTTTCATCAATTCCACTACCGTTCTCTACAGCCAATTGCTCGCGGTACATGGATACCATTACATCTTGCTGCAGTGTCGCTGAGTTGCCCCATGACTTGATTGCATTTTCCAGAATGTAGGTGCGTAGGTTGTTCATTTATTTTATCTTTCCCTTTGTTGCTGTAGCAAGATATTGCTATATATTACATGCGCTGCAAGATAATGCAATAGCAATATATTGCTATTTAAAATTTATATTTCAGAATGCAGCTACTCGCATTAGGCTGATGATTTCTGTATCGTCTCAACCTCTTTTTTCTAGGAAGGTAAAAAATGAAAAGATTTACTTTAGTATGGGCTCTAATTATGAGCTTGAGTGTGGGGGAGTCTGTTGCTACGGATTTCGATAGTTTTGATTTTTTAGAAACGAATGTGTCTTCGGTTGCTAAAATGAGCCAGCCAATTAAGAAAGCACCTGGTGCTGTAACAGTTATTACAGAAAAGCAAATCAAGCAGCTAGGTATTAAGTCTATAGCGGAGGCCATGAGATTGGTTCCAGGCTTCCATGTGGATTTTTCTAGCCCATTTACCTATGTAAATAGAGGGGCGAACTTCCCAACGGCTCGACGCCTACAAGTATTGATTGACGGAGTTAGCGAGGTTAATCCACTGGTAGGTGTAATTAACTGGGAGAACTTCCCGGTAGCTTTGGAGCGTATAGAGTCGATAGAAGTTGTTAGGTCACAATCCTCCGCAGCTCATGGAGCAAATGCTTTTTTCGGGACGATAAATATTGTTACAAAACACCCTGATGATATAAAAGGTGCTGAGTTACGAGTCGCGGGATCAAAAAAGGAGCGCACAGTTTATGGAGGCGGGGGCTTTGTAGCAGGGAATACCACCATAGCCATGGACTACAAGCATCATAATGCAAACAGATTCGATGAGTTTGCCGATGGGCGTCCTAATAGGCACGATGACATGAGAGTAAAAAAAATCAATGTCACGACTCATACTAAAATTGACTCCGACCAGTCGATAATATTAAAGCTTGGGGCTGTTAGGTCAGATATGGAGCACCAACTATCTCAAACTGAGCCATTCGGGACTGAGCTGCCCATTGTAGAGCTTGATTCAAATGTTGCATCGTTGCGTTTTTTGAAGAGCACAAAGAATCACGAGTTTGAGGCAAAAGTCTATTTCTATGAAAAAGACTGGCAGCACGAGTGGGACTTCTGCGCGCCTAAGTTGTTTTATGTTCCAGGGTTGGGTGATCTCTATCGAGATAATAGTGCGCTTGTATTGGCAGCGTTAGGAGGCGCCGCTTTGCCTTCGGCGACAACAGACGAAATGATACGATTGGGAGGGATTTTTACAGAAATAGCGGGGGACCCTACGTCCGGAGATACTGTGTGTGGAGAAATTAACGTTGATTATCGTTACAAAACGTATGCCGGGTCTATAAGTGATGTGTGGAGTATAACCGAAAAATTAAGGGCGTCGTCTAGCTTTCAATTGGATTACCGATGGATGGAAAGCGAAACGTATAACGATGGCGTTACTTCAATTCAAAAATCAAAATTCTTTACTAATGTCGAGTACTTGCCCTTTGACAACCTAACGTTGAATGTGGGCTTTATGGCTGAATCGCTAGGTTATGACCTAGGAAACCCCGAGATCTCCCCTAGAATTGGCGCTAATCTTCATATAAATGATAGCAATACGCTAAAGCTTGTCTATTCAATGGGCAGCCGTTTAATTGATGGGATCGAGATAATCGAGAGCAACCAAGTTCCCGTTCATTTCAATTTTGAAGTTTATGGTTCAACAAGACAATCACCATTTTTGGGATATTTTCCACTTTATAACAACAAAGACCACGTAGAAAGAATCGAGTCTACAGAGGTTATCCATTACGTAAAGGCGGGTGATTGGATGCTTGAAACGCGGGTCTTTCTTGAAGAATTAGACAACATCCTTAACTATCAAGATCAGTCAGGTTCGAGTATTACGGCGCTGGATAGAAAAGGTGGAGAGTTTACGGTGCGTTATAAAGTATCTGATATTGATGTGCGCTTTGCGGGCCATTATTTAGATAGCGATTCGAAAGACAAAATATTTTTCGATGATTATCATGCCTATGGTGGCAGTGCTTACGTAGCGAAAACGTGGGGCGATATAACCGGTAGCCTGTCATATTACGGTACTAGCGCTATAGATTATTCTTCATATGACCGCACGGACGCTCGAATTGCAAAGGTGTTCACACTAGAAACGGCACAAGTTGAGTTGTCTGGGATGCTTTCTAGGCATAGAGAAGTGTATGTTAGGGCTCTTGATTATGGCGGTTTGATTGATGGAGGAAAGCGAGATAGCGTGAATGAAGTAACTCTAGAGGTTCGATTCACTCTTTGATTAAAGTGTTGAGGGCTGCTTAATGCAGCCCTTTCTTTATTATGCCTTGCTCAACGAGCTTGCGGTTATTAGGTATGTCGTGAGCTGGTACGATGTGTATATTCGGGAATTCATTTTTTATACGAATTAGTGATTTGATTTGTGAATTTACGGCTTCGCTGTCTTCTCCAAGGATTATATGACTTGAAATTCTTGGTTTTCCTACTTCAAGCGTAATATTTGCCATTGAATACGCAATATCTCCAACTAGTAATATTTCAGTTCCGTTTTTTAACTTGATATACATTCCCTGGTTACCTGGGGTATGCCCTGGCACATTGAATAAAACCACACCAGGGGATATTTTATAAAGCCCCTTGTTGTCTATCACGTTCACTTTATCAAGCTGAGAAAGGCTAATAAACCCGTCTTTCATTGATGCCATCATATCGCTATTTCTTTGTGCTTTCGATACATAAATAACATGCTTTATCTTGTCGAAAAGTTCAGTGTTAAATGCTCCGGCAAAGTGGTCCCAGTGCTCGTGAGTGAAATAGATTTGATGAGCCTTTTCTAGTGATTTTTGCATTTTATTGTAGGCTTCTTCGTCGTAGTCATAAGCCCAAATCATAGTGTCGTGAAGCGCTTTGCTATGGACCGGATCAATGATTGAATAGCCAACATCATATACTAGTTGATAGGTGACAAATTCGAATAGAGTTTCGGTTGTATGCCCCTTTGCCAGGCGAAACCATGACGGGAATTCACCGCGTGCAATTGTTATACTGCGCAGCTCGTTTGGTAGCTCCTCCGGTGTGTCGTCCACCATTATTTGCATGCGCTTAATGATTGTAGGCGTTAAATAGGGTGACTCGGTAACGCTGTTTAAAGGGTCGCTATACCATAGGTAATAATAGGTTGATAGTGATACGGTGAACAGTATTGTGATGATTGCTAAAAGCTTACGGTTCAAAATTGTCTCCTGATAAGGTAACGATATTGGTATTAATGGCTCGAGAGGTGATGATAGGTGCTTGTTTATCTGCTGTCATTGTCTTTATGGGAATTGATATATTAATGGTTGTACCAACATTTTCGGTTGATTCTATATCTATTTCGCCACGAAGAAGCCCTACAAATTTCTTGACCATAGATAGTCCCATCCCTAATTTTGCCGCCTGAGAGTCGTCAAAAATATGTTTGTGTTCGTTTTCTCTGAACCCTGCGCCTGTATCATTGAGGCAGAAAGAGAGCCGGGTTCTCGTTGCTTTCCAGCTTAAGGCTATAGTTCCTGCTGTTGTGTTGTCAAAAGAATTGTCGAGTACACATGAAAGCACCTTGTAGAGCTTTTCCTCGTCTGTGATTGCTAGTAAGTCGCCAAGGCTGCTGTTTTCATCCGCCGAAACTTCAAATCTCAAGCGTGGAGTGTGCTTTTGGCTATAGATCGCATCAATTTTATTAATCAATTCGTTGGGATAAAACGCATTTTCTTGGTATACGTGGTGGTCTTGTTCCAGCCCTTCAAAATCTATCAATTGATCTAATTGGGCGTTGATTGTTTTAGCCTCATTTTCAACGAGAGAAATCATGCCTTCAATTTCGGGGGGTATTTCATACTCCCTTAACTGGGGTTTTATGATATCGAGAAGCCCTGTTATAGTTTTAGTTCTGCTCTTTAAGTCCGTGGAAACGGAGTCCATAAGGCGTTTTTTCTGAGCTTGTAATAGCTCTTTGTCTGCGGTCTGCTTCGAGTGAATAGACCAAAGGCGGAAAAGCTCTTGTTCTATTTTATCGAATTCATGGATACCAATTCCATCAATGGGTTCGGGTTGAGCGCCGCTTGTTATACTAGTCAGTGTTTTCTCAGTTTTTCGAATAAACTGGGCTGTTTTTCGATTTAGCCAAACAATGGCAATCAAAACTAGAAGGATTGCTATTGCAAATATAGCAATATGTGAACCTATGGCGTTGTTGATTTTCTCTTGAGTGTAGTGGTTAGATAACGTTAAATTTATGCTTCCCAATATGACCTCTGAATCGTCGTCCAAATCAAATATGTTTGGCCTTCGATCTTTTAGCAAGAACTCTGGTTGTGGCGAGATTCCGTGATTTGTAGGTATAGTTTTGTCATATATTGATGCAACAACGTCCTGCTCTGAGTCTTTTATCTCAATATGGTAAATCAAATTGTTGTTTTCTATTACTTCTGTTGCCATTTGTCGGATTGTGGCGCGATGACCCGTAGCCAACGCGAACATAAAGGACCTTTCAAGACCACTAACCAATTGAACGGTCTGCCGCTCAAAATCAGCGTATGCAGCCTCTGAAAATTGGCGGTATGAGTAATATTGCGATGACGCCAATATCGTTGTTATCGATACAAATAACAATATAGATAGGGAGCGCAGAGTATTAATTTTGATCATCTTCGCCCCCTTTATTCTTAATTTCTAAGTTCATAAAGCTTGCGAGTCTGTTGTTTACCATTGTTTCGGTATTTGCAAAGTTGTGCTTTTTAACTGCGCTAATGTCTTTGTTTATTAGCGAGTTGGTAATATCGACCGTTTTTGAAATAATTGAATTATGATTGGCTACTACGGTAAGAACTGCCCCTTTGGTTTGTAAAGCAGGGTTTGAACTGATTGCTGCAACCTTGTTCCTAAAAAGGGATTCCAATACATATAGTATGTTTTTTCTATTAAATATCTCTCGGTTCTCTGTGATGTAGAGAGCATCAAGGGGTCCAGTGTTAAAAATGAACCTAAAAGTTTTAAATATATCGTCGGAAACAAGCTTTTGTTCGGTAAGCTTTATATCGGTGGCTCTAAGGCGCGTTAGGTAAGGTTCATTAGTGTCTGCAAAAATATAACCTATCCGACTGCTCGGGAACTTCTTTTCAATTTCTAAGGCTAACTCATTGGGGTTAGGGTCTGAATATACAGCGTATTTTTCGCTTTGATTTTTCTGTGTATTGAATGAGTTGTAGCTTACAAATGAGGCAACGTGCGGCTTGGTGCTGTTTTCAAGCTCGTTGAATGCTTTGTTGCCAAGAGTTATAACAACTTTATATGTGCTTTCATCGGGGGGAGATGTGACAATTTCACTGCTGTCTATTTGCTTTGATAGGTTTTCTGCAATTTGCAATGCAGATGAGTTGTCTTGGGTAAAGATTACAACGTCAGCTCCCCAAGAGGCTTGGGAAAAAAGAACAAACGAAAGGAAAAAAAGTACTAATTTCCGAGACATGCCCATGTGTTTCGCATGTTATAAGGTGCCTAGTTTTGCTAATTGCAATAGTGCCTTCATGGCTTCTTTCATTTCCGGGGACTCAATGGCAAATTTCTTTTCGATATGTATTTTAATTATTTCCGAAAAAGCGGCTTCAAGCTGTCTTTTGTTTAGTTCAGAGAATGCATCGATACCAATATCATTACCCGCTTTTGATATCGCTATATAAATTTTACCTTCAGTTGCTGCGTCTATTTGCTTCTTTTCAATTGTGTTGTCATTTGGCATTGGCAAACTGTCACCATTGAGCAAGTACGATTCAATATCATATTTTGAAACAGTACTCCCTTTTTTTCGGTGAGCTTCCTTGTATATGCTGTCGAGAAGTAGGGCAAAGCTATCTGGCTTTGGGGGTTTGTCATTCTCTAAGCTTTTCCGGATACCTGGTGACGTAAGCCCAGACCACGTGGCGAGTATGGGCATTCTGCCGCGCTCCTTTAGCCCGAGTTTATCTAGAAGGGCATGGAGGCGCCCAGTGAACCCGGCTGTACAGATTACAGTTGAGAGTTTAACAGCGCTCATTGTAACGGGTCCCTAAGTAAACTTGGCATTGGCGTTCGGAATTTGTGAGGTCTTACAGAATAATAACGAATTATGCACCAAATAGAAACATTTTAGGAAATTATTAGAATTTATTTAGAAACCAAATAGAAACTAAATAGAAACTAATAGTTGATTTCACTAAATTGTCTGGCTATATTCGGATCCAGGGGGCAGTGACAACAACAGAACATAAGGAATTTTGAGTGGATTTTAATGAAGATGCTTACAAAGAAGTAGAAAGAGCTATTGCGCTATCAGAGGTAATGCAATTATTAGATCCAGCTGAAATGTCAAAGTTCATGCTGAGCGGTTATGGGGAGGCTATTGAGGCAACGCTGCGCTCAGCGCTTAACAATATGTTAAACGGTGGCCTTGGCAACTCTTAGCATCATTTTTTGTTTTTTGGGTGAGCACTTGTGAAAAAGAGCAATAAACTCTTCTAAATCATCATTCTTGGCTGGTGCTTTAGAAGGCACCTCCCCTTTGGGCCGACTGGAAGCCTTTGTTTTTTCGAGCGGGTGACTCACTAGTTTAGATAATATGCCCTCACGCTGTTCGGTAGGTGCTTTTATAAAGTTGCTTACAAGAGTATCGAGCTCGTCACTTTCCAAAAAGTCCGGGTGCAAGTTTGGGATCAGCAATTGCCAGACAGGCATATCAAAATAATGAGCAACACTTTCTATGTTACTTAGAGCAGGATTCGGCCTGTCTTCAAGGTTGCACCGTCTCATGTTGTTTAAGGTTCTTTGAGATGTGCCAATTTTTCTGGCGATCTGACCCTCGGTAGCCACCGGGCCGCCGCGCGTTGATTTTGAAATCAAAAAATCCAGATGCGTCGCGAGCGTTTCTTTTGCCGACTTCTTTCTTCTTTTACGGGCCATTTCTAATTCGCTTTCATCTATGTGGTCGTTCATTTTTAATGCCCCATTATAATATGCTGCTATAGCAATATGTTGCTTAATATATAATCTAATTATAGCAAAATATTGCTAATTTATAAACTTGCTGATAGCAACATCTTGCGATAGCAATATAATGCTATATACTGGCAAAATGAATCTATTAAACGAAACAAATCGCCTTCTAAGTAAATACAAATACTCCGACTGCAAGCGCATATCGATCGCAAGCGATGTCAATTTTCATTGGCTTGCAACTTTCCGCAAAGGGGGCATAGCCGAACCCGGAGTGCAAAAAGTTCAAAAGCTTCATGACGCTCTTTTGTTAATGGAACCTAAGCCAAGCCCCGCCAACGATTCAAGAATACCTCTCTCCACAGAAAGCGCACCACTTAACGTAAGGGAAGGAAAATGAACGCACTAATAAAAGAGCTAATTGCTTGTGGTGATTATGCTGCAGCGCATGAAAAAGCTGTCGAGGAGTACCGAAAAATCAAGCACGCAACTATTGCTGGTTGGTTTGAAGAGCATGGCTTGCCAGCGAGAAGCATCAACCATGAGATTGCACGAATCTCCTCGTGCCTGAATCCCAATAAGAAAGAATATTTCAAACCTATCGAATGGCAGATCATTCAAAAGGAATCAGGCAATTACACGCTGTATGAGGCTGAGTCTCAATTCTATGGCTTTGCTCGCCCTGCAGAGCTAGAGGCGCGCGAACAGCAGGAAGCTCTATTGAAAAGAAAGGAAGCGCTTGAGGCTGAACTGAACATGACTAATGCAATGTTGGGCGGGAAAATTCAACCTACGCAATCCTTGCACCTTTATTCAACCAAAAACAAACACGCATAAAAAAGCCCGCGAACTTTATCAGAGAGAGCGGGCTTTTTCATTTGTACATCACGGGGATTATATTAATGGCAAGATCGAGAAATATCAAGCATACATTTTTTAAAGATGATGAGTTGGCTGAATTACCTTTCGAGAATCGTCTTTATTTTATCGGGCTTTGGACGCAGGCAGATTGTAAAGGGCGTATCGAGTACCGACCAAAACGGATAAAGGCAGAGATATTCCCGTATGACGACGGAATTAATATTGATGAGCTTACAGTTAATCTGTCCAAGTACCGATTTATTCGGATTTATTCGGTACAAGGACGACGTTACATTGAAATAGCTAATTTCCTCAAACATCAGAACCCACACAAGAATGAGAGAGATAAAGGTTCGGCTATCCCACCTCCAGAAGAGGGTGTTGCTGTAGACCTTACAAATAAAGGGCTGCAGAAAAGTACCGAATCAATCGGTACCGGAACCGATTTAATCGGTAGTGCTCCTGCTGATTCCTGTTTCCTGAATCCTGAATCCTGTTCCCTGAATCCTGATTCGTCGGGACAAACTCAAGAACAAAATAAATCGGTCGAGAGTTTTCAAAGCGAAGCGCCGTCAGTGGAGCCGCCAGAAATTCAACTAGATATTCTCACAGGGGATCCTGAAGTACTTTCTGAAACTCAGCTGACCGACTTAGCTTGCATCAAAGTTATTGACCACCTCAACGAAAAAGCTGGTAAGAATTTCACATACGCTGACTCGCACAAAGAACACATCAAGGCCAGGCTCAATGAAGGCCACACCTTGGAGAAGGTCCTTCAAGTAATTGACCTCAAGGTTGATGATTGGCTGAATGACAAGGAGTACAACAGGTTCCTGCAACCGGGAACCCTGTTTAACGGCAAGAAATTTAATAACTACGTTGGCCAAGTAGGTTGTAAGCCAGCACCGAAGAAAACTGAATTCCCTGTTCACAATCAAGCGAAGTCTGCTAGAGCGGGGTTTGCTAATGCTTAAGCCCGTCAAGGTCATCGATGCTTATTGCGAAAAGCACGACAAAAAATACAAAGCGAATGTTTATCACGTTTTTAATCACGAGAGCGTGCAGCCTTGCCCTCGTTGCCATATCGAGAATACCCGAGCAATGGCCGTTGCATCACAAGTGGAACAGGCTCGCATCGTAATTAGCGCCAGAGAAAAAAGGGAACGCGACGAATGGCAAGCCAAGCAGCTTAAGACCAGCATCCCTGAGTTATATCAAACGCGTTTCTTTTCCAACTATCGGGTTGAATCCAAGGCTCAGCAGTCAGCTCTTGATATTTGCAGAGAGTTTGCTGATAACTTTTCTGCTTACAGGCGATCTGGCGGGACTTTGGTTCTTGCTGGTACCCCTGGCACAGGCAAAACGCACCTCTCGTGCTCCATAGCCAATCAAATAATTCAGCAAGACTATACCGCAGTGTTTATTACCGTTGTCGAGATGGTTAGAAAAATACATAGCACTTACGGAACTAGCGAAGGTGAGCAAGAAGTTATTGATAGGTTTTCTAATGTTGACTTTTTAATCCTTGATGAGGTTGGCAAACAATCTGGATCCCTTTCTGAGCAAAACCTCGTTTCAGAAGTGATTGCCAATCGCGTAAACCATCATCGCCCGAATGTTCTATTGTCGAATTTAGAGCTTGAAAAAATGAAGGAGACTCTTGGAGAGCGAGCCTGGGACAGGTTGACGGAAGGCAGATCAACACTTGTTGATTTTAATTGGGAGTCATACCGAAGCCGAGTTAGTGGCGATAAGAAACTACAGCAGAGGCCAGCATGAATACTAAAAAACCAACACTCTTTAGCTCCAGTGAGCAGCATCGCCGCGAATGCGAAGTGCGTTACTACATGAAAAAAATGGGATCCAACGCAATCGTTGCATGGGCATTAAAAAAGGGTGATGCCTACTGCAGCACTCTTGCAAGTGAATTACTGAAAATTACCAACCTGACAGAACTGGAACGTCGCGTCAGAGCATTAAAAAGCACGGATCATCGGCTGAAATTCAATTCTTGGTTAGAGGTGGCGAAAGTTGAGCAAGCAAGGCAGAGAGAAGATAAGCGACTTCGTGGTGGACATGGCATTGCAAATCTACCTGCAGCGCGGGGTTCGTTGGCGTGATGTTGTTGAAGCGTTGGAAGAGCGTGGGTTTATATATTCGCGTAGAGGTCTGGTTAATGCGATTAATGAGCGCGGCTTGCTTCATGTTCCTGACGGTCATGATCGTTGCGGCCATTGCAAATCTGTTTTTCCTGTTGAGTGCGAAAGCAGCAAGAAGCGTGGCGCTTTTTGCTTATGTCCAGAATGCAAAGCAGAGGGCCAGGTACTCCCGCAGCATTCAAAGAAGTCACTCGCACAAGGTCAACGCGGACCAAAACCAAAGTGGTCAAGACATGGGAGCTTTTACGCATGAATAAAGTTCACTTATCTCAATGGTGGGATTTAACTGACGAAGAGAAGCAAGACATCGTTAGCGATGTAGTGCGACCTCACGAAGGGGTTTGGTATGCAGGGTTTTCATCCATGCTCAAAGCAAACCTGCATTTGTTGGATAACTACCTCAAGAAAACTGAAGAAGAGCGCTTGAGTGGTGTCGCTTGTGTTGGGTCCAAGTACATCGTTGAAGAAATGCGACGTGAAGGGCTCAAAGATACTCGCGACAAGCGATTGTTCAATATCAACAACAACTACACAGCCGATATGGCACGCCTTGCAATGCTGTTATTTCCGGTGGAGCTCAAGGGATTCTTTAGGGTGCGGACGTTGAAGAGAGGGTTTCGAGCGTGAAAGAAACAGACAAGATTGAATTGCCCGATAAAAAATTCGCGTACCCGGTAGAGCTTGTTGATGACGAAATCAAAAGCCTGGAAGGAAGGATCGGGGAGTTGGAAGACTTTGAGGATGAAGCTATGGAACTCCGGTTTGAATTGGAATGCATGGAGGATCATAAAGGCCAATCTGATAAAAAGACAGGGATTCTCAAAGCTGCACTGGAGGTACTTCGCCAAGCACCAAAAGATCAAGAGGTTAGCTATAACGGGTTAATTACAGATGTTAGTGGTTTTATCTCCGAGATTGAATGGGAGACAAAGGAATGATTGAACAAAACCCCTTAGACATCATTGGCCAACTCTTTCTCGTTGAGCTCATGAATCCCAACCCTCGAATGACACCACTTAAAACCGGTGATCGTTGCACTGTTAGCTTTGAAGTTGATAAAGAAACTCTTGATTACTTCTATGATGCTGGCGCTGATGGTAGAGCAGGAATGATTCTTGAGGCTGTCATGAAGGTTACTGCAAGGCAGGGGGCTGTTGGTGAAGTCGTTCAAGAGCCTGAACCAGTAAAGGTAAAACCTAAAGGTGGCGCTTTATGCAGATTGGCCGGCCAATGGTGCAATGACGAGAATTTTATTGATTGGGTGTCCTATCATCAGCTTGGCTATCGCTCACACGAGACTGCGGGCGCAGAGGATGTAACTAGACACGTTCGAAATACATGCAATATCGAATCAAGGTCAGAGCTTGATCACAACAAGGATGCAGCCAAACGGTTTGATACTTATTTCAGGAAACCGTACATGGCTTACATGGAGGGAAAATGATTAGTAATTATCAAAGAGGTAGCGCAGATGGGCGCGACGGATTGCCATTTAATCCGCCTACCGACGCTGCAGGATTTAAAGAATATGAAGGTTGGTTTCTAGATGCAACCGACAATTGGATGCCAGACATGCCGGATATCAACTTCCCTGATGGTGAAACATTTTACTACGAAAGCTTGAAGGCAATCGAAATGGGGGAGGCGTAAACGTGGCAATTGTTATCAATCGTAAGCCAGCCACCAAAAAGCCTCGCAAAAAACGAGATGACAAAGAAGGTCGCGAGCAAACGTACATCATTGAATGGGCGTGTGATGCGTATTTCAAGCTTGATGGCGAGCTCCTGTGTGTATTCGAGTATTTATTTCATATTCCTAATGGCGGTAAGCGTAACGTGGCAGAGGCTGTGAAGCTTAAAGCGCAAGGTGTAAAGGCAGGAGTTCATGACCTGTTTTTACCCGTGCCAATGCACGGATTGCCGGGTAAGTGGGTAGAGCTAAAGGTTGATAACAACAAAGCATCCGAAGCCCAAATTGAGTGGGGCGACAAAATGCAAAAGATGGGATACGCAGTTTCATTCTGCTGGGGCTGGAAAGCTGCCGTGGAAGCGATAACGGCATATCTCGGTGGGGTTTATACAAAGACTGGCAGAAAGCTGGTCATTTCTTAAAACGTAAATGAAGGTAAATGTTATGAAAAGTATTGAAGGGACAGTTAAGGCTGAGATGCCTAAGTACAAGTGCCATAAAGAGGTGTGGGCACTGGAAATATCAAAGATAGAAGGCACCACGCTTCACTTTGTTGATGAGTTGTTCGCACCTATTGATGTTGATGCGGGGTTTATCGATAGACATGCGTTAAATCAGCCTGGCTATTTGGTTGTTTATCAAGACGGGTATCGCTCATTCTCCCCTAAAGCTGTATTCGAAAGTGGCTACAGCTCAATAGATGAAGAGCTGCCAAGTGTATATTTTGCAATTCATGATACCGCAGTCAAGTACTGTCGGTTAGCAGTAGGGTCGCTGTACGAGGGTATGCATCATTTCAGCATGCTCAAAAAAATGAAGACATACAAAACCAAAAGCACAGCAATTAAAGATGGCTTTAGTTATAAGAAAGCCATTGATCATGTGATTAACGGAGGTACTGCAAAGCTTCCGGATTGGGATTGTGAAGTTACTTTTAATGATATCGAAGGTTTTGTTGTAAGGACGGAAGGTTCTAGCGAGTCGATGATTTTCATCCCTTCGGCAGACGCTATCAAATCAAACAATTGGATGCTGGATAAAATTGAGCAGTAAGTTAATTGGCTCAAGGGTAAAGGTAACGTTCAAGAATGGATACTCATGTGTAGACAAGATTGAACGTTCCAACTTTATCTTCATAAGATTTGAGCATAACGGGCGAGTCAATCAGTTTGATATCGCAAAAATAGAAGAGTGGAACGGAGTTTTAACGTTTTGAGAATAACAACAGATATGGTCGAGGATATGCAGGGGGCGATTCAGGACAAGGTTGCAGAGGTACTGCATGAGCAACTGAAAAAGATGGAGGGTAAAGACGTACCACCAAGTGACGTGTTTAAAAACTGCCTTGTGAATAGCAAGAGCAAATGGGGCCCGCTGCCAGCAACAACTTATATATGGAGAAATCAGGCTGTCATTTCTCTTTTGGATCCAGTGGTACAAAAAAACGGTAAAACAATCTTAAGTATTGTCAAGCACCTTGAAAATAACAAAGTCAAAGTGGTTGCTTTCTCATTCGCTCAAGATACACAAATCATTCACTAGGAGTTTTATTATGTTCTTCAAGAATCTACGAATATACAAATTTACAAAGCCTTTTTTACTCTCTCCGGAAGAGCTCGAAGAGAAACTTGCAGAGCACGCATTTCAAGGGTGCGGTAAACATGATCAATCTAAATATGGTTGGGTTGAACCTTTGGGGCGTCATGGTCAAATGCTTACTCATGTAACTGGCGAGCACATTATGATTTGTGGCATGAAGGAGGAAAAGATACTTCCGGCCTCAGTTGTGAATGATGCAGTGCAGGAAAAGGTGGAGGAAATTGAAGCCAAACAAGGCCGGAAGATATTCCGTAAAGAGAAATTGCAGCTTAAGGATGAAGTTACACTTACCTTATTACCAAAGGCATTCTCTCGGACTAGTAAAACCTTTGCGTATTTCTCACCAAAAGAGAATTTATTGGTTGTTAATGCATCAAGTGCAAACAAGGCTGAGGAACTGCTTGCTTACCTTCGCAGCAGCATTGAGTCGTTGCCGGTCATTCCACCTAATACCAAGCTAATCTCTAGTGATGTGATGACCCTATGGCTGCAGAACCAAGCTGCGGCAGAGCATTTTGATATCAATCAACAGTGCGAGCTCTACGACCCTGCAGCAGATAGCAATGTGATTCGCTGCAAAGGTCAGGACTTGTATTCCGATGAAGTGGCGGGACATTTAGCCGCGGGGAAGCAGGTTAAGAACCTTGGTGTTTTATGGAAGGATTCACTTAGTTGTGTGATCGGTGACGATTTGACGGTTAAAAGCATTAAGTTCACTGACATGTTTATGGAAAAGGCAGGTGAGCGCGACGCTGAAAGCGCTGCAGAGCAATTTGATCAAGACTTTGCTGTTATGTCATTAGAGTTATCACGATTCATTAAGCACTTATTTGGCGCGTTCGGTGGGCTGCAGGAGAAGGTGGTATGAGCAATGGTGAGGCCATAGCTTTAGCGTGGTTTATTCTTTCCGCTATCTCTTCGCTTACCATAATGGTTCTTAGTCACAAGCTACAAGCAGCAAGAAAAGCAGTAAGAGTGGCCAACGAACAAGTTTTTCGTGTAGGGCAAATAGTGCTTGCTTGTGACATGGGGGAGAAGCTCAACCTCGTTCATTTTCGCCGAGTAATGGAACTGGAGGCGCGATATAAGGGGATGTTTCTTTGTATTCAGGAGCTAAGGGCCGCGACCAATCAAAAGGATGAGGAGATCAAAGAGTATAAAGATCGCCTGGACCTTATTTGTAATGCGAGACGGATTGGGAAGCCTCGCATTATTGGCTTTGATAGGTCAAGAGTTGAAGAGTGACTGAAACCGAGCGTATCAAAGTAGAAAACCAACAACGCCTAAAAGATGCAACCAGCATTCTTGAGGGCGTTTTGATTTGTGGCGATTACGGTGTGTCGCAAAGTGACTTGGCAGGGCTACTGAATGAATTGGACCGAGTTAGAAAGGTTTCTCGTGATTCGTACAGTGTTGAATATGATGAAGAGGGTTGAACGATGACGTTTACGATTGATGATTTGGTAAAAATAAGCCAGGAGATGAATGAGCGGAAAGAGCAGACTGATAGAGATTTCTTTGCGTGCTTTGAGAAAGCTGATTTTGACAGAGGAGACAAGATTGTTTTAAGTCAGGCCATTGCTGACGGAATCAAACTGCTAAATTACGATAAAGACAGGGTTTCTGTAAGTCGTTTTTTAGAGCCTGGTAGTTACATTGTGTTAGCTGGTGAGACAAAGAAACCTAGACTCGACTTTGACGGTGAGTTTTTCCAAGTGCTAAAAGACCCAAAGCCACTATTCAGGATTGATTGTAGTTAAGTGTAAATCTACTGTGATGAAGAGGGTTAGGCAATGGTAATGAATGTTAAAACTGAATCCACTCAAATGATGTCACCAGAGCAATTGGCAATCGCGTTAGCAAATGCGGAACCAAAAGAATTTGCTGCTTTTTGGCTTGAGTTTAGTGATGTATGTACTGATGAGAAGCTTGATGAGTTTGCGCAGCACATGGCACCAAAACAAGGGAGCAATCGAAAGGAAGCGGTCAAAAGGTTGTGTAAGTTGATTGGGTATTATGAAGAGGTTGCTGAAAGAGAGAAGAAGGGTGGTAGTAGGTGAACTCTGATGTTCGTGTGGTTGTTGAATGTGAAATAAAGTGGGATTGGATGCTGGATATGAAGCCTCCAGTCCCTTTTGCTGTTCAGATGCGGCAGAAGTTAAATGCTGAAGGGTTTAAGTTTGAAGGTGATGGGAAGTGCAGCTCTATCATCAATGAAAACCCAAAGCCTCTTGGTAAATTTATTATGTGGGAGAATTACGAGACGGGTTCGACGCATTACAGGCAGGAGATGATCAGTTAATGATTGTTAATGTATCGAATAATATATCCAGTGTTAAGCAGAGGTGAGTGATGACGACAACGATAGATGTGGTGGCGGGTGCAGAGGTGCCGAGTACCAGTAAGCAAGGTGTTAATGGAGTGACGGGGTTAACAGTTGGGTATGGGGTTCGTGATGAGGTGGAAAGCGGCATCATGGACAGGTTTGAACGTGAATTAAGTAAATGCGTCGATAGGACAGGGAGCATTCCAAGCACCATGTATGTGGGGCGATATGAGCACCGACAACTACGGGATTGCGCCAGGGATTACTGGAGGTTCCCTGTGGGCGTATCGGATCTTGAGGTATTTTGTGGGATTAATATCATTCGTGTGATGATGGATAATCATTTGGTGGCTATGTGATGAGTAGGATAGGAAAAGCAGGCTATAAAGCCTGCTATGGAGTGTCTTCTAGGCATTTTTTAATAATGGACTCGAATATGTGTTGCACTGTAGCTTTTGCCCTTTCTAGCGTTGAATCGCTATCAATCCAGCCATTGTCCTCAAACTCAATATCAAAGCTGGGATCCTCTTTCCTGCCCTTCCAAGTGATATGGTACTGGCCAATAGGAGTGGTGCCAGTTACATGGTTGTAATTGCTATCTTCATTTGGATGAAGCTCTTCGCTCCATTCAACTCTTTTTATCTTCATGGCTGTAACCTCTTGGATGGTAATAATTCTAAATAGCGTAGCAATATAATACGTCACTTCTCTTGTCTATTTAACTGGCTTTTTTAATGCTCTCGTAAAACGGGAGCTAATTTGTGAAAAATCGAAAGAAAACAGACACGATTGTTATTCATTGCTCTGACTCCGGAGCGTTTCAAGATATCGGTGCAGAAGAGATACGCCACTGGCATACGATGGAGAATGGCTGGGAGGATATCGGCTATCACTTTGTTATTCGTCGTGATGGGTCGGTTGAATTAGGTCGAGAGATAGAAGCAATCGGGGCTCATGCCTACGGGTTGAATAGATATTCAATTGGTATCTGCATGGTCGGTGGTCGTGGCATTGATGGAAAGCCACAGGATAACTTCAGCGATAAGCAGTATTTGTCTTTAGCAATTCTCATTCGAGGGTTGAATTCTAAGTATCCAGGTATTCGTTCTGTAATTGGTCACGGTGATGTCCGTGGTTGTGACAAGACTTGTCCCAATTTTAGTGTGACCGAGTTTCTAGCCAAGGAAGGGATCAGCGTATGAGCTGGAGTGACTTTAGCATTAGTGATTTGTTCACTGGTGGAGCTGCAGACCTTGTTGGTGAGATTGGTGAAGCGCTCGATAAGAACATTACCAGTGATGAAGAGCGTCTTGAAATTGATCGGCTGGTGAAAGCTAAGTTTGTTGAGTTGAAGCAGGCGGTTCTGGAATTTCACACCGTTGAGCTAGAGCAGGTTAGTAAGCGGCATGAGAACGATATGAAGTCTGACTCATGGCTATCTAAGAATATCCGGCCATTGGCACTTGTTTGCAACACGTTGTTCGTAATGCTGTTTGCAATGGTTTCGTATTGCACTGCAGATAAGGGCGACATTGGTGTGCTGACAGTATGGGTTGGGTTATTTACTGCGTTGTTGCTTCTTCAATACGGATTTTATTACGGCTCTCGTGGCCTTGAAAAGGTTACAACAATCATCGGTGCAGCATTTGGCAATAAGGGAATCAAGTAATGCAGGAGCAGATTGACGCGCTTAAAAGGGATCATCATGCATTGGATAAGGCTTTAGCTATCTGTGTGTCGCGTGTTGATCGTAATGAGAATGAGGTTAAAGACCTTAGTAAAACAGTTCACGACACTCAGCGTGTCGTTGGCGAGATTAACGTGAAGCTAGAAAAGCAGGAAACGTTTACCAAGGAACAGTTCGCCACAATGAATGAGCAGCACAAGACAGTGCTTGCGACAGTTGAGGGTTTAGCGGGACACGTAACAGCCAACACAAAGAGTAATTTGAAGTTACATACCGTTTATAAAACGTTGTGCGTCATATCGGCGTGCTTTGTCACAGCAGTTGGTGTGGCTAGTAAGTTGGGATGGGTGTAATGGGGACGGTGACGAATATCAACGGAGATAATCATCTAGATGTTGACGATCTACTGGAGCAGCGCAAGGGGAATCATCAAGCAGTGATGATAGCGACTCTTGACGATGATGGCTTTACCCAAACATACATGAGTTCCGGATTCACCAATAAGGACGCTATTTACGCTTTGCGAAAGTTGGTAAGGGACGTAGAGGGTGATGTTTACGGCGAGGCTCGTGGAGATGAGTGAATTGAGCAAGGTTGATCAGCGTATTGAGGATGCCTTTGAGGATATCTCCCCTCAGCAAGCGATATTTGTTCGTGAGTATGTTGAGAATGGAGCCAATGGGCCTGCGGCTGCAGCAAAGGCTAAGTATTGCCCTAAGAAAAAGGGTAAAGAGCGTCAAAACGGTTTGAATGCAACAGCATCAAGGCTTCTCAATAAAAAGAAGATGCCGAGAATTGCAGAAGCAATTGCTGCGTTGCAGGCAAAGATGAATGACGTATGCGTGATTAATACTGAATGGTGGCTGCGAGAAACCAAAAAGACCTATGACAAGTGCTCTCAGGCTGAAGAAATCGAAATATTTGAAGATGGTGTAAAGAAAGGGAGCGGTGAATTCAAGTTTGATAGTGCTGGGGCTACTAAGTGCCTTGATATGATGGGTAAGCATTTGGGTGTGTATGCACCTGAAGAGAAGAAGCACAGCGTTGATGATACGTTGAAGACGATTCTCGACAACATGAGCGGCAGAACAACCGGGTTACCGAATGCCGGACGTTGATCTTGATATCAACGAAGAATTAACCATTGCCGAGATTCAAGAGAATCTTGGGAATTGGGAGTGGAGGATAAACAACCTTTACAGGATCAGCATTAAGCCACCTGAAAAGGATGAAGACGCAGAAGAAGATGATGAGCCTGCAGTACTTGAAATGACTTTCAAGATGAACTGGGCACAGGAAGCTTTGTTTCATGGTATGTGGAACCGGAATGTGATCTTAAAAGCCCGTCAGTTGGGTATGACCACATTCATCATGATCTTTATGCTGGATCAGATACTTTTCAATGACAACATTCATTGCGGCGTGATTACGCAGGGGCTTAATGAATCTTCGAGTTTGTTCAATGGCAAGATTCTTTATGCCTATGACAGATTGCCTGAATGGTTGAAGCGATTAAAGAAGCCAATCAAGCGTACTGGATCGCATCTTGAGTTTGAAAATGGTTCGTACATTACTGTCGGAACATCAATGCGTTCCGGAACACTTCATTACTTGCATATATCGGAGTTTGGAAAGATATGTGCAAAGTATCCTGAAAAGGCTGTTGAGATAGTTACCGGCTCATTCCCTGCAGTGCCGACCAATGGCGTGATATTTATTGAGTCTACTGCAGAAGGGCAAGCTGGTTATTTTTACGAGTACTCAACCAAGGCCCGCAATAAGCAGTTGGCTATGAAGAAGCTGACCAGGAAGGAATATAAGTTCTTCTTCTTTCCATGGTGGGAACAAGCCGAATATCGGTTGAATGATAGTGAAGTTGATGACACGCCAATACCGACACGCCTTGTTGAGTATTTCTATGAGTTAGAGGAAGAGATGGGGATTGAATTAACCCCAAATCAAAAGGCTTGGTACGTCGCAACTGAGGAAGAGCAGGGTTCGAAGATGAAACGAGAGTTTCCTTCGACTGCAGATGAAGCCTTTGAGCAGTCTGTTGAAGGTGCCTACTTCTCTAAAGAGTTTGCAGATATTTACTCGAGCAACCGGATTACTTCCGTTCCCTGCCAGCCTGGTGTTCCCGTTGATACTTGGTGGGATTTGGGTATGGGAGATTCTATGGTGATTTGGTTGACTCAAACCATTGGTGGCTGGATTCACGTTATTGATTATTACGAGAATTCAGGTGAGGGCATGAAGCATTACATCAAGGTTTTGCAGGATCGCGGTTATCTGTTTGGTCAGCATTACGGGCCTCATGATTTGGAAGTGCGAGAGCTCATGGGAGATGGCAGTAGTCGTGTAGCCAAGGCCAAGAAGTGGGGCTTCAACTTTAACGTCGTTCCCCGGGTGCCAGATAAGCAAGACGCAATTGATGCAGCACGTGATGCGTTGCCTATTTGTATCTTTGATGAAGAGAAATGCGACCAGGGAATTAAGAAACTAGAGCGGTACAAGAAAAAGTGGAATATCAAGTTAGGGCGGTGGGAAGACAAGCCTCTACATGATGATGCCAGTGATACAGCCGATGGATTTATGACAATGGCCATGGGTCACCCAATGTTCTCTCGTGTAAACGGTAGAGCTCGATCAGTTAGAAAAGTGAAAAGCGGAAGGACAGCATGAGTAATTTACAACCATTAGCAAACGGCAATGTTAGAGCTGGCGGCAATAGCGGCATGATTGCTGTTAAGTCACTGGCAGAGCTGCAGCGCGACGATCAGGAAAAGATAGAGGCTGAGCATAACGCAGGAAAAAAGGCATTGGTCGTTACAAGCCTTTCTAGCTATATCAATAACATTTGGCAATCTGCGTATGAAGCTAAACAAGAACATCGCAACGCCATGTATAAAGCAAAACGTCAGCGTGACGGTATTTATGAAGCTGACATACAAGCTGTGATCGCTAACAGTGGTGGATCTGACATATTTATGGGGATTACTGATGTTAAATGCCGGGCCGCTGAGGCGTGGATATCAGAAATCCTTGCAGGTAAGGATCGTATCTGGGGTCTTGAGAGTACTGCTATCCCTGAGTTAAGCGGAGAGCAAAAGCAAGCGATGTTCCAGCAGGCCATGGAGTTGATTAACTCACAGGGGTTTGCTCCGGAACAAGCCAAGCAAATGCTGGATCAAGCGAAGGTATCCATTCAGGAGCAGCTGGAGGCTCAAGCAAAAACAGCAACTGAGAAAATGATCAAGAAAATCGAAGATCAATTTCAAGAGTGCAAGTTTGATGAGGTGCTTGGCGAGTTTATCAATGATGTTGTGACCTATAAGGCTGGTTTTATCAAAGGCCCAATTGTCACTAAGAAAGCAACATTGAAATGGGGTGAGAATTTTCAACCGATTGTTGGTGAAGAAATAACGGTTGAAGTTAAAAGACTGTCCCCGCTAGATGTTTACCCTGCAGCTCACGCCACTACAGTTGATGATGGCGATATGATGATTGAGCACAAGCTAACCTCTGATGACCTTTACAAAATGATCGGTATTAAGGGCAATAAAGAGGATGCCATTCGAAGAGTTCTTGATTTGTATGGTGACACTGGGTTCAAGGGGTGGAATAACACCATGGATTCAGAGCGTGACCGAATTGAAGGCAGGACACACGATTACGGCACAAAGACTGGATATCTACAGGCTGTTGAATTTCGTGGGATGGCGCAAGGCAAAAAGCTTATAGAGTGGGGAATAGATACGAGTCGCATTGATGACCCGTTGCGCTCATACAGCATTGAGGCGTGGATGATTGGCCATGAGGTCGTGCGGTGTGTGCTTAACGGCGACCCTCTTGGCAAGAAACCGATATCTAAAGCAAGTGCAGTGAATATACCCGGATCATTCTGGGGTAAAGGCTTGCCGGAATTAATCGAAGATCAGCAGCGCATGTGTAACGCTGCAGCAAGGGCGCTAGGTGACAACATGGGGATAGCTAGTGGTCCGCAAGTTGCGGTTGATGCAACAGCGCTTCCAGATGGCGAACAAATTACCAATATTTACCCATGGAAAGTGTGGCAGATAAAGCAAAGCGCCAATGGAAATGGCGGGATGCCTATTAGTTTCTTTCAGCCTCAAATGCATTCAGGTGAACTTCTGAATATCTATGAGCGCTTTGCTCGATACGCTGACGAGGTGTCTGGCATTCCTGCTTATGCCTATGGTTCTGATTCAGGGGCTGGTGCTGCAAAGACTGCTTCTGGTTTATCAATGCTAATGAACTCTGCATCGAAGGGTATTAAGCGAATGATATCCAATATTGATATTGCGGTTCGATCTACTGTTGAACGGTTTTATGTACACAACATGGTATTTGATCCAGATAAGTCAATTAAAGGGGATGCGAAGGTTGTTGCTCTTGGTGCCATGAAGCTGATTCAGAAAGAAGATTTAGCACGTCGTCGCATGGAAATGATGCAGTTCACTGCCAATCCAATTGATATGCAGATTCTAGGTGTTGAAGGCAGGGCAGATCAGTTGCGTGAGGCAATGGATACGCTTGATTATGAAAAGAATCCGGTGCCGGACAAAGAAAAAATTATGCAAATGGTGCAGCAACAGCAAGCCGCAGGACAACCACAAGAGGTAGCAGCGTAATGAAATTTGAGGACAAGACAACGTTAGCACTTGCTCGGCTTTTTGGTGTTGATGATTTCATGACTTTAAAATGCGAGCTTGAGAGTCAGAGCTCGTTATATACAAGAGAGCTCCTTGTTATTGATGCAACTGACGCGGGAAAGGTTGGGCGCTTGCAAGGAAACGTCGAAGTTATCAATGAATTGATGGAAAAAATTGATAACGCCAGAGTTATTGCAGAAAAAATATCAAAAAAACGTTAAATAACTGCGAATTACCTTTGCCTATTTAACTGGCTTTTTTAAATCTACAGCCTGTTGGTGATGAATACCAAGAAATACCGAAGGGCTTCACGGCTCATTATCAAAAAACAGGCTGGAACCATGAGTAAACAAGCAGATCAAGCAAATCAACGCGCTGAGGAATTAATTGAGCGAATGCAGGCGGAAGCCAATGGAACGCATGAGCAAGGTAATCTTCAAGACGGGTTGAGTCAGGATAGCGCAGAGAATACCGATAAACCGGCTCTCGAAAACACCCAAGACAAGAACCCGCTGGAAACTGGGGCTCACGATTTACCACGCAAGGATGAGGTAAAAACTGAATACCCACAGACAAACAATGCCGGTATTGATTGGGAGCAACGATATAACGTATTGCAAGGCAAGTATAACAAGGAAGTCCCAGACGCTATCGACAGTGTACGAAGAGTGCAGCAAGAGAAAAGCGAACTGGTAATCAAAGTTAATGGATTGAATCAGCAAGTTAGCGAGCTGACACAAGCACTTGAAGCCATCAAAAACCCAGAACCAGATCACTCGGAAAAGATTGGAACAGTGAGAAGCGATTTTGGTGATGAAGTGGCGGATTTGCTTGCAGATTCTCAAAAGGAAATTGCTGATTTAAAGGGTGTAATAGCGGAAAGCAAAAAGCCTGAACCAGAGCCTGCAGTACAAGGTGACTCTCAAGATGAAGACCCGGCAGCGAAGCATAGCATTAACCATGTAATGACTCGTGTTGGCGGTGAAGAAGAGTTTAACCGAATAGATAGTGATCCTGATTTTAACGCATACCTTAATGAAATTGACCCGCTATACGGAACGCAACGGCGCAATGTTATGCAGTCACTTTTCGCTAAAGGTGATCTAGAAACTGTTTCTAATTACTACATCTCATGGAATGCCCAGCAAAAAGCTGCTTTAGCTTCTGCTGATCGGCGTGAAGAGTTGATTGAGCCTGCATCACTTAATGGTGGCGAGCAGGCAGAGGTGAAGAAGACTTATAAACAGTCTGAAATACCCGAGATTTTCACAGATCTAACACACAACCCTAAATACAAAACTATTGAGGGGCAAGCAGAGGCTGAGGCAATCGAACAAGATTTGCACTTAGCCATGACCGAAGGGCGAATCCTGCCAGGATAAGCTTTAGTGGTTATGTGCGTTTTATGGAGCATTCAAGATGCCATTAGCACGCGCGGCGGGATTCGAAAACTATTCAACGAATTCCGCTAATTATATTCCTGAGATTTTCTCAGGGAAGCTAGTTAAAAAGTTTTATACACGAACCGTTTTCGGTGACATCTCTAACACTGACTATGAAGGAGAAATCAAAGAGAAAGGTGATGTTGTTCATATCCGAACACAGGCCACGATCATCATTGATGATTATGAGGTTGGTGGCGGATTGGGTACACCGCAACGCCCAGTTTCTCCGAGCATTGATTTAGAAATAAATCGGGCTAAGAAATTCAACATTGGCCTTAGTGATGTGGACTCTTTGCAGTCTGATATTAAGTTGCTTGACCAGTGGGCTGATGATGCAGCTAAGCAGATGAAGATTAAAGTAGATCGCGATTTACTTGGATCTGTTTATGCCGATGCTGCAGCAACTAACTCAGGGGCAACTGCTGGGGCTCAGTCAGCAAGCTATAACCTTGGCACTGATGCGGCTCCCGTAGCGCTAACCAAGGCCAATGTTGTTGATCATATTGTCGATATTGGAGACGTGCTGTCAGAGGCTGATATTGATGAAGAGGGGCGCTGGCTTGTTTTGCCGACCTGGATGTGTGGATTGATCAAACGATCTGAACTGAAGGACGCTTCACTTACGGGTGATTCAGTAACACCGTTGCGAAACGGTAAAATTGGAATGATTGATAACTTCACCATTTACTCCTCGAACAACATTGTTCTTGGTGCAAACGGCAAAGCGAACATCATTGCTGGTCACAAGTGCGGGCTTACATTTGCTAGCCAAATGACGAAGTCTCGAATTATTGATGACCAAGACGACTTTCAAAAGCTATTGCAGGGATTAAACCTGTATGGCTACGAAGTTATCAATGATGTGGCAATTGCTCACGCCGTAGTCGAAAAAGGTTAATCGTAATCAATAAAAGGCGAGCTTAATGTTCGCCTTTTATTTGGAGAAATAAGCAATGCAAATACTTAAACATGAAAAAACGTTGCGCTTTTTTGTTGCCACTCCGGCACTTTTAAAGAACAACAAAATGGTTCCTGCAACGGAAGCAGAATCCAGAAAGTTTATCAGCAAAATGTCAGATAAGCTTCGAACTGAAACGGAAGAGCACCATTCGACCGTTGAGATTGAGATTCCTGATGATATTGATTTGGATACCGATATTTCAAATTGGGGCAAGCCACATTTAATGGCTCTTGCTGATCGAATCAAGTTGGTTGGTGTTCGGCGGTTGCCAGTTAAACAGTTACGTACCGTTATTAAGAATGCGCTTGAAGAAGCAAAGTCAAATGACGATAGCGAACCTGTTGACTCAGGCATGGATGCAGGCAGTGAAGGTGGCAGCGTTGACTATTCAGAGGGCGTAAAGATTCCCGAAGATTTTGATATCGATACGGATATTTCAAAGTTAGGAAAGGTTGAACTTCTAGATATCGCGGAGAAAATTAACATGATCGGTGTAAAGCGCGTGAAAGTTGATGAGTTGCGTGAAGTATTGTTTAAAGTGTTTTCTGACGCTAAAAGCGAGCAAGGCGAATAATGAAGTTTTCAGCGTTGCGCACTCTGGTTGGTCACCTCACAGCGGATAGTGAAGGGGTCACATGGACGGATTCAGAGCTAAATGGATGGCTCGCAGAGGCTGAGATTCAAATTGTCCAGTTTCGACCAGATGCCAATGCTGTTACTGCGTTAATTCCTCTTGTAGCAGGAGCACACCAAGCAATCCCCAGTACGGCATATCGCTTGCTGGGGATTGTACGCAATGAGGCTGGGCGATCAATTCGCTTGGTTGAACAACAAATCAAGGATGAGCTTGAGCCCGATTGGTATGCGGCAACGGCAACACCGATTGCTCGTGAATACATTTTTGATGAGCGCACACCAAAAGAATTCTATGTTAGTCCACCGTCCGTTGGAGGCGTGAATATTTATGCGAAGCTTGTTAACAAACTCCCTCAGTATAATTTCGCTTCAGACCCTGATGTTACTGTTGACGATTTATATCAGGCCCAACTCGTTGATTATGCGGCGTACCGCTGCTTATCGCAGTCTGGTGAGGGAACGGCGGAATATGCCAAAGCCCAAAGTTTACTTGGTTCATTTAACCAGGCGATGGGCATTAATGCTAAGTCGGATGCGGGAGCTTCCCCAAAAGCTAGAGGTCAGCGCAAATGACGACGATAGCAATTGAGGGTTGGTTAACGCATGTATTGCCTGATGTTTCAGGGTGTCCGGAAGCAGTTGTTTTGCGTGAAGTAAAAAACTCATTGATTGAGTTTTGTCGTCGTACTCAGATTTGGCAATTTACTGCAGATGCCATTCCACTTGTGGCTGGTATTGCTGACTATGAATTAGATGTACCTACGGGCTCTTCGGTTGCTCAGGTTATGTCAGTTAAAGTTGATGGGCGTGGATTAACGTTAGCAACAGGCGGCGATCTTGATGCAAGGCAACCTGGTTGGCGTGATCATGAAGGTGGAGCAACACATTATGTTGTGATCAATAGCGCTGAAATCCTTCTTAATCGAAAGCCGAAAGAATTTAAAGCCAACGCTCTGACGGCAAGTTTTGCATTGATGCCTGATCAGGGCGCTATCGAAGTAGAAAGTTTTCTGTTCGATGACTGGTACGAGGTTATTGCTGCAGGAGCAAAAAAACGATTGTTAATGTCTCCAGGTAAAGCGTGGAGCAATCCTGGCTTGGCTGGCGTATATGCACAAGAATTTGCGCAAGGTATTGCTGACGGTAAAAGTAGAGCCCAGTTCGGATGGGGAAATAGAGATTTGAGAGTTAAAAAAAGGCGGGTGATGTAATGGGATTTAGTGCACCACTAAAGCAAAATCCTAATATTGGCGGGGCTATGTGGGGTATGCATCCAGATGGCGATGCACCGGAAATTGTTGTCAATTTAAACTCTTTGGTGTTCGATAATTTTGAAGGGTACACAGATGACATCATACCCATCCTGAGATCGACTCAATCAGAAGGTGATATTCCAAAGTACTTCCAGAAAGACGCGGATACTTCGGGGGACCGTCGTGACGGAACAGCTTACATAAGCTCAGCGAATGTCTTGTTCGGCACTCGATCTTTGCGCATTGATGTGGATACTGGACAAATAAATGGTGGTAACGGAGCTGCTGGTGATGCTGGCTCGTTGTTCTTATCTTACTACAACCAGGATCAAGCAGGTCAGTATACCCAGCTGAGGGACGTGGTTCCTGGCTGGCAGAACAAAACATATAACATGATGCGCTACTGGATATGGACCCCTTCTTCTACTGTTGTTGCCGCAACTACTGCATCTGAAGCGGCTAGTGGATTTCCATACACAAACAACGAGGGACAGCCCGACGGTGCAAGCAATCATGACATTGGCGTGTACTTACGTCGACCAGGCTCGGGTAACGGAACTAAAGAGACTGATAATTTTAAGCTCTACCATTACTACAATCTGGATTACGTTGGTAACTGGATTTGTGTGGAAGTAGATACGTACCCAGACGCTCAGCGCGGCGATGATGAAGCAGACGGTGATCCAGGTAACTGGCTATACCCGATGGAGAATACCTTCGGCGGGAATTCTTATCCTGATTATACCGGCGACACTCAAGCAGAAAACTATTGGGATATGGCTACGTATTGGTATATATCAGATAGGTATGGCGTTAATAACTACCCATCTACATGGGACATTGCCGGGATAGAATTCTATACAGAAGACTATTTCGATATTGACTTCGCTAACATTAAGAGTGTTGCACATACCCATCGTAAAGACCCTGGTAACGAAGACACTATCTGGGTTCAGTGGGGCAGGAATGAGGAAATGAGTAAGACAGACGGTATCTATTCCGTTAAGTATGCTTACACGAGTTTCTATAAAAATGGCGGGTTTGCTGCTCACGGTACTGAGGCTCCTACGAGCAAGTCACTGCACGCATGGAATGCTGTTCAGGGGATGAATAGTGGCGGACATAACAAGGTTCATTATCAGTCAGATCAATTACCCTTGGCAGGTCATGATGCGATTTACATTGCTATGAAGTTAAACTCACAAGCGACAGCCTTTCGCGAAGTCCGTATACCACTAACGCAAGCTGGCTACCCAAAATTAGGAGGGTTGTAATATGGCGCAAGCTATTTCAATACTGGGTGTCCACTACGCAACAATTGGCGATTTCTTGATTGGAGAACGCGACAATGATTATGGTGGTGTTGGGCCGATACTTGAGATCCCGAGGGGGGTTGTGCCTGCATTTACGGGCAACCTTCAGTTTCGATACGGCTCTGCAACTAAGTACACTTTCCGAGCTGTTGCTGGTGATGAGTGCGTGGGAGACGTCACGGCTGGAAACCTTGCCAACATTGCTATTATTGATGGTGGTGGTTTTAATCTCGATTTTCGCAATGAGAATATTAATTTTGAAAATATCTACGTTCACAATTTCAGCCTTACAACGACAGGTGATTCATACGATGGCCTGACGTTTAAAGGGGGCGTTGTTGATTGTTATTTTTACCTGAAGAATTCAGCACCAACTAATGGCGCCACAGTTGAGGGCGGGGTTATCGTGCTGAACACGGGAGACCCTGAGTCGGGCATTGACAAAGTTGTTGATATATCTGGCTCAGTCCCATTTCATGGTTTAAATACAACAGTTATCAATAAGGCGGGTGGGGTTTCGGGGGCAACGGGCGTTATTTTCAATAGATCGTTGGCGGCTTCTAGCTTTAACTATGTTTGTGTGTTCTCAGCAACGAATCCATCATATGTGGCGTCTGGTGCTGGTGTTCCTACGGGTGCAAATAACTGTGCACATGATGCGCTGATGCCTGGCAGTGTTTCTGATGGTGTTACTGCTGAAGATTTCAGGAATTTGGATGAAGGCGATTATCGTATTGAGGCGGAATCAGTACCAGGGCTGTTAGGCATAGGGGCGCATATTCAACCTATTGTGAATGTCATACCTGCTCTAGACACGCCACTAGCTGCAATATCAATTGTTTCCGATGAAGAAGTGGATATTGATTTATCACCTAATTACAGTGATGGTAATGTGGGTGATACGTTAACATTTACTGTTAGCCCTGATTTACCAGATGGGTTAGCTCTGTCTCCTGCTGGCTCCTTTTCATCAACCGGAACGCAAAGCGTAATGGTTGCCACCAATTATTCAGTAATTGCAAGTGATGGTCATGGCGAAGGTGATGCTGTTGGTGTTATCTCAATTGAAGTTACTGCAGTCGTACCTCGAATAAATAATATAGACACGGATAATAACGTTGATGTTGAGCAGGCTGCAGCGCTTATAGATTGCTCTTATATGGATGTCGCCCCTACAAATCAGGTGGCAACCCTTGGTGGTGAGGCTCTGATTATTGTCAATTGGAATGGTGGTAAGCCCATTGTTTCGATTCCATTGGATATCAATTTGAGGTGGGGAGGGAGTCACCAGTTAAGCGTGACCGACGATACCGGAACAGTAACGCTTGATAACGTGATTTTGACAGCTCCTGCAGATTGGCCTCAGATTGCATTTAGCGGGGATATACCAGAGGCTGGAACTCAATCGCTTTATGGGCAGGCAAAGACTGATGCAACCATTGGCAATTATACGATGGTTTTAGGTGACATCCTTGTTTATTTGGGTGTCCCAGATTTTAGCTATGATTTGCAAACTATCCCATTGGTAGATCCCTTCACTGATGTTTCAAGCCCATACAAAATATGGAAAGAAGCCGAGGGTTCATTTACTCCGCTTAGTACTTTTGAGTGGACAAACGATGGGTTGCCTGCAGATATTACAGCGCCAATATTTCAAAGCACTACTGCGCTTAGCGGGCTTAATGAAACTGCTTTCAATGTAGACTTTGCATCGAATGAGGTTGGTAATTACCGATTGGTTGTATTACCTGCTGGTTCTCCTGCACCTTTGGCTAGTGAAGTTTTAGCCGGTACAGGTAGTGGCGGCGCGGTACCGCTGTTTGCTTCGCTCTTGCTTTCGATGACGGCAGGGGCTGATGTGTCTACACCCGCTACGGGGTTTACGGTTGGCACTGCTTTTGATGCCTATGTTGCATTGACAGACAGCGCAGGAAACGAGACGTTATCTGACGTTCTTAGTAGCATTACTGCAGCACCCAATGCTGCGCCCGTAGTTACGCCACCAACAGGAATAACCATAAGTTTTGCTAATGGTAGTGGAGGTCTTACCAAAACTAATGCACAGCTTTTGGCTTGGGCAGCAACGGCAAGTGTTACGGATGATTCGGATGTGGTAACGGTGAGCGCTGATTTCTCTGCGTTGCCTGATATTATACTGGCTGACACCTACACAATTACATTTAATTCGACTGCTGACAGTGGAGCATTGATTGGTAGTGCGACAGCTCAGTTAATTGTTACCGAGGCAGCAGGTAACGTGGCGCCCATATTTGTTAGCGCTAATTCCTTTTCGGTCATTGTGGGCCAGCAAGCAACTCACGTTGTTTCTGCAAGTGACGCTGATGGGGATGCTTTAACGTTTTCAAAGTTTGGTAGTTGGCCAGCAGGATATTTACTGGTCGACAATGGCAACGGAACAGCTTCCATAACGGTTGTGGCAACCTCTGAAGGCGTTCAATCAATTACTGTGAGGGTGAATGACGGTGCGCTTGTCACTGATCAAGTGATAACTGTCAATGTGTCTCCGACGCTAAATGTTGCTCCAGTGTTTGTTTCGAGCGCGTCTGCAGTTGCTCTTGAGGGCAGCGTGTATGAGTATACGCCGCAAGCAAATGACGCCAATAGCGATACTGTGACGTACTCGCTTGGTTCTGGACCCGGCTTCCTGTCTTTTGTTGATGGTACGCTGATTGGAACGCCTGGTGTTAATGATGTTGCTGTGCATTCAGTTACTGTTGATGCGAATGATGGGCTAGAAACAACTTCACAAACATTCCCGCTAACGGTTTTCGCTCTACCTTCTGTAGGCGTAAGTGATCCAAATTTGATTTTTGATACACCCAGTTTCAGACAAGTATTAATTAAACGTAAAGATGATGAGGCGAATAAAGTATTCCAGCAAGACCCGCTGGAGCGAAATGATTATCTAATCGATGTAGCCCGGTACTTTGAGGGAGACCCAATTTTGTCGGTTGCCTGGTCTAATACGCCAGGGATAACTGTTACACAAGGTGGGGCCAATGCTACTCAGTCTGTGATATGGATTGAGGGGGGAGGTGATGGCTCAAACTATAATGTTTCTGTGGTATTAACCAGCGTCAAGAATCGGCGTAAAAAGGTTAAGTTCCTAGTGGCGGTTAATGAGGAATAGATTTCTATTGTCTATTTAACTGGCTTTTTTAAAGCTCCAGGGATTCTATTCTTGGAGCTTTTTTTATGTCCGCAATTAATATCAATGCATTTTCTGGTGAAGTGCCGCGAACCAGTGCCAGACACTTAGGGCCAACACAGGCTACTAAGGCGTTAAACGCCCGGCTTGATTCGGGCGAGTTGCGCCCTTGGAAAGCACCGTTAAGCGTTACGGCATTAGCAAAGCCTGGCGAGATTCAAAGTATCTATAGATGGGGCGCGGTTGCCGGTGATGAGAATAGTGGTTTTTGGTTTCACTGGACGACTGATGTTGATGTGATGCGGGGTCAGGTTAAGAGCGATACAATTGAACGTACCTTTTTTACTGGCGATGGCGTTCCAAAAATGACGTATTCAGGCATTGCTACTGAAGGCGGGAGTGCCTTATACCCCAATGTTGATAGACCTCTGGGGCTTCCTATTCCACCATCGACTACGGCTGCGGTATTAACGGGGACGATTGATCCGGAAGCGAATGAAGCAGATGACAAGGTGACTCGTGGCTATGCCGTTACCTTTGTAACCTCGATTGGAGAGGAGGGACCACCAAGCTTAATTTCTCAAACGTTGGATTGGTTGCCAGGTCAGACAGTTGATTTATCTGTGATACCGACAGCACCGACAGGTGAATGGGACATTACAGCTAAACGCATTTATCGGGCTGCAACGGGCGCAAGCGGTACCGATTTGTATTTTGTGGCAGAGCTTCCCATTGCCACGGATACCTATTCAGATTCGATACTTGACGAAGCGCTTGGTGACGTGCTGGGAACAACTGATTATTATGCGCCGCCGGACGATATGCATTCTATTGGTGTATTACCGATTGGTATTGCGTTCGGTTTTTCAAAAAATCAAGTGTGTTTTTCTGAGCCCTACCTTCCTCATGCGTGGAACCCTGCTTACCAAATACCGACAACACACCCCATTGTAGGTGGAGGTCATTTCGATAATACCGTTGTGGCTATCACTGAAAAGAACCCGTATTTACTAAGCGGTACCGACGCAAGAACAATGGTGCCTTATGAGCTAAATATCCAGCAAGGGTGCATGAGCAAGCGATCTGTTGTGAATTCTCTGCAAGGGGTGATCTATGCGTCTCCTGATGGTTTGTTTTTAATTGGACCTAATGGACCAATGAATTTGATGGAAGGATTCATGCTTCCGGAACAATGGCGAGAGCTTAATCCTTCTAGCGTTCTTGGCGTAATTTTTGAGAGCAAGTACTTTGGTTTCTATGATAATGGCACCGAAAAAGGCGCGTTTATCCTTGATCCAAAGAATGCCAATGCGGGGCTTACATTCATTGATGTTCATGCCACTGCAGCTTATGCGGACCCGTTGAGTGATAAGTTATATTTGGCGATTGGTAGTGAGGTGGTGGCTTGGAACGAAGGCTTGCCGTTGAATTACTACTGGGTTAGCAAAGACTATGTTTCTGGCGGTGCCATGCTCTTTGGGGCTGCAAGAGCACTGTTTGCAAGCGATGGCGACTTAACTTTTCGATTCTTTGTTGATGGCGTTGAAAGGCATTATCAAAGCGTGAATAATGACAAAGCATTTCGTTTGCCAAAAAAACGGGGTCGAGTATTCAAAGTTTCATTAGAAGGTAACGCTAATATTTCACAAGTTGATATTGTTGAATCCATGTCTGATTTTGGTGGTGCGTAATGGGTAAGCAAACGCGCCGTAATTTCATTGGCAACGCCCCGAGACTTGATGACAAGCACAATATGGGGGTATGGGTTCGAAAAGTAACAGAGCTTTTGCAGTTGAGTGAAGGGCAGATTGGCGACCAACTTGACAAAAAGGTAACATTTAGGGATCTGAAAGATGCAGGGGTTGTATCTAGCGTTTCAGCTAGCGGGGTTGTTACACCAGGAACTGGCCAGGGTGAAAGCGGTACCGAGCCGACCTATGAGCAGCCGGCCGCATTGTCAGGATTGAGCACGGTTAGTGGTACAAGCTTTATATTCTTGGAGTGGGACAAGCAGGATTATTTCTATTTGTCTCATGTCGAAGTATGGCGTTCTGCTACGAATAATCTAGGTGATGCATTAAAGATAGCCAATACACAAAATACCATTTATGTGGATAGCGTAGGTGAAGGCTCGGTTGTATTTTACTACTGGGTTCGCGTTGTCAGCACCAAGGATCACAATGGACCATGGAATGCAGTACCAGGGGTCTCTGGGCAGTCGCACTTGTCACCTTCACATTTGTTAGATGTGCTAAGTGGTCAAGTATCAGAGTCACAACTATATGGTGACCTCAACACAAGAATAAATTTGATTGATGCGCCGGGCGTGGGTCTTGTTGATAGTGTTTCTGCAGTATCCACAACAGTAAGCCAAAATAGTGCGAGCATTACGGCGAATAATGCAACATTAACTGCAGCAATCCAGGCTGAGGCAACAACTCGTGCAAGTGAAACGGGAGATCTAGGGGCGCAATATAGCGTAAAGCTTGATGTGAACGGAAACGTTTCTGGCTTTGGTTTGTCGTCAACTCAGACGGGTTATGATGGTGCTGTTCATAGCCAAGCCATTTTTAATGTGGACACATTCTCTATCGCGTCCCCTGGCTCTACGTCGTTATCGTTTGTTGTTGATGGTGGCAAGGTGCTGATGGATGCTGCGTATATCAGCAATCTTGTCGTTGATGACGCTGCAATATCAAGTCTGAGCGTGAGCAAATTGGTGGGTGATACTGCGGGGTTTGTTCAGGCAAATGTGGGAACGCTGCAGGTAACCAATGCAAATATCTCTGGATATATTGAATCTGATAATTACGTGCCAGGGGTTTCTGGATGGCATATCAATAAAGGCGGAAACTTTGAGGCAGTCGATGGCACCTTTTCAGGGACTCTTCAATCACCTGAGATTTACGGTGGCAATATTCATGGGGCATTTATCACGGGCTCGGTTATTGCGTCAGACACTGATCTTACTTTGGCAACTGAGGCTGATGATGGTTCGTTTACTTACCTGTGTTATGCGAGAGTCATAAGTGAAAGTGTAGAAACCACTGTAGTTGGCGATTTTCAAAACTGGACATACACGCCTTACTTGCCACTGAAGAGTGCAAACCATAGTTTGACTACGAATTATTATAGATATAAAGACTACTTGATCAGCCCGACGGTTGAGGCTGAGTTTTTTGGAACTATGGGCGTTAATCCAATCAGCGGCTATACGTCATACCAGAGGATAGGCACCCTAACAATGGATTTAATGCTTGGTGCTGCAGTGATTATAAGTCACAGTTTTCTTGTTTTCACTCTTCATGAATCGAACAATAATACGGAATCAACACACACGTTTCCATGGGGAAGCCTGACAATAAAGTACACCCACAACGTCACCCTTCTTACCGAACAGTACACCTTTACATACAACTATGTTGGCTTTGACTATAGGGGTGACGCGCTAATACAAGCCAAAGCAAGACTCACCTCATGGGCTGGAACCAAAAAGATTAGGTTAAGTGATGATGCCGAAAATGTCTAAATACTCATATGTTGACGTTAGTACCAAAGAAGTTGTTGGCTGCATAGACACAACAAGTGATGCGGCTGAACGGTCGTTACCTGTAGGTTGCGAAATTATTGAGGGGTGGTCAGAGCCTGGGTTATACGTGGGTGATTATACCGATCCCGCCAACCCGTTTTTACGGGCAAAGACGTCTGCAGAAACCCTCGTAACAGAAAGCGATATAAAAGCCGCGAGAGATAAGCTTGAGCTATCTTCTTTAGTGGTCGGCGTAGTTCCGTACGATGTCGATAGGGTGTCTCTTGAACGCATGGGAAGGGCTGTAGCTCAGTGGGATAACTTATCTATGACGATAGCGGATGGAAAAATAAGCTGGATTGCAGCCGATAATACAGTCTCGCTTTTAACCAAAATAGAGCTTACTGATGTGAAAGCTCAAATTGATCTTGAGATTGCCAAGCGTTCTGATCGGCTTTTTTATCATTGTGGCCTTCTGATATCTCAATTGCCAAACATCACTAAGGCAGATATCGCCGACGAAAATTGGCCATTAAATGCTTAATTTGTTCTTGTCTATTTAACTGGCTTTTTTAATAGTCGCCTAATTAGTACCCTTCAGGTCTTATTATGCCGATTATTAGAAAAGCCACTGAAAGTGATATTGATGCGTTCATTCTTTTGGCGCATGAATTTTATTTAGAACAAACCAACTTCGCGCACACTGAATTTGATGCTTACAGTGTGGCGATTTCATTTATCTCCTATATCAACTCCAGCAAGCATGTTGTTTTTCTGGCTGTGATTGATGGCGAACTTGTTGGTTTCTTAATGGCAAGGACAGCAAAAACCCTTTGGGGCTCAGACTTAGAGGCTCACGATGGAGCCTTTTATGTTTCACGCTCAGCAAGGGGTAACGGGTTTGCAGGATTGCTTATGAGTGAGTACAAAGCGTGGGCATTGTCTTTAGGAGCAACCCCTCATGTCACAGTGCGAGCCGATATTGATCATGAGGCAACGAAGGGAATGCTTGTGAAAAATGGATTTGAACTGCTTGGTTTTACGATGAGGGCAAAAGTATGAGTGGCGGTGATGATGATAACGAAATCGAACAAACCTGGGGCGAGAAAGAGTTGGCTGCAGTCTCAGCTGAAAAGTGGAACCGATATCAGACTGACCTAAAGGGCATGGAAGATATATTTATTAAAGACAGCCAGATGACAGAGGCTGATTTTAAGAAAGCGTCGGGGTATGCAAATACTGATACCAGTGCGGCTTTTGGTGCCGCCCCTGTTATTTCAGCTGGTCCCGGTCAAGGGGGGAATCTGGCCACGAGAATTGATAGCCGATATAAAGAGAAGTCAAAGGTTACGGCTTCGAATCTAGTGGCGTCAGGGAATCAAACCGAAGATCGTCACGCTGCAGGTCTTCAATCAATAATTGCAGCAGGCAACGGCCAACAAGTAGATGCTCACAATAACTTGACGCGAAATGCATCTATCAATTTAAACGGTGCCTTAAGTAGCGCACATAATGATAGTCAAAAGTATCAAGCAAAAATGAACAACATCGGTACAGGAATCGGAGTTGCTTCGTATGCGGCACAAAGCTATGCACCAGCAAAGACAGATTACAACGCCGCAGGTGCTGCAGCGTAGGATATAGGGAATTCATAGTATGGGTTACGGCGAGTTTTTGGTAGACCCAAGCTGGGGCAATAGTGGGGCTGCGGACACCTACGGGAAAATATCACGAGCGCAATGGAATGATTACAAGGCTCGGTTTGTGCCTATTGAAGATAAGTTAATTGAAAGCATTGGGAATGAGCAATTATTGGGTGAACAAATATCTCGCAATGTTAACTCGGTGAATCTTGGCTTTTCTAGTGCAAAGGTTGGGTCTGACCAAAAGATGAGAATGTACGGCACTCAGCTAACTGGTGAGCAAAAGAATGCAAGTAATCGCCAAACAAATCTAAGCCAGAATCTGGCAACAATTGACGCCAAAAACCTAACTAGATTGGCGAAAAAAGAACGAGACATGCAATCAATGGCAGGTAGCGTCTCCACCTCTGCACAAGTAAATACGGGGAATACAAATGTCTAATTTGATGGGGCTAGGAAGAAATTACCAGCAACAAGCCACTGACGGTATGGCTACCGCAGCATCGCAAGAAACTCAGCGTGAGCAGACCAGCGACCAAATTGAAACGAATAATGAGAATGCGAAGAAAAGCACGCAAATGTCAGCAACCATGGCAGGGGCCACAATAGGTTCTGCTTATGGTCCCGTAGGTACCGCCGTTGGTGCTGTTGTTGGATATGTCGCTGGAGAATTCATGTAATGCCGACACCGTATAGTAATTTTGTTAACTCTTTTACCGCATTGAATGCCAATGGTCGCGCTAACGATGCAAATCAACGTGCAGATAATGCTGACCGGCGAGCTGGTGAGCGCCACCAAACAAATCTTCGTGCGACTAACTTGAACATTAAGGCAGCTGAGGGTCGGCTGGCCGACAAAGAGTGGCGGGATTACAGTGTGGGGGTTAAAGGGAAGCTTGGTGCTGGAGGTTCTTTGGCGCCAGAAGATCTCTCCCGGATTTTCGAAAAGATGGGTGTAGAGAACCCAGCAGCGTTCATGCGCGATGACTACGCAACGAATTTTGATATTGCTGGAAAAGCCTTTACCGGCAAGCTCAACCCCAATTCTCAGCCTGTTCTCTCTGCAGCAAATAATATGTGGGGAGGCGTGATAAAAAAAGCAGTTGGCCAAAAAACGGCAGATGGAAGAAAGATTGTAGATCAGCGAATTGTGGGCATGGCTCCGTCAAAAGATGGTCAGGGCGTAATGCTTGAGTTGGCTAACATGACTGAGGACGGCGAATGGCGCACTTCGCCAATGACTGAAAAGCGAAGCACAGACCAAAAAGGTGATCCTTACGTAAAAGTCATTTCTTACGATTCAATGATGCAGCAGGTCCAAGGCCAACAATTGTTGCATAAAATCCGAAACCAAAAACAGCTTCGCGGTGCGTTTGATGCGCTGGTTGCAGCTTCATCGAATCAAAAGCGTACTGGCGGCCTATCGGTTCCTGATCGTATGGCCCTTAATCAACAACAGCACGAGTTGAACATGAAGGCTGACGCTGCTAGCGATAATCGTAGAGCAACCCGTGAAGATGCCAAGTCTGCAACACTTCTTAAGAAACAAAAGCTGGGTGCTATTAACAATTTGATCTCAGATATGATTGGGACTCGTGACGAACAAATGGTTATGGATCCGGATGGTACAAACTACATTGATGATGAGACTGTAGTGGCAATAGCGAAGTCTCAAGTGGATCCAGAGCTACTAACATCCACAGAGCGCCAGTTGCTTGATTCTCGCCGTAAATTACTATCACGCAGAGCTGCGGAATCCGTCCTTGAATCGGAGAGAGAAAAGGCAGATCGCTGGTACAAGTTTACTCCTACCAACGAAGACGTTTATGAGAAGACTGAAAGTGACCCTGATTATCGAGGGCCTAATTTGAGGGCAATGCTAAGCAACCCTCAGCCTCAACAGGCTTCACCTCAAGGGCAGGCCACACCTCAACAAGATACTCAAGCACCCTCCTCAGCAGACGAATTTTTGAATTCTTTAGGATTTTAAACGATGGCCACAGTAGACGACTGGAATAAAATATCGCAAGCCCCTAGCTTTCAAGGGCTTGATCAAGGAATGAAAGTTCAAGTTCGTGATCGTTTCTTTGAAAAGCATATTGCACCCAATGCTCCACAAGAACTCTTAAGCGAAATAAAAGTTAAATTTGATGAGAGGACAGGGCTTCAGCCTCGTACAAGCAATCTCGGAGTTCAGCCGGTACCTGATTCCAATATGCTAAGAGGAGCTGTTGAGCGTAGCAGTGGCTTAGTAGGCAATTTACTTTCTACTGGCGACACGATTTCTAGATCACTTGAGGAAACTATACCGCTGGGTGGTTTCGCATTCAAAGAAGGCGATATGCTACCTAGCTATATGAATGGAGCTGAGTTTAAGGAGTACAGCGAAAGCCAAAATATTAAACAGCCACTTGAAGTTGCTGGTGATTATCTCAAAAAAGCCAAAGTCGGATACGTTCCCAATCATACGTGGGAGAAAGTAAAGGAGGAGTTTTCTAACGATGCCTTTAGCGGTGATGCATGGAAAGAGGTGGTGCTCTACGCTACAGAGCAAGGTGTGAAATCTATACCTGATATGGCCGCTTCAGTATTATCTCTTCCTCTGTATGTTACGGCTCGATCAGGTGAAATAGGTGAAGCACGAGCAAAAAACAAAGGCAAAGATAAGGCTGAAATGGAAGATATTCTTGAAGCTGCACCAGCGGCTTTAGGCTCGGCTTTACTGGAGAGATTTGGCGCTAAAGGTATTACTAAAGCTGGATCCGAAGTATTAGGAAAGGAAGCCATAAAAGCAGGTTTTGCCAAAGCGGCGAAGCGTGTTGCTGTAGCTGGCGGAGTGGCAGGAGGAAAAGAAGCTGCAACCGAATTCTTCCAAGAGGGTGTTGTCGAGTATATTGGTGAGCGCTTAGGTACTGACGCAAAAATGTCAGTGATAGAGGCCCTTGATCGAGGTGCGGCTGGAGCCGTAGCCGGTGGTATTTACGGTGGTGGTGCTGGTACGGCAGTTGCGGCAACAAAGGAAGTTATCCAGCTTAACAAGCCGGGTGGTTATGATCTTGATGAAGTCACGCAAGAGAGTAAGCCTGAACCTCAACCAAGTGAAGCCCCTCAAGCAATAGATCAGCAAAGCTCCAACTTAACGGGCAGTAATTTACAGTGGACAGATACGTCTAACATTGCTGCACAATCACAAGAAAACTTGCAAAAGGATTATAACGGCCCCGGTAGTTTTGATCCTAATCAAGCTGGATCTCAGAACGGCCAAGCTCCAGCAGAACAGCAATGGACTGACACGTCAGGCATTGCCCCTGCATCGATGGAAGATTTGCAGAGCAATTACCAAACCCCAGAAAGGCCAAATATTCAGAGTCCATCTAATCTAATCCCCATGGAAGGTGAATTGATGTCTGGCGCGTTGCCTGGTACACCTCAAATTGGCTATGCAGAACGACCTGATTTTGTCGTTAATCCTGAAGGTGAAGCTGCAGGGCAAACAGAAAACAACGTCGTTGAAGATATTCCAGCATTACCATTCCAGTCTGACTCTACCGTTTATGCCGATTCAAGAGGTGGGTTTGTAGATAGATCGGATATTGATCGGGCGAGAGTTGAGCAAGGCAACGAACAGCGCGAAGCGTTTGTTGCGAAGCAAGAGGAAAAGCAAAACAACCCTGGTGGGCGTGGCTTTTATGATCAGATTGAACGTGGTGCCACTCAAGAAGAATTATCAGAGTATGAAAGCCTGTTTTTGGTTGCGGATGAAATTGGTAGCAAAGAATCATTAGAGATTGCTGAAGCACTGGAGTACGGCGAGATCACACCAGAGCAGGCGCAAATTGAACTGGACTCATTGCAGCAGCCTGAATTAGAACAGGCTCAAGAAGATAGCGGCGCTGTTGACATCGACGCTCTTGCTAATGAAGCGGCGACTTCTCCGACCAATGAATTGTCTGAACCTACTGATGGCCAAAAAGAAGCTGGCAATTATAAGAAGGGTAGAGTTGTAGTTCATGGTATGGCTATTGCCATTGAGAACCCAAAAGGTTCTAAGCGCTCCGGTACTGATCCGGATGGCACGGCATGGGAAAATGAAATACATAGCCACTACGGTGACCTGACCGGCACAAAAGGTGCTGATGGTGATGCGCTTGATGTATTTGTTGGTGAGAGCCCTGAAAGCCAAAAGGTATGGGTGATTGATCAATTAAATAAAGATGGTTCATTTGATGAGCATAAAATCATGCTTGGCTTTACTCATAAAGCTAAGGCAATTTCTGGTTATAAAAAGAACTATAATCGAGGCTGGAAAGTTGGTCCGGTAACAGCCATGAGTGTCAATGAGTTTAAGGCGTGGGTTAAAGATGCTGACACTACAAAGCCACTAACAGATTTTACCAGCAAGAAAGAGTTGATTAAAAAAAAAGAGAAGCCGAAAAAAAAACTAAAGCGTGACGCTTTTGACCCCGCAAAATTCTCATCTGTAAGAGCAATTCGTGCTGAATACAGAGTAAATAAAGAGCATACGGATGCACGTAATAAGAAGCTATCAATGTCAAAATCTGATTTTGCCATTGAGACGGAGAAAACCGGGGAGACTCCAGAGGTTTACAAGGGTATTTTAAAAAGAAATAACGCACTTGTAGCCCCTTACATAAAAGAAATACAGGGGTATCTTGCGTCTCCCGAAGCCAGGAAAAGGGAAGACACAGAAAAAGCTCGAGCTTCCAAAATCTCGTTCAATAATGTACCGACAGAAAGCGAAGTTATGGACGCAGATTTTACGGTGGTTGATGATCAGGATAAGTCACTGGATTCATCTCGTGTTGAGAGTGCAGAACCCAAAGTTATTGAGGAAACAACAGCGAATACAGAGATCACAAAACCCAAGCGAAAAGCTGGCGAAAACAAAAAAGATCCTGTTCGGTTCTCTTCAAAGTCCAAATCAAAACCGCGACACGCCTACACAGATGCTGTAGATGATATTATTGCAGAGGACAGAGATAAGCGGCTGCCAATTGTCGTTTCCAAAGTGACACCGGGCTACCTTGTAGAATTAGGTGTTGAGCAATTACCATTAGTTACAAACGGCTCTATCATCGATAAGTTGTTTTATGATCATTCAATGAAACAGGATCTCATTAAGCGACTGCCTGAGTTGATATCTGAAAGCCCTGTATTTGTATTTGATTCTGATACGCAAGAAAATTCATTGGTTATCGTTCCGGAAGAAACGGTGAACGGTAATCCATTGCTGATAATTCTCAAGAAAAACAAGAAGATTGGTCGTATTGATGTTAATTTTGTGCCGAGCTTCTATCCGAAAAATAATGCAAAACAGTTGGATAGGTGGGCTAAGGATGGCTTGCTGAGATATTCTGATAAGAAGAAAGTCCAACCTTGGAGTACGAGAAACAAGCTACAATTGCCATATCTGGTTCGCTCCAAGGTAGGGCTTACTGATAATGTAACTCCAAGCAAGAGCCCTGTCAAACCTAAGCATGCAGTTGAGAGCCTTGCTGAGCGACGAGTATTAAAGGCTCGCGTTAATAAAGAATACAAGAAGCATCAAGAGCAGGTCGAAACCTGGCTGGCCCCTACAACATTAAAGTGGGGAAATAATGCGCCTAAAGTTGTTGTTTATCCTACGCACCACGATATCCCAAGCGAAGTCATCGGCCTGGCTGAAGAGCAGTTTGACCCGTCCGGAACAAAAGGCTGGTACGTTCATGGCACTGTTTTCCTAGTTGCCAGCAACCTGAAGGATCGTGTTGATACACTAAAAACATTGGCTCATGAATCTATTGGTCATTGGGGAATGACCCTGCAGGAAGAGCAAGATTATCAAGATATAGTTTCTAAGATTCATGCTTTAAAACGTACTGATTCCTACGTCAAAGGCGTAGCTGGTAGCGTGGAGCGTGACTATAACAACATCGATGAGACGACGACTGCAGAAGAGATCATTGCTCGCATTGCTGAGGACATGGTGACCGGTAACCCTACGTCTGATGCTGTAAGCAATGTTTGGAAGCGTTTGGTTGGTGCCGTTAGAAAATTCCTCAGAAAGATATTCCCTTTGCAGTTCTCTCGCCGTGATATTGAGGCGATGCTTGCTAATAGCGAAAGGGCGTTGCGATCTAGCCTGAAATCAACTCGTAAGGAAAATACCAACAAACCTTTGTTTTCTGCTGCAGAGTCCATTGAAAACGTAAGCCCTGAAATTGCTCGCAAGCGACTACAAGACGTTCTTGATGAATCAGGAGCTGGAGCATATGACAAAGTAAAAGGCTTGCTTGCTGGAAATAGCATGGTCGAAGCTGTAAAGACCGGTGCACTTAAAGCCGTTACGCTTCGCCAGCTTGGCGATCTCGCAAGCAAGATACTGCCTCAAATTAATGTTTATGTTGATACCGTCAACAAGATGCTGACACGCCGCAATCAAATGGCGGAAAAAGCAGCAACTATAGTTGAAGGTTGGCAGAAGTGGGCAGGTAAAAACAGAAAGGTTGCTGATAAATTGCACGACTTAATGCATGAAGCAACACTTGCTCAAGTAGACCCCTCTGAAAATTATGTTGATATGACTGATCGACTAAAGGAGCGTATTGGTGTTGTTCAAGACTTGATTCGCTCTATGTCTGGGGATACAAGCAAGCGAAAGAAAGATTTGGAAAATGAACATATTGAGCTTCGCAATGATCTTGCTTTTGAGCCACAAAGGAAAAAGCACTGGGATAAATTGCGACCTTCGTGGGATGCACTGTCACCGGAAGCGAAGGAAACCTTTATAAAGGTTCGCAATGAATACAAATATAGGCACATGAATTTCAAGCACATCCTTTTAAAGCGGGTGGCTTCTGCTGAAATAAACACTCAGCTGAAAAAAGAAATGCTGGCCAAGCTTCGTTATGACTTCGAAACTCAGGAACTTATGGGACCATATTTCCCATTGGCTCGATTTGGTCGTTATTGGGTGAGCACAACAGATGAAAAGGGCGAAAAAGTATACTTGACCTTCGAGTCTGAGGTTGAGCAAAAACGCGTCAAAGGTAACTTAGAAAAAGAAGGGTATAAAACCAAGCATGGCCAAATGCTGGATAGCACCATGCAGCAAGATAGCGCATCACTTGGATTTGTAAACGATGTCGTGAAGATCATCGAGGGCGGGAATGTGACCGATGAAGCAAGCTTTGAAATGTCTGATGCTGTGTATCAGCTTTATCTGCAGAGTATGCCCTCACGATCAATGCGCCACAACTTCCAGCATCGAAAGGGCGTGCAAGGATATTCAAAGAATGCGATCAGGGCATTTGCCGACAACATGATGAAGGGGGCCTACCAGCTTGCAAGGCTGGAATATCAGGATGATTTGTCTGGTCAAATGGAAGAGATGCGCGAAGAAGCGTCAAAGGCTGGCGATAACAAGAAGGGCGCTTTTTACAATGAAATGCTGAAACGTCATGAGTGGGTGATGAATCCAACCAATTCAGTGATTGCGCAAAAGCTTACAGCGCTTGGCTTTGTTTGGATGCTGGGCGTATCTCCTGCTGCAGCAATGGTCAACTTAACACAAACTTTTGTCGTTGCCTTGCCGGTAATTGGGGCCAGATACGGCGCCCTGAAAACTGCAAAGGAAATGGTGAAAGCAAGCAAGGGCTTTAACATCATGGATGGCGCTATAAATCCAAAGCACCTCACTCAGGGTGAAAAGGATGCGATGCAGGTCTGGAAAGACTCTGGTTTGATCGATGGAACACGAGCTCATGATCTGACCGGCATTGCAGAGCATGGAGGGTACAATTACTCAGGTGCTCAAGAGTGGGCGATGCGCAAGGTGTCTTGGTTGTTTCATCGTGCAGAACAATTCAACCGGGAAGTTACGGCATTAAGCGCCTACCGACTTGGCATTAAAAAACATGGAGAAGGGTATCATCAAAAGGCTATAGAGGAAGCTGAAAAGCTTACTTGGGAAAGCCACTTTGATTACGGCAATACCAACCGAGCGCCATTCATGCAGAGCAATGCTGCAAAAGTTGCACTGCAGTTTAAGCAATACAGTCAGAATATCTCGTATTATTTGATGCGTAATTTATCGGCAAGCCTCAATAGAGGAAACTGGACCCTGGAAGAGAGAAAGATTGCACGTCGCCAGTTGCTGGGAAGTCTTGGGGCTACGGCATTAATAGGTGGCGCAAATGCCTTGCCGTTGTGGTGGTTGTTCGGTTTAGCGAACCTTAAGTGGGATGACGAAGATGAGCCTTTTGATGCTCGTGAAGAGTTTTTTGTATATTTGGCCGAAGCTACTGGCAGCAAGGATGCTGCAGACAAGATCATGAACGGTCTGGGTGGTGCTGGTGTTTCGGGTCGTGTATCGCTTGATGGGTTATGGGTGCGAGATTCTAACCGGGATCTTGAGGGAGAAAACTTGTGGTCATTTTATGCGAAGCAAATTGCTGGTCCAACTCTGGGCGGAATACTTCCTCAATGGTTTGAGGGAGCGCGGAAGGTATCCAACGGACAATATCGCAGATCAATCGAGAACTTCACTCCCGTATTTGCAAAGAATATATCCAAGAGTTTGCGATACTATGATGAGGGGGCGCTAAATTTAAGGGGCGATGAGCTAAAATCACGCGAAGATTTCAGCTATGCCCAGCTATTTACTCAAGGTATTGGCTTCTCTGATTCTGGTGTAATCAAGCAATACACTGAAAATTCAGCCATCAAAGGGGCTGCTGAGAAAATCAAAAAGCGTCGTCGCTGGTTGATCACTCAGTATTACATGGCATGGAAAGACGGTGATACTGCAGAGCGTAAAGGCGTACTTAAAAAGATCCGCCGTTACAATAAGCACAACCCTAGATTTCCGATTAGTGCCGGCACATTGAGCCGATCAATGAAAACGAGAGCGCGATATAGCCGTGAATCTCTGAATGGTATCAACGTGAATAAGCGACTTAGGTATCTTGCTGACGAAAAGGATTTTGTGAACTAACTTGCTCATAGCCTCGTTTTTTTCGGCGCTCTGATATGGAGGTCACTACCGCAGTGGCCTCTTTTTTGTCGTGTATTGGGGTGGCGTTTGCGCCTCCGGATGATTTACCAATACCTCCCCAGACCCTCTTTACAACAAAATTACCGAACAAATCCTGTTCAATTCTAGCCTCGTAGTATCGGTTTGTACCTTTGTTTTCCCATCGAATTGTTGACCATGTTTTGACTCGGTAACGCATAAGCACCTCTTGTTTGGAGGTTTGATTATTTGCCAGAAGACAGGTGCTTGCATCACTTACGGTAAGGGGAGCAAGCTTATTGCGCTACAGTCAGGTGTGTGTAAAACTTAGCAAAATCAAGAAACAAGTGCTGATCAAGAAGCGAACGAAAACACAAAAGGTATATGGCTTGGTATTTTTAAGGATTTTCAGGATCTATAAGTGATTGATATTGTTGATAATAAAATAATTATCTAGGGACTTAAAATCCCTCGGTGGCAACACCGTGCCGGTTCGATTCCGGCTCCGGGCACCATATCTTAGTTTTAAGATATCTCATACTGTATCAAACCCCTCTTAATGATTAAGCTCTACTTTTACCTGTTTTGGGTCTCTTTGTGTGACTTCTTGACTCTTGCGCTTTCATATTATCATCCTCAATTTTTCTAAACGACGCGGTATTGTAAATTCCCTTTAACTTTACAAAAAGTGTAGACGCGAAATATCGGATTTTCATAATCGCCGCCTATTGTTTCAAATGGCAATGTGAAGTAACGATTGAGCGATTAGAGATTAAACAGTGAGGTTAGAGGAATGGGGAGTACTTATCAGTCCTTATTTGAGAAAAGACTAGTTCACCAAGCACCTAAGTTTTTAGATACCGCGATTCAATATGAAGTGGTAATGGGTTCTATTGCCTATGGCGTGGCGACTGACTCATCGGATATGGATGTGTATGGCTTCGCTATTCCACCCCGTGATTATGTGTTTCCTCATCTTAGGGGAGAGATAGCAGGGTTTGATGAGCCAGGGGTTCGGTTTGATCAATTTCAGCAGCACCACATAATCGACAAACCAGCTATGGGTGGGAAAGGTCGAGAATATGACCTGACGGTGTATTCTATTATCAAGTACTTTCGATTATTGATGGATAATAACCCTAATATTATTGATTCATTGTTTGTGCCGCGAAACTGTGTGCTTTATTCAACACAGGTAGGTGAGATGGTTAGGGAGAATCGCCACATCTTTTTACATAAAGGGTGTTGGGCAAAGTTTAAGGGTTATGCCTATTCTCAAGTGCACAAAATGAAAACAAAGGATCCAATTGGTAAGCGTAAGGATACAATTGCTAAATATGGTTATGACGTAAAATTTGCCTATCATGTGGTGAGGCTTCTAAACGAAGTGGAGCAGATTTTAACAGAGAAGGATTTAGATTTACTTAGAAACAAAGAGCAGTTAAAAGCTATTCGACGTGGTGATTGGAGTCAGGAGCAGGTCGAAGAGTATTTCGTTTCTAAAGAAAGGGAGCTTGAAACCTTGTACTCAAAAAGTACGCTACCGGCTAAACCTGATAAAGATAAGATCAAAACGTTGTTGTTGGAATGTCTTGAGCATGCATACGGTAGTTTGGAAAAATGTGTTGTCGTAGAAGATGAGGCGGTAAGGGCATTGGGACAAATACAAACAATACTGGATAGTGTGCAAAATATAAAATACTAGATAGGTATTTGTAGGGTAAAAAATAAGTATAAATATGCGAATTCAATCGGAGCTTGATCGTCTTGAGCGTGAAAAGGATATAAAGATACTTCTGGCTGTTGAGTCTGGTAATCGTGCGAGGGGGGGGGCATCACCTGACAGTGATTATGATGTGCGCTTTCTATATATGCATACTACAGACTGGTATTTAGGCGTAAGCGAACGCCGTGATGTCGTAGAGATGCCATTGGGAAGTGAGGTTAGGGTGTTGGTAGATACGCTTCTAGCAGAGAAAGCCGTTTCCATTGAAGTCTAAAGGCGTGATCGTATACCGCTACTTGATCAATACTTACAAATTGAGTTAGCAAAACTTGAAGGGGTAATGGGTAAGTATAATCTGGAGTCGAATATTGATTTGGCAGACACTGCTTTTAGAGAGATCCTTGGAGTGTAGTGTTAACTATTGTTAAAAGTATTGGTCAGCCTTCTTAAGCCTCTAGTTTGCTACATTTCGACTAGTAAGTGTTCGCTTTGCTTGTGGTACGATTGTTCTAGTCGTGATAGCTTAAACATTCAATAACAATAATAAAACAGTGACTGTATCCCTATGCTTGCTTTCTATTCTTTGGCTCGTGTCAGCAAAAAAAACTTCATTTTCATGATCTTAACGTGGGGGCTAATTGTTACCCCAGTGTATGCAGAGGGCCCTGGGGAAACATCTGCTTCCGCGATAAGCTTTGACGATATTAACCAAGCGCTAGAAGATGTTTTACACACGGTTAATGAAATCGGACAATTTGCCTTGGATTTTGTTGGGTTGATTAAAGAGGACCCGCTTAATGGCTTGTTAGAACTGTTCAATTTCATTGGACAAAAGCTGGGTTTGCTGGACAGCGGAGATGGTATTGCAGGAGCAATACCCTTGCCCGGGCCTGGTTTAGCAAATCAATCTTACCCAGAGCAAGATCTGTTTCAACCCATCGGTTGGGTTAATCATGACAATGGCTTGCCTGGCGTACATGCTGGCAGCAAACCTTTTGGCACTAACTTAGGTATGATGATTGATGGCTATTTCTTCACGCTTTTTGCGCCGGATAGTGGTCAGGGCCCTGGAGGCTTTCTTTTCTATGATGTATCCGACCCATATAAGCCTACATTAATCCGCCGAGTGTATGAAGAGGATGCTCGCACCACAGCGTTAAAAGAGCCTCATGCGTTTGGATTGGCACGTATTAATGAACGTCGTTATATGGCTTTTCAGAGCGTCATCGGGGTTGAGTTCTGGGACTTTACTGATTTAAACAACCTTCATCGCGTGGGCGAAATTGATCTACCTGGTGTGAATGGTGGTGACTACTCCAGTGTGGCTTGGCAGTTAACTTGGCAAGCACCTTATGTATATGTTGCAAGTTCAGAACAAGGGATCTTTATCGTAGATGCAAGCGATCCTGCTAATCCCGTCTTGGCTGATCGTAAGGGTGAGGCTAATCCGGTACCCGTTTCAGATTTAGGTGGTTTTCGCGTTGGACCAATTTATACATTTGGTAATCAATTGGTCATTTCTAGCATGGAAAATCGCGATGGTTTTGCGAGCTTAGATATTAGTGATCCTGTTAATCCACTGATTCTTGATCGTATCCCAGATCTAGATCAGTTCTATTACGCCAGTTGTTTTAATGGCGAGCACATGGCGGTATCGGTGCGAGGCCCAAAAGCAAGGATGGTGCTGTACGATTTAAATGACCCGAATGAATTCATCCTCATTGACGATCAGTTGGCGGTGCCGGGCCAACTTTATTGTGCTTTTCAAGATCATTATGTGTTTCAAGGAACAGAAGATCGTGTTCATAAAATAGATATTTCAGATCCATCGAATCCGGTTGATGTGGGTAGCGGAACAATTTCTGGCACACTGGTGCGTTTAGTGGATCATGGGCAAGTGAGCCCGTTAGGTAATCTCGTTTTTATTGGTAATGATCACGGAACGGGTAGTGCCTTTATGCCTCACTCGACAGAACCGGATAGGTCGCCACCAACGGTAATGATTACTGCTCCGAGAAACAATGCAGAAGGAGTTGCGATAAGCAGTGCTATTGGCATTAGCTTTAGCGACATACTGGATTTTAATACTGTGACAGCAGAAACGGTTCGTATTCTCGATGAGAATGGTGTGAAAATTCATGGTTTATACAGCTTGCAAAACGGCATTGTAAATTTCTCTCCACGCGAACCTTTGCAGGCTTATACAACTTATCAGATTGTTGTGCCTAATAATGGTGTTGCTGATGTGATGGGAAATAAAATCCAACAAGCGTTCACTGGTAGTTTTAGCACGGGGGCTGATCAACAGTATTTGGATGTGGATGTAGACCTTGCGGATCATACAATTCAAGCAGGTCAGCTTGGCGATGATGTTGAATTTGATATTGTCTTAGTGGACGAGTTACCTGGTGTAATCTATGAATGGGATTTTGGCGATGGTATCAATTCAGGTTTATTAAGTTCAGCAGTGATTAGCCATGAATATGCAGAACCAGGTCATTATCAAGTGCGTTTGACGATCCGCTGGAATGGCTTGGTGCGACAGGAAACCTTTATTAAAACTATTGTACCGCCTTTGACGGAAAGTCCAGCAGTACAAACGTCAACTTTGGCGCAAACAGATAGAGAAGTGTATGTTGTGAACCCCGACAACAATACAGTGACAGCATTTGATAAAGTCTCGCGACAGACTCTTTGGGAAGCAGCCGTGGGTAATGAGCCACAAACGATTAGCTGGGTCGATGATGAGCTATGGGTAACGGTTCGTGGTGATGATGTGATTGTACGCCTAAATACCTCTGGTGACATTGTTCAGAGCATTGGCTTGCCTTACGGGTCAGCGCCTTTTGCGATAGTATTTAGCGAGCAACGGCAAACAAGCTTAGTGTCATTATCAGGTAGTGGAAAAGTTGTTGAACTTGATCTCAATGGTAATCAACTACAAGCAATTGATGTAGTTGATCCTCGCGCTATTGCCATCGCGGGAGATGGTGGCACAGCTTATGTTTCTCGATTGGTTTCCTTGGATGATGGAGCACAGGTGTATGAGCTTGAACTTGTAAATAGTATGAAATGGACTAATACCGTTACTATTGAACCAGATACTGCTACTGAAGATACGCAAGATCGAGCTCGAGGCGTTACTAACTATTTATTTGATTTAGCCATTAGCCCCGGTGGTAATGAACTTGTAGTAGCTGCCAAAAAAGACAATATATTTAGAGGTGAATTTAAAGACGGACAAGCTCTCGCTCACGACAAAACGATACGTGCTGTAGCGCATCAAATTAATTTGACCACACAAGCCTCTTGGGAAGTAGATTTTGATAATCGTTCGAACCCTCGCGCTGTTGTGTATAGTCCATTAGGGGATTATCTATTTGTTGCAATGCAAGGTTCCAATAAGATTGCAGTAATTGATGTATTTAGTGGTTCGCAGCGAGTTGAAATAGAAACGCCTTTAGCACCTCAAGGCCTAATGATTGATTCCGTATCTGGACTCCTTTATGTGCATAATTTCATGAGTCGGAGTATCAGTGTTTTTGATGTTAGTGGGTTACTGTCTTCATCTGATTTCTCCGTTAATAAACTCGAAACCTTATCGACGGTATCCAGTGAACTGTTGAATGATAGTGTGCTACTGGGTAAACAAGTTTTCTATAACGCAGATGATCCACGGATGAGTCGCGAAAGTTATATTTCCTGTGCCAGCTGCCATGTAGATGGTGGGCATGATGGTAGAACGTGGGATTTCACTGAGCGTGGGGAAGGACTAAGAAATACTATTACTTTGGAAGGCCGGGCAGGCATGGGGCACGGTAACGTGCATTGGACTGCGAACTTTGATGAGATTCAAGATTTTGAAAATGATATTAGAAATGGCTTTGGTGGGACGGGTTTTTTATCTGATGAAGACTTTAGTCATACGAGTAATCCACTCGGTAATATTAAGGCGGGCTTAAGCACTGAATTGGATGCGTTGGAGGCTTATGTTTCATCGTTAATCGGCGTCGCCAAAAGCCCTGTGAAAAATGCAGATGGTTCATTAAGTGTATCAGCAACAGCGGGCCTAGAATTGTTCAGCGCGTTGGATTGTACTAGCTGTCACGCCGGCTCCAATTTTGTTGATGAGCAGCGTCACGTGTTGCCGACACTATCCGAAGGCTCCGGTTTAGGAATGGGTCAGTCGCTAGATCAGGTCGGTATTGAGACACCAACCCTGTTAGGACTTTGGAATACTGCGCCGTATTTTCATCACGGTAAAGCAGCGTCACTACATGATGTATTGTTGCAGCAGGGTCATGGGAATGCGCAAGGCTTATCACCAGAGCAGGCTGATAATTTGGTTGATTATCTAAAAAGCTTGGACGGACGTGATACGGTTGTTAGTCGGCAGATAAAAGGCTTTCAATTACAAAATGAACGCTGGGGTTGCCTAGATTTTGAGGGCACTGATCTTGTGGTAAACGACTGTGAAGACACTGAATCCCAGTGGTGGTTGGGTGAAGGAGGGCGTATACATTTGTCAGAAGATCCAGGTCAATGTATAGAGCATAATGGCAAAGCAATGTATTGGAGTAAGGTTTATTTGACGGAGTGCAATGAGTCATCAAAGCAGCAATTTACGCTCTTGGAGAGCGGGCAGGTTCAACTTGCATCTTCTAAATGGTTTGCCTTGGATGCTTTTGGTGATCGTGCGGGCAGCAAAGTGGGGATTTGGTGGCGTAACAAAGGCCTTAATCAACGCTGGGTGCTACGCTAATTGTAGATTGTTCAAATATTATGATACATCTGATGCCATTAGTATTATCACCTAGTGGCATCATTGTTTTAGCGTTCCTTTTATTTATATTATGATTCTCTCAATACCAATGTTGGGCTTTCCTCTAACACTTTTCTGCTGGTGAATATGCCAAACAACCCAATTACTAATGCTCCGGTCAGTGGTAAAAGTAGCATTAATAGAAAGTTGACACGGTATTCAAGATGAAAAACTTGTGTGTAGAGTGCCCATAGTACAACTTCTGTACCTGCTACAGCGATTAACCCAGAAAGAGACCCCATCATTGCATATTCAACCCATTGATTGATGCGTATTTGGCGCTTACTCGCCCCTAGCGTCCGCATCAAGGCGCCTTCATGAAGGCGCTGAGATAGTGTTGATTGGAGTGCGGCAAACGTTACCGCAAAACCTGCAAATAGTACAAATGAGAGTACAATTTCAACGGCTAAAGTGACTTGTGCGAGTATGGATTTTATTTGTTGTAAAATTGCACCGACCTCTAGCAATGTTATTGCTGGAAATTGGCGTAGCATTGAGTTTAGTACTTTTCTTTTTTGAGCTGGCAGATAGAAGCTCGTAAGATTTGTTGTTGGGTAACTGTTAAGGCTTCCGGGTTCAAAGACCATGTAAAAATTGGGTTTGAAAGAATCCCACTTTACCGTTCGAATACTGCTTACAGATGCTTTTAAAGAGCGGCTTCCAATAAAAAAGGTGAGTTCATCATTGAGTTCGATATTGAGCTTTTTCGCTAACCTAGCTTCAACGGATACTTTGGGTTTTGTTTGGGCCGAGAATGATTGTTTCGATACGCTATTATCTGAAATATCTCTGGGTGGCCACCATTCACCTTGAACAAGCCGGTTATCTTTTTGTATCGCTTTGGCTTCTGTCAGATTAAGCTCTCGATTTAGCGCTTCGTTGCTTTCCTCTTCTTTTGTGACCGAGCTTTTAACCGCAATGTTGTTGATGTGGGTGAGCCGGCCACGTGATACGGGATAAAGGTTGCTGGCTGTTATTTTGTTTTCGGTAAGGAATTCCTCAAAAGCCTTAACGTCACCCGGCAGAATGTTCATTACGAAATGATTTGGAATGTCCTCTGGTAGCTGAGATTGCCAGGTATCAATAAGATCTGAGCGAATGATGATTACTAGTGTCATTGCCATTAAGGTGATGCCAAATGCCAGTGTTTGCCAACGTGTTTCATTTTTTCGTCGTATGAGGTTCCGAATACCTGATTTTATAATAAGCGGGAAGTGCTGGTTTAGTTTATTTAGCAATATAAATAGCAAAGCAACGATGATAAACCCAAATAGAGCTATGGTGGCTCCTCCGATAAGGGATGCGGTTGTGAGTTTGATATCTTGGGTGTAAACAAAAATTAGAAGGCTAACAAAAATGAAAGTCGCCAGATAAATAATTGTCCCTGAAAGGGAGCTGGGTTCTAGATTTTTTCGTAAAACCCTAAGAGGGGATACCTGCCGTAAGCGAAGGAGGGTCGGTAGTGAAAACCCAAATAAAACGATAAAGCTTAGTGCTAACCCTGTCCATGCAGAGGTCAAGCTTGCCTGAGGGAAAGATTCAGGAAGCATGTCTTGAATTATGAATGCGATGAATGATTGTGATATCCAGCCAAATATTGATCCAATGACACCTGAAAAGAATGCGAGAATAGATAGTTGGAGAACAAAAATAAATAACACGTCATTTTGGCGACCGCCAAGGCAGCGTATTAAAGCACTGGTATCATAATGAGATTCTGCATAAAGGCGGGCACTCATGGCAATAGCAACTGCTGCCAATAGGATAGCAACAAGGCCTGATAATTTCATATAGCTCTCAGCTCTTACAAGCGAAGAACTTACGGCTGGACGCTCATTATGAATGTCTAGTACTGACTGGCTGGGTGTGAGTTGTGGTTTTATCCAATCCCTATAGGCTTTAATGCTGCCGGGGGAGCCTTCAATTAGGTAGCGGTAATCTACTCTGCTACCTTGTTGAACTATTCCCGCTTTGGCTAGGTCATTTAGATTCATGATGATACGTGGTGCTAAGGCGTAGAATGCTCCGCTGCGATCGGGTTCAAAGGTTAAGACTCGAGAGACTGTTAAGGCGGTATCCCCAATATCGATAGTATTGCCAATGTTGATATTTAATGACGATAGAACGCGGTGCTCTACCCAGACCTCACCGACAGCAGGGCTGTCAGTTGTGGTGAATTCTTCTCCAAATAAAGTACGTGAGGTTCGCATAAAACCTTTTAGGGGGTAGTTGTTACTAACAGCTTTAACAGAGGAGAGTTTTAATTCGTCGCCAGCAATTGCGATCGTGGTGAATTCAATCGTATGCGCAATATTGAGGTTGTCTGTATTATTCTTTACATAACCGTCAAGAAGTTCAGGGCTAACAGCGGATGGACTTTTGATTACTAAGTCAGCGCCAAGTAAATGCGTTGCTTTAGCTTCCATTGCATTGCTTAGGCGTTCAGTAAAAAAACCAATGGTAGTGTGGCTGGTGATAGCAATGAGTAGGGCGGTGGCCATAACGGTTAAGGAACCGGCTCGCCATTCACGTATCAGGAGTTTAATTGCTAGTCGAGCTAGTGTTGTCAATGTCATGATGCGTTAACCAATGCGCCTGCTTCAAGGCGAATAGTGTGGTGGCAACGCTTTGCTAAATGTTCGTCATGGGTCACCAAAATCAACGTAGTGTTAACTTCTGAATTTAGCTCAAAGAGTAGGTCCGCAATGTGGTTGCCGGTCTTGGTGTCAAGGTTTCCCGTAGGTTCATCGGCAAACAATATGTCAGGCTGCGTGACAAATGCCCGAGCTAGTGCAACTCGCTGTTGCTCGCCTCCGGAAAGTTGGCTGGGGTAGTGTGTGAGGCGATGAGATAAGCCAACGCGCTCTAACATGCTGGTTGCGCTATGTTGCGCATTTTTTTGATTTAGAACTTCTAGGGGCAACATAACGTTTTCGGTTGCCGAAAGATTTGGTAATAATTGAAACGACTGGAATACAAAACCAACGTGTTCTGCACGTACTTTTGCTCGTTGATCTTCCGACATCTCAGTAAGGTTATTGCCCATTAATGAAATGGTGCCGTTTGAAGCGTTATCTAAGCCTGCCATTAACCCTAGCAAGGTTGATTTTCCTGACCCTGAGGAACCAACAATCGCAACAGAATCACCTTTGCCGATATGAACGTTAATATCCGTGAGGATTTTAATAGTTTGTTGGTTGAGTTCGACTGATTTATGTAGGGCTTGGATAGACAGGGCTGTGTTGCTCACTTTAGCGTTTTATCCTATGTGTGGTATTGTTTTGCATATCCTAACAAATCAACAACCATAGAGTGAACAGTTAACGTGGTAGTGAATATAGTAAATGTGCCCGAACGCAATGTTTCATGGATGAGACAATGCGAATCACAAAAAGCTAAGCAAGCAAAGAAACAAAGAATGCTTCGATGTCTAGCGAGTCTGACATTGGTTTTTTTTCTGATGAATATCAATGTCAGCTATGCGACAAACGATACGGAGACATGGGTGGTTTTGGGGGATAGCATCAGTGCAGGGTACGGCATACCGGATGGCAAGGGCTGGGTGAGTTTATTTCAAAAAAAACTGAATGCATCAGCTCATTCAATTCACATTGTTAATGAAAGTATTAGTGGTGATACAACAGCAGGTGGTTTAGCGCGCTTACCTGAATTGTTGGTGCGGCTAACGCCTGATGTAGTGATTATTGAACTGGGCGGTAATGATGGGTTGCGGGGGTTATCCCTGAAAGCAATGGCGGATAATTTGTCCGAAATGATAACATTATGTCAATCTAGAGATATTCGAGTGTTATTGCTAGGAATGAAAACTCTGCCGAATTACGGGCGCAAATACGGAGCGCTTTTTGAGTCTGTGTTCTCAACTGTTGCAAAGCAATATCAGGTTAGTTTGCTGCCATTTTTATTGGAGGGAGTGGGGGGTTATCAAAAACATATGCAAAATGACCGTGTGCACCCGAACAGTGACGGGCAAGAATTGTTGGTTGAGAATGTATGGGCATTTGTTGAGCCAGTTATAAAAGCTAGAAAGGACGTCGGGAAAATTTAATCATTATCGAATGACGGCATTCAACGCCCCATCAGTGCGTTAATATCATGCAGCTGATGGAGGTTGGTGGCACCGTTTTGCTAGTGTAATTGCTTGCGTCTAGCGTTTTTTAAGATTATATCCTGGTGTTTTTATCGATAAGTACTTTGTATTCTTATTATTAGAAATACGATACTTTGACAGCATCATCATTAGCAGCACCACATACCTTACTGACGGTTACTATGTTTTTGTCGATATATGCAACATCCAAGCTTTCACAGTGCCCTTCTGTTTCTGATGTTATGCCTATGCATAAAAAGCCGCATTGAGCATAGACTTCGGTTCTGGCAGGCTCTACACGGTGGGTTGCGCGGTTTCCTAACGCTGAGATAGTGTCATGCTGAATCATTCGTGTCACGCGAACAGGAGTTGCAGTAGTTCCTCCGATGAGTAGTCCGGCTAGCTCGCCTTTCCAACCTTGGTAGCTCACGGTTGTATCACCATTACTTCTATGGTCAATACCGACGTATTTGATGACGTTCATTTTGTCTTCTGATTGGAATAACCACTGCCTTTCGCCATTGATGGTTATTTTATCAAAGGTTGCAAGGTCGGTCTTCATATTGAAAACGTTATAGCTTGCTTTATCCCCCCAGACTACGATATTTCCATTTTCGTCTGTGCTTTGGCCCTTTATAGATGAGATATCAGGGTTATCGTATGTCCACTTAATAATGCCGTTAGCATCGACTCGTTGTATGTCAGCTCCGCTGGATACGAATAGTACTGGATGGTCTAGGGAGAGTGCTATTAGGGACTTACCAGAGGGGAGTGTGAATCGCCCAATTTCTGCAAAAGTATCAGACAAAGTGATGATTTGGTTTGTTGTTTGGACTGCAATATTACCGCTTGGCTCTGTTGTGATTTCGTTAAAGCGTGTCACGCCTTCTATAGAGAAATTTGATGTTTCGTTGCCAAATTCGTCAACAATTATAATAATGCCTTTCGTGTCATTTCCACCAGCCTGCACGGCACCATATAGCGCAAGGTTGCCTTGATAACCATATGTACCAGCTATATCAAAGGTTTCACCTTCTTGAAGGGAGGTTGTAGTCGCTCCTTGCCAAAATGTTTCTGCGGAGGTGTCTACATATGAGACTGTTTCCGGAGCGTTGCCGCTAGTGAAGAAGTTTCCGTTAGGTAGAGCGACAAACCCTTTGCTTTGGTCGAGATCGATCTGCATGGAACTTGTGTGGGTGTTTGTACCCAGGGAGTCAAAATGCTCAATGACAAGGTTCCCTCCAAGCTCATGTGCATACAATATCAAGCCGCTATCGTTAGCGAAGGTGTGGTTGAGGGCGTCTGGGTCGGAAATAAACTCGACCATCCATTTGGGCTTCTGAGTGAGGCAGCCTGTTAGCAAAAAGGCTAGAGCAAGTAATACGGTGCTGCGGTAAATGCTTGTTTTCATTGAATAGATATCCGATTGCAGTACGTTAGTGCTCAATACTAAACCATAATAAGAAACTCGTCACAATGTGTAGCGTTAATAAATGTTAACAGCTAAGCCCTGGAAGCGGCTTGGTTGTAGTTGGTTGTTTAATGGAAAGAGCTCTCGTTGCTGCTATATTGATAAACTGGTGACCCAATATATTTGATAACAGACCATAGGGTTAAGATGATACGAAAGCTATATCTATTCGGCTTGTTGTGTGGTGTTGCATCAGCGTCACTTGCAGCTGAACCTTTGAAAATATGTACTGATGTAAATTTCTGGTACCCATTTACCTTTGTTAAAGATGGTAAACCTGTAGGGTTACATCTGGATATCATTTCAAGAGCGGCAGATAGTGTTGGTGTGCCTATTGAATATACTCCCTTGCCTTGGAAACGCTGCCTAAAGGAGGTTGAGGGTGGTAGTTATGATGGTATTGCAGTGGCCTCTTATAAGGATGCGCGCGCCGAATTTATGCATTATCCTGATGATTCCGTGAACGAAAAACGCTCGGTTCTCCGTGTTATGCAAGTGGAATACGTTGTGGTTACGCCCGCTTTTAGTCGCTACGAATATACTGGTGACGTTACAACACTTCCAACGCCTGTCCGTATCCCTAGGGGCTACTCTATTGCTGATGATCTAAAGAAAAAGGGAGTTAATGTAGATTCCGGTGCAGCTGGGGATGAGAATAACATCAGGAAGATGCTTCGAGCGGGTAAAGGTTCTCTTGTTACGTTGCCTCAGATTGTTGAGGTTCTGGGTGTTAGGCCGGAGTTCAAAGACAAGCTGAAGGTAAGTGCCAAACCGTTAAAATCCAAATCTTACTATTTGACGTTCTCGAAAAAGGGGAAAGCAACAGTAGAAATACGTAAAAGCTTGTGGCGTGAGATTGCCGTAGTCAGAGAAAATGCTGTATTTATGGAAGCTGCTTCTTCTAAGTACTAGATGTAGTTCGGCATAAAAAAAGGCTCTATTGACGAATCAATAGAGCCTTTTTTTATGCCGAACTACTAATGGTTGTTATTGAACTGCCGTGTTAAATGACACTGACGGGCAATCCTGTTCTTGCTTTAAGATAACTGTTCGTGAGCAGACCTGAACAGTATGTGATCCGCCCAATAAACGGTTAAGGTTTAAGCTTGTTCTTGGTTTCCAAACGGACCAAGCGCCACCGTCAACTCGGAAACGATATTCCAGCGTATCGGTACCAGGGTTAACGCCAGAAATCCCAATAGTAACTTCGCCGTTGTTAACACTTAGCTCAGTACTACTTGTTGTCGCTGTAGAGCTGGCTGTTGCGCGTGATGCAGTGTTAGAAAAGGCTAAAATTGTACTAGGTGCTGGGGCTGCGTCAGTAGTAGTAAGTTTTACAAGGCTACCCGCTAATGCAAGGTTGTTGTTACCGCTACCCGTAATCCAGAAATCTTCAGGGTGAATACTATATCCTGCGATTCTTGGAAGAGGGATGGATTTCAGTTTTTCTGCAACCTTTGGCATGATAACCGGCATAAAGTAATCAAGAACCTTGTTCATAAAGGCTGGGGTTAGCTGAATTAATCCAGAATTGCTTGATGCAAGCACTTCAATGTTAGGTAGTTGTTCTATACCAATTTGAAGGAACCCGTCGTCGGTAGCACCTAACTCGAATGGAACATCCAAGCTAAATGTAATGCTGAAGATGTTTTTGTAATCTTCCCAACCAACCCGTTTTAGGTCGAATTCTAATGTGACGTCATGCCAACCGAGAGACCCCTTTGCTGATTCTGTATCCAGCAATGCAATAAAGGGAGCGCTTGCAGGAAGTATGCTCATGCCAATCACGTCGGCGGTTTGTATATCATCGTCAGCCGACTGAATAACTGACACACCTTCTGGGTCAGTACCAGGGGTATTGTCCGGACGAATTTGCATGGTTGTTATGCCAGCTTCATGAGCTGCAAATAACGCCTGATTGATCATGTTTGAAGAGATTGCTGCACCAATATCAAATGCCTCGCCGTCTGGTGTTGTATTACCAATGGTCGGGGTTTCGCCAACAGTATATAAAGATCCTAGTGTCGGGGTAGCATCAGGGGAAGGTGTTGGTGCCGTTACGGTAGCGCCCAAATCGATGGTTAAGCCGTTATCGAATGTATCAAGATATGTAGGTAGAGCCTCAATGTGCAGAGTTTCGTCTTCAGCCGTAGTGATATCAAGATTAATAGGGATTTCACCGATAAAATCTGATGCGATTGGCAAAATCACGCCTTCTAGTAAGTCTGCGAAGAACGGTAATAGAAAGTTTGATACACCACCTATAATGTGACCGATGATTGTTTCAATACCCAATATGTTTGGGATATGGTCAAAGTCGATTTTGAAACCATCGAGATAGATATCTGTGTTTTCCATTCCAAGATCAAGGTCATTGTTGACAATGTCCATTACGATTTGAGAATCGAAAGCAACGTTGTCGATATAAACGGTTCCACCAAGGCTGAAGGGGATGAATAATGCGTTCCCAGATACTTCTACACCAATGGAGAAATTAGGGATATCAACGTCAGTCGCTAGGCGTTCGTTTTCAAGTACATCTAAAACAATGCTTGGTTCGTCGAAAGCAAAATTCTTCAGTGATAAGTCCGCTGAAAATAAGCCGAAGATATTAAATCCAATAAGCGGGTTTAGACTCTCAGTTGCAGCATCAAAATCGATACTGCCAAGTGCTGCTGCTAGTGCGTCGCCAAGAAATGCGATACCACCTTGGTTTAGTCGAGCAGACATTCCTGGGACAAACTTTTGATCTTTTCTGGCGTATTGAGTGTTAGATTGATGTGAAAAACCATCAGTAGCAGTGAAGGTGTTAATCGGTTGGTCAGTAAACGGAGTAGAGAAGTTGTTGTCTTCGTCCAATGTAATGGATACACCGTCAAGGGATAATGATTCAACGCCACCAACATCAGCGAGATAACCTGAAATTATACCGGTGTCTCTACTTGCATTTAGTATGTGAACGACAGGGCCTTCGGTATCGAAGTAAAAGATTACTTGTGATGAAGCCCCACCTGCAGAAGCTTTAAATATATTCTTTCCAGAAAATATATGACCTGCCAAGGTTGTGTTTGTTGCTGTTGCGCCAGTCTCTGTTGTCGTAAACAGCGTTGTAACGTCGGCAGTATTGAGTTGCAATACTAGATCGCTAGGAATGCCTTTGGTAAAGGATACTTGAAAGCTTTCGGGTTGAGCGTCATCAACGAAATCCTTCGTTGGCAAGTCAATGCGGACTTCTGAACATGCCGAAACAAGAAAAATGCAAAGCAAGAGTGATATTCGAGCCAAGGTCGACTGCATAAAAATTTCCCTTTTATTGTTGTTGGTATACTGCTGGGCCTAACTGATGTGCCAAAATGGCAATCGTTGCAGATTTAAACACATTTGATAATTTGATAAAAGGCTAGCTCTCTGTTCCTAGCGTCGTTATCAGAGCATTGTAACTGTTCTGTAGCATTGCGTGATCGATACGTACAAATAGGGCAGAAAACAGTCTTATATGGTCGTGTGTTCGACAATATTTGTAAGAAATGATGAGTTGGTCATTTTTGTGATGTTTTGTTACTTTTAACCAGTGTAAAGGTAGTGCTATCTTGCAAAATAGTTATTTGCACACCATCATGAAGAGAGTCTAGTGATCGGTTCAGGGGGGAATAATAGTGAACACAGACAAGAGAATTACCTTATTGCAAGGGATTCCCATCTTTGGAGGCATTAATGCTGAGGTTATCGATGTATTGCTAAAACAGTCAGTCTCCAAGAGCGTGTCAAAAGGAGAGTTTGTTTTCCGAGAAGGGGATCATTCGTCTTCGATGTATGTTCTTGAAACGGGGGAAGTAGCGATAATAAAGCGCAATGAAGAGCACCGTTATTTATTGCGAAGAATGCATGCAGGTGATTGTATTGGCGAGATGGCATTATTTGACTTTATGCCAAGAAGTGCGTCGGCTTATGTTCTTGAAGATACTAAGATGATAACCATAACGTCTGCTGATTTGATGGAAATATATCAACTAAATATTGAACAGTTTGCTTTGTTGCAAATGAATATGGGGCGAGAAGTCACCCGCCGATTGCGTGTGGCGGATGAGCGGTGCTTTAGGCATCGAGTAGAGGCTGAAATTGTCGACGGTACAATAGAGTTTTTTGATATTGACCTGGGTGGAGAGGATGCAAAAAATAACATCCAGGGGCTGGGTTAGTTCTGTCAGGGCCTAATTCATTATTTCGTAACACGGATTGTATGTTCCGCTGCCGATTTTCATTCTGCCTTGTTTCACAAACGTAGAAAGTAATTTGTCGAGAGGGGCGAGAATATTTGGATCACCATGGATTTTGTAAGGGCCACGTTGTTTAATCGCCTTTAACCCTTGCTCTTTTACGTTACCTGCAACGATTCCTGAAAAGGCTTTTCTTAATCCTGCGGCTAGTTTATGCGGGGGGAGGTTCGGTGACAGGTCAAGCTTTGACATGTTCTCGTGAGTTGGTTCAAATGGCGTTTGAAGGTCTAGATCAAGGTGTAACATCCAATTAAAGTAAAAAGCATCCTTGTGGTGCTTTCTATAAGTGAATACAGCCTCGGCTCCAGTTTTTAAACTCCTTGCAACTTGCTCTGGATCGCCAGAGATGATGGTATATTTCGATTGTGCTTCTGTGCCAAGTGTAACTCCTATGAATTCGTTAATTTGTTTGAAATAATCTTCGCTATTTTTTGAACAAGCAAAAATAAGGGGGAATGGGATTTCTATATTTTCAGGGTGTAACAATATACCTAGAATGTAGAGGATTTCTTCTGCTGTTCCAGCACCACCCGGGAAAACGATGATGCCATGACCTGTTCTAACGAATGCCTCTAAACGTTTTTCTATGTCGGGTAGAATGACTAGTTCATTAACGATTGGATTGGGTGACTCTGCAGCAATAATTCCGGGTTCGGTAATGCCAATATAGCGACCCTCTCGATTATGTTGCTTGGCGTGACCTATTGTTGCGCCTTTCATCGGACCTTTCATTGCACCAGGGCCACACCCGGTGATGATATTTATTTCTCTTAGTCCAAGCTGGTAACCAACTTCTTTAGTGAATTGGTATTCATCTCGTCCTATTGAATGTCCACCCCAACAAACAGCAATGGGTGTTTGGCTACTTTTTTTCAAAAGATTAGCGTTACGTAAGATATGGAATACAACATTGGTAATTCCTTCGCTAGAACTTAATGAAAAACGAGGGGACTGCATGATTTCATTGAAGACATACAGCACGTCTCTTAGTACGGAAAATAGCTGTTTCCTAATACCCTGAATCATTCTTCCGTCCACAAAGGCCAGTGGCGGAGCGTTGGCAAGTAAAAGCTTTATGCCTCGCGATTGCCGGATGAATTTAATCTCAAAGTCGGAGTAGAGATCAAGCACTTCACTGGTGTCATCTATTGTGCTGCCAGTGTTCATTACTGCAAGAGCACATTGACGGAATAGTGTGTAAGCTTCAGTACCGGTTAATGCGACAAGTTGATCAACTTCAGTGGCGGAAAGTACCTCCATGGTTGATTCAGGGGATGAGGTAATCCATTGAGAAGTAGTTTTGTTGGTGTGAGGTCGTTTAGTTTTTTGGGTAGTCATAGATCTCCTTTTGACAATCTCTTTCTTTAGCAGTGAATACGTTCTATATAGGGCTAAGGATATCTGCTTTGGGTTACCGTTAGATTACCAATTGCTTTCTGGTTTGCCTATTAAATAACCGATTTATGATCTGGCAAGGGCGGCAAAAGGTCAGTAATGTCGTGACTTAAGTATCAATGAAATATAGCATACAGCCCCTTATTCCATTGCGTTATGAAAATCTCCAAAGGTAAAGAAAACATGATTAACATCGTTAAAACTCAGCCTTTTATGGATCAAAAGCCTGGCACATCCGGACTTCGTAAAAAAGTGACCCATATACAACAGAAAAATTACTTAGAGAACTTTGTTCAGGCGATGTTTGATCAGTTATCAGAATCTGAAAAAACATTGATTATTATAGGTGGAGATGGTCGCTTTTATAACGATAAAGCCATTCAGTGTATTGTGAAAATTGCCGCAGCCAACGCCATAAAGCGGGTGGTTATTGGTCAAAATGGCATATTATCAACACCTGCTGTGTCGAACCTGATTCGTCAAAACTCTGCGGGAGGTGGGGTTATACTTTCTGCTAGCCATAATCCAGGTGGTCCAAATGGAGATTTTGGTATTAAGTTTAATAATGCAAATGGGAGCCCAGCACCTGAAGTATTCACTGAGGCTTTGTACCAGGCCAGTCAGAACCTAGAAGAATATCGAATAGTTGATGGGGGGGACGTTGACCTTTCCTCAGTAGGGCATTCAGGCCTTAATGGTATGGGAATTGACGTAATAGATTCGGTGATTGATTACAGTGCGTTAATGCAACAATCGTTCGACTTTAGCTGGATGAAAACTGAGTTTGCAGAGAAGCGTCTGTCATTAGTATTTGATGCCATGAATGCAGTGACAGGGCCTTATGCGACGTCTGTATTTGGCCATAGTCTAGGAGCAGAGGTTAGTAACATTATCAATGCGATTCCTCTAGATGATTTTGGTGGCGAGCACCCAGACCCAAATCTTGTTCATGCCAAAGCTCTGATCGCGGCTATGTCGATTGATGGGGCTCCCTTGCTTGGTGCAGCGTCCGATGGGGATGGTGACCGGAACCTTATACTAGGTAAAGATACATTTGTCAGCCCGAGCGATAGTCTTGCGGTTATTGCTGAGTATTCAGACCTTATTCCTCAATTTTCAAATGGCCTTCAAGGTGTGGCTCGTTCTATGCCTACAAGTACGGCGTTAGATCGTGTAGCGAAGGCTAAAGGGCTAGAGTGTTATGAAACCCCTACAGGATGGAAGTTTTTTGGCAACTTATTGGATGCTGGAAAGATCAGTCTTTGCGGCGAAGAAAGCTTTGGTACCGGTGGTGATCATATTCGAGAAAAGGATGGGATTTGGACGGTGCTGTGTTGGTTAACCATTTGCGGTAAGCGACAGCAAACACCGGCACAGATTTTAATGGGATTATGGGAAACCTACGGGCGCAGTTATTACTGTAGGTATGACTATGAAAATATCCCGCAACAGCAAGCTGATCAGGTTATGGCAGGGCTTCTTGATACATTGCCAGAGCTATCGGGATCTGTTTTTTCTGATTATACGGTGGAGCGTGCAGATAGTTTCGCTTACCAGGACTCTGTGGATGGATCGTTAACAGAAAACCAAGGTATTCGGGTTTTTCTTAAAGGAGGGCATCGCATTATCTATCGCCTTTCTGGAACAGGGACTGACAATGCAACAATCAGGGTGTATTTAGAGAAAATTGAAAACGATGCATCAAAATTGGCGGATGATGTGTTCACTACTCTAAAAGTGTTAGGTGATGTTGCGAATGAAATTGCTTCGATCAATGAAATAACAGACCTAAGCGAACCTAGTGTGATGACCTAATTCCAATGCATTAATTGGCATGCATTGACTGGAAGACTTGACTGATCAAACACATTGAACAAGAATGCCCCAACTTATGATACTGAACCACCGTTTAAGCAGAGTGTAAATGATGAATGTAGCCACGCTAGAAGGCAAAGAACTTGATTTTTGGGTGTACAAGAACGCTTGTGAGGCTCTGGAGAAAGTTGCATCTAAGGATGAATTTGATGCAGGGTATGCAGAGGGGAAATTTCACTTTTACGAAGATAAAGCGCTTCTAGTAGATTTGATGGAAACCTACACTATCAATATTCAGCGTTTGGCTGGGGAGTGGCTGGCATCAACATCCGGCCAAAGTTATTACGCAGATACACCGTTGGTTGCAGCGTGTAGGTTGGTTGTGGCTCTTCGCTTTGGTAGTAGTGTTTCGGAATAAATAGATGCTTTTAAAACGAGTATTAACCAAAAGCCCAATAATATCACTGACTTATGTGAATTTTTTCTCGTAATTTTCTTGAATTCTATTCGTCAAATCCCGCAAAAAGGTTCTATTATTATAGAGCCTTTTTTTCGCCTAATGAAAACCTCTGGAGATCAAATAGTGAACAAATCACTGCAATTTACCTTAATCGATAAAGATATAGCCTTGCTTACATTCAACCGACCCGATGTTATGAATGCTATTGACGAAGATATTATTGATGGTATTGAACAAGCTATCACAAAAATTAACGCTGAAGAGAATATCAAGGTTGTAGTGGTAACCGGTGCTGGCAAGGCATTTTGCGCTGGTGGCAACGTTAAGGATATGAGGGATAAAGAGGGGATATTTACCGGTAATCCCCTGGAGTTACGCAAAAATTACCAAAAACAGATTCAGCGAATTCCTGTAGCATTTTCAACACTTCAAGTTCCCGCAATAGCTGCTGTAAATGGAGCTGCCTATGGGGCTGGTTGCGATATTTCATTGATGTGTGACATGCGTATTGCGAGTGAGACAGCTACGTTTGCAGAAAGCTTTATCAAGCTAGGTTTAATCCCGGGTGATGGAGGGGCTTGGTTGTTGCCTCGAGTGATCGGTCCTGCTAGGGCGGCAGAGATGACTTATACCGGGAAACCCATCAGTGCACACAAGGCATTGTCTTGGGGGATGGTCAACCAAGTAGTAGAACCCGAACTGGTATTGGAAGAGGCTCTGCGCTTAGCACGCCAAATCTCTTCAAATCCAGCACATGCTATTCGCATGTCTAAAGTTTTGCTAAAGGAAAGTGAACGATCTGAGCTTTCGTCACTTTTACAGTTGTCGGCGTCACTGCAGGCATTAGCCCATCATACTTACGATCATGATGAGGCTGTGAACGCGTTTATAGAGAAAAGAGAGCCTAATTTTAAAGGTGAATAATATGCTAAAAGCAGTTTTATGCATCAGAATTTGAACATGTCATATTCTCGCCCATACTTATAGTATGTATGTGGCTAGGATCGGAGAAATCTTGTGAGAAAGGAACACCAGTGAGCAATCCCATATTGCGAATCCAGTTGCTGCGAAAGCTGTGGGTGCACTTAACACCCCGAGAGATGTTTGGTATCTCTCCTCCTGATAAAATACAGCGAAGCGGGCGGCCCCTGGGTGATGTGCGGCGAAAGGAACTTACACACCTATTACAAATTGAAAAGCAACTGCATGAATTAAGGCGTGACAGCAGTTCACAGCAAGTGGCGTTTAGTTCAGGGGATAAGGAAAGTACAACAGACGTCGCTTATTCACAGTTTATTGATTTTCAGCAAGCAGATGCAGAAAAAGTCATGCAACTGCCTGAAATAGGCAAAATGCTATCTAACGCTGATGACCTTTCTCGATATGAGTCATTGGAGCGTTTACTAAGGTTGCAGAAACTTTATTTGTTAACAGAGCGTATTATTCTAGGTATTGAGCTAAATGAGATCGATAAGGGGCCTCTGGATAGGAGGTGGTTTAATCGTTGGAAACTGAATGCCTGTGAAATATCGAATGGCCCTCTGCAACAATTATGGGCGCGAATTCTAGTTCGCGAATTGCGAAATTCAGGTAGTTGTAGCCTCAAGGCCCTGGGTTACTTGTCGGGTTTTTCTATTGAAGATGCAGGGAATCTTAACCGACTAGCGTCCTGGACATTAGGTGACTTTGTTTATCGTAGTGCGTTACAAGCGCTTTCTGGGCATTTTGATTCAGAGCTTTTCGAAAAACTGGAAGAGCATGGCATTGTAAGAGGAGTGTTTGGAAAAGTTCTTTCTAAAGCGTTGCGCTCTGACTCGGATCAAGGTTTTCATGCTAGCCTTATAATTGCTGATAAACGGCTTAGCATTACCTCCGTTCAGCCAAGAACAGAGCTTCATGTCCCTGCATATATGCTGACTAGTGTGGGCCGAGAGCTATTGGCGCTTGTAGCGCCAGCGGTAGATCAAGACTATCTTAATCTAGTTGTACAGGATCTTCATGCTAGAGGAATGTCAGTTGATGTTGTGGAAAATGACGCTGACCCTTCTGCATTACAAGTGTGTTGAATTAGCATATACAAAACAGCCAAAAATAGGGAATAAATACAGTGCAGAATGATCAGGATAAACGAAAATATGAACGTTTAGGCACTGAAATAGATGCAGTATTTTCAATAAATAGCGGTGCGGCCCATACTTGTACTTTACGCGATTTTAGCTGGGGTGGGCTATATCTTGTTTATACGGATCAATCTCAGTACTTTTCAATTCGAAGTCACGGATTGAAAATCGCTGATCCAATTAGAATTGTCATATCAGTTGATGGTGACGATTGTCAAATTACAGCCAATGTTGCCCATTATTCCGAGGCTGGTATTGGTGCGCGGTTTGATGTTAATCATCACGTGAACTTTCAGGCATTAGAAAAAGCAACTAAAGTGCGCGAGGGGAATGAAGCCAAAGCGATCGATAGTGTTGCTGGCCGAAGTGCCTTCCCGTTAGAAACAAAAAATCGAATTCTTAAAAAATGTAACGATCATTTTAGTGAATTTTTGGATGAAACAATCAACGAGTATCTTACTACCTTAGATGGGTTGCTTTTAAAAACTGCTGATCGGCAGAAAAATGATGCCGATCAGCATCCGTTTTTTGATGCAATAGCACTATTTAATCGAAAACGAAAAAGACTTGTTGGCGATTGTATTGATACCGTTGTGTTGTCAGCATCAGAGATGTCTATTGGAAAAAAGAGAAATATCGTATCAAGGGCTGGCACGTTAGATTTAGAAGTTAGTCAGCTTTCGCTAGTAGATAAGCAAGATTTTGAAGATTGGCTTATTGTAAGGGTGCTAATTTCTAGAGCTGAATTACAATTTAAAGAACAGTTGCTAGAATTGCAATTACGATTGGAGGCTGTGTTTCCTTCACCCTCAAAAAGCCCATTAGAAAACCCCTATGCTCCTTCTGTTTTGTGTAAAGCGTTTCATCGATCTGTTCATGATTTTAAGTTTAACCAGGCGATAGAAAAGGTAGTATTTAATGCATTCCAGGAATCTCTGATTGATCATTTGGGTAAGGTTTATAAGCATCTCAATAAGATATTTGTAGATGAGGGTGTGCTCCCTGATGTTGATGTTACACACTATTTAGCGACGTTAGCGTCAAAGAACTTAGGGCATTCAAGTCAAGCCGTAAAAAGCCCTGCCGTACCGGTTGAAGGTAGCAACACGGCTCAAGAGACTGGACAGACATCGACAGTACAGAGTAGTGGCGCTGGTATGAGTGGGGGAGGAGCACCTTCGGGTGTCAGCTCAAGCGTGAAACAAGATCAAAGTGGGGCATATTCAAACTTTCAAGAAAGTATGCGTGCCGCAAAAAATGCATATTCAACAGCGATCAATTTAAGGCGTTTACAGTCGAATATACAACAAAGTCCAACAAGTGTTAGGGATGGCGTATCGAAGAATGTGGGTGAGTCCCCACAAGTATCTACACCAGGTAATGCGGAACCTTCTAGTCAACCCATTGAACCACAAGAATTACTTAAAGTGGTTGATTTAGTTCAGAGTCAGTTATCCCAAGGAGGCGAGGAATATAATGGTGAAGGTGCGTTAATCCAGCATATTGAACAACAGATGGAGTCTAGTGGGAATGAGGCTGCGCACATTGGAAATGAAGATAGAGAAAAGATCGATATGATAGATTCTCTTTTCCAGTCAATTCTTACTAACCGCCAGATGTACGATGAACTACAGCCTCAGTTTCGTAAGCTTGAAGTGCCTCTGTTAAAAGTGATGATGCAAGACCCAGAGGTATTGAGCCAGCAATACCATCCAGCACGGCAAGTAGTGAACTCCATTGCAATGCTGTCTGATAAAGAAAGCCTGAACGTAACAAAAAACAAAGACAAAATTGATAATGTCGTTGATGCGATTCTAGCAAACTATCGTGAAGGGGACGAGGCGTTTGAGAAGGCGCTAACGGAATTGACGCCGTTAGTGGAAAAAGAAAAGTCTATAGCAAAACGTAATGTTGCCCGAGTTACGGAGGCACTCGATGGACAGCAGCGTATGCAAAATGCAACGCGTGCGGTTGAGGTTACCATCGAGAAAAGGTTGGTTGATAAAATGATTCCTTTAGCGTTCATTAATCTTTTGGATGCCGGCTGGAAAGAGCTGATGCGACTTTGTTATATTCGTGAAGGAGCCCAAAGTAAAGCCTGGGTGACATCTGTGACCGTAATTGAACAGTTGTTGCTACGTATAGGGAAGGACTGCTTTGATGAGTCAAAGCTGTCATTTACCCCAGACGAACTTTATAAACTCATAGATAAAGGTGTGTCCAAGATTCCTACGGGTAAATATGACCAACAAAAGATATTGGGAGAGCTAAAAGAGCTACTTCAATCCAAGGATATTGACCCTTCTGGGTTTGTTGAATATAAGGCTGTCCGAACGGCTGCCGACACGTCAGCTGTTGATCGTATGATTAAGCTTGGCGCAGACGGTACCAGGAAGCAGTTAGTACGATGGATCAAACGAAGCAAAAAACTAAAGCAGGGGCAATGGGTAGAGCTCGATGCTCTTTCTGAATCGCCTAGATTATGCCAATTAGCGTGGTTAAGTGATGATGCAACACGGTTTGTATTTGTGAATCATCACGGCGTTAAAAGTGCAGATTTGGCGTTAGAAAATGTTGCTATGTCGCTAAAAGAAAGAGAAATTCGAATATTAAGTGATGAACGTCTTCCAGCCGTTGAGCAAGGGCTTGATTCGCTGGTGCAAAAAATATATGAGCAGCTATCGTTTGAAACAGCTCATGATCAACTGACTGCGTTAGCTACTCGAAAAGAGTTTGAGCGATGCCTTGCGCGAAGTGTTGCTAGGGCAAAGAAAAACAAACGCTCGTACATGTTATGTTATATCGATCTTAAGCAGTTTAAGGTTATTAACAATACCTGTGGTTACGAAGGTGGAGATAGTTTGTTGCGTATGGTCTCTCGAGAACTACTTGAGGCAAGCGGGAGCAATGATATTGTTGGGAGGTTGGGTGGAAATGAATTTGCAATATTAAGCCCTGTCGCTGATGAAAACGAAGGCTTTCAATGTGCTAATAAAATCAAGAGTACTGTTGACGGTATTCGGTTCGCATGGGCAGAGCAGAGTTATACTCTGTCGGTCTCGTGTGCAATGGTTGTTTTTGATCATACGACTGACCATGTATTAGAATTGCTAAGGGGTGTGGAGTCTGCTTGTTCGATAGCAAAAGACAAGGGGTACTCAGAAGTTCAAGTTTATCATTCTGGAGATCAGCAGCTTGAAGAGCGTGATAGCGTGATGTCTTGGGTTGCAAGGATTAATCATGCATTGGATAATGATCAGTTAAAATTGCGTTGTCAAAAAATATCGCCGTTAGATGACTGTGATGGTATGAGAAAGGCGCATTACGAAGTGTTACTTACCGTGATTGATGCATCTGGAGAGCATTTACCACCAGCTGATTTTATCAAGGCAGCAGAGGAATATAGCCGGATGGCAGCGGTGGATCGCTGGATCATTACTAGAGTTTTGAGCTGGATGAGTGATCATGCAGATTTTATAGAGAGTATCGGTGGGTTTGCTATTAATTTGTCAGGCCATTCGTTGAATGACGATAGCTTTTTGGATTTTATATTTGAAAAGCTTGTAGAGTACGATGTCCCTAGAAATAAATTAGTGTTTGAAGTTACGGAAACGACTGCAGTAGCAAATTTGGATGATGCTGCAGATTTTATTTCGGAGATGAAAGAAATTGGGTGTAGATTTTCTCTTGATGACTTTGGCGCCGGCCAGTCCTCGTACGCTTACCTAAAAATGTTGCCGGTTGATTTTATTAAAATAGACGGTGCGTTCGTTAAGAATATCGCCAACGATGATATCGATTATGCAATGGTTAAATCTATAACCGATATGGGGCATTTTTTAGAAAAGCTTATCGTTGCTGAGTATGTTACTGATCAGGATGTTCTCGATACGGTTGCAGATATTGGCGTGGATTATGTACAAGGGTTCCATTTAGGAAAGCCCTGCTTTATCGAAGAGTTGATACAACCTTAGGGCAGCTGGAGGGCAATGAGTTGCCATGTAATAGGTTGAGGTTTTCAAATCCAAGAAAGCTAGGTATCATGGCCTCGTTATTTTCCTTATGAGGCGAAATTGTTGGAAACTATTTCTTATAATTTAACGAATATTAAAAAAAGTCGCCAAGGTATTGTCTTTGCCTTGGACTTTTTGATGCTTGGCCTGGTTTTTATTAATCTTACATGGCTAATATTTGACACCTTTTTTACTAGTCAGCTGTTTCAATCAGGGCTGCAATGGTTGTCGCCGAGATTTACTGAATTTTACAAAACCAAAATCCATCCAAATTTCGTAGCATATGACCTGATATTCGTAAGCATATTTCTTTCTGAATTAACCGTACGGTGGGTAATTGCTATTTATCAAAAAACCTACCATCGTTGGTTTTTTTACCCCTTTGTTCATTGGTACGATGTTTTAGGTTGCATTCCTGTAGGTTCTTTTCGATGGCTTCGATTGTTGCGCGTTATATCCATTCTGTATCGCCTTCAAAAGTATGAGATTATCGATCTATCTAAAAGTTACCCTTTTAGAATTATAAAAAAATACGTAGATATTATTGTGGAAGAAATATCCGATCGTGTTGTTGTTAACGTTCTTGATGGGGTTCAGGATGAAATTAAAACGGGTAGCCCAGTGGTGGGGCGAATCGTTTCTGAAGTGTTGTTGCCACATAGGCAAGTGGTAATTGAATGGCTTACAGGTAGGGTTAACATCATAACAGGCAGTGTTTATGAGCCAAGAAAAGAAGATCTACATTGCTATATAGATGGAATTATATCTGAAGTCCTTGAGGCTGACCCAAAAGTGTCAGCTCTTAGTAAATTACCGGTTGTGGGTATGCCACTTACAGACGTTATAGAAAACACAGTGAGCGATATTGTTTTTAATGTAGTGGATACTTTGGTTGGTGATATTGGCCATAGGGATACTGACAACCTTATTAAAGAACTATTTGACATGGTGTTAGACCGCCTGATGGAGCCCTCGGATGTGTTAAATGAAACAGGTCGGTTGATTTTGCTGGATGCAATTGATGTTGTAAAAGAAGAGGTGAGGGTTCAACAGTGGAAACTAAAGGAAAATGCACTATAAGTCACTAATGATGAAAAATCACACCGTCTTATAACGAGTAATCTGTTGACGATGGTTTTTCGTGGCCCTTTATGGACTTTAGCGTTATGAAATGAGTTTCTATTAGCTCTTTCTCAGCAGTTGGGCAGGATTCAGATATAAGGTAATCACTGATTAATCGTTTGAGTTTTTGCAATTGAAACTCCGTTTCTTCCATCATTAAAAAAACATCTTCCATTTCACGGTATGCGAATTCTAGCCTTTCAGATCGAACCTGCTCTAACCAGCGTATATAGCCTTCGTTGAGTATGCCGGAACCTCTGATAGTATCAGATATGAATGAGTATGATGCTTGTGCTCTATCGCAGACGTTGTCTTGACTGTTTGCAGGGATAGAGGACATTAACTTTTCATAAATGTCTACGTAGCTGTTGAGTTGTTTATTTTTATGTAGAATGTCCTCAATGAATATAGGCATTTCTTCTGCAGAGATAATGCCCTCTTCAAATAAATCCACTTTACGTAGGACAGTGATTAATGCCTCGTAGGTTTCATAAAAGTGGCTGTTGCTACACATTTGCAGTATTGGCATTAAATCTCGTAAGGAGCGCTTGGTTGGTTCTAGCCGTTTTGTGTAAATTGCAATAACATTATCGGCCAAGCCTATGATCTGCCCCGCAATACTTAAGGACGAGGAGAATAACCCTCTAGGGTAACCTGTACCATCGCATTCCTCGTGGTGCTCTAGCACTGCTAGTGTTACGTCTTTTGGGATATTTGGGGTGTTTTTTAGGATCTCAAAAGCTATTACGGAGTGCGCTTGTATTTGTCGCCACTCCTTGTCGGAGAGCTTGGTTGTTTTTGATATGATATTGGGGTCAATATGTAACATGCCTATATCATGAGCTAGTGCCGCCACAAAAGTCGAGCGAATACCTTGCTCATCAAGCCCTATTTTATGAGCCACTAATACAGAAAGCCACGTTGTCGCGATAGTCTGGTTGAGTAGAGTAGGGTTCTGAATGGACATTACAGTTAGTTTTTGTCGAAGCAGAGGTAACGTGTTTATAAAGTGGCATTTCGCTCTTATAATTGGATCAATCATGAAGGCGGCATTTATTTTTTGAAAGCTAGATTGAGATTCGAGGAGTTGTTGAAAGTATTGATAGAGAGTGTCGCCAGAAAGCTCGTCCTCAATTTCGATAGTGTCGTGTAAGGGTTTGATTAACTTAAAGCGTAAAATTTGTTGTGCAACTGCGCTAGTTATTGGGGCTCCTTTGGGGACAATAATAGCACCGCTATTGTTAAAGATATCTTCTGTAGCAATAACTTGCTTGGTTTTGTTGACCTCCACTAGATGTTCAGTGTAAGAATCACTTTGGAGTGGGTCGTATTTATCCATGTTGATCGCTAGTTAATAATTTGCGCTTTTTTTGTGGGTATTATCCCGGTTGTACTCTTTTTGCTCAACCAGTCATCTATCGTTTTGTATAATTTATAGCGATCTATAGGTTTTGTGAGGTAATCGTTCATACCTGCGTTTATACATCGATCCCTGTCTACTGAAAGTGCGTTTGCAGTGACCGCAATAATCGGGGGGTAGCCATATGTTGCGTGACGCTCACGTATAATTCTAGTAGTTTCGAAACCATCAAGAACTGGCATTTGGCAGTCCATAAGGATTAGGTCGATGGTGTTGCTCGTTAGAATTCGAAGCGCTTCTTCACCATTAAAAGCAGTGAGAGTTGCGTAACCCTTTTTGGTAAGTATAGCTTTGAGCAACGTTTGATTAACTTTATTGTCTTCTACGATAAGGATTGTAGTTTTACTATGACTTAGAGAGGAGGTTGATTGTTTTGTATGGCTTTTATTGTTTCGAATTACTGGGTGTTGAAATAAGGTTTCTTCGGCCTGGTTAAGTGTCAGAGCCAAGGTGAAGTTGCTACCTTTGGGGTGGTTTTGAGAGTAGCCAATGTGGCCATCCATTAAGCCGGCTAATTCAGAAGATAATGCGAGCCCGATTCCAAGACCTCCATGTCTACGGGAGTGAGTGCTATCTGCTTGAGTAAAGGGTTTAAATAATTTTTCTTGGGCAATAGGAGTAAGCCCTATGCCTGTATCTATAATCGAAAATCTTAATGCCAAACCCTTGCTAGAGGTATTGTGGCTTTCGGCAGACACATTGAATTCTACACATCCAGCTTCTGTGAATTTGGTGGCATTGTCTAAAAGATTACTTAAAATAGCTGTTAATTGGGTGGGATCTCCGTACACGGCATTGGGTAGGTATTCCCCTTTCGTAAAGTGAAATTCTAAGAATTTCTGAGAGCAAAGTCGTTCATAAGTATCTGCCAATTCATCAAGTAGAGGCATAAGTTGAAATGGAGCGTTTTTGATGCTTAGCCTTCGAGATTGAGCTTCTGAAAAGCACAATAGAACATTTATATGGCTGAGCATTTCATGAGTTGAGATGTTTGCGTATTTGACGTATTCCTGTTGCTTTGTACTAAGCGGTGTTGATTTTATTAGATCAAGCATACCTTGAATGCCGTTCATTGGTGTTCTAAGTTCGTGGCTAATGGTGGCAAGAAATTCATCTTTAACTTTGTTGGTTTCCTTAAGATCAATGTTTGATTGTTCTAAAGCACTCGCTGCTAACTGTTGAGCTTCTCTTTTTTCTCGCTGTATGCAATTGATGCGGTCGGCTAAAGCAAAAGATAGGAGAACTGTTTCAAGCGCGGTTCCAAACTGTGCTGCATACAGTGTGAAAGGGTTTATCTCTAGTTGACCCGTTGTAGTAAGGGCTCTGATAAGTAAGCCAGCGGTAAATGTTAGCCATGCAACGAGGAAGAATTTAGCATTTGGAACGTTTTGCAAGTATCCAATAATTGCAGTTGTTAACATTGATATAGCAAACATAACGGCGATACCAACACCTGCTGTTGCAGCGACGGGGTAGGGATATGTGAGAGAGCAAGGGATCACAAGTGCTGCTGCTATAAGAAGTATAATAAGGAAGCGGTCAAGAATTGGTGTATGTATACTTGTTTTGAGAAAAACACGCGCAAACTGTGTTCCGGCCAATGCTACCGCTCCGCTTAGGAGTACAGCTGCACGATTTGCCCACCAAGGGGAGTCAGGCCATAACAGCTGGTAGGAAAGCCCGTCAAAACTCATCTGGGCAGGAATCAAGCATACTAAATAGGAACAATAAAAGAGGTATGACCGCTCTCGAAGTGTTGCGTATAGAAATAGATTGTAAAGTAGCATCACAAGCATGATGCCGTAATAAGCACCAATTAGAGCTGTGCTATTAAATGTATCTTTAATCATTGCTGTGGAAGAATACAATGAAAGTTGTAGCTGAAGAGGGTCGTCTGAGGCAACTCGTAAATATAATGTATCAGTTGTACCTGGAGTGCCTTCAATTCTGAAGGAAGGAGAGCGGGCAGGAATTTCGCGAGCTGATTGCTTTATCAATTGCCCGCTACGTTTTACTATTATTGACCCGTCGGATTTTACGATATAAAGGTCAGCATGGTCGAGCAATGGGTCTGCAATGCTGAGGAACCAATCTTCCTTGTCAGGAGATTTATATGCCATAGACCACTTAAGCCAATAGGCCGATGATGTATATCCTAAATTGAGACTGTTTTTATGGCTTTTTGTGAAGGAATATATTGAAGGCGTCGAAAGCAAATGTGTTATATCAAAATTTGCCTTGGGATCTTCTAAATACTCAATGTTATTTGTTAGGTCCTTAGAGCTAAAATAATCGTGTAGCTCCAGTTTAGTGTCGGCCGCGAAAGTATTCTGTGAGTGCGCGACGACTAATAGCGTTACAAGAATAAAAATCGGTAATTGAAAATACTTTTTGTGTAGGTTCATTTTTATTATTATAAGTCCAACGTATGATCTGCGTTCCAACTGGGCTCGGTTTATTTCTAAGTGACCTTGGGGTTCCATTATCCTGCCGGTTGGCGTTAATAGTCCATACTATTGATCATTAACGCCAAACCTAAATCAAAACTGTAATGAAATACCTACGTGTGCGCCTTCATCTATATTCTCGCTGCTACTATGTTCAACATGAACTTTTTGAGAGCGATAGCCAAGATAGACTGAGCCTTGTTCAAGAATACGGTATTTGATACGAACGGAAACATCGACAAACCGTTCAATGTCAGCGAACATTGTTACCTTGGGAGCATAATAAGCTTCACCATGGATACTTAAGCCTTTTACGGAAGGAATTTTATAGCCTACTTCTCCGCCAAGGCCAATGCCGTAGCCGTCAGGGCCATCAGCATCAAGATAATAAAAGCGCCCACCCAGGGCGCCATGGAGGTCTTGGCGATTGTTGATCGGGCTTTGTACAAACGCTCCGATGGAGTAGACCTCTCCGTCATCTTCGTGGTGCAGGAATGATGCACTAATGTTTAAACTTTTTTTCGACGGCTTGGTCGCAAAAGCAACATGTATTGTTTCATCGCTAATATCCAGGTTGACCTGGTTAGAAAGTGAGACCGAGGGAAATAGGAAAAGGGATATTAGTGTAAGTGTTGATAAAGCGAGTTTCATTTAAATTTCCAAAATTAGTGTTAGGTTACGCATGAAAAACGTTAGTGTAACGGTGCGACCATGGCTTGTCTTTAGATTAGTTCAAAGATAGCAGCGAATATTCATGTGATTTGTTTAAATTAAAGCCTAAATGGATAAAAAAAAAGAAAAAAATCCATTTTACGCTATGCTAATAGTATACTTACTGATCCCATGGATGATGTTAACTTCAATTGAAAACAGAATGACTCACGATTTTGCAACAGTACCTAGATACGTTGAACCACTAGGTGCTGCATATAAAAATTCAACGCACAGCGAGAGCGAGCCTAATGCGAGCAGCTTTCCTGTGAATAGTCCTTTCCAACTCCGGTGGATTTTGGTTGTATTGCTCTGCTTAATTATTGGTTTTTTTCTTAAGCCCACTTCTCACAAAGCTTCAGATGTTATTCCCGATCAAGAGGAAATAGTCGAATTTCAACAAGAAATGGAAGAGGCTTATTTGATTGGAGATGTTAAAGATGCAGGCAAAGGTGTTGCGGTTAAGACAGTTGAAGTTAAAACTGTGGATGTCAAGGTAAGCAAGGTAGTTGCAGAAAATGTAGGGGACACCGTTGAATATGGCTTCTACGATAATCTACGAAACAGTCAGTGGGCGGTTCAAACGCAAAATGGGACATACGTAAGTCGTGAACTAGCAACGCGTAAAAAAGCAAAATATAAGCTACAAGCAGCGTCGTTTCGAGGCGAACAGGATGCTAACCGTTTAGTTAAAAAGTTATCTAAGTATGGTCTAAAGGCCCGTTCTCATGTTTCAATCTCCACAAATGGGGTAGAGTGGTATCAAGTCAGTGTGGGGCCTTTTAATAATGTGTCGAAGATGAATAAAGCTCAGGACATATTAGTATCCCTTAACATGATGCCTTTAAAAAGGAAGATCTAATTCGTTTTTACAACATATTTCCGAATTCCAATTACTTCGCTTGCTAATAGGTCGCATTTCGACATATTATGTCCAGCAGTCAATTCCTCTAACTTGCTGTGCTTTTATTGGCAGGTAACCCTTTAACGACAACAGATAAAGTTATTTATGTGTAAACACCGTCGCTGTTATGCGTTATTCGCACTTCTCATTTCAATGTTGTTTTTGTCTGGTTGTGGAGAAGAAGCTCGCATTAAAGAACAATTGGGTCGTGCTGAGAAGCAAGCACAAATATCAGTTAAGCGCCTGCGTGCAGCCCTTGATCAAGGCCAGGTTCGAAACGCTATTATTCTTAAAAACTATTCTGAGTTTATTGCTGATAACTTTGATCAATACAGTAACCTGGCGATTCAGCTTGGGCAGGATGCCAGCCCAAATGGACCGCTATTTACCAATATAACTCGACGCCTTGATGATGCTGTCAAATATCCAGAGGTCTTTAATAATTGGCAAGAACGGTACCTGGAATTAAAAAGTTTGTCGGAAGCGAGTAATGTTGCGGTTTTTAGTGATGCCTTGTCAGATCCTGTAAATGTACTTGCTGATATGTCTGGAGGGCAGCTGCCAAGAGTAAATGCTGTTTCAATGAGCGCAGAGCAAGCTCAGGGCGTTGATGGTAGTCAAGTTGGCAAGCAGCTTGTAGGAAATCCTAGCTATGGAAGCTGGCGTTCAGATTCGTCTGGGCGTTCTTTTTGGGAATGGTACGGTATGTATGCGCTGTTTTCCAATTTCATGCCGTCTCGTCGATACCATTATGATAGCTGGTCATCTCGAAGAGGATATAGTTATTACAACGATGTGGGGCGATCTAGCTTTACATCCCCTCAGCAAAATAAATCACAAGTAGCTGCGGATAAAAATGCAAAGTTCCAAGCGAGAAGATCCGGGCGACCATATACGAGCCCATATTCAAAGCAGCGTAGTGGTGCGTCCGGCCTCAGTAAATATAGCCGCTCATTAAATACGACAAGTTACGCCAGTCGATACAGTGGATTAAGTAATAGTAAACAATCTAGCTACAGTAAGAAATCAAATACGAGTAGTTTTGGCGGAAACAAGAATAGCTACGGAAGTAGTTCTCGCTCTTCATACAGTCAGCGTTCTCGCGGACTTTCATTAGGTAAGTGATCATGGATTTTTCAATTAATTTTGTCGAAATATGGGCATGGCAAATAACGGTGCTAGATTTTGTTATTTCTGTGGCGTTGGTTGTTGGTTTGAGAAAGTTGACGGGGTTGGTAGCTAACTTAAGTACGACAGAGGAGTTGGCGGAAAGAGATAATTTTGCATTTGGTATATCTCTAGCGGGTGCGATTTTTGCGTTAAGTCTAATGCTTACAGGGGTGCTAAGTGGAGATGTGTCTACCAGCCTGCTGAATGAAGCGATACTGCTTATTGGTTATGGTGTGTTTGGTGTTTTATTGATCAAGATTGGTCGGTTCATTTTAGACCGCTGGGTTCTTCGTGGCGTAGAGATTCAGAAAGAAATTAAAAATGCCAATGTTTCTGTTGCTTTAGTTGATGTAGCCAATGTAGTCGCTACAGGTATTATCTTGAGAGCAGTTTTGGGTTGGATTGAGGGTGATTTAGTACTAAGCGTTATTGCATTGGTGATGGCATTTGTTGTTACTCAGCTTCTACTCTCTCTTGTTAGCTATAGTCGAGTTGTTATTTTTTCAAAAAGAAATAAAGGTCGAGATTGGCAAAAAGAAATTTCGAGCGGTAATAGTGCATTGGCATTGCGCTACATGGGTCATATTATTGGTGCTTCTCTAGCGGTAACTGCAGCTTCAGGGTTAGTGATATACAATGAGCAGAATATTTTTTATTCCCTGGTTATGTGGGCGGTAGCTGCTATTGATTTGGTTGTGGTGGTGACGCTCTTCAGTTTTATCGCTAGAAAATTTATTCTTAATGGTGTTGATGTGGTTGAAGAGGTAGATGCCCAAGGAAATATTGGCGTGGCAACCATTGAAGCGGTTATCTTTGTATCTATTGGTTTGTTGTTGATTACTTTGTTAACGTGATTTTCGCATTTAAAAAACGAAGATATTTTTAGCTATGGAGCTCTCCCTAAGTACAGAGACTCGATGGATAAAAGCCAAAGATTTTCTGCTCATTGTTATTATGGGTGTTTTGGCCGGCTGTGGCCTTATCTACCAGTATATTCTTGCACATTATGCGGGTCGGGTTCTGGGGAGCTTGGAAACAGCAATATATACAATGATTGGCCTAATGATTGTATCCATGGGAGTGGGCGCTTTTTTTGCCCGTTATGTAAAGCATCCATTTAATGGTTTTGTCTGGTTAGAAATTGCGATTGCTGCTGTAGGTGCTTCTGCAATTTTGTTGATATCAACTGCTATTGCAATAACGAGCGTATTCCCACAGTGGCTTGCTATAACATTTTCTCTCCCAGCCGATTTGCTCCCTAATGGCGGGGTTATTGAAAGGTTACATAATCTTAGTCGGAATCTACCATTTGTTATCGGTTGTATTCTAGGTTTTCTTATTGGTATGGAAATCCCTCTTATAGCCAACGTTAGGCAACAAATTTACAAGAAAAACCTTGAGAATAATGTCGGGACTTTATATGGGGCTGATTATGTTGGTGCAGGCGTTGGCGCAGCGATTTGGGTTGTTGTTATGTTGCCCCTTAATATCGGGGACGTGGCCTTAATAACTGCAGGAGTTAATGTATTTGCTGGTGCGCTGTTCCTTGGTACCTTTTGGCGAGAATTTACTAGGCCTGTGTTGCTTCTTTTTGCCCATGCTGTTGTTGTTATGCTGTTGTTGTTAATGTTTTTATTAGGTGCTCCGTGGATCGAAAAAATGGGCCAGCTTTTGTATCAAGATCAGGTTGTTTATACACAAAGCACCCGATACCAACAGCTTACAGTAACGGAGCGCCAACTTAAGGGGTTGTCGCGGCCAGTTTACAATTTCTATATCAATGGTCGATTGCAGTTCTCTAGCAATGACGAGGTGATCTATCATGAAATGTTAGTAGTGCCAGCCCTCGTAGGTAGTGCCAGGACAGATGATATTTTGATTATCGGTGGAGGTGACGGGTTAGCGTTGAGGAAGGTGCTTGAGTTTTCACCCAAAAATGTGACGTTAATTGATCTTGATGGAGAGCTAATTGAATTGTTTACAAGAGGTAGCCCTCAAAACAAGGCCTCTCATATTAGTGATGTGTTAACAGGTTTAAATCATGATGCTTTTTCGGATGAGAGGGTTCGTGTGGTTATAGGTGATGCATTTATTGAGGTTGAAAGCCTAGTTGCGCGCGGACATCATTTTGACACGATTATTGTGGATCTACCTGACCCCTCTCACCCTGACCTGAACAAATTATATTCTACTTACTTTTATAGCCAGCTCTCCCAGCTGCTAAGTGCTGATGGGGTCTTGGTAAGTCAGTCCACATCGCCCTATCACTCAAAGGAAACTTTTGTAAGTATTGGAAAGACCCTTAGAGCAGCAGGGTTTGCTCGGGTTGAGCAATACCACACGAATGTGCCGAGCTTTGGTGAATGGGGATGGTCTCTAGCGATGAAGATTGATATTCCAATGTCCGTGCGTCTTGACCGTACCACCCATAAGTGGGAAACGTATGTTCAGTGGCTTAATAGAGGGGTGTTATTAAGTTCTTTTCAGTTCTCAAAAAACTTTTTTGATGAAGAAAAAACAATTAATATCAATGAGTTAGGTTCGCATCAGATTTACCAGTACCACCAAGCTTCTTGGGTTGGCAGAGAAGGTCTATTAAAGCAGGCAAACAATTAGATATTTAATGTTTGACATATTATGTCGAGAGAGTTAAAGTCTTTCTCAAGACATAATATGTCGATAATCGATAATATGACGTTAGGGAGTTTACGTTTGATGAATACGCAAGATATAGCTATTCGCTTCTCGGAGCTTAATAGCTACCAAGGTTTTAGTTTTGATTGTCAGTTGATTCCAGGGGATACGGAAGTATTGCAGATTGTCGTGAGCGACTATGAAGAGATTCCAGTCTACATATCGATAACAGAAACACAGATTCTATGTATTTCGTATTTGTGGTCAGAAGATGAAGTTGTACAAGATAAACGCGGCGCGATGATGGAGTTAATGCTGGAGATTAACATCCCTATGCCGCTCTCATCATTTTCAAAAATTGGCGACAAGTACGTGATTTTTGGAGCGCTAATGGCTAACTCAAGTTTTGAAGATGTGGTGCATGAAGTCATCACTTTGGCAGAAAACTCTGTTGAAGCGATTTCAGCAATGACAGATTATTTAAAGTAAGCCGAATCATAAAGAGGTAGGAAATGAGTATTCTAAATAAGATTTTAACCGCTTTTCGAGGTGGTGCGCGTGAAGTTGGTGAGGCGATTGTGGATGCTAATGGGACTCGTATATTCGAGCAGGAAATCCATGATAGTAGAGAGCATTTGAAAAAAGCCAAGCATGATTTAACAGATGTTATGGCTAAACAAATGCAAACTACAAGAGAAGTTAATCGATTAAAGGAGTCGGTAAGCGAGCATGAAGGGTATGCAACTCAAGCATTAAATAAAGGCGATGAATCGCTGGCCTTAGAAATTGCGGAAAAGATTGCGTCATTGGATGTGGATCTATCTCAGCAAGATAGTGCGTTAACAACATACTCAGGGCATGTTGAGCGTCTTAAAGAGCTTGTCAGGAAAACTGAACGACAAATAAAGGACTATGAAAGACAGTTGTCGATGGTTAAAACCACTGAAAGCGTGCAAAAAGCGACAGCCGCCATTACTGATAATTTCGCGGGTAGTAATTCTAAGTTGCTCGGTGCAAAAGAGTCGCTTGAGCGAATTCAGAAAAAACAGCAAGATTTTGATGATAGGTTAAAAGCTGCTGAGCAGCTACAGGACGAGACGGTTGATAAGTCTCTGGAAGAGAAGATGCAAGCGGCAGGTATCGGTGAAACCAAAGATACAGCTGCGAGTATTTTGGAGCGACTTAAAAAGAAATAGAGCGATCGTTTGAGAAAGGCCTAGATAAATTTGGGCCTTTTTTTATTTGAGGGTTAAGATGAAATCATTGTTTAAAAGTATTTTTCGGTCAGGTGAACTTAAAAGTGAAGAAGGACTTTCTCATATTTCTGGTTTGAAGATCGGTGACATGATAGAGCTAGATAATGATTTTTCACTTCCCAGTATGCTTAGAGGAAATACATTTCAAGTAGTATTGCGTGCCCTTTACGAATATGAGGAAGCTGAAGAGATTGAGTGGGTGCTGAAAGGTGATGATGGTACAACGGTGTTTTTGTCTTATGACAGCGATGATGGTGATGAAATCGTTACATTTGGCCTTAAGCTAACCCCTGCAGACGTCGAGAATATTTTCAATTTAGAAGAGTTCTCCGCAGTGTTTGATGACGAATATTCAGCGGTGTTGACGGACGTATCAGCAGTAGAGAATTATTCGGCGTGGCTGGGAGCGAAGTACTTACGGACTGAATACGCTGAGCCGGGGTATTATCATAAGTCAGGCGAGTTGAGTGGCCAGGGAGAGCCCTTCGATCATTTCGAGTTGGTGAGTGATTGCGGCAACTTTGGTTTAAATATCGAGGTTTGGGATGGTGGTGAAACTGACGTCTCTATCTCCATGAGTAGGCCGCTCAATATTATTAAAAATTATTGGGGTCACAAATAGAATAAATCGCACGTATAAGATAGGAGGAGGGCAATGCCCAATTCATCCAAAATCCCTGAGAAATGGAGGGGAGAGCAAAAGGCTGCCAAGGCTGTTCAGGTGGCATTTGACGTAGGGTTTGAAGTTCAAACTGTTATCAGGAAAGAAGCTTTGGATTGTATGTTAAGCCCATCTGATCGTGTTCGGCAGATATTGGGGTTAAACGTTACTAGTAAGCCAAAGAGGCCTCGGCTGTCAATTTCGCTTACGGCTGATGATTTTGCCGCTCTCGGTGAAGCATATGACATTGACGTCAATAATCGTGTTGCAATAAAGCAAAAAGCAGCAGAAAACCTAATTCATTATGTTGAGTCTAATCGAGAGATGTAGAATAAATGAAAGATTTTGCTGATGATGTAGTGCTTAAAGTCAAAGTCATGCTGTGCTTTGTTGCTATATTGTGGGCAGTAGAGGTAGTTAACCTGATTTTAGGGTATGAGTTGAATCGTTTTGGCATTGTACCCCGAGAAATTGCTGGGTTGCGTGGGCTCATACTATCTCCATTTTTGCATGGCAGTGTTAATCACTTAGCATTAAACACTGGCCCCTTGTTTATTTTGGGCTTGCTTGTCATATCTAGAGGAATAAGTGCGTTCCTGCTATTAACTTTTACAGTATCAATCATCGGTGGGTTTGGCGTCTGGAGCTTCGGGCAGGCCTCTTCTGTACATGTTGGCGCTAGTGGTGTGATTTTTAGTTACTTCGGTTACCTTGTTTTTAAAGGTTTGTTTGATAAGAAGCTGAAAGCTTTACTGGTATCTATTGGTGTTTTTACTATATATGGCAGCATGATTTGGGGAGTATTTCCTGGTACGGCGGGTATATCCTGGGAGGGGCATTTGTTTGGCTTTTTAGCAGGTGTTGCTTGTGCCTATCTAGCCCGGCATAAAAAATATGTTCCGTCGGATAACTGAATTTTATAGATGGTTAGCGTCTAGAAAGCTTGTTTGGTGTAGGGGCTTTTAATAATTCGTGGGTAAGAGGGGTGTTTAACCCGATTCCCTCTTCAATGCTGCATATGTAAGCTACGCGATTGATCGTGTTTCGTGCTTCTAGCAATTTGAATATATTGCCGATATTAAAATACAGTCTCCAGGTTACAGCATGGTCCCCGTTATCGATGATGGTGATTCTTGGCTTTGCCTCATTATTTATTGCATTTTCCCGCTCACAAGCCTTTTCCCAGATGGTGGTCAAGAAGGATTCTACTTTTTCAAATTCTAGCCCATAGCCAATTTTGAAGTCAACGTAATCAGATAAACCGGATTTTGGACTGTTGCTAAGTAATTCAACGGTAGTGTTTCTGATAGCAGTATTTGGCACCAATATTTCGTGTTTTTGTATTAAGTCCCTAATTACGGTTTGGGTTAACGTTACTTGAAGAACTACGCCGAGGATATTCTTGTCTTTAATGCGAACTACTGTACCAGGCTGTAGTTGATCGTTGTATAGGATTATTAAGCCTGCAATCATGTCGCCAACCCAATACTCTTTTGTGAAAAAAACCATCACGATGATGCCTCCTAATACACTGGTAGTTTGAAGCCAGCTCTCAACCCCCCATATATTGAGGGTTGTTAAGACTACAACCATCAATAAAACGAAGCCGCCAATTAGACTTACGGTCTCTGACGTATAAGTGTCCGAATGGATTTCTTTGTCCTCTAACTGCTTGATTCTGCCGTGCTTTTTGATGGCCCAATAGCTAATCAGTTGGTTGGCGACATAGGCAAATAGAAGTAATAGGCCTGTTTGACTTATTTTGGGAACGACTTTTAGTTCAAAAAATACAGCACCCACATAAAGTATGAACAGGAAAAGGTTCAGGGTTCGTAGGAGCCACAGACGCTGACTTATGGATTGTTGTGACCTGCCAACAATAAAAATACTGGCAACGTATCTTGATAGAAGAAAAACGATGGCATTTATGCTGATGATAAAATAATCAAAGGAGTTAAAAGGTAATGGTGTAAGCCAAGAGTGTATGAATTCCATATTGTGCTGTTTCCAAATAACCGGCCCGCGTTTGGGGCACGGCTTAAATACTAATGTAGTGTATGTTATGGCTGAGTTAACCGCTATTTTTGCATTGCTTAAGCCAATGGATTAGTAGGGAAGCTTTACGGTTCAAAAACCCTGCTATTATTAACACTTGAGTAACATTATCACGAACTTTAACAATGTGTTACATCGTTATGCTCGAATAGTAAAAATGTAAATATTCACTATCAGATCCATAACAAACTTTACTTATTACTGTGCTAATATACGCGCCCTAACCAATCCTATTGGTTCAATGAAGAAAATAGAGTGGCATATGTTAAGTTTGTCGCTAGTAAATGGACAAAAATCCTACAATAAGGAACGCTGAGTGAGTTATATTCGCTTATTTAACCATTACATACATACGCCATATCTGATTTTGGGGATAATAGAGTTTGTAGTGTTGGTCGTTTCTGTGCACATTGGTGCAGTAGTCAGATTTCCCGACGTCAACGAACTTTCCTTTAGTGTGTCTGAGCCAATTTTTGTCCAATCTGTCGTATTTAGTCTGTCACTGATTGCCTGCACACTTGCAATCGGTGTTTACCCCGCAAAATTAAGCGAAGGGCATATTGGAGTTTTGATACGAACAGTGGTCAGTTACTGTTTGTTAGGTGCTAGTTTTCTTACGATATTGTATTACCTATTCCCTTCTTTGTTTCTTGGCAGAGGAGTGCTATCTATAAGTATACTGATTGGATATGCACTTGTTTTTCCAGTCAGGGTAATGTTTTTTTGGTTAGTTGATGTGAATGCGTTAAAAAGACGTGTCCTTATCCTAGGTACGGGAAATAGTGCAAGTAAATTGCTCGATATGATTGCATCAGAACATGAAAGTATGAGTTTTCATGTGGTGGGATGTGTTAAGGCGAGTGAGGGTGCTGATCAAGTCGAATCTACTCTTATCATGGATAAGTGCAGCAACCTTGCAGAATGTGCGAAAAGTCTCAATGTTGATGAGATTATCGTAGCGTTGGATGAGCGTAGGAAGGCAGAAGGCGGACAGTTTCCTGTTGATCGCCTGCTCGATGCAAAGTTAGCAGGTGTGGCTGTAACAGAGTCCATCGCTTTTTTTGAACGTGAAACAGGGAAGATTGAGTTATCCCTTTTAAACCCAAGTTGGCTGGTTTTCTCTCAAGGTTTTTCTTTTAGTCAGATTAGAGATGTATTAAAGCGAACTTTTGATTTAGTTATTTGTTCGATACTTTTATGTATTGCCTCGCCATTTATGGTGTTAACTGCGCTCTTGGTTTATCTTGAAGATGGCGCTCCCGTTCTATTTAAGCAAACTCGTGTTGGGATCAATGGTAAAGCCTTTACATTGTATAAGTTCCGCAGCATGAGGAAAGATGCAGAAAAGAATGGTGCGGTATGGGCAAAAGAGAATGATGATAGAATCACAAGAGTGGGTAACTTTATTAGAAACTCGCGTTTGGATGAGCTACCTCAGATATACAATGTAGTGAAAGGTGATATGAGTTTCGTAGGTCCTCGGCCAGAAAGGCCGGAGTTTGTTGAGGGGGTGTGTCAAAATATACCTTTCTATAATGAAAGGCATCGTGTCAAGCCAGGTCTCATGGGGTGGGCACAGTTGAAGTACCCTTACGGGGCATCGGTTGAAGATGCGGCAAACAAGTTAAAATACGATTTGTATTATACGAAGAATCATAGCTTCATGCTTGATCTTCTGATAGTTGTTCAAACAGTTGAAGTTGTATTGTTAGGAAAAGGCGTTCGTTGATCGCTAACATTTGAAATAGAAGGGAAAAACTATGAATGCTAAATATTGGATGATTATTTTTGCCATGTTAACGCTCGCAGGGTGTGAAACTGCTCGGTTGGTGCCAAGTGATATTGAAAGCACTGAGAGCATAGTAAATGTCGAGTATAAGATTGGGGTAGGGGATACCTTAGATGTTAAGGTCTGGAAAAACGGTGAGTTGTCTGTAAGCGTGCCGGTGCGGCCGGATGGTAATATCTCAGTGCCTTTGGTAGGTGACATTAAAGCCGAGGGTGCGAGTGCAGAGGCATTGGCTGCGGGTATTACCAAAAAACTCGAAAGTTTTATTCGTTCTCCTCAGGTGACCGTCATTGTCACGAATCCGACGAGCTCTACATATTTACGCCGAATTCGTTTAACTGGAGCAGTGGCCAGCCCAACATCTATCCCTTATCAAAAAGGTATGACGGTAATGGATATTGTTCTGATGGTAGGTGGAGTGACGCCATTTGCAGATGCTAATGATACAAAATTGTATAGGAAAACATCAAGCGGGACGAAAGTGTATCCGGTTTACTTGGATGATATATTGAAGAAGGGCGATCTTCAGTCGAACTATAACCTAATGCCAAACGATATTATTACTGTGCCGGAGCGCCTTTTCTAGGCTATTGGATATACGAATGAATGCACCGGTAAATCAAGCCACATTTGTACTGCAATTTGCTCGTACTTTATGGAGAGAAATACTTCTTCATAAAGGCAAGATATTGTTTTGTTATGCTGTAGTTAGCTTAGTTGTTGTGTCCTTTGGATTAGTTTTTCCAAAAAAGTATGAAACATCTACAACTTTGTATGCAGATCAACAGAACATTATCAAACCTTTGTTGTCAGGGAAGGCCGCTATAACAAAAGTTCAGAATCAAGCGAAAGTTGTTAAAGAGGTTATTTATTCTCCGAGAATCCTTAATCAGGTTGTTGTAGACGCAAAGCTGGTTAAAGGTGGGGAGACGCCTGCTCAAATTGAGAAAATGACAAATAGGCTCAGAGCCAAAATTAAGGTAAAGAATATTGGCTCAAATTTCATTCGGTTGACCTATACGGATAACTCTCCAGATGTAACTTACGATGTGTTGACTTCGGTTTCAGATCATTTTATCCGAGATACTTCTGAAAGAAAACGTAAAGAGAGTAGAGAGGCTTTTCAGTTTATTGCTAGTCAGGTTAAAACCTACAAAAATCAACTACAAGAAGCCGAGCAAAAACTTAAGCGTTTCAAGTCTACAAATGTAGACGGGACTGAGGCAACTGCTCGAGGTCGTATATCTGAATTACAAGCTCAACTAGAAGAAATGAAGCTTGATATAGACGATGCTCAAATTCGCATGAAGTCACTTGAGCGAGAGCTGAAAGCTGAAAATCAATTTATTAATAAGCGTTTTCGTTCCGAAGTGTATTTGGAGCAAATTAGACAAAAACAGAAAGTGTTGGATACATTAAAGTTAACCTACACCGATACTTACCCTGATGTAGTGTCTATTCGATTGCAAATTGAAGATCTTCAACGAGCACTTACTGACTCTGAAAATGAAACGGATGACGGCTCAAGCGAAGGGGCATCAAACCAAAAGGGAAGGAATATTAATCCTCTTTATGAAGAATTGAGGAGTAAACTGTCAACTGCAAAAGTTGAGTTGGCAACAAGGCTTCGTAGGCAGCAAGGAACAGAAAGACTGCTTAGTAATGAAGAAAAACGATTAAAGAGAGTTGCTGCTCGTCAGGCTGATTTATCTGAATTAACCCGAGACTATGAAGTAACAAGATCAATTTATGAAGGCATGTTGGGTAGAAAGGAAACCGCTAGACTTTCTATGACGCTAGATATAGAAGGGCAAGGGGTTAAATACAAAATCCAGGAACCTGCTGCATACCCGTTAACACCAAAAGGGATACGTTTTTTCCATTTTGCTTTAGCCGGACCAGTCGCCGGTGTGCTTGCCCCCATAGCGTTGTTAATGGTATTTATTCTGTTGGATCCACGAATTCGTTTTGTGGATAAAGTGAAATCAGTGGTCTCAGTCCCTGTATTAGGAGTAGTTCCCCATATCCATACGTCACTATCTAAAAGGATATTTAAAGCGGATATTATTTTACTGGGTGTATTTGTGATTTTGGTTATGTCTGTTTACGTGGGCATTATTTTGGCGAGGCATAACAGTATTATATGACATCATCAAATAACTCTATGGATCGAAAAATGCCGCCAATTAACCCTTCATTGCGCAGCGCTAGTCAGATAAAAAAAATGGCTGAGATAACCCCATTATCTGCAGCTGAGCTGGAAGACCAGAAAATAGTATACCCCGGCATGGCGAATAACTCTGTGCTAAATACTTTTAGAGAAATTAGAACCAAGCTCGTTCAGAAAGCCGAGAAAAACAATTTCGTGCTAATGATTAGCTCTGTTTGTCACGAGGGGGGAGGGAGTTTTATTGCATTAAATATGGCAGCGGTTTTTGCACTAGATCAAACTAAAACAGCGCTTCTTATTGACTGTAATCTATATAAACCAACGGCTAACCGGTTACTTGGTGTCGAGCCAGACTTTGGACTGACGGATTATCTTGTGAACCCGGATTTGGATGTGGATGATATTATTTATGCATCTGGTATTGATCGTCTACGTGTTATTCCCGTGGGAGGGCACATCGAAGGGGGCGCTGAGTATTTCACATCAGAAAGAATGTCAGAGTTCATTCAGTCAGTAAAAATCCGTTATCCAGATAGGTTTATCATAATAGATGCTCCACCTGTTGGGTTGTCGGCTGAAGGACAGATATTGGCCGAACTAAGTGACTATTTGGTGTTAGTTGTCCCTTATGGAAAGGTAACAGACGAACAAATTGTGTCAGGTGTGAATGCCGCAGGAAAAGATAAAGTAAGCGGCATTATATTTAACAACTAAATTCTCATAGGCTTTGTCTCTTTTTGCCCATGTGGAAATGGATTTTATTATGCGTTACTCACGAACGTTAAATTATATTATAGCGATAACGGCTGGTCTTAACTGCAATACCGTTCTTGCCATAGATTTTGTTGCGTCAGCCTCTCAAGGGATTGAATTAACAGATAATATCCACAATACCGAAAATGATGAATCAAGCGAAGCTACCTTTACTACGTCTTTGGTAACGGATGTTAATCACCGGTCTCGCTTTGTAGATTTATCGTTAAATTACACGATGGGACACGTCCGATATGATAAGCAACACTTAGATAATACAAATACTGTTGTTGGGGCTGGTAATGCGACTTGGTATATGATCCCTAATCGAGTTGAGTGGTTTGTATCTGAGACTGAAAATTACTCTATTGTTGATCGGCGCTTAGCTGACACTACCGACAATCGTACTCAGTCGAGTACTTTTTCCACTGGCCCGAAAGTATCTGTTCCCCTCAATCCCGTTGATTCAGCGACTTTTGACGCAACTTATACCCAATCATCAACAGATAACAATAATGACAACGTTAATGGTAACGATAATAATGAGAGTATTGTAAGTTCAGGTAGTGTTGGCTGGTCTCATTTGTTATCTCAAACAAAGCGATTTTCCTTAGAATACTCAAAGTCTAAAACTAATTTTGATGATAATGATAACAATACCAAATCAAGCGGAGTATCTGGAACCCTAGATGCGGAAACAGCGTCTGGTTTATTTTCGATTGAAATTGGACGAACTAAGCTGGAAATTGACAGTGGTACAAGTACCAATGTAAATACGTTTGACCTGCAATATACTAAAAATTGGTCTACCTCTGTTTTTACCGCCTCAGCTCAAAGAGAATTAACTGATACAGTTGTTTCAGTGGATCCAGGGAATGCTACTTTGGCTGGTTCGGGGTTAATCAATAGTTCTGAGGTTGAAGACACTGTTATTCGAAATACACTAGATATAGGTCTCAATAAACCTATTTTTAATGATTTAACAACACTCGATGCATCTATTGCTTTACAGAAAGAAGAGTTTCAATCGGATAAAAGCATACAACGTATAAAATCATTGAATGTTAATGTACAGCATCGACTTACTGAGCATATTTCTTTAACTAGCGGGTATAACTACCAGTGGATCAAGTTTGATTTTACGGACACGAACCGTATAGATCGTGAGCACACGCTTGCAGTAGGCGGTGATTATAATATAAGTGCTGATCTTAGCGTAAGCATGGAGCTTGAGGCCAATCTAAGGCAGGTTGGTAGTGATCTAGATGTTGATCATTCAAATGTGAAAAAAAATAGCCTTTCCTGTTCTGTTTCTTATCAGTTTTTATAAATAGACGTATGTCAAAAGCAACGATAGAAAAAGGTAATCAGCTTCAGTTTGTTATTGAGCGAATGGATGACATCGGCAATATACGAGAACTATGGGTTTCTTTAGAACTTGAGGCGAAACCCACGTTTTTTACCTCTTGGTGCTGGGTTTCATCTTGGCTCCGTATAATTGGGCCAGATGTTTTTGTATGTAAGGTATATTCTCACGGGAACCTGGTTGCGCTCGGTCTCTTTGTTAAGGCTTCATTAACAAGACATAAAATCCTTAATGTTGAACAGCTAAGACTGCAAAGTGTTGGTGACGAAAAAAAGGATCAAATTTGGCCTGAGTACAACAATATGCTCGTAGCCAAAGAGTTTGAGAGAGAGGTGTATAGAGGCCTAATTCATTTTTTGTCTCAAGAAACGGAGATTTCATGGGATGAGCTCTTGCTAGGCCCTATTGATAAAAGAATTTTGGAATTAATATCTACAGATCAATGTAAACCGGTAGAACGGTGGAATGCACCGAGTTATGGTGTTGACCTTGCTAAAATCAAGCTTAGTGGCCAATGTTATTTGGATACATTGTCTAAAAATACTCGTTCCCAGATAAGGCGAGCCATTAGGAAATATGGACAAGGTCTAACATTACGGGTTGCTCAAGACAAATCTCAGGCGTTGTTATATTTTGAGAAAATCGCCCCCCTTCACCTTCAGCGCTGGAAAGTCGATAGCGGCTTTAATAATCAGTATTTCATCCGATTTCATCAGGATTTGATTGAAAGGTGTTTTGATGAAGGTGTTGTTGAGCTAGTAGAGCTCAACGTGGATGGGATGGGGATCGGGTATTTATACAATTTCATCTATAATAATAACGTCTACTTTTACCTTAGTGGCATTGACCTTGAAGTAGATATTAAACAGAAACCTGGGCTTGTTTTGCACGCACTTTGCATTCAGCGTCATCTGGATCGAGGGGCTAAGCTTTATGACTTTTTGGGTGGAGAAGCGCGATACAAGAAAAACTTGGGTAAACAAATGGATGAATTGTTTGTGATATCTTTTCAAAAGCCAATATTAAAATTGCGAATGGAACAAATGGCCAGGGGATTAAAGCATTACTTTGAACATAATAAGTTGGGTAATGAAGTATGACGGAGGTAATTAAAAAAAGTACACTGACCATGCTAAGGGTACCTGTTGTTTTGTGTTTGGTCTGGGTTGCTGTATGGGTGGGGGTTTTTAGTGAGAGCCTAGAATCTGTATATTCAGTCTGGATGAACTCCAACACGTATACTCACTGTATATTTGTTGTTCCAATTACTTTGTATTTTATATACCAAAACAGAGTTGAAATTTTATCTCTGCCGCCTCGCCCCTCATATGTGGTGCTGGTGCCGATGTTATTACTTCAAGGGTTATGGTTGCTGGGGTTTGCTGCGGATATAGAATTATTCAAGCATGCTGCAGTGTTTGGAATGTTGTCATCTTTTGTGGTTTTGTTGTTTGGTTGGCAAATAGCTAAGGTGGTTTGGTTCCCACTTGTTTTTATTGTTTTTTCAATTCCTGTAGGCGAAGAGTTGGTACCTAGTTTTCAGATTATTACTGCTGATCTTACGGTGTTTTTTCTACAGTTGTCTGGAGTTGCGGTTTTTAGGGATGGATTGTTTATCACCATCCCTGCAGGAATGTTTGAGGTCGCTGAAGCTTGCTCTGGAATCCGTTTCTTTGTCGCCTGTGTTGTTATGGGGGCAGTGATAGCCTATACGAGTTATCATACTATATGGAAACGTATCCTTTTCTTCGTTTTTTCAATGACTTTACCGATTGTTGCCAACGGTTTGCGGGCTTATGGTACGATCCTTGTAGCGCATCTAGTTGATATTAAATATGCAACAGGTGCCGATCACTTGATTTATGGCTGGGGGTTTTTTGCGTTAGTGGTGTTGATCTTGGTTGCTTTTTCCCGGATAGGCTCTGAGCCGTCAAAAGTATTCGCAGGTAGTGATTCGATCCATCTCGAGTGGCTGTCGGTTCGTTGGTATCCTGCAGCATTGGTTGCGGTGTTACCCTTGTTTCTTTCACTTTTTGTTTCAAGTAGCGCCGTGAAAGATTCTTCATATTTAGCATTTGATAAGCGTTTTCAGCCGGGCAATACAGTTTATATAACAGCACGCACAGATTGGATGCCTGTGTTTAGTAGGCCCAAATTCGAGCATTTGGGTGTTTCCACAGAGGGTGTTGCGTATTACATTGCTGGTTACGACACCAATGAGCCTGGAGCGGAATTGGTGTCTGAGAAAAATCGATTATTTGATATTGGAAAATGGCGTTATAATGGCAACCAATCTCTTGCTGTTTCTAGGGTAGGAGGGGAGGAATTTCAAGCTTCACTCCTCGAAATTGGGGCGAGCACTGGCGGGAAAAGGCTGGTTTTATATTGGTACTATTTGCCGAATATATCATCAAGCAACAGCCTATACGTCAAACTCTTTCAAGCATTTAATGTGCTGTTACGAGAGGGGGCTGTCGGTGCTGTCATTGCTCTGTCTGTGCCTGTTGATTCAGACATGGAAACAGCGAAACACAAACTACTTTCTTTCGCTAACTTAAATTCAGAACAGTTAGAGTCACTGGTTCTTTTTAATTAGATATACGATCTTCCAGCTAGGTAATTTTGAGCTTTATGAAAAATGCGATGACAATAGATGTAGAAGATTATTTTCAAGTTTCTGCATTTGAAAATCTGGTAAACCGAGAGGATTGGGATGCCATAAGCCCTCGGGTTGAAAAAAACACTCATCTACTGCTAGATAAATTTGCAGAACATGAGACTAAGGCTACCTTTTTTACTCTTGGTTGGGTAGCTGAAAAGTTTCCGCAGTTAGTTCGTGAAATTGTCAGTCAAGGTCATGAGCTAGCCAGTCACGGAACACATCACCAAAGAGCCTCTGATCAGGATAGAGAAACTTTTAAAAATGACGTTGGTGACGCGAAAAAACTTTTGGAAGATATTGCAGGGGTTGAGGTCGTTGGTTATAGAGCCCCAAGCTTTTCTTTTACCAAGCAAAATGAGTGGGTGTATGACGTACTTGCGGAAGAAAACTACAAGTATAGCTCAAGCGTTTACCCCATAGTACATGATCATTATGGTATACCTGATGCCCCGCGCTTTAAATACACCACACCGTCTGGAATAGTTGAAATACCTCTGAGTACTTTGCCACTGTTTGGAAAGAATATACCTATTTCTGGAGGCGGTTATTTTCGCCTTTACCCGTACCTATTGACACGTTGGGCGATCTCCAAATTTTCAATATCAGAAAGGGAGCCCTATATCTTCTACTTACACCCTTGGGAGATGGATCCCTCACAGCCTAGAATGGCCCAAGCGTCATTGAAGAGTCGGTTTAGACATTACCTTAATTTAAATAAAGTGGACAGACGGTTGACTGGGCTTTTGAAAGATTTTGAGTGGTCGTCTATGGCTGATATTTATGGCTTTAATAATGAGTTGAGCGAATAGTATTTTATGGAATTTTCAGCAATTATTTTGACATTTAACTCAGAGCAATACATCGAAACGTGTTTAAGATCGTTGGTGTCTAGTTTTGTAGAAATTGGCGCGAGCTACGAAGTTTTCGTTATTGATAATGGATCTAAAGATAGAACAAGGAAATTGATACAGGATGTTACTGATGAGATGAATGCAAATATTCAACTTATCCCATTTGAATATAACACGGGGACTACGTTTTCGAGGAACCAAGGGCTAAAGAGGGCCGAGGGTAAAAGGATTATTATTCTGGACTCGGATGCCTATGTCACGTCAGAGGTAGTAAAAGAGTTGGGTTGTTACCTAGATGAAAACAATGAATGTGGAATGGTGGTTCCAAAGCTTACTTATCCGGATGGGCGCTTTCAGATTAGTACAGACCATTTTCCAACTTTGTGGCACAAGGTTCGACGTTTCTTCTTTTTAAAGAAAATGGAGGGAGGAGAAACCTCTGAGGGTTTAGAGCAATCACCAGTTGATTATGCGATATCTGCGTTTTGGATGTTCACTAAAGATTTGCTAGATGATATTGGTTGTTTAGATGAAAGGATTTTTTATTCGCCTGAAGACGTTGATTATTGTATTCGTGTCTGGTTATCTGGAAAGGAAATTCACTATTTACCACAATATTCTATGGTTCATGATGCCCAAGAGATATCTCGAGCAAAAGGCATAAAAATAAATAAATTTACAATTTCTCATGCCAAAGGCCTGATTTATCTGTTTTTAAAACATCGATATTTTTTTGGGCTTAGTGGGTTATATAAACGTATAGAAAGTATAAAGGCGGTACGTTAGTGGACATAATATATCTACATAGAATTGCGTCAAAAGATGGTCAATATGTTCATGTTGAAGAGCTTACGAATGCTATTTTGGAGCAGGGACATGACATACGTTTTATAGCCCCCCAATTCACAGATGAATCGGAGTTTGGCTCTGATGGCGGCTTTGTTTCTAAGCTTAAAGAAAAGCTTCCGCAGTTTGTCTATGAAATTCTTGAACTGTCATACTCTTTACTTATCGCATTAAAACTAGTAGTTGCAATTTTACAAAAAAGACCTGACTTTATTTATGAACGATATAATTTGTATCAACCTGCTGGAGTTATTGTTGCCAAATTATTTGGGTTGCCTTTGTTGCTGGAAGTAAATGCACCGTTGTTCGATGAGAGAAGAAAATATAGTGGCATTGCTATTCCATGGCTAGCAAAAGCTATTGAAAATTTCACTTGGAGACAGGCAACGAAAGTGCTACCTGTTACTCAGGTTCTAGCAAACATTGTAATGGCACATGGTGTATCTAAAGGTCGGATAGAGGTTGTTCATAACGGCATTAATGAACATGTTTATGATAAATTTAATTTAGTCCCAAAAACGGATGAAAACCCTGAAATTGTGGTGGGCTTTGTAGGTTTTTTAAATCCTTGGCACAGATTGGATCTTGCTGTTGAAGCTATGGGAGAGTTAAAGCATCTGAATATTAGATTACTCTGTGTCGGAGAAGGCAATGACAATATTCGGGAAACACTATTGGCTCAGTCTCATGAGTTAGGTATACCTGATAGAGTCGAATTTACCGGTCTAAAGGCTCGAGATGAGGTTTTTGATTACGTAAAACAATTTGATATCGCGCTGCAGCCCGCAGTAACACCTTACGCATCACCACTAAAACTATTTGAGTATCTAGCTGCCGGTAGTGTGATAGTAGCCCCAGACTCTTCAAATATATTAGAAATTGTAGATGAAAAAACCTCTATATTGTTTGAAAATGAGAATCTAGACTCTTTTAAAGAAAAATTAAAATATGCGATAACACACTTTAATGAACTTTTCGAACTCAGGGAAAATGCTAGAAGATTGGTCCTTGATGAAGGGTTTACTTGGCAAGGTAATGCTAGACGGGTCGTTGATATGGGAAAGAAATGTATGGAGAGTCGCGGTAAGGAAACAAACGCTTAACGTGGCTTATAAGGTGATAAGGGGGCTCGAGGAGCTTTTTGAAAAAGTCTTTGAATCAGTGGTCTTCCTCTGGTTCGTTCGCCTGGTGCTAACCTTAAGTTCACGGCGAGTGGTTGGGCAGCCCCGTCTAAATATTCTCAATTACCACCGAGTTGTTCAAACCCCTGACCCTCTGCAACCTGATTATGTTACCAAAGTGCAGTTTGAGAAAGAAATGAAATGGATTGCAACGCATTGCAATGTACTCCCATTAGCTGAGGCGGTAGTTTTACTTAAGAGAGGCGAGCTTCCCTCAAAGGCTGTTGCAGTTACTTTTGATGATGGTTATGCAGATAATTTTACAGATGCATTACCAATTCTTCAAAAACACTCTTTGGCAGCTACTTTTTTTGTTACTACTGAATATCTTAGGAAGCCACCAAAGTGGGACATTCTCATAGAATGTATTAGGAGCACTCAGAATAAATGTGTCGTCTTGGATAGCACAAGGTACCCTTTGGATGGATTGCAGGACAAGGTGGTTTTTTGTCAAATTGCAATAGGATATTTAAAGTCACTAAATGACGATGAATTTTCCATTCAGCTAGAAAGTATTGTTAAAGAGCTAGGCGAAGTGAGCGTTGATGGTTTAATGATGGATGAGGATATGCTTAAACAGTTGTCCAACTCTGATGGCATGGATATAGGGGCTCATGGTGTCAACCATCAGATACTTACAAAAATCCCACAGCATCAAGCGCATGTAGAAATAGCCGATAGTAAAAGGATTTTGGAAACTATCCTTCAGTGTGATGTTGTTGGTCAGGCCTATCCAAATGGTGTTTATCCTGATGATTTTAATGATCGGCATATTGATACTGTTAAGCGCTCTGGTTATTCATATGCTGTAAGTACTAATTTGGGGAGTGCTGGGTCGTCTGACGACCCGTATAGACTATGCAGAATTGGTCCGTGGCGCAGAGATAAAATGGGGTTTTTATTAGGGTTGGCAATGAATTATTGGCGAGGAGCCGGATGAAAAAAGTACTTATGGTAGCTCTTGATTTTCCTCCCTGTCAGAGTGCAGGTGTTCAAAGGACGTTGTATTTTAAGAAGTATCTTGAGAGAAATGAGTGGTTACCTCTTGTGTTGACTGCAAAACCGTTGATTTACGACAAACTTAATGTAGAGCAGCTTAGTGATGATGCTTTTTTTGGCCCCACTGTTTTTCGAGCCTTTGGGTTGAACGCGTTAAAGCATTTGTCCTTTAAGGGCAAGCATTTTGAGTTTACAACATTTCCCGATCGATTTTCTACATGGCGGTGGGATGGGGTAAGGCTGGGTAAGAAAATCTTAGCCTCTGAACTTCCGGAATTGCTTTGGACAACATTTCCTTGCTCTACTTCAATGCGAATTGGACTGCAGTTGAAAAAGGCTAGCGGTTTGCCTTGGGTCGCTGATTTTAGGGACCCTTTTTCCGGCACTAATCCGTATGTTCGGGCACGTAACCCTATAGGGAAAGGTATAGATGAAGAAGTGGTTCGATTAGCGGATAAATTGATTTTTACTACTCAAAATGCAGCGGATGTATACCTAACAGAATACCCATTTTTGGATAAATCTAAAATTGAAATTATTGCAAATGGCTATGACGAATCTGTGTTCAGTGATATCAAATTACAGGAAGATACACAACACACCGCTGTAGACGTTAGTGAGTTTACGGTTTTGCATAGTGGCTTTCTGTACCCTGGTGGCAGGGATATAGAATCTCTGATTGAAGCGCTTAGGGAATTACGAAATGCCTCCTTTGCTGGTGCTAACAGGTTGAAAATAATATTTAGAGGTGGAGAGTTAAGTAGTAAAATGGCGTTACGTATTAAGCAGTACGGACTAGAGAAGAATGTAGTTTTTTTACCAACAATTCCATTTGCTGAATCTATTAAGGAAATGCAATCTGTTGATGCGCTATTGGTTTTGCAGGGAGAAATATTCAACAATCAAATTCCAGGTAAAATTTACGAGTATGTTCGATCAAAGCGACCGATTATTGCATTAACTCATGAAGACGGGGCTACGGCAAAATTATGTCAAGACGTACCTCATGCACATATAGCAGATATGAACGATCCCTTAAGTATAAAGTTAGCGTTGCAAAATTTACTTGAATCTAAAGTTGACCAGGCATTTGACCCAGCACTGTATAGTAGGGATATAGGAGCAAAAAAATTATTACATGTTCTCGATTCATTAATGCTAACTTCAGTATCGAAACCTGGAATGGTTAATCAGTCAATCGACAAAGATAGGGTTCGCTAGTTAATTATGTGTGGAATTTGTGGCTCTATATCACAAAACTCCTGGCGGGATAGGCATCACGCAAATTCAGTGACTGTGAAAATGGCAGATGCCATCGCACACAGAGGGCCGGATGCTGATGGGTATTTCATTGATTGGGATAAACGGGTAGCGTTGGGTCATCGTAGGTTGGCTGTAATTGACACCGAAAATGGCAGTCAACCAATGACACATTCCCATACTGGGATTACATTGGCCTTTAATGGCGAAATTTATAATTTCCGAGAGCTAAGGTCCCAATTGCTTAGTTTGGGGCATGTTTTTCATACAGAGTCTGATACAGAGGTTTTGCTTGTCAGCTATGTTCAGTGGGGAGAAGCCAGTTTTGAAAAATTGATTGGTATGTTTGCATTTGTGATATGGGACCCACGACGAAATAAATTGGTATGTGTAAGAGATAGAGTTGGAATTAAACCGTTTTATTACTATTGGGATGGAGAAAATTTTATTTTTGCATCAGAGGTAAAAAGCCTCTATTTGCACCCAGCATTTAAGAAAGAGATCAATCATGAGGGAGTATTTGATTACTGTCATTATGGTTATACCCTGGGAAAGAATACTGCCTTTGAAAATACACACAAATTATCTCCAGGATCAACTATTACCGTTGACCTTTGCGAGGGGCGTAGGCCGACCTTAAGTCATGGGGTTTACTGGTCTATTGAAAAAGCGAAGGCACTGCGAAATAACAATGTGTTGAGTGAACTGTCTAGAAATGATGTGCACTTATCTTTGGAGCCTCTATTAAAAGATGCAGTGTCTTCTCATATGGTAAGTGATGTAGATTTGGGTGTTCTCTTGAGTGGTGGCGTGGATTCTACGTTAGTTGTAGACTTGATGGCACAGTTCAGTAATGACATATCTGCACACAATGTTAGTTTTGGACAGTCATCGCTTGATGAGTCTGCCCATGCACGTCATGTTTCTGAGTTGCTAGACATTGAATATACTCATGATGACATACCAACGCATATGGCTGAGGATGTTGAAAAGATAATCTGCCATTTCGATGAGCCTTTTGCAGATGCATCAGCTATCGCAATGTATTATCTCAGTCAAAGTGCGAGTACCAGATACAAAGTATGTCTGTCGGGTGATGGTGGTGACGAGCTATTCGGTGGGTATAATTGGTATGCTGAATTATTAAAATTACAGACTGCAGATAAGCTTCTTCCACGCTGGACCCGAAATGTTTTGTCTACGTTTGCTCGTTCTGCATTTGACCCCTCCAAACGAGGTCGGATGTTGCTTGCTAACTTAGATCAAGGTTTTCCGGCTAGACATGAGAACTTGGTATCGGTTTTTCAACACGATTGGTTAAAGTCCCTACTTGATGTAGACGCTCTTGATTTGTTTACAAAAGATAGTGTAAGCACAACAGGGCATTACGGAAGAATTGCCGATATCCACGCATCAAGCCCTTTCAGCGACGACCCTATTATTAGAGCTCAATATGCAGATGTTAATTCATACCTGGTAGATGATGTGTTAGTGAAGGTAGATAGAATGAGTATGGCCCACGGCCTTGAAGTTAGGGTACCTCTATTAGACCATCATGTAGTAGAATCTGCGTTTTCCTTGCCAACACATTTAAAAATCAACGCATCTGAACGTAAGATTGCTATAAAAGAGCTTATAAAAACTAAATATGGAAGTATGTTTACTAACAGGAAGAAACAAGGCTTTTCAGTACCACTAAGAAGTTGGCTGAAAAATGACTTATTTCACTTGGTTGACGAATATTTGTTAACTGGTGCACGAACCACCCCAAGTGGCTATTTTTTGTCATCTGAGGTGAGGAATCTTTGGAATAGGTTCAACTACGGTAAAGGTCATGTGGACTTATCTAACAATATTTGGTTGTTGATTTGTTTTGAGGTATGGCATAAGAATTTGAGATCGAGCTATTGATGGCTATTATTTTGTGTAAAACGAAGGGGATTTCTACATGTGTGGAATAGCAGGTGTTGTTGGGTACGAAGCAGGAAATGCTTCTGAATCAACAGCTAGAACAATGATAGAAACCTTCGGTTACCGTGGTCCAGATGATAGTGGAACATGGAAAGCCCCAAATGATCCTGTTGCATTAGGGCACATGCGGCTTAGTATTATTGATACATCCCATGCTGGGCATCAACCGATGTTATCTTTTACCGACAGTAAAGAGCAGGTTGATGCTGATTATTCAATTGTCTTTAATGGAGAGATTTTCAACTATATTGAAGTTAGAGAAGAGCTAAAGTCTGAAGGTGTGGTCTTTAATACTGAGTCAGACACCGAGGTCATTCTTAAGGCGTACAAGTTCTACGGTAGGTCATGTTTAGATAAATTTAACGGGATGTTTGCAATTGCTATTTGGGATGTTGCAGCTAAAGAGCTATTTATCGCAAGAGACCGCCTAGGTATTAAACCTTTTTATTACTATCTTTCTGAATCCGGTGACTTTTATTTTGCTTCAGAGGTAAAAGCTATCCTAGCTGTTGTTGATAAAACGTGGGAAACGAAGCTGAGTTTGATAGACCAGTATATGAGTTTCGGTTATGTCCCTGGAGAAGATACACTTCACGATGGGGTTAAAAGGCTTTTGCCCGGTTATTCGGCGATTTACAGCAAGTCTGGGTTGGAAATAGAGCAGTATTGGGATATTACGTTTAACGATGGTTCGGAAGACAAGGGGCTATCCTATTATGCAAAGGAAACAGAAAAACTTATTAAAAGTGCAATAGATCTTCGACTTCGAAGCGATGTGCCACTTGGTATATTTCTTAGCGGGGGAATTGATTCAAGTGCAGTTGTTGCTTTGCTTAGTGAGAAAACTGATGCCCGCCTTAATACCTTTTCCGTAGGGTATGATTTCGGAGAACAGTTTGACGAGTCACATTACGCTAGATTAGTATCTAAAGAATTCAATACAAACCACCATGAAATAAAGGTCGATCCTAAAGAGTTCAAAGTATTTATTGACCATTATATAGATTTAATGGATGAACCTGTTACCGAGGCCGCAGCAATATCGCTTCACTATGTGTCACAGCTTGCAAAAGAAAACGTTACTGTAGTTCTTTCAGGTGAGGGTTCTGATGAGATATTTGGTGGTTATGACTTTTATCAATATATGACATTTATTGAGAAGATTCGAGCAGTTATTGGCGGCTCAATCGCCGATATTTTGGCTGTTGTTGGAAACAAAATCAGTAAAATATCCCCTAAGATAAGTAAATATTTAGTTTTAACCGGGCAAACTTTTGAACAGCGGTATCGTGGCATTTCATCTTATGGCGATACCTACAAAAAGATACTTTATAAACGTAATGTGAAAGAGGTATTGGCCAAGAAAAAAAATACTGGGGTCAGTGCCTATTTACAAATGTTGTTCAATAAAACCAAAGGGCTTGATGTTTTGTCTCGAATGCTATATTTCGACACTAAGACGTGGTTGGTTGACGATCTTCTTATCAAAGCCGATAGAATGAGTATGGCTTCATCGCTAGAGTTAAGGGTACCCTTTTTAGACTATCGACTTGTAGAGTTTGCAGCGACCATTCCTTCGCATTACAAGATAAACAAGGGCACCAGTAAGTTTATCCTAAAGCATATAATGAAAGATTATTTACCGGATGAAATAATTAATCGGAAAAAGATGGGGTTTCCAACGCCACTTAAAATGATGTTTCAAAACGAATTGTCAGAATATGCTCACGATGTCTTGTTGGCAAAAGATGCATGTATAGCTGAAATATTTGTCCGGTCGGCAATCGATAGCTTATTGAATGATCATTATCATGATAAAGCCGATAACCATAGGGTTCTTTGGCAACTTATTGTTTTAGAGCGATGGCTCAAGAAAAACAATGTTGTTATCTCTTTAGATGGGTGATTGTGATACATGAAAGTTTTCGTTCTTAGTTATCTTTATCCAAATTCAGAATTCCCAAATCATGGAGTTTTTGTACACAATAGGATAAAAGCAGTAGCCAAACATGTCGATATTATTGTTGTAAACCCGATACCTTGGTCGCCCATTTATCGGTTTTTTGATCGCTATCGCAGTTACAAAAACATTCCCCTGGAAGAAACTATTGAGGGTGTGAAGGTATATCACCCTCGATTCCTATCTATCCCTAAGATGCTTAAAGTGTTTGAGGTGTGGAGTTACAAGCGCTCAGTAACTAAGTTGTATGAAGAGAAATTGTCAGGAGAGAAATTTGACATTGTAGACCTTCACTGGACGTTCCCAGATTTGCCGACAGGTGCCTATTTGAAAAATAGACTAGGTGTGAAAATGCTTACTACTATTAGAGGTAATGAAGCATTGCACTTGGGAGAGAATAATTTTAGCGAGAAGTGTGTTAGTGAATATTTGAAGTATACGGATGGTGTTGTTGGCGTTAGTGAAGATTTAAAAGTATTAGCATCCCCTCATGCTATAAACAGTTCGCTTCAAACGGCAATACGAAATGGCGTTGATACTGAACGCTTTACCTTTATTGATAAGGGCGAGTGCCGAGAGAGGCTTAAAATTGCTACTTCTCAAAAGATTGTGTTTTCTGTAGGTTCGCTGATTCACCGGAAAGGTTTTGATCTAATTATTAACGCGTTACATGAAATGCGTAAGAAGCAGGAGTTTGGATCTACCGTTTTATATATCGGTGGGTCTGCGGGGCATGAAGGAGATTATCGATTAGAGCTTGATAAACTTATTGAATCGTTTGGATTAAAGGATAGCGTTGTTTTTGTTGGGCAAATTAGTAATTCAGATTTGGTTTTTTGGTATAACGCAGCCGACGTATTTTGTCTGGCTAGCAGGGGGGAGGGTAGCCCTAATGTACTAACAGAGGCTTTGGCTTGTGGTTGTCCTTCTGTTGTTACTGATGTTGGTGCAGCGAAAGAGGTGTTAGAATCAGAGCCAGGCCAAGGCGTTTGTGTTGCTGTTGACGACGCCTTATCCCTCCAGAAAGGGATTCAGCAGCTTCTTAGCGAATCCCATGACCGTAAGCTTCTCTCAAGTAATTTTCGTAAATATACCTGGGACTGGTGTGGGGAGAGGGTCGTTAGTGTATACAATCAGCTGTTAAAGGTTTAGATGTGAACTCCGCTGCTCTTTTGTCTTCTTATTTTGCCATAAGGCGTAAATTGAGTTATTGGAAGCAAACTGTGTCTCAAAATAAACCCGCTCCGAGACAGGCACTCAAAAATATTTGCCATGAGGTTGCTAACCTTATAGCAGTAGAGCAAACGGATTTAGAAAAAACTACAATAATACGTAATTGGGTAAATCAAAATAGCATTCATTTAGTTGATCAAGAACATGATAGTTATGCATTTGATCTGTCGAAAGTACTAGTAAAAGCATGGGATTACAGTGCGTCAGCCAGCCATCGACCACACCTATCCTGTGGTCCTAGGGCCTACCTGTTGAAGGCAGTTCTTGATAAATTGCAATATAGAACGCGAATAATCGATATTTTTGAAATAATTGATGGTAAACCTAGGTCCCATACACTAATTGAGTATTTTGACAGCACACTTGGTAAATGGATAATGCAGGATCCTGATTTTAATGTTTATTATATATCGACCCGAACAAAAGAGCCCCTTGGTGCTGGAGAGAGCCTTCTCATTGATTCCTCTGGCATGTGGTATGAATCATCTGGGTTTGAAGTTGAGAATCTGGTTAACTTGACAGAAACTATACGGGATTACTTCACCATTGTTGTTGTATATAGATATGGCTATGTTGGTGGTAGAGCCAAGATTCGTTTATCAGAGGTGGCGGAAACTTATGCTTTAGCTAGGGGGATGGTGCTTGACATATTTCATGCTTATCTTGATACGCGTTATACTAAGGGTTAATTGTTGTGCTGTGGGCTAGGACTGCTCGGCCGACGTTTTTTATTTTTTGTTTGCTTAAATAGGGTGACGAGTTGTCAATTACTGCTCTTTGTTACGTATTAATCTATTTTTACGGGTTGCTGAAGGCATTTACGACAAATCCTGTATATGGACTTTACACTTATCTGTTTGCATTCTATTTGCATGCCCCTGCTCGTTGGTGGGGGCGCTCACTTCCAGACTTAAGATGGTCATTTCTAGCAGCATTGGTTACCTTAATCGCCATTTTTTCATCACCCGCACACCAAAAGAAGGTCTGGTTTAGCTTCTTCGAAAATAAACTATTTGCATTTTTTGTTTTTTACTTAATTATCCAGTCTTTTTGGGCTCTCAATTTTGAGATACATAAAGAATATCTATTCTTAGGGATTAAATTTTTAATTTTGATATTTATTATTCAAAACTCAATGAAATCTGAAAAAGACATTATTGGTTTTGTTGTGTTGAATTTGTTGGGGGTTTGTTATTTTACTTATCTTGGTATGTTTGTTAAGACTGGGGGGCGCCTTGAGGGACTAGGTACTCCTGGGATGGAGAGCGCTAACCAGCTAGGCCAGCATATGGCTACGATATTGGTATTTTCGGCATTTTTGTTAATGACTGACCTAGGAAAGAAAAAGTTTTTGCTCATAGTTCCATTGGTGCTTGCGCTAAACGGAGTGTTATTAACCCAAAGCAGGGGGGTTATGATCGGTGTCTTGGTTGCTGGCTTTGCTTCGCTATTTGTTATACCGCCTAAAGCTAAAAAGCAGTTTGTTATTTATGCATGTTTAGCTATATTCGGGGGGAGTGCTCTGGTAGGTCCGCAGCTTATTGAGCGGTTTAGTAGCATTGCTCCTGATGAGTCAGGCGAGCAAGATAAGAGTGCTGAGTCCAGAATGGTTATCATAAACGCCCAGATGGATATGTTTTTTGAATCTCCTTTGTTGGGCTATGGCCATAGAGGGACATTGCTTTTAAGTAAAGAATTCATACCTGCGGAATACCATACAAAAACCAAAGGGGGAAGTTCAGCACGGGCATCTCACAATTTCCTTTTTGCACTTCTTGTTGACCATGGCTTGGTGGGTACAACCCTATACCTTCTTATTGTTTTTTCTTGTCTAGTTAAAATGTATAAAATATCAAAAACTACGAGGTACCATGAAGACTCCCTGGTATTGGTTCTTGTTCTAACAGGCATGGGGCTCTCTCTTATTTGCCTTATGGTAGCTGGCATGGGGTCAAACAACAAAAAATTGGAAATTGATATTTGGCTCTATGCGATGATACCAGTGATCTATGGTAAAATTATGGACGCTAGGCGTGAGAGAGAGAGTTTAGGCTCTGAGCATGAAGCGGATGCTCAAAAAGAGCATGTTTTGTAAATATCGTAACAATATAGACTGGGTTTACAGGGGGGGAAGTTGTGTGATTGTAGATGGAAAAACGCTTAAAGGCGGATCGGTAATTGATGCAGATGTGTGCATTATTGGCGGTGGCGTTGCAGGGATTGTTACTGCCAGAGAACTTTTGAAAAATGTCGGCAATATAGTCCTCATTGAGTCAGGAGGTGAAAATTACTCACCAGAATCACAGGAGTTATATTCACCAAGTAAGCCTCATAATTCACTATATCCTGACCCTTCACATACTCGATTACGTTTTCTTGGTGGTGCCAGTAATCATTGGGAAAATAATACATCTCCATTTGACCCCATTGATTTTGAGAAAAGGAATTGGATTAAAAATAGCGGTTGGCCAATTAGCTATGAGACATTAAAGCCATATTATCCTATGGCAGGCTCTTATTGCGGAGTTGGGGGGGATGGTTATGAAACAGGCTATTGGCAGAATAAACTAGATTTACCTGATATTACAACATCATCAACTGTTATAGGTACTGGTATCGCAAAAGCGGCAATACCTGCAACACGTTTTTTTCATGTATACGGAAAAGAGTTAGTCTCAGCGGACAATGTGCGCATTTTTACTAACTCTAACGTAGTTGATGTGGAATTTAATAGTGAAAGCAAGAAAGTAGATAAAGTCTTTTTTGAGAGTGCCCCAGGTGTTCGGAGTGAAGTTAGGGCACGAATTGTTCTTATGTGCTGCGGGGGTATTGAGAACGCAAGGCTACTTTTACATTTCAACAAGAAATACAGTAACAAACTAGGGAATGCAGGTGATAATGTAGGGCGCTATTTCATGGATCACCCTATGGTGAGAGGGGCACATTTCTACCCTCATGAGACTACAGAGCTTCCACTTTATGAAGGTGTTAAGTTAGCGGATAAAGTTGTCATTGGTTTCCTTAAATTGTCAGAGGAATCACTTCGAGCTAATAAAATAAATAATGTTCGCATGCCCCTTATCCCGGCAACGAACTATACGGTTTCCGATGGAATATCATCTCATCATATTATGATGGATTCTTTTCGTGATGGGGAGGTGCCTGATGATTTTGGCACCCACCTTCTTAATTTCATACAAGATATAGATATGGTTGGGGAGGCTATTTCCCGCAAGGTTTTTGATACTAAAATATTTGATCATGCTGATGAAAAGGGAGCTTACCAGATTGCAATGATGGTTGAGCAGTCACCTCACAGGGATAACCGTGTAACCCTTGGCGACGATGTGGATAGGTACGGTATCCAAAAAGTTAAAATTATTTGGGAAGTAAAAGAAGACGATAAAGACAGGCTTTGGAAAGCATTAGAAATTGTTGCTCAAGAAGTGGGGGCCAAAGGCCTCGGAAGAGTTCGATTATTAAAAGAGAGATCAGATAGAGTTTGGGGCGATCAAATGGGTTTTGGGCATCACCATATGGGAACCACAAGAATGGCAGCGAGTGAGGTTGAAGGCGTTGTTGATTCGAATTTGAAGGTGTTTGGTACAGAAAACTTCTATATGTCAGGTAGCTCAGTTTTTCCTACGGGTGGGCATGTTCCTCCTACATTAACGATTGTTGCGTTAAGCATTCGGTTGGCAAAACTTATTTCTGAGAGGCTCGAACATGATCAATAAATACCGTCGAAAGATGATCTTTGCGTCCACTTTGATTTCTTTTTCAGGTGTTACTTTTGGTAAGGGTCTCCCTTTTTACCCTTTGAAAACGAAGGTCAATCCTAATCAAGAGTTTTCGGAAGTCTATGCTGTGTGGATTAGCGTGATGGGAGAGGAGCCGGCGGCATACCTGATGAAAAAGGGAATTCATGACCTTGATAACAAGCGATTGTTAAAGGAAATGTCGGTAAAGGATTTCGAGTCCGGAGCTACGTTATCAGTAAATGGTTTTGTCTTAAGCTATACTGAGGCGGCAGCGGCAGCCTGTATAGGTTCGGCATATATCAATAGTGGGCCTTTTGGGTCCAGATTAGTTTAGGTTAATTAGTCGGAACTATTTTATGGCAGTCCCTTCCTTAATTACAAAAATTGTTAGAAAACTGACTGAAAATGAATTCGTTGAGTTAGTTGCTAATAAAGATTTTAAATTCGATGTTGAGCGAGTTCATAAGCGACGGTTATCGGATGTATATCTTGTCAGCATTTCCTTTTCGGGCGGCGCTACCAAGCGAGTTTGTATCAAAGTCGTTAAATGCGACAGAGAAAACGATAGCCTGTTCGATGTAAATAAGAAAAAGTTGATTCATGAATATGAAAGTCACTTGCTTTCTTATAACGATTTCGATCATTCCAGTCAATTTTGTGTTGTGAAGCCATTGGCCGTTTATCCTGACGATTTAGTTTTTGTCAGCGAAGCATTTGATGATTCAACAACATTGGAGGATATGATAACTAAGGCTTTATTTTTTGGGGGGTCTGATAGTGTTGGCGAGTTAGAAACGCTTATGTATTCCTGTGGCGTTCTGTTAAATAAATACCATAGTATAAATGTAAAAAATATAGGGGACCTTCAGGGTACGCTCGATACACTAAAAGAGTATATTTTAGTTAGAATAGATCTTATTTATGCATTTTTTAATAAAAAGCAAAAAGGCTATTCTTTGTCGAGAGGGCTTGGATTCTATCAGCAGCAGTTTTCTAAAGTTAAAGTTGACCCTGATGCAGGAGAGGGGGAGCTTGTCATTATTCATGGTGACTTTACGCCTGCCAATGTTCTTTATGATGGTAATACATTGGCTTTGATAGATTTTTCAGAGTCGGCCGAAGCACTGAGGTATGTGGATGTTGGGGGGTTTGTTAATTATCTAGACATGCTGCCGTTAAATAAACCGTTTTTTTCTTCGCGTAAAGTTGCCAGTCTTAAAGCTGCATTTATTGAAGGCTACTGCGCGGGGAGCAATATCAATCATCTGTTGGTGGAATTTTACCAATTTAGGTATTTTTCTACCAATATGTTAACTCAGATTTACGAAATGGAAGGAAGTCGTCTTAAGCGGTTGGTGTTGCATCGGCGCATTCGCCGTTATATGGAAATGTTGGAAGGAAAGGATTTTTGGCAGAAATAAAAACAAAGGCGGAATAGAAATTTATCTAAACCGCCTTGATATCATGGGTTGTCACTTGCCTACTTGGCAGTAGCCATACTAACTTTTAGCCCTGCTGGAGCTTTTGGTTTGGAATCTCCGCTACCGCCTACGAGATAATCTACACGCTTTAATTCTTTTGGATGATCTGCGTAAAGATCCTTTATAGCAAAGTAAATTGTTTTAGACTCATCTAACCCTGCAATTGTAAAGTTAGCTCTGTAGTGGTTGTCATGGTGACCAACGTTATCAAGCCCCCAGCCGCCAGCCGGAGTGCCAGGTAATAATTGAGCGTTGTCATAATCAGCCGTGGTGTTAATGGGGTTGCTGGAATATTTGACTTCATATGTCTCGTTGTGTATGTCGTACAGGCTAAATGAACTCCAGTCGATGTCGAACTCTCCGGCCCCCCGGTAGGTTATTGCAACACTGTTGATGCTGTATTCGTTTTCAGTTCGAGTCTCGTCATAAAACTCAACTTCATCAACATACATAGTGTAAGGGCCTGGCCAATTTGATTGAAATGCCGAGTACCGCATTTGCAAGTATAGTCTTGATAGACCATCAAAATAATTAAAACCAGAGGGAGAGGTAGGGTTTTCCTCTGGTGGAACCTTAGAACTTACTTCATGTTGGGGATGTGTGTCCATGTACATCTTTGTCCAGTAGTTTTCATTGGTACCTCTTAGTTCATAATAGTGATACCAATGATTACCTACGTTTGATGTGGTATGCGCCGTTGCTGGATCTTTGGAATAGGTGCCAATATGGAATGTGTGCTCGTTTCCTTCGCCAGCTGAAGGTATTGTTACATATAGGACCATTCTATTTTGGCCAACGGGAGCACTTAGTGTTGTGTAGCGATCTTCATCGTACGCAAAGTATATTTTGAAAAGTCCATCATCACCATATTCTGTAACATCAATTTTTGCTGCCGCCCCTTTGGCCCCAGCGTTAGGGGCTAGGCTTATTTCTTGTACAGCATGGCCTCCTGCTAGAGTGGTCCAAATTGTAGACGCCGTGTGCTCCAGCCTTTTGTCCACCGAGTTGTGCTGCCAGTCCGTATCGTAATCAGCAAAGGGCTCCGCTGTTGCGAAACCGCTGAATATCGATATGTAAAGCGCTCCCAACATTGGAGGTAAGAAACGGATGTTCTGGTTTTTCTCTCTTCTAGCAACTTTCATTTGTGACTCCTCGCTGAATACATGCACAGGGCGAATTTTACTCAGCTATTCAACTGATAGATTCCAACATAAAATAGCAATGCTATTCTTTGCTAGTTCTAAGTAATCATCAGCTTGTTTCCAAGCTAATCCCTGTAATCTAAATATCTTTAGGTCTTTCGATTAATGTATAGGATTGTTTTATTCTAGCGTATTACTGGTTTATATGCTGCACCAGTCCCTACAAACCGCGACTCTGTTAACAATAATCTGATCTAACTAATCTACATTTCGTTCTTAGTTGCTCAGGCAGAATAGATGGCTCATACATAACTGATCGATTTAATAATTAGTATAAACTAAGGGTTAATTGATATGAAAAAATACGTCACAAATTGAACAGAAAACATCTAAATATGTAGGCGTTTTTTTGACATTAACGGGTGATATTCGTTAAAACTGAATGAATATAAACATTTTTTGACATTAAATTTATTTTACTGGCATTCCTTAAACTCATTCATACAATAGGCTACTTAAATCGCTGGTACTGAGTACAGCCACGTTTGATGGACGCTCTGCCTGTTTTGGATCATTATTTATGGTCGTTGAATTTGAATGGAAATTTTCAGGTGTCAAAAGAGGAAAAAAATCTTAAAAAAGCAATTGCTGTAGGAGCCATATGGGTGACTCTTTTGAGGTTAGCCTATCGTTTTATTGGTTTAATAAGTACAGTGATTTTAGCTAGATTATTAGCTCCAGAGGACTTCGGAGTTGCGGCAATAGCGATGTCAATATTTGCTCTAATTAATGCCTTCTCTAAATTTGGTTTTGAAACAGTCATAGTTCAACATAAAAACCCATCGGCGGATCATTATAACACTGCATGGACCTTCAATATGTTGTTTGGTGTACTTGCAGCCGTTCTGTTAGCGCTCTTTTCTTCATTTATTGGTGATTTTTACAAAAACCCAGATATTGCCTACGTTGCTGTAGTTATATCTCTGCTTTTTCTTCTTAATGGAGTAAAAAATACCGGCATTGTTGATTTCCAGAAGAATATGACTTTTGACAAAGAGTTTAAATTGCACATAATTCCTAAGTTTATTAGTTTTTTTGTGACTATCGGGTTGGCAATCTACTTTAAGAACTTTTGGGCTTTAGTCGTTGGAAATGTTGTTTTAAAGGCTCTGGAGGTTGCAAACTCCTTTATTATGCATTCTTTTAGGCCCACCTTTAGCTTTAAGAGAGGCAAGGAGTTATTTGGGTTTTCTAAATGGCTAATGGCCAATAACATGCTGACTTTTTTAAACACTAAGTCACCGGAGCTTATACTTGGAAAGATAATAAGTCCTCACGCAGCAGCAATTTTTAACTTATCCGCAGAAATTGGCAAAATGGCAACTTCTGAGATTATTGCCAATCTTAATAGAGCTATTTATCCAGGTTATGCGAAAGTTGCTAGTGACTTGCTCAAATTACAGAAGCTTTATAAAGATTCAATACGAGCTATTTCGCTTATTGTTATGCCGTTAGGGGTTGGTGTAGCGCTTGTGTCCCCTTATATTGTACCTATCATGCTGGGCGATCAGTGGGCGGAGGCGATTGAACCTGTCACTTATTTGGCGTTAGGAGGCGCGATAAATGCATTGAAATCCAATTCTAATTATGTGTATTTTTCACTTGGGAAGCCTCGGATTGCTACAGCTGAGTTGCTTGTCCGGGCTGTAGTATTCATCGGGGCTATTGTTTATTTTGTTAATGAAAGTGGCGTTGTTGGAGCTGCACAAAGCTTTTTGATGACATCTATTATTATGTTTTTCGTGTCTAATGCCGTTTTAAGGGTAGTCTTAAAAATCCCTTTGCGTGAACAAATAGGGCTTTATATAAAGCCCCTAATTTCAACATTGATAATGGCTGCTACTGTGAGTTTGGTTATTGATACTTTCACATTTGATAGTGTTGTTTTGGACTTAGTGCTTGCGGTTTTATCTGGCGCTACAAGTTATATCATGTCGGTAGGGGTTGTTTGGTTGATAACGGGCAAAAAGGATGGGCTTGAAAAAAGTGCCCTCAATATATTGAGGGCCAAACTAAAGAGAGTCTAAGAGTCGCTATATTGCTAATTTTCTAGCGTAAAATGCCTCTGCGTAACTTTCAGGGGCGTTTGACTCAATTCCCCTTAGTCGCATAATGGCCTCGAATGTCTCTTGAGTGAACCATTGCTTGTTAGCTTGACTTGGGAAGTGCTTAAGGAGGGTTTCTATTTTTAAGTTTTTATTCTTTTTGCTGACATTAATAAAAAAGTTGGGATTGCTAATGTCCCCGTCATATTTTGGGATTTCATACTCGAAAATAAGGTGGTTTCGAAAGGTATTCCAGGTCAGATCAGATATTGTTCTGTGGTCTTGGTGTCGGTCATTTCTATAGTGCGTCAGTATTAAGTTTGGTTCAAAGTCATTTTTAATGGTTTCAAAATAGTCTTTTATGTCTGCTCCTATGTACGGAAAGTAACCATTTCTGAAATCCTTTATGATTATTTTTGTGTTTTTAACACCGGATAGAAAGCTTTCAGCACTTTGTAGTGCCTCAATTTTGCGAATGTCATTGGAGCTAAAAACTACCCAATGTATGGATTCGATATTGTAGTTCTCGATTAAGCTTAGGATTGAGCCACCACAGCCTATTTCAATATCATCGCAATGTGCGCCAAGTGCCAGTATTTTAAGGGGATGTCCATCGCCCAACAGTGTTTTCATGCTTATCATATATAGCCTTAATTAGTGGTCAATGGTGGTTTGTCAGTATATGTGACAGCGATATTAATAAATATTACAATAAAATCAACTATGAACATAGATATCGACCATTAAGGAGCCTCTTGGTTATGTAAGTGGTTTTCCTGAGGTGTTGATATACAAGTAGTTTTGTGAATTTTCACGGAATATTAACTGCCGAATAGGCCTTTTCACTGAGGTCAGGTGGTGATAAATGTGGTAAAGTCCGGCTCTAAATTTATTTGGGCTTTCAGGCGGATGTCGCCCCATATTTTATTAGCAAGCTATAATAAATAGTGGAGCTACAGTTAGATTAAATACTGAGCTAACTGAGATTCAAAAGGAAAAAATCCATGAGTAATTCTGTCGTGATACCGCGTGTTGGAATAGGCATGCCGGTATATAACGGTGAGCGATACCTAGAGGAAACCCTTACGGCAACCTTGGCTCAAACGTACGAGGATTTTGAGTTAATTATTGCCGATAACGCGTCTACAGACAAAACAGAGCAAATCTGTAAAGACTTTGCATCACAAGACTCCCGGATTCGGTACATTCGTAACCCAATCAATCTTGGCGCTTCAAAAAACTATACAGTTTGTTTTGAGCCCAGTAAAAGCGAATATTTCCGATGGGCTAATGCAGATGATCTGCCCGCGCCAGACCTAATTGAAAAATGTATTAGTGTTCTAGATGAGCACCCTGATACTGTTCTTGCGTATGGTAAGACAAAAATAATTGATGAAAATGGAAAGTTGCTGGATCATTATGACGATAATCTAGACTTACAACATCAGCAGGCTGCTGCACGTTTTGTTCAGTGCCTAGATAATATTGGGTTAAGTAATATCCTATATGGGCTAGTCAGGAGGGATAGCTTGGCGCATACCGCATTAATGGGGAATTATATCGCATCAGATATCAACCTTATTGCGGAGCTCACTCTTTATGGAAAATATCGTGAGATACCTGACTATCTTTTTTCAAGAAGAATGCACCCCGATTGTAGTAGCTGGGACAGGGCAGATGAAGAGAGGCAAAAGAATTTCTGGGATCCGTCGAAACAAAAGCTTTTGATGCAGACATGGCGAACAATGTTTGAGTACTTTAAGGCAGTTTATCGTGCCCCGATTTCTGCGTCTGATAAGCAAAAGCTGACCTATTATTTGTGCAAAAAAATGTATAGGCGCAAAGGCAAGATGATGCAGGATTTGCATCACATGGTTAAATATAAATTAAATAAAACACAATAAGGCTGGAGGAATTATGAGAGTTCTTGTAACTGGGCATAGAGGGTTTATTGGAACGGTAATGGTTCCGATGTTGCTAAAAGAAGGGTTTGACGTAGTTGGCTTAGATACTGACCTATATCGATACTGTACTTATGGTGATGAGGCGGTCCAAATTCCGTCAATTATCAAGGATGTTCGTGATGTTGAAAAAGAAGACTTGGAAGGTTTTGATGCAATAATCCATCTAGCCGCTCTTTCCAATGACCCATTAGGTAACATTAATCCAGATCTTACATTCGATATAAATTATCGGGCATCTGTACGTCTAGCCGAAATCGCAAAAGAAGTTGGTGTGGGTCGTTTCTTGTTTGCGTCCTCTTGCAGTATGTACGGTAAAGCTGGGGAAGACGATATTTTAGATGAAACTGCAGACTTTAATCCAGTGACTCCTTATGCTGAATCAAAAGTACTTGTAGAGCGCGATGTGCGTGCAATGGCTTCTGACACCTTTAGCCCTGTTTTTCTTCGTAATGCTACAGCTTATGGTGTATCTCCTAGAATACGCTTTGATCTTGTTATCAATAATTTGGTGGCATGGGCGCATACAACGGGTGAGATTTTTATGAAAAGTGATGGTACGCCATGGCGACCGTTAGTTCATATCGAAGACATAACTCAAGCAAACATTTGCGCACTAAAAGCTCCTAGAGACGTCATTCATAATTTGGCTGTTAATGTCGGTGATAACGGACAAAACTATCAAATGCGTGATTTGGCTCAATTTGTAATGGATACAGTGCCAGATTGTAAGATTGGTTACGCTGATGATGCGGGTCCAGACACTCGTTGTTATCGAGTAAACTTTGATAAAATCCATGCTACTTTCCCAGAGTTCAAAACCAAGTGGACTGCAAAGATGGGTGTTGAGGAATGCTATCAGTCTTATCTTAAGTATGGGCTTCAAAAGGGCGAGTATGAAGGTATTAAATACAAGCGAATTGCTCACATAGAAAATCTTATCGCAGAAGGTAAGCTGGATACAAACTTGCGGTGGCAGCTCTAGGTTGTTTGTGTGACTCACTGAGTCAAATGGTTTTACCTTATAGCCTGTTGCTGTAGTGGCAACGGGCTGTTTATTATAAAAATATAGAGATAAAACAATGAAATTTACCGAAGCTCCAATTAAGGGTGCCTATATTATCGATGTTAATCGAATTGGAGATGATAGGGGGTATTTTGGAAGGTTGTGGTGCCAGAAAGAGTTTAAAGATCACGGGCTTATTGGCAATATTAGTCAGTCTAATATTGGAGTGAGTAAGTCAGCAGGAACGTTAAGAGGGCTGCACTATCAGGTTGCACCTCATCAGGAAGTCAAAATTGTTCGATGCTCTCGTGGAGCGATGTTTGATGTTATTCTTGATTTGAGACCCGAATCACCAACCTATAAACAATGGTTTGGTATGGAGCTTAATGAAGAAAATGCGACGATGCTTTATGTGCCAGAAGGCTGCGCAACGGGCTACCTAACGTTAAAAGACAATACAGAAATGTATTATCATGCAACAGAGTTTTATCACCCCGAGTCAGCCACAGGTGTGCGTCATGATGACCCTGCTTTTGGTATTGAATGGCCTGGTGAGATTACAACAATGTCAGAAAATGATGTTTCTTGGCCGGATTATCAGGGTTAGTATTTCATTTTATACTTCGTAAATTAAATGCTCTCAACTAGAGTAGATATTAAAAACATTAACAGCGAGTCTCTATAAGGAGATGGTTTACTATGATTATTGTAGATACAGAAATAGCAAAACGAATTGCGGAAGATAGACCTATTCGTGTTGGAATGATCGGTGCAGGGTATAGTGCAAAGCATATAGCGTCTCAAATCATTAGTTCTTTTCCTGGGATGCATTTAGTGGCAATAGCCAATAGAACAGTATCCAATGCGGTCAATGTTTTTAATCTTGCCGGAGTTGATAATGTTAAGGAAGTAAAGTCTAGTAATGCATTAGAGGATGTTATTAAAGCGCGAGGTTATGCAGTAACCGATAGCGCTGAGGTCCTATTTCAGTCAGAAAGCATAGATGCCATTATTGAAACCACAGGTGAGGTCGAGTATGGCGCTTGGGCTGCATTTAATTCAATTAAAGCAGGTAAGCACACGGTTGTGCTCAATTGTGAAATGGATGCTACCGTAGGCCCAATTCTGAAAACTTATGCTGACAAGCAGGGTGTTATTTATACGAATACTGATGGTGATGAGCCCGGCGTGGCTAGAAACTTAAGTAGGCATGTTACCACTATGGGGCTGGAAGTTGTTGGGGCCGGTAACCTGAAAGGTTTTTATGATGTGCATCGCACACCAGAAACACAACGTGAATTTGCCGAAGCAAACAATCAAAAACCACATATGATGACCTCGTTTGTTGATGGAACCAAGCTCTCTATGGAGCTTGCATGCTTGGCCAATGCTTCAGGGTTTGGTGTTGGAAAAAGGGGAATGCATGGGCCTGCCTGTGATGATGTGCGCACCTGTTTAGAGCACTTTCCAAAGGATGCATTTACACCAGGAAAAGGTATCGTTGATTTCTTGTTAGGTGCGTCTCCTTACACGGGTGCATTTGTTGTTGGGCACACTGAGCAACCAATGAAGCAAGAGTATTTAAAATACCTTAAGATGGGAGAGGGCCCGTTTTACGTGTTCTATACTCCGTTCCATTTACCTCAGTTAGAAATCCCAATTACAGTATCTCGAGCAGTGTTGTGTGGTGATGCTGCAGTAACCCCTTTTGGTAAGCCTTACGCAGATGCCATTACTGTTGCAAAAAGAAACCTAAAAGCTGGGGAAACTCTTGATGGAATCGGAGGCTTTACGGCTTATACCTTGATCGATAATTACGATACATGTCGCAAAGAGAATTTATTGCCTATGGGGCTGTCTGGTGATTGTGTTTTGACTCGAGATGTGGCGATCGATACACCGATTACTTATGACGATGTAAAACTCCCTGAGGGGCGCATTATTGATAAGTTACGTGCAGAAACTAACGAAGTTTTTCCTGTATAACTCATTAATTCTAACAATGTAGCCAAGTGGAATCTCTACTTGGCTGAGGTGATATTATGAAGGTAGTGATTTTTTGTGGTGGTTTAGGTATGCGGCTAAGAGAATATTCAGAGAATATTCCTAAGCCAATGGTTCCAATTGGCAATCGCCCCTTGGTTTGGCAATTAATGAAGTATTATGCGCATTTTGGTCATAAGGAATTTATCTTGTGTTTGGGACATAACGCTCATGTCGTTAAAGACTACTTTATTAACTATGATGAGTGCGTAACTAATGATTTTGTGCTTGAAGGAAACGATGCGCCTAAATTATTAAAAACTGATATAGCGGATTGGAAGATTACCTTTGCTGATACCGGGCTAAACGCAAATATCGGCGAGCGCCTTAAGGCGGTTGAAAAGTATCTTGAAGACGACGAAATGTTTCTTGCAAACTATGCTGATGGACTTTCTGACTTGCCTCTTCCAGAGATGGTAGATTTCTTTAAGGCAAGCGATAAAACCGCTTGTTTGTTATGTGTTCAGCCTAATCAAACGTTCCATTATTTGCATCTAAATGATAATGAGACTGCCGTTACTTCAATTCAAGATACTACGGATACAGGGCTTCTTACTAATGGCGGTTATTTTATCTTTAAGCGCGAAATTTTTGATTACATGCGAGAGGGAGAGGAACTGGTTCACGAACCGTTCAGTCGTTTAATCGAAGATAATCAACTTGCAGCCTATAAATTTGATGGCTTTTGGAGTTGTATGGACACGTTTAAGGACAAGCAAAAGTTCGATGAGCTTCATGCTAAAGGGGAGTCACCCTGGCAGGTATGGAAAGAGAAGAAGTAAATGTAGTGCGGTGTAGGAATACCACCCCTCTTAACTTTTTGAGCTTTGAGAGGGGTTAAAATTGAAAGTAAATGAAAGCTTGAACTTCTGTGCGCATAAACGCTAGTGCTATTGCGAAGATGACAGCGGATAAGCACGCTAGCACTAGAGGGTTTTGCTTGTTAAGTATTTCTATTCGTCGAGATGGTTTCACTAAAGTGTCGATGAATAATGGCGCTAGCAATAGTGCCCACGGGATGATAGTTGGAATTCCAGTACTCTCATTAAATGGAGAGAAGGCATTTAGTATCACCCACACATCCGTGAAATTCTCTGATCGAAATGGAATCCAGCATAGCAGAACAAAAAACTGGGTGAGAAACCAATAGACAGAAAGGGTTAGCCAGAAGTTGGGAAGTTTTTTGCCTATATGGGCGCTCCAAAAATGATTTATAGTGAGCGCTATTCCGTGTAACGTCCCCCACAAAATGAATGCCCAGCTAGCGCCATGCCAAAGCCCACCCAGAATCATCGTAATAAATAGATTTCTGTAGCGCATCAGTTCACCACCTCTATTTCCGCCAACAGCTATGTAAAGGTAATCTTTTAGCCAGCTCGAAAGTGACATGTGCCATCTACGCCAGAAATCTACTATTGAAAACGATGCGTAAGGGTAATTAAAGTTGTCACATAAGGTGTAGCCGAACAGATAGGCAATACCAATGGCCATTGTGGAATAGCCAGCAAAATCAAAATATATTTGGGCATAGAATCCGATTGTTCCGGCAATGACAACGGTACTGTCGTACTTCTCTGGGCTTAAAAATATGAGGTCGACGAATGGTGCAATGTTGTCTGATATAACTGCTTTATATAAAAATCCGAGAACAAATAGCGCAATCCCTTTGGTTATGAGATTGATTTGAAATGTTCTGGATTTGTCTAGCTGAGGGATAAAGTCAACGGCGCGTACAATTGGCCCGGCAACCAATTGAGGGAAAAATGCTATGTAGAGGGAAACGGCTAAAAGATTTGTATCGTTTGCTATATGTTTGCGGTTGGTGTCGACAATAAATGAAATAGCCTGGAAGGTGAAAAAAGAAATGCCTACGGGTAGTATGATTGAAAGTGTTGTTGTGCTCGTTTCTATTCCAAGTGTTATTAATAAAGACTCAAAGCTGCCAATAAAAAAGTTAAAATATTTAAATACGGCGAGTTGGCCTAGTAATAGTATGATGCTTGATGTAAGAATTTTACCTTTGAATTCAGGGTATTTATCACTTAAACGGGGAGTTGCCCAGGCGACTAGTATTACAAGGATTAAAAGTGACAAAAACCTCCAGTCCCAGTAACCATAGAAAAAGAATGAGGCGGCAAGTAAGAATAGTTGTCTTAGTTGGTTGCTTTTTAATGTCCAGTAAATAGCTAGGCAGGCTACGAGAAAAACTGGAAATATTGCTTGGGTGAATATCATTTAAGAACGTTCCGTGAAATTAGAGATGTAGCGAGCCAAGAGGTAGATATTTTCGCACCTTCTTGCAATAGGTGGTCACCGCTATCATACCAAAACTTATTATCCTCCAGCTTTTTGATTGTGGCCGCTAGGGTGGGGTCGTTTAAGCATGAAACGTCGCTGGATTTGCAGATAGCGTAAAAGTACGTCAAAGCAGCGTTGTGTAATGTTGGTGTAATAAAATTAATAACTGCGTCATATACAGGTTTGTTATTTGGCTGATAGGTATATTTGAAGACCCAATTCGGTATTTTTATGATCTCATTTGGTGTATTTGATGTGAGATCTAAAGCGTGCTGTACTTGATTTTTTGAAACAGGAGTGTGTTCAATAGGTTCAAAGAGAGGGGTGTAGCCATTGTATATGTCGCCGTTAAAACTAAATCGATCGACAAGCCCGATATGGGAGATATTCATAATGGAAGACCGTATTACACCGATAATGTGTGACGGGGTTGTTTTGTGCTTTTCATTATTTATATCAACACTTAGGCCTGTGATAATAGCGTTTATGGAGTTATATAGATCCATGTAAGCAATTGTTCGTTGATCTGGATGTTTTTTGAGTTGTGCTAGTGGTACATTGTCGTAGTACTGAAAAGCTTCTCTTAAAAAAATCACATTGGCTTTACGAGATAGCTTTGTTGTTAGTGTTTTTTCCGCGTATTCAAGGATGTTGTTTCGTTCAAAGTGATTGGCACCAGGTAGGCAGATTTGGGTCACCAGGCTTTTGTATTGCTTATCTTTCAAGGCATTTTGTAGCTGCTCTGGGTCAATCCCTCTGTTGCAAAGGCTGCCCCCGCTTATCAGAATAAAGTTTTTGTATTGGGTAGATGTATTGAATTTTTCGATCTGAAGGTCGATGTTGTTGTATAAACCTGAAATTCGAGGCTCTATACTTATTTTTTGTTGGTCGGGTACAGCAATTTTTACCAGTACCAGGCCGAGGATAAAAAATGCGGTTGGATAAATAATAAAGCTAAAGCGGTGTGTTGATGAAACTTTGGGCAGTGGCAGAAGGTATAATACAAACAAAAAGGATGCGGCAATGGCTATAATGGTTGCTTTATCCGACATTAGGTGTTCCTTCTACTTAGGTGTTTAGTCAGCGCTGATTTTAACAGGGAGGTATGGCCTCATCAACTACAACTACATGTAGAATTCACCTCGTCAAAATTTATTCGTTTTGTCTGTTCTCGTAAAGTAGTACTTGGTCGTGGGTCCAGCCAATTGAAATGATGTCCTTGTCTCCGTCACTGTCAATATCTACTGTAATGGCCCCGTTATGGTGTTCATCTCCTTGGTAAATAAGATGTCTCACCCATGTAGTGGCATTACCGTTTGTGTTTTCAAACCAAATAAGCTTGGCTTGACTGGGGTTTTTTATATTGTGCTCACCAATGATAATGTCAGTGTCGCCATCACTGTCCATGTCGGTAACACTTAAGCTCATCGGGCCAGTAACGGATCCAATAACATTTTCTACCCACAGCCCCCTCTCGGTTTGTTGGTACCAAGCGACTAATCCTGTCTTGTTTGTTGCCTCATATCCGACAACTGCATCGAGAAGGCTGTCACCATTCATATCTATGAGAAGACTTCTATCTGGTTTTTCTTTAGTGCTATGTAATGTGTGTGCTGCCCAAGACCCTTGAGTGTTCTCAAGCCATTGCGTGCCCAGTAACAAGTCGTCGTCACCATCGTTGTCAATATCTCCGGATGTGATTTGTTCGTCCTGGGAAGTTGCTGAAATTGTCTTCCAAGTCCATTGATGCTTCGTTGGCCGTGAAGGTATCGTAAAGAGTTGAATACCTTGATTAGCTTGATGCCATGAAAGTGCTACGTTTGATGAGTGATTAAGCGAGAGTAGGGTGGAGCCTTGTAGTAGGTCTCCTTTAGCAGGATCGATGTTGTTAAAAATTTTGAAATTCCCAGAGCCATCATTCTGGCCCCAGACAAATTCTTCTCCATTGACATGATAATTATGTTTTTCTATGTTGAGTCGATTTTTTATACGGGTTAAAAGGCTTGGGCGGGAGCTTATGTTTTCCCAGCGGGACGCCAGAATATCTAGGTCTCCGTCATTATCATAATCGGAAATATTGGCAATGTTGTTTGCGTGTTTGCCAATGGTGTTTCGAATCCAACTTTTTGAAAGAATACCTGGGTTTTTATACCACCAGCCCCCTGTTACGATATCAGTGAGGTTGTCACCATCGATATCCCTGGGAACAATAAATATGGATTTCCAAGGTTTTTTATTGTCGATCACATGCCGGGTCCATTTGTTCTGTTTTATGTCGCTCGTTTGATTTTTCCATAAATGGACGGGGTATTCGCCTAGATGGTTTTTAAATTCCCAATTTGTGCCAAAGAAATCCATGTCTAAATCACCATCGATATCGCCAGATTGGAGATTGTGAGAGCCTAAAGTAGAAATTACTAGTTTTTGCCAAGCTGGCGTTGCGTCGGGTTTGTTAAGGTAAATTTTAATTTCGTCCGGGTTTGTACTTTGGTTCATTTCTGAGGTTAAAATGTCGACGTTGCCATCTTTGTCATAATCACGGGCTTGGATAGCGTGGTGCATGGCTTCTACATGGGAGTCAATCACGTTCTCTGTCCATAATTTGGTTGGGTTTTCTGGAGCTAAAAACCATGAGATACGGTAATGCTGGCCTTCTTGCTCTGACGGAGTCAATATAATATCGTTTCGCCTATCATTGTTAATGTCCGCCACGCTAATGCTGACATGCTGCCATGTCCAGGAGTCGGTGTACCGGTAGTGGAGCCATGGATCAGTTTTGGATTGCCCAGGGTTTTTAAGCCACATTTGATCAACAATGATGTCGGGGTATGCATCATTGTTGATCTTGTTAACAGCCAGGCCTTCTCCGTGATTTATTTTGATGGAGGTCCTTTTCCACTTTTTTTCGGAGTTTAGTGAGCTGAGGTCCTGATAATATAAATTTATGGAATTCCCATCATTGTGTCCAAATAAACTCTGATTTCGAGTGACTAAGTCCAAGTCCCCATCTAAATCTAAGTCGCTAATAATCACATCATGGTACTTATTTGTATCTATGAGCTGAGCTTTCCACTGTTTTAAGTGGTGATTGTTTGCTGGATTTTCAAACCAGACTAACCCGCTGTCGGTAGTTGCAACAATGTCGTTGTGTCCATCATTGTTTAGGTCTCCAATATTTATACTGGTTCTAATCTTATATTTGTTTGAAATCAGGTGCTTTTTCCAGCTAGGGGATTGATACCAAACTAGATCACCCTTAATGCTTTTGTTATCCCACAATCCAAGCTTGCGTAATATTTTTTGTGCAATAGTTGGAGTATTTGTTTTGTGGCCTCCTACTATTAGATCCGTAAGGCCATCATTGTCCAGGTCCCCCATTGCCTTCCCCCATGGTGACCTAGGACCATTTTGATCTACAACTACATGTTCAAAGCTGAGCTCTGAAAGCGTGGGTGCAGCAAAAAGGCTAGATGACATTGCAAGCAGTAGAATGAGATATTTACTAAGTTGTTTCATTTGTTAGTACGTATTGTTAGCGTGAATTTACGAGTGGTGCTCAGATTACGGCGGATGCTATCGTATTACGGGCGGTGATTATATAGTGGGTGGAAAATTATGGTTGGGAATTATGTTTCGCCAGTCATTGTTAATACTGGTAGAATTAGCTCAATTCAAGGTGGCCGTGGTGACCTTTAGGTGATAGTTGTAATTACAGGGTAGGGATTTATGAAGATTGGTGTATTTGGACATTACGGTAATCAAAATTTAGGTGATGAAGCTATTACTACTGCGACGATACAGAATATTCAGCGTCACTTCCCTGATGCAGAAATCGTAGGGCTTTCCGTAAAACCAGATGATACAGCTGAGCGTTATGGTATCGATACTTATCCTATTCGTAATATCAAGCGATCTGCGCCAAGCTCTATTACGCAGCCAGCAATACAGAAGGAAGCTGCGCCAGTTAGTATTAGTAATGGTGATTCTCCAGGGCTTAAAAATCAACTGAAAAGGTTACCCGTGATAGGTCATGCAATTAGCATTGCTGGGCGTACACTTGGCTTAATGAAAAAGTGGCGTCAAGAGTTTGGATTCTTGGCAAACTCAAAACGTTACTTAAAGGACATTGATCTTATTATTGTTGCGGGGTCAAATCAGTTTCTAGACAATTTTGGGGGGACTTGGGGGTTCCCTTATACGTTATTAAAATGGAGTATCCTTTGTAAACTGACCAACACAAGGATTGCGTTTACGTCGATCGGTGCTGGGCCTCTCGAAGCGCCTTTAAGTAAATTTTTAGTGAGGGTGGCTTTGTTATTCGCGGACTATTTATCGTATCGCGATATCGCATCAAAAAAGCTAGTTGAAGATACTATCTTTCCAATTGACGGTAAGGTTTATCCTGATCTTGCGCATAGCTTATCGTTTGTAAAAGAGGAGGGTGTGTCGGGTGATATTGCGCCCTCAAATAAGACTATTGTTGCCATAAATCCAATGCCTATCTATGACAGTCGTTATTGGTGTGAACATGATGATGGTAGGTACAAGGCTTATGTCGGGAAAATGTCTAATTTTTGTGAGTTACTCATTGATGAAGGTTATCAAGTTCAATTTTTCAGTACTCAGCCGACAGACGAAAATGTAATTACTGATATCCTTGACGGCATTGATCAGCGTTTATTGTCTGGTATAGACCGTAGTTTAGTTACGCAGTGTAACAGACAGGTTGATCAGCTAATGACGTATCTAGACTCAGTCGATATTGTTGTGGCGACTCGTTTGCATGGCACTATTTTATCACTCCTGGCAGAAAAACCTGTCTTTGGTGTTATTTACCATCGGAAGTCATCTGACGTTCTTACTGACATGGAGCAGGGCGAGTACTTTGTTCCATTAGATGATTTCGATACTAAGACTTTAAAATCTAAATTTGATGTTTTAGCGGTGAATGTTGAGTCAGAGAAAAAGAAAATAATCCAATATGGACAGGAATATCGACAAAAACTGGATAAACAATACAACGAGATTTTTGATTTAATTAGGTAGTAAATATAAATCATAATTGCTTATATAGCTCATTGTATCTAGAGCACATTTTTTCAATGGTATAATTTTCCCTTACAAGGCGCAGTCCATTAGTCGCCTTACGATTGCTTTCTGCTGGGTTTGAATAGGCAAACAGGAAAGTATTGGCTAGCTCTGTTTTATTGTTGCTCTCCACAAGCCAGCCCTCTTTATCGCTTAGCAGGTAGGGGGTGCCTCCAACGTTGGTTGCGATAACGGGAAGTTTGCAAGCCATGGCTTCTAGAATAGTCATAGGCATTGCTTCGTAACGTGAAGAGAGGACAAAAACATCGGAGTTTTGCATGATTGCAGGGATGTCATCCTGGTAGCCGAGTAGCTCTACGCAATGCGCAAGATCCAAATGAAGTACTAGAGATTTTAATTCAGGAAGGGAGGGGCCATCCCCAGCGATTACCAGTTTTGAATTGCGCATCTCGGGGTTTGCTTCTAATGCAGAGGCGTAGGCCTGTATTAAGAACCCTTGGTTTTTTACAGGGTCCGCTCTACCTACGGTACAAATTGTAAAAATACCTTCATTGCTGGTTTTTTTAGCTGGTTTGAATGCTGAAGTGTTGATGCCGTTATGTATCAATTCTACTTTACTGGGTGCAATATTTACCGTGTCGATAGCCCATGCTTTTAGATCTGGGGAAACAGTGACATACTTGCCCAGAATTAGTGATACGATTTTTGTGAAAGTATTCCGTTTGTTGCTGGTACCTCCTGAATCATCACCGCCATACCCGTGCGCGCTATGAATTCTATTTTTAACGCCAGCAAACAAAGCTGTAAATTGATACTCTAGTGTTCCAAAATTGTAAGTGTTTAGTGCGTCTACCTTTAATGATTTTAATAATTTAAATAAATGGATGTGAGATTTGATATCGTTGCCGGGTTTTTTGTAAAGGCAGTGAATATCAGCCTTGTGCTTTACTTTGTAATATAATGCAAGGTCATCTGTAAGGCTAATAATAGTATGTGTAATTGAAGGGTCATTCGTGTTGTTTATTAGATTGGCTATCACTTGTTCTAATCCGCCAAATCCAAAGCTATAAACCAGGTGGCAAACATGTGTTGATTTGATGGCGGGTACTTTATTCATCTGGGGTGACCTGTTTACGGTAATGATCGGGCTAGAAATGGTCCCAATGCATTAGCGATAAATAACGGGAGTTTTGTCCAGCACCAAATTATGAGCTTTAGCTTTGGATTGTTGGGGTTTAAGTTGGGCAGAGCCTCACCTTCCGGTAGTAGGTAGTGCCAATGTAGTTGAGATGGCCTCGCCCCCCATTGTTTTTTGAATTTAAATGTAGGGGCGTCTTTAGATGAGCGGCCAAAATCAAAATGTAAATATTTGTTGTTGCATGCAAATTTAAGAATATTCCAATATAAAACCATATTGGAATCTAATTTATTTGCAGAACGAAGTGTTGAGGCCCATGGGATTTCAAGGCACCCCTTGTATCCAATTAAAAAGGCGCAAGAGACTGGAGCCCCTTCATGGTATTGGACGGCTAATGTTGTATCGAGTTTGCTTGAAAGGATGTGTTCAAAAAAAGATATTGAATACACTGGCGTACCGAGATCTCGCATGTTGATAGAGAATACTCTATAGAAATCCTTTAGTAGCTCATGCTTGCCTGTTTTGAATACCAGATTGTTTTTCAGCCCTTTTTTAATTTGTGCTCTGGCCTTAGTGCCGATATCGCTCCAGAGAGTATCACTTGAGTCAGGCAGAGCCAAAAACATACTCATCTTATCTGTTTTACTGGGTGTATTCTGTCTAGGGTTTGTTTCCCTGATTTCTATATGAGAAGCACCAAGTGTTTTAGATAGTCGGTCTGCATGTTGTATAAGTTGAGATTCGACGGATGGGTTGTCAGTAAGTGGACCGCCATAGTTAAAGTAGGGGATTGATGTCATGTAAGAGCCAAAAATGCGGCTTTTTGTATGAACTAAAGGGAGTATCCCAACTATGTGTTGTTGATGGTCATAAGCAGCTAAATAAAGCGCCTTGTGACCAAAGCTTTGCTCTACAATCGGCTTGAAATCCAATAAATGGTAAGCGCAACTGGCCTTGTGCTTTTTAACGTATTCATTCCAGGCCGTTAAGTCTGAATTAGTGACTTCCTTTGTAAGGTATTGTACTTTTGTGTGTTCTGTAGAAGTGGTTGCAGGGGAAGTTATGTGGCTGGGAAAAAGCTCTTTTGGTTCTCTATCTGCTTTGTTGGATTGTTTGTTTAGGGCCTTGAGCCCCTGTTCGATAGATTTTATTTCGGTGCTTAAGGTTTTCATATCGATTAAGGCTTTATCAATAGGCTCGCCTGCTTTTTTTAGCTGTCCAATTTGGCGAGAAAGCTTACCTTTTGTAATGCTTAACTGTTTTAACTGTGCCTTTAGTGTTAAATCTGCGGGTAGTTTGTCGGACATGATTCGAGTTTACGCCTTCTTCATGCCAAGGATGACATTTACAATCCGCTGGGCTGCTTGGCCATCGCCATAGGGATTGTGTGCTTCTGACATTGCAGAATATATTTTTGTATCTGTTAAAATAGATAAAGCATTCTTTACGATTTTATCAGGGCATGTGCCGACTAACTTTACAGTTCCTGCAGTAACCGCTTCAGGGCGCTCTGTGACTTCTCTGGTAACAAGAACAGGCTTGCCTAGAGAAGGGGCCTCTTCTTGGATGCCTCCGGAATCAGTAATGACTAGGTCACATTTGTCCAGAAGCCAAACAAAAGGCAGGTAATCTTGCGGGGCTATCAAATGGATGTTACTTGAGTCGTGTAGCATCTCAAAGACGGGCTTTTGAACGTTGGGGTTTAAGTGTACGGGGTAAACCAGCAGCCAATTTGGATTGTGTTGCGCTATTTCTTGTAATGCAGTGCAAAAGTCGATAAAACCTTGGCCAAAGTTTTCTCTGCGGTGACCGGTGATGAGAATTAATCTTTGAGGTTTATTTTGTATGGCTGATATTGTTTTATTGGGCAAACTTGGCCAATCAGCAGGAGTGTAGTCATTGATGGTGGACTGGATTTTAAGCAGTGCATCAATGACGGTATTTCCGGTTACGTGGATGGTAGTTTTGTCGATGTTCTCTGCAAGTAGGTTGCTTTTAGAGCCTTCCGTCGGGGCGAAATGGAATTGAGCAAGCCTCCCCACTAGGTTTCTGTTGGCTTCCTCGGGGAATGGTGCTTTCATGTCACCTGTTCGAAGGCCGGCCTCTACGTGACCAACAGGTATACCTAGATAGAAAGCTGCAAGGCCTGCTGCAAAGCATGTGGTGGTATCGCCGTGAACCAAAACTAAGTCCGGTTTGCATTCATTTAAAACGGAACGAAGTCCCATTAAAATTCGAGAAGTGATATCAAATAAATCTTGATTTGCCTTCATTGTATCGAGGTCGAAATCTGGCTTTATATTGAAAAGGGTAAGGACCTGATCTAACATTTCCCTGTGCTGGGCTGTCACCGCAACTTTACTTTCAATTCCAGCTGTGGACTCAAGGGCCTTTACTACTGGGGCCATTTTTATTGCTTCAGGACGAGTTCCGAAAATCGAGAGTACTTTAATAGGATTTTGAGGCGATGACATATTGATACCTTGTTTCAAGAGCGGGAATTATCTGAGTGCTATTTGGTGATGCCTCGAGTGTCAATAACCATTTTTTCTATAAAGACAGTTGGTTGTATGGTTTTGAACTCCTTGTGATCAACAAGTATCAATAATATATCAGCTTTATCAATAGCTTCATTGTATTCCGTTAATTCAAAATCAGGGTGTGTTTTGATGTTGGGCTCACAAATCAATAAGTCTGCAATGTTTTTAGCTTGAAGGGCTTTAACTATCTCATGAGCAGGTGATTCCCTTAAATCATCTACGTTAGCTTTGAACGCGAGACCAAGGCATGCGATTACAGGGCGTCTGAATTTTTTTGCCTTTTCGGTAACTTTGTCGATGACCCATTGAGGTTTGCTGTCATTGACCTCCCGTGCAGCTCGAATAAGTTTTGCCTTTGATCCGGCTCTGTCTATTATAAACCAAGGGTCAACTGCAATGCAGTGCCCGCCGACACCGGGTCCTGGTTGAAGTACGTTTACTCGAGGGTGTCTGTTTGCTAAAGAAATGAGTTCCCATACGTCGATATGCTCGTCGTCGCAAATGATTGAGAGTTCGTTGGCAAAGGCAATGTTAACATCTCGAAAAGAATTTTCGGTGAGCTTTGACATCTCGGCAGTTTTTGCATCGGTTCGTAAAACCTCACCATTAACAAATTCTTCATAGAATGACGCAGCCATTTCAGTGGCGGCCTGTGAGGTGCCACCCACAATCCGATCGTTTTGAATAAGCTCTATTAGTATTCGGCCAGGTAATACTCGTTCTGGGCAGTGTGCAACGTGTACTTCGCAGCTAGTGTCAAAACCTTCTTCTTTAAGGATTTTTGCGACAACATCGTCGGTTGTGCCAACAGGGCTTGTTGACTCAAGAATAACAAGGTTGCCGGGTTTTATATGAGGCACTATAGCTCGGGTGGCTGATTCTACATATGATAAGTCTGGTTTGTGATTTTCTTTAAATGGAGTTGGAACGGCAATTATAAATATGTCAGCAGGAGAGGGTGTGGTTGATGCTTTAAGTTTTCCGCTATTAACAGCCGACTTTACGAGTAAATCTAGGTCAGGCTCTACAATGTGTATCTCGCCTCGGTTTATTGTGTCAACGACATCCTGTGAAACGTCAACCCCTACAACGTTATAACCTTTGGTTCCAAGTAGTGATGCAGTAGGCAGGCCTATGTATCCCAGTCCCAATACACAAACAGAATTGAACTTACCCATGGTTATCCCTTTGATTCTATAGTAAATAGCGTTAAAAATTGATGCGACTTTATCATCTTTTTGACAGAAATTCTTTAAATAATAGACAAAGAATGAGGGGGGATATGGGGACTTTTTGAAAATCATAAAAAAGGGCGAACCCTCGCTGAGGATTCGCCCTTTTTTATGATTAGATATTAGGCTTTCTTTTGGCTTTTACGTGCCATTCCAAGACCAGCTAGTCCTAGACCGAATAATACGATAGTGCCTGGCTCAGTTACGGGAACAAAAGAAGTCACCATTACAACCATGTCACTGTAGTCTTTGTCAGACGAATCGAATTTCAAGTCTTCCCATGCAAGGATAAAGTTGTCATCGTTAAACTGAAAGTAGTTTCCATCGCCATTGGAATCCAAAAATTCCTGGCCATTACCTTGGAATGTTGCTAAATGATCATCTGCTTCGCCATTATTATCATGGTCGCCATTCAGCGCTGCTTGTGAATAGAATGTGTTGCCGTGAGGAATGTCTAGATAAAAACCAAATGCAGTACTACCACCAAAGTCTGCAGAGTTTTGACCCATAAAATTGAAATTATTATCGAAGAGTGCGGTTGTAAAAGTGTCGCCATTCAAGTTTAGGTAAACCTTAGAGCCTGCATCGGCAGCGCCACTGAATAGCTCTAATTTCGCACCAGAGTCTAAATCATATATACCCATGATGTTTGAATTTGCAAATCCTGCATATTCAAACATCATAACAGCGCTTCCTGTTCCCGCTGCGTTGAATGTCCATGCTTCGTCAGGCGTCTGCTGATCAAGATTAAGATCGTATGAGAAATTGCCATCTTGTGTAGACAAGTCTAAACCTTGCTGAAGCCCTGTGGTATTTACGATTTCTGCTGCGCTAGCAGTTGTGCATAGAGTCGCTAAACCTAACGCAAGTAGAGTCTTTTTCATTTTCTGCCTATCTCCTATTGTGGGGTTTAATTCCAGCACCCCTAGTATGTTACAGCTTGGGAAGTAACAAATGATTGTTGCATAGGTATAAGCATGTACTGTGCCAATGTGGTTTAGCTCAATGGAATCAGGGTGTTAAGTAGGATTGCGAAATTGGTTGCTTTGTGATCGTAAAGAAAATCGACACAATGTGTAGGGATATGCCCTGCGTTTGTCTAAGTGTGTTAGGGCAAGCGCAGAGGGCGAGGGGGCTGGCAATGAAAGGTGAGGCTATTGTTGTTTGGCTTGTTCTAAATGCTTCTTTATTTCGCTGTCATTGGGTGCGAGTTTTGATGCCTCACTCAGTAAGCTAATTGCTTTAGCTTTTTCACCGTTTAGGGATAGGATCCAGCCGTAAGTGTCCTTTATTGCAGCATTATTTGGTGCAATATCGTGGGCCATTTTCGCAACTGTTTTTGCTCGAGTATCGTTTTGTTGCTGGTATAACCAGGCTAGGTTGTTGAGGGAGATTGCATCCTTTGGGTTTAGTTTTGAGGCTTTCTCAAATAACACTGAGGCGCTTTCATAATGCTTGTTGGTTAGTTCTATAGTGCCTTTTTTGCGAAGCGGCTCTGCGGATTTAGGGAGGGCAGCTATCCATTCGCTCAAAAAGGACTCTGCTTTCGCTTGATCTGCATGAGCGAGAATGGCAAACCTCTTGCGAGCTATTGAGTCGGTTTTCATTAGATCCCATGCTTGATTGATGAAATCCATGGCTACATCAGGCATCCCTTCAGAGAACGCAACATCAGAATTTAGAGCGAGTGATAGCGCTGATTTTGGTGCTAGCATATCTACTTGCCCCGCTAGTTTTTTTGCCTCAGGAACGTTACCGGCTTTAATTTCAACGTTAATGAGTTCTGATAGGAACATGAGATTGTTGGGTAAGATCTTTAGTGCTTTGATAAGCTGGTCACGGGCTAGGTCTAATTTGCCATTAGCGAGGTATTGCTGCGTTTGAATATTGTGGATTTTTAAAATCTGGTTTCTAGATGATAATAATGCTGGATTTCGTTGGTACGCTATTTTTGCGTATTTCAACGCTTCCTGTAGGTCTTTTTTCCTTAAATGCAGTTCGCTTAAAACTTCAGATGGACCGCTACTTGTTGGGTGCTTATCGTTTAGTTTCAGCATAACTGGCCCGATAGCTTTAGCTTCCCCTAACTGAGCCTTTGATTGGCTTAGTCCTTTGTAGCCTTGAGGGTTTTCTGGTGATAGCTCGATTATCTGCAAAAATAATTTTTCGGCCTCTTTTGGCTTTTTGTCAGACAGCTTGGTAAGTGCGAGGGCATATAAGGCATCAATGTTGGTCTTGTCGCTCAAAAGCGCTTTTTCGAGTTTTGCCGTTGCTTGCTTTTGGTTTCCATGTTTTAGCTGGAGTGCGCCTACTAAAAAATTCAATCGGGAATCTGAAGGGCTTATTTTTAGTGCTGAGTAAAAAGCAGTACTATTTACCGGCGCTTCTATTCTCAGGTATTGTTTTAATAATCGCTGTTGTATGTCTATTGAATCAGGAAAGGCGCTGTACGCCTTTTCAAGGTGGCTTAAGGCTTGGCTTGGCTTGTTGATAGATTCGTAATAATCTGCCAGGGCTATGCGTAAGCGATGTTTCTGTGGAGATATTTGGAGGGCTTGATTGAGTGCCTCGATACCTTCCTGTTCATTGTTTGACGCTAGAGATGCGAGGCCATAGAGAGCAAGAATTTCGGAGTCGTTGTTTCGTGCTTTAACTTCCTCTTTTAGCATTGCAACAACTTTTTGGGGTTGCTTTAATTGTAATTGGGTGCGTGCTAATAGTGATATTGACTTTGTGTTTGCTGTTTCTGGGTCGAAGCCTTCAGATAGATAGCTTTCTGCATCAGCCATGTTACCTTTTTTGATATTCAACAGGCCCAGTAATTGCCGGCTTCGTGCATTAGGTGTGTTTTTGTTTATCTCCAGTAGCACGGCTTCTGCTTGATCATAATCTCCAGAGGTATAAAGCTCTACAGCCTCTTTGAGTTTCGATTTGATTTCATTTGCTTTTGGGTTGTGCTTCGAGAGTAGCTTAGTGTAAATATAAGCCTCACTAGAGCGACCTTGCGAAGACAGTACGTCAATTAAAGCATTAAGTATTTTAACTTTTTTCGGGAGAAGTATATCCGAATCCCCAAGAGCAAGAAGTGCCGTTGTCAGAGTGTCTTCGCTTTCTTCTAGATTGTTTTGTTTGTATGCAATTGCAGATTTCATTAAAAGTGCGTTTATGTGTTCATTGTTGAATGTTAGGGCGCTTTCAATTGCTGCATTGACCTTTTTAGGCCTGTTCTGCTTAAAGAACAACGTTGCTTTGAGATACTGGTAGTCTGCATTTTCTTCGTCAGTGCTTGAGAGGGCTTTTACTAATTTAAGCTCTTGTGCGGAGTCAGAGTAATTGCCAAGTGAAATGCTGGATTTGAAATTGATGCTGTGTAAAGTTAGTTTTTGCTGGTTAGTGATTGCGGGTGAGGGGGTGTAGGGTAAATTAAGGTAGTTAAGTGCGCTGCGAAATTTGCCTCTGCTAAGATATGTTTCCGCTAAAAGTAGCCGAATCCTTGGGTCGTTGGAGTCTATATGAGGTTCAAGCAACTGAAGTGCGCTGTTAGATTGGCCAAGTTCCAAGTTGATGCGGGCTGCTAGTGTTATGGCTTCTATAGATTGCGGAGATATTCTCAATGCGTTTTTGGTTTCGATGATTGCTGCTTTGTACTGTCCCTGCGTAACGTATGTTTGTGCTCTGCTTAGGATGGGGGAGAGAGACTTCGTTTTATCTTCTACTGCGGGCTCGCAGCCAGATATGAATATTGTTGCTAGAAGTATCAGAGGAAGAAATAGGGTTCGAGCACTAACAAGTTGCATGTTAAGTCCCTTTAAGAGGTTTCGGTTGGGTTTGTGTCAACATTAAGCCTGCAACTTAGCAAATATGTTTGCCTTATTGCAACCCGAAACCTCTATTTCCGCTATGTCATGTTGTAAGGGGTTAGTTGAACTCCTTGTAGACGGCTTCGGTGTAGCTACTTTGGAGGCCGTCAGTATCAATAGTAGCTACCTGAAATTTCCAGCTGCCTTGTGATAGATCTTCAAGAGTTATTTCTATGGTTGAGGCGGAATCTACATCGTAACTATATTCATCGCCTGTAGTCTCGTTGGAGTAGAGTACTTTGTAACCTTGAATTTCACCCATAGGCAGGAAGTCATCGTTATCTCGTTGCGTTGGGATATCCCAGCTAATAGTTGCGTCATTAGGCTCTGGCTCTGGAGTAGGCTCTGGCTCTGGAGTAGGCTCTGGCTCTGGAGTAGGCTCTGGCTCTGGAGTAGGCTCTGGCTCTGGAGTAGGCTCTGGCTCTGGAGTGGGCTCTGGCTCTGGAGTAGGCTCTGGCTCTGGAGTGGGCTCTGGCTCTGGAGTAGGCTCTGGCTCTGGAGTAGGCTCTGGCTCTGGAGTGGGCTCTGGGATTGTTGGGCCAGGGTCAGGAGTAGGCTCGGGTTCTGGAGTTGGTTCTGGCTCAGGTTCCGGGGTAGGTTCTGGATCGGTCGGATTAGGATCATTCGTATCCGTAGTCTCTATATTAGCTGCCTTGGCTCCATCCGTACCACTTTCCGAGGCCCCGCAACCTGACAAAAAGCTAACCAGACAAATAACTACAAATAGATTCTTCAGTAAAACCATGGGCTGCTCCAGCACAAATATCATTTTCTTACTTACAATCGTAGAAAGGTCGGCAGCTTAACTCAAGCAAATTCAACAGTAAATGGTTGATTTGTGAGGAGCTTCACAGGCAATTATGCGATTGCGTCTAGTCAAATATGTGCGTTTAATAACATTATCAATTTGCACGGTGATTTTACAATGAATTGCACCGTGAACTTGAGCGCATTCAGTAATATACTACGCTCAAGTTTTTGAATTGTTAATGTGTTTTATATAAGGATAGGGGATAAGGTCAGTGAAAGTATCTATATACGGTTCGGGTTACGTCGGGTTAGTAACGGGAGCCTGTTTTTCTGAAATGGGCCATGATGTCTTATGTGCGGATATTGATGAAAAAAAGGTAGAAATGTTGTTGGCAGGCGATATTCCAATATATGAGCCTGGTTTATCGGATATGGTACTAAAAGGTGTTAGCGCTGGAACACTCGATTTTACGACAGATCTAGAGAAGGCAGCGAAACACGGAGAGTGCGTCTTTATTGCTGTAGGAACTCCTCCAGATGAGGATGGGTCCGCTGATTTAAAATATGTGTTATCGGTTGCAGATAGCGTGGGATCTTATATTGATGAATATACGGTAGTTGTTGATAAATCAACTGTGCCGGTGGGAACAGCAAAAAAAGTCGAGTCAGCTATTCAGAAGGCTTTAAGCAAGCGAGGGTCTAACGTTTCATTTGATGTGGTTTCAAATCCTGAGTTTCTTAAAGAGGGTGCGGCTGTGTCGGATTTTATGAAGCCTGATCGAATAGTTATTGGGTCTGAAAGCGAGAAGGCGACAGCCTTGTTGAAAGAGCTTTATGCCCCTTTTAATCGTAATCATGATCGAATGCTAGTAATGGATACGGTTTCTGCCGAGCTCACTAAATACGCGGCTAACTCAATGTTGGCGACAAAAATAAGCTTTATGAATGAAATGTCTAATATTGCAGATGCAGTGGGTGCGGACATAGAGCAGGTTAGATTGGGCATAGGCTCGGATCCACGTATTGGGTTTCAGTTTATCTACCCGGGTGCAGGCTACGGAGGTAGCTGTTTTCCTAAGGATATAACGGCACTCCATCGAACGGCGGGAGACTTTGGTTATACCGCTCAGATGCTAAAGGCTGTTGATGATATTAACAATGCTCAAAAAGAGGTGATTTTTAGCAAAATCAAAAAGCATTTTGGTGGTCAGCTTTCTGGCAAGCGAATCGCGTTATGGGGCCTTTCGTTTAAGCCTAATACGGATGATATGCGAGAGGCTCCTAGTCGCGTGTTAATGGAGGCTTTGTGGGAAGCTGGGGCTAGTGTTACGGCTTTTGATCCTAAGGCAATGGAAGAGACTGCGCGCATTTATGGTGACCGTGAGGACCTTTTACTGGTCAAGACGAAAGAGGACGCAACAATTAACGCTGATGCTTTGGTAATTATGACTGAGTGGAATAATTTTAGGGCCTTGGATTTTAAGCAGCTTGAGGATAATTTATCCAACAATGTCTTATTTGATGGTCGTAATATATTTGAACCGGAGATGGTTGAAGGTAAGGGGTTTGCGTATTACGGGATAGGCAGAGGGCGTAGGTAGTCGTTAATAGGGCCAGCTTTCAATTCACATTGAAAGCTGGCCCTATGTATTTTTACTGGTCGTTAATATTTATTTCATATTTTTTAATTAAATCGTAGAGAGTGGGCCTTGTTACGCCGAGGTACTTGGCCGCGGATGATATTTGGCCTCCAGTCAGGTTTATTGCTTTGATGATTGCTGTTTTTTCAGCTTCTTGACGAACCTGTCGAAGGTTGATGGAGAGATCTTCTTGGTGAGGGAGGGCAAGATCTTCTACCGTAATATTTTTCTCGTCCGCCATAATAACAGCACGTTTGATTTTGTTTTCTAGCTCTCGAACGTTGCCTGGCCATTCGTAACTTTCAATTGCAGTGGCTGCTTCTGCAGTAAAGCCTTTGATTTTTCTATTTTGAGCATCGCAATATTTGGATAGTATGTGGCGTGCGAGCAGTATTTTGTCGCCTACTCTGTCGCGCAGTGGGGGGAGCTCTACAACGATTTCGCTAATTCTATAATATAAGTCTTCTCGAAAAGTTTTCTCCGCGACCATTTCAGTAAGGTTTTTGTTGGTTGCGCAAACCACCCTTACGTCAACAACGATCTCATCTCTGCCTCCAAGGCGCTCAATGGTTCGTTCTTGTAAAAAACGTAACAGTTTTGCTTGTAAAGTAAGCGGCATGTCACCAATTTCATCTAAGAATAGAGTGCCGCCATTGGCAACTTCAACTTTACCTATGGTTCTTTTTGTTGCGCCGGTAAATGCCCCTTTTTCGTAGCCAAAAAGTTCGCTTTCCATTAGGTTTTCCGGCACGGCAGCACAGTTGATCGCTACGAAACGCTTGTTAGCTCGGGGACTAAGGTTATGTATAGCCTTAGCGATAACTTCTTTACCAGTGCCGGATTCTCCAAGAACAAGGCAGGTGACGTCAACAGGGGAGACTTTTTCTACGGTTCGACAAACCGCTAGCATATTGGTGTCAGAAGCAATGATTCCACTCAGTGGAGATTGCGCTGTGGTTTGTAAGCGTCGATTTTCTTCTTCTAGCGCGGCCATCTGATGAGCGCGTTGTACTATTAAGTCTAAAGTGTCTGTGTTTACAGGTTTTTGATAAAAGTCATAGGCGCCTAGTGCAACTGCGCGCAGTGCATTGTTGTAGTCGTGGTAGCCGGTAACTACAACTATTTTGGTGTTTGGTGCTAACTTCAGTGTATCCTGGATTGTTTTAAAGCCTTCTTCTACACCTTCTTCATCGGGAGGAAGCCCTAAATCTTGGATGACGACTTGAGGTTCTTCTCTGCGAATTGCCGCGATTGCATTTTCTCTATCGCCAGCGATAATCACGTCGTATTGGTCAAAGTGCCAGCGAAGTTGGCTTTGAAGGCCCGGGTCATCTTCAACGATTAAAAGTTTAGGTTTTTTTGGGGTTTGATTCATTGGGTGCTTATTAGTAATAGAATGATTAATATTATGCGGGCTGCTGCAGTGGTATTTGAAGGATGAAAAGAGACCCTTCGCCCAATGTGCTCTCAACAGAAAAATCTCCACCAAGAGACTTTATAAATTCTCTGGTTTGGTATACTCCAATCCCCATACCTTTACCAGACTTTGTTGTGTCAAAAGGTTTGAATAATCGTTCCTTTATGAATTGCTGGGACATGCCTTCGCCGTTATCCTCAACTTCGATTTTTACAGAACTGTCAGTTACAGATAAGGTTATGTCAATAAAGCCGTCTTTGGGTGTTGCCTCTTGAGCATTTTTTATGAGATGTACCATCACCATCTCAAAATGATCTCTGTCGACGGTTACTTTAGGTGCTGCATCAGCTAGTCGTAGAGACGGGATTGGATGGCGGTCGTGGCATTTTTTACAAGCATCTACAAGTATCTTGTTTAGATCGATTTTGCCTACAGTGGGGTTGCCTACAGTGGGGCTGCCTACTTGATCCTTTTGCTGTAGTTTTTGCAGTAAATTACTCATGCGTTTGACAGAGTTGTCGATTGTGTCAATGGCGTCCTCAATGAAAGCTGGGTTTTCCTTGTGTTTTGCTGCATTTTCGACAACCAATGCTTGTTGCGCAATAAGGTTTTTTAAATCATGCATAACAAATGCGGTGAGTTTGTTATAGGCATCAAACTGCTTTGACTCGACAAGTTGTTCTGCTGATGCATGTCTAGCAATGTAGCTAGACACCTGGCGCCCAACAGTTTTAAGTAAATCTAAGTCCTCCCAGGTAAGCTGTGTTTCGAGAGGGGGGTTAGCTAATCCCATAAAGCCAATTAGCTCATCATCGTTTAATAAGGGTAGTATTATCCAAAGGTTAGGGATTTCATATATCCAGCCAGGGAGCATCTCATTCATGTTGCTTGTCTGGTTCTCGCTGTCTGCACCTGGGGAAAATACCCATTCTTGATCTCTTAATGCACGACAAAAATCGGTGCCTTTTTGTTCGGTTATATCCATGTTTGGCAATTCAAGGTTGTGTGATGCCACGGGCCAATAGCCACCGCTGTCATTGTCGGCCCAAATACAGCCACCTGGGCTTTTAAAAGTCGAGGCGACCGCTTTTATCGCTCGTTTATGAAAGTCACCTTCGTCCGAGGGAAGGGAAAGGTAATGAATCAGCCTCAACCATTCTGTACGGTAATCGTATTTATGATGAAAAAAGTTTTTATCTATAACAACGCTGAGTCGTGTTCTAATTGTTCGTGAGACAAAGATAACAACGATGGCTACACACGCAGAGAATATAAGTACCACCTGTAATATGATGCCCCAGGTGCCACCGTAGAGTTTGATGTAGTACCCTCCGGCGGCCATTAGAGACAGAAAAAAGCCGGCGGTAGTTAAGCTGGTTGTGTAAAATACAATAGGGCGTGAAATTGACAGGCTGGTGCGCTGCACTGGACTGTTAAGAAAAGTGATAAGCCCAATAGTTAACAATAATGCACTTGTTCCGCTAATTGCTCCGCGTGCATACCAAAGGTCATAATCAACCTGTTTGAATACCAGTCCGTGGGCAAATAGATATAGGTCGTAAAGAAAAATGGATCCTGCTGAAATACACAGAAGCTTGACGTGCCTTTCCTGATCTGTGTTTCTGTATAGCTGTTCTACTGATACTAAACCAAGAATAGCAAGCAGGAGCCCATTCCAGATATATATGGGGTTAGTTGATAGGTCTAGGTACTGGGATTTGGAGAATAGTGCTAGATTCAGAGTAAGCAGGGCCAACCATAGGCCATGGATAAGCCAGTAGAAACGCTTAGGGATAGGAACAGAAGACCCTATTTTTAGTGAGCTTAATATTGCGGCAAACCAGGCTCCATTTTTAAATATCTCAAGTAAAGGAATGTATTGTAGGTACTTTGGGTTAGTGTAAGCATAGCTTACAAAGAAATTGAAGGATGCATTCCCTAGTACAGCAACGGATAAAAGGAAGTGAGTTTGGCGTTTGTGCAGGGTATAAAGGGAAACTAAAAATAGAACGCTAAATAGTATTGCTCCACCGCTGTAACTTAGGCTGCTAATGTGTTGGGAAAACACGTTATTTTGTTTGCTCCAATTTTGTGGGGGTAATTCGCATATCGCGTTGATATTACAGTTAAGTTTGTTTGGCGTCAGAAATTAGGGTTTGTACTATATTTGAGTGTAGCAGCCTTTGGGTTAGGATGGGGCTGCTTCGGGTTTTCGTAATGTTGAGGTGATGCGATCCATAGCACGTTCAAATAATAGGCCGGATTCAAGGATGCAGAGATACCCTTTTTGAATAGACATGGCAACGTCCTTTTTATCTCTTTCCAGAGATTTGATACCAAATCTATTAACAAATACGTAAGAATCAGTTTCGGTAAGTTTTGCGCTTAACTTACAGCGAATACTTTTTCGATTAGGCTCTTTTAGCGTGACCCAGCTGCCAATAGGTAAACCTTCTGCTTTTTGTAATGACTCAAATTGTAATGCGTTTTGCTTGGCTTGCTGTCTATCGAGTGCAGTCATTTGTTGCCATGACTTATCAGCTTCTGTCTTGGTGATTCCTAGGGCTTCTTTTTGTGTTTTATTAAGCTTCTCTTGATGTACTTCTTGTGATCGTCCTTTGCAAGATAGCTCAAGATCTTTGAGTAGTGTTGGTAATAATGTATTCCATTCCTCGTTTTGAGCGTTTGCTTTCTTAATACCTTTTTGAATTCTATCCGTGAGGTGAGGGACTAACCTCGTGGCGCGTTGTTGTGACTTGCTGTCGGTGTGTGGCTGTATTACCCAAATGAGGTCGTCGATGACTTGTACAGCATCTAGCCACTCAGGAGACTGGATACCGTGGCGTAGATGGTTGCTAAGAAGAAATTTGTGCCAATGTTTTACAAGGAATTCAGAAACGCTGGAGGGTAAAGGCGCATCTTTAATGCGTTCACTGATTGTTTCTCGCACAACGCTTCGTGCTTTTTCGGTTTTTGCTTGCCCTAGAGCAGCTTCGCTAGTTCGTCTTTCTATAACTCTTGCCCGGCGCTGCTCTGTTGCTAGTTGTGACTCAAGTAGTGCGAGTTGTTCTTTAAATATGTTTAAACTGCCGTCATATTTATCGTGAATTTCTTGAACAATAAGCTGAATTAGAGAAAAGAGAATGTCTTGCTTTTCTTTGTCTTCGCTATTGAGCCCCACACTGGATTCGGCGAGCTTGTTAATGAGTAGCCGTGCCGGGTGCTTGGCGTCTTCGAAAAATGTCTTATCTTTTAATGCAACTTTAAGGATTGGGATTTGAAGGCGGCCAATAAGCGCCTGTACTGTGACCGGAAGATTTTGGTCATCAAGGACAAAATCGAAAAACATAGCTACCAAATTTATAACGTTCTCATCTGGTTCCTCTAAAGATTTGCCCTCTTTGTCAGAATTGGATGGTTGCAATATAGTTTGAACGATATCTCTAATGTAGTTTCTTCCGGATTCTACATCGTATGGTTGTTGAGCTTGTGCGTATGTAAGGCTTTGGATAAGTTGATCTTGTTCTATTGCTGGCCCATTGAACTGAAAACGGGGGAGTAATCCTGGTATTGAGTTTCCCGTTGCCTGAAAGTTCGTGAGGAGCTGAGAGAGCTCGCTGAAGCCTGGAGTTACATGTGCAGCTGCAGCTGATATTTGGGATTCCAGCAATTGGTTCGGTGTTTGACCCATTTCGTTTTGATTCTGAGGTGGCTCAGCAATGTGACTCGGAGCCACTGGGTTCCTTTTGTTTTGCTGGGCGGGCTGTTGTTGTGTGCGAGTATTGGGCTTGATTTGGGGTAAAATACCAGCGTTTATAAGAAGCTCATTTGCAAGGTTAATTATCTTGTTAAGCTTGCGAGCCACGATGCGATCAAATTGTTTAAAAAATATGATGCGGTTTTGTAGGGTAAGGTCAATAACGTCAGTGGCTTTACTGAATGCCTCGCAAATCTGGGCAGGGTCTAGAGGGTTGTTTGATTCGCTGATGTCAATATCTGCCATCAGAAAATCAAGTCGTAAAACCAGGTGATAAAGACTTTCTTGGCAGTCGCTTCGCGCTTTGCTTATTGTGCTTGAAAGCGCGACGTTTTTTTCCATTTCATCGTTACCGACTAAACCCAGGCCCTCGAAAGACGATTGTGTTGATGTTTCATTGTTTGAGTAGGCAGGGGCTTTTTTTACGCTCGATAAAGAAGAAAATGACAGTTCAAATTGTTGTTTGAATTGGCTGATACATTGCTTTTTGCGGAGTCTGATTTCTCTCATGGTGTCGAAGAAATCATTTTGTTCTTTATTTGTACCGGCTTTTCCTGCGAGTTCAAAAAACAGATCATCGCATGAGACAAAGAACTCGGTAAGCTGATTGACAAGAATGCTTAGGCTATTATCTCGAACCTGTTTAACAATAGGAGGGAGCGCTCGAGTCACTTGGTTTACACCGGTGGAGGCAGAAGTTGGTTGTGACTGGTTGCGAGTATCAGTGCTCATAACTTTCTCGTAATCTCAAATAAACGGATACATATGAAGGTATTTTTTCACACTTACGATATTTAGCCAATATAAAATAATCGACATAGTATAATTACTATACTATGTCTGCGGTTTTTGACCTTATTTCGATCGAAACAAAGTATCTATTAACGTAGTAGCTGCGTTGAGAGGGGTTGTTTTACCTTTACTAACCTGCTGATAAAGTTGATCTTTCTTGGTTGAGCAAGTCGGATCTTTACTTAACCTTAAATCTAGCAGCTCGTGTATTAAGGATTGCATCCATTCTACGTTTTGCGATGTACGTTTACTGTCTCGAAATGTTTGTAAATTGTCGTCTTCGAAATAGCTAGCAATGAGTTGCCAGATACTATCAATGTTCTTCTTTTCGAGGGCCGAACAGGTAAGCACTGATGGTTGCCATTTTTCGTGAGACTTTACTAAATGAAGAGCATTTTCGTAGTGAGCCTTGGCTTGTTTTGCAAGCATTTGGCTATCGCCGTCGGCTTTATTAACGACAATTGAATCCGCTAATTCTAATATTCCTTTTTTGATACCTTGAAGCTCGTCTCCAGCATTAGGGAGCATAAGTATCAAGAAAAAATCAACCATGCCAGATACTTGGTATTCTGACTGCCCTACACCAACGGTTTCAACAATGATGATGTCATATCCGGCTGCTTCACATAGCAGCATGGCTTCACGTGTTTTTTGTGCAACGCCACCTAAAGAGCCGGATGTAGGGGAAGGGCGTATAAATGCGTCATTTTCCTGGGATAGAAGCTCCATCCTGGTTTTGTCACCTAGGATGCTTCCTCCTGTAATTGGGGAGCTAGGATCAACAGCTAGCACGGCCACCTTTTTTCCTAGGGAGATTAGGTGGAGCCCAAAGGCCTCAATGAACGTAGATTTACCTACGCCAGGGATACCTGTTATACCAATACGTAAACTGTTGCCCGTTTTATGAAGGATCGAGTCGAGCAGAATCTGAGCTTCTTCTCTATGCTCTTCAAGGCTGCTTTCAGTTAAGGTGATCGCTTTTGCAAGAGCTCTTCGGTTTCCTTGCAAAAGCTTTTCAGTATTAATAGTGCTCATGATTGGGCTATTTCTGTGCCTTATTGATTTCTACAAGTACGTCTTTCGCTGCTGGAGGTATTTTTGTTCCTGGGCCGAAGATTCCTTTGACACCTGCTTCGTATAAGAAGTCATAATCCTGCCTTGGAATTACACCACCTGCAACTACGATGATATCTGTAGCTTCTTGTTCTTTAAGTTCGGCAATCAAGTCCGGAATCAGTGTTTTATGGCCGGCTGCTTGTGAAGAAACACCGATGACATGCACATCATTTTCAATGGCCTGTTTTGCAACTTCTTTTGGCGTTGAAAAAAGCGGTGATAAATCTATATCAAAACCAACATCTGCAAAGGCTGTTGCAATGACTTTTGCACCTCTGTCGTGGCCATCCTGTCCCATTTTAGCAACAAGCATTCGGGGGCGTCGCCCATAGGTCTTTTCAAAATCATCGATATCAGAGGAGATCTCATTCCAATCACTATCATTTGCATATGAGCTGCCATAAACGCCTGAAACAGTTTTGGAGCTTGCATTGAAGCGCCCCCAAATTTTCTCTAGCGCGTAGCTTATTTCACCAACGCTTGCTCTTGCCCTTGCCGCTTTGACTGCTAGATCTAGGCTGTTGCCTTCGCCTGTTTTTGCGTAATTCTCTAGGTCGAGAAGGGCCTTCTCTACAGCTGCACTGTCTCTTGATGCTTTCATTTCATCGAGGCGCGCTATTTGTGATAGGCGAACAGCGGAGTTGTCAATTTCTAGTACATCAATGTCATCTTCTTCGGCTAATTCGTATTTGTTCACGCCAACAATGACATCTTCACCGCGATCAATGCGTGCCTGCTTCTTGGCGGCAGATTCTTCTATTTTGAGTTTTGGCTCGCCGGTTTCAATAGCCTTAGCCATCCCCCCTAGTTGGCCAATGTTCTCGATTATTTCCCAGGCCTTATCTGCTATATCTTGAGTGAGGGATTCCATCATATAGGAGCCTCCCCAAGGGTCGACTACATTTGTTATTCCTGTTTCTTCTTGAATAATAATCTGGGTATTTCGAGCAATTCTCGCTGAAAACTCAGTCGGTAGAGCGATAGCTTCATCAAAAGCATTGGTATGTAGGGATTGGGTCCCTCCAAACACAGCAGCCATTGCTTCTATGGTGGTACGCACCACGTTGTTATAGGGATCTTGTTCTGTTAATGACCACCCAGAAGTTTGACAGTGGGTTCTTAGCATTCTTGAACGGTCATCTTTCGGGTTGTATTTGCTAACTATTTTATCCCAAAGTAATCTGGCCGCACGTAATTTGGCAATTTCCATGTAGAAATTCATTCCAATTCCAAAGAAAAAGGATAGGCGGGGCGCGAAAGCGTCAATTTCAAGCCCAGAGGATAATGCTGATTCGATATACTCTTTTCCGTCAGCAAGGGTGTATGCTAATTCAAGGGCTGCATCTGCGCCTGCTTCTTGGATATGGTAGCCAGAGATGGATATCGAGTTATATTTGGGCATGTGCTGAGAGGTATAAGATATGATATCAGCAATGATTCCCATGGATTCTTTAGGAGGGTATATGTAGGTGTTCCGTACCATGAATTCTTTTAAAATATCATTCTGAATGGTACCTGATAGCTTCTCTTGTGGGACCCCTTGTTCTTCAGCCGCTACAATGTAGCTTGCAAGAACGGGGAGTACCGCACCGTTCATAGTCATTGATACTGATACTTTATCCAATGGTATATCGGAAAATAGAACCTTCATATCTTCGACAGAGTCGATGGCAACGCCTGCTTTTCCGACATCACCAGTAACACGTTCGTGGTCTGAGTCGTAACCACGGTGTGTGGCAAGATCAAATGCCACAGATGCTCCCTGCTGTCCTGCTGCTAGGTTCTTTTTGTAGAAGGCATTGGATTCAGCTGCAGTTGAAAAACCTGCATATTGTCGAATTGTCCAGGGGCGTCCCGCATACATTGTGGCTTTTGGGCCACGAACATAGGGTGCAAATCCGGGTAGGGTATCTGCATTATCTAACTTGGCGGTATCTTCTGCAGTATATAGAGGCTTTATGTCAATGCCTTCAGGTGTAGAGGTGACCAGATCTGCAGGATCTCGGCCTTTTCGTTCTTTTGTTGCCAAGTTGTGCCATTCCGCCAAGCTAGGTTTGTTGGAAGAGTCAGTCATGTAGATACCTCGGTTCAAGCAAGCGTTTAATCCTGCGTATTGCAGGCTATTCCTAAATGCGGCTAAGATTAACGAATTTGCCAGATTAACGCACGTGAATTTGCAGTCAAGTTGTAACATAGTCTACGTATCTCATTGATTCGGACTACAATTAAGATAAGAAGTGAGTGGTATTACTGCGCTTTCTATCGATGTGAAAAGCGACTAGAATGCAGTCTTTATATTTTCGCTATTAGGGTGTCATTATGATTATTGGGCTAGACCACGTAGCTATAGCAGTTCCAGACTTGGAAAAATCAATAAAACGTTTTGCAGAAGACTTTGGACTTGATTTTAAAGGCTCTGAAGCCGTTGAGCCTGCAAAAACACAAACTGCGTTTTTTCCTATTTCGGGCACACAAATCGAATTAGTTCACCCTTTAAATGGAGAAGGCCCGGTACAAACATATCTGGATAAAAAGGGCGGTGGACTACATCATATTTGCTTTAAGAGCGATGACGTTCAGGCTGATATGACAAGGCTGACAGAAAAAGGCTATATCTTTTTGTCAGATGCTCCAAAACCTGGTGCACACAATACTAAAGTTGCGTTTATCCATCCTAAGTGTACAGATGGTGTGTTAATTGAAATTGCAGAGCACCCGAAAGCAGATTAAGCTAGCTACGAGCTTCGCACGATTAAACTAATTTAAAAGGAAGTATTTGAGAATGATTAAAAAGTGTTTGTTTCCTGTTGCAGGATATGGAACTCGATTTTTACCTGCCACAAAGTCTCAACCCAAAGAGATGTTGCCAATTGTTAACAAACCTCTTGTGCAGTACGGTGTTGAGGAGGCATTGAAAGCTGGCCTTTCTGATATCGGTTTTGTCACGGGGCGCGGAAAACGCGCAATTGCAGATCATTTTGATATTAATTATGAACTCGAGCACCAGATAGAGGGAACAGGGAAAGAAGTATATCTTGAATCGATTCGCGAAGTGATTGATGAGTGTACTTTTACTTATACACGTCAGTCAGAGATGAAAGGTTTGGGGCATGCTATTCTTACAGGCAAAACAATGATCGGCGATCAGCCTTTTGGTGTGATTCTAGCAGATGACCTTTGTTTTGATGATGAAGAAGGTGTCATGGGGCAAATGGTAAATCTTTATAAGCAATTTCGTTGCAGTATTGTTGCTATCGAAGAAGTGCCGATGGAAGAAACGTATAAATATGGAATTGTTGAAGGTATCAATATAAAGGATGGCTTGTTTCGTGTCACCAATATGATTGAGAAACCTAAGCCAGAAGATGCACCTTCAAATCTTGCTGTTATTGGGCGTTATATATTAACCCCCGATATATTTGATATCCTAGAAAAGACACCACCTGGTGCAAATGGAGAGATACAGATTACGGATGCTTTGTTGGAGCAGGCGAAAAATGGATGTGTAATGGCATTTAAATTTCGAGGTAAGCGCTTTGATTGTGGTAGTGTCGATGGATATATTGATGCAACTAATTATTGTTATGAGAACTATTATAAGAAATAACTATTTTTTCAAATAAAAAGGCATTCAGCATATGGTGTTGAACGCCTTTTTTATTTGTACGTTGTTATTTAGCTCGTTTGTTTTTTGTAGCGTGCAATAAGGCCGAGTGTTGAAGCATCAGTATTTAAGTCTGTATCGTTACTTAATAAGGCGGACTTAATTGAGCCACTAAGTTCTTTCCCCAGTTCAACGCCCCATTGGTCAAATGCATTGATGTTCCAAAGAACGCTTAATACGAATACTTTATGTTCGTATAATGCGACAAGTTGACCTAGTACAAAAGGAGTTAGTTTGTTGTATACAATCATGTTGCTTGGGCGGTTACCGGGTATCTCTTTGTGAGATGAGAGTTGCTCCGCCTCTTCTTCACTTAACCCTTTGTTAAGCAGATCCTGCTTTATCGTGTTTTTATCCTGCCCTGTCATAAGGGCTTTACTTTGTGCTAAGCAGTTTGCAAATAGAAATGCCTGCTGATCACCAATAGGGTTTAGACTGTTGGCTCCGACGATAAAGTCCAGAGGCACCATGCGAGAGCCTTGGTGGAATAGTTGATGGTAGGAATGTTGCGTGTCGCTTCCGGTTCCTCCCCATAGCGGTATGGCAGTCTTCCAAAGGCAGGGCTCTCCGTTTCTTTGCACGCTTTTCCCATTACTCTCCATGTCCATTTGTTGTAGGTAGGACACAAAACGGTGAAGGAATTGCTCGTAACATACAACGGCATTTGAATCGGCATCCATATAATTACTGTTCCACAAGCTAATTAGAGCCATAAGGACAGGGATGTTATTTTCAAACGGTGATTCTCTGAAGTGTTTGTCGATACAGTGGCCACCCCGTAAAAAATCCGAAAATCCTTTCTTACCAATAGCAATTTCGAGTGACAACCCAATGGCGGACCATAGGGAATAGCGCCCTCCAACCCAGTCCCACATTGGTAGGATGTTGGTTTCGGGAATACCAAACTCAGTTACAGCGCCGATGTTTGAAGAGATACCTATAAAGTGTTTTCCAATGTTGGCATCTGGGCCCAATGCGCTAACCAACCAATTCTTTGCAGCTTTGGCGTTGCTAAGCGTTTCTAGTGTTGAAAAGGATTTGGATGATACTATCAATAGTGTTGTTTCAGGAGTGCACTTTGCTAACGCTTCTACAATATGGGTTGGATCTATATTGGAGACAAAATGAAACTCAAAATCTTTATCGGAGTAGTGGGATAATGCATCTACCGCCATTGCAGGCCCGAGATCTGAACCACCTATTCCAATATTGATAATTTGTGTTAATGGTTTTCCCGTTGCTCCGAGCCAGGCCTTGTTTCGAATGGAGTCGCTGAAGGTGTTCATGTTCTGCTGTGCGTTCTCAATGGTGGCGCTAAGGTGTGACGGCCTGTCTCCTGGAGGGGATCGAAGAGCTGTATGTAGGACTGCACGATCTTCCGTGTTGTTGATTTTTTTGCCTTCAAACATATCATTGATCAAAGATGTTAAACCAGCATCCGATGCTCCAGCTATGAGAGTAGAAAGGGTGTCAGCATCGATATGGTTTTTTGAGAAATCAAACAGTAAGCCATCTAAGTCAATACTGAAATTATCAAACCGATTTTTATCAGCAGCAAATCGAGCGCTTAATGATGTTGCTTTAGCGCGCCTTTCGAGTTCGTTAAGCTTTTTTTGAATATGTGTATTGTTAAAAAATGACGTGAACTCTGCTTTCATAACGTAGGTTCTATATAAGTGGGATCGATTAGGTATATGCCCGTATAAATGTAACCATTGCTAATGGCAAATGCACCGTCGAGAAAGGAAATTGGGTTTTTTGGGTTTTTTTCTGGGTTGATTATTCTTGCTTTGAAGCGGCGATTTTCTAAATCAAGCTCTACTTCTGCATCCAAAAAATCCAGCATATGCCCGTTAAGGGGTGAATAGGTTTTGTGGATGCTTTCTTTGGCGCTAAATATAATGGTGGTAAGTGGTATGTTGGAGGTGTTGTGTTCAGCAATAAAGGCCAACTCTGTTGTTGTGCAAATCATTTTGTGTATATTGCTTTCAAGTTCTCTGGCGACTTCCACATCGTGACCAAGTGATAGGTATTTGGACCCATTTGCTGCAGCAGCTGAGCAGTGAGAACCGGAGTGGGAGATACTGCCAACGACCCCTGTGGGCCAACAGGCTTTACGGGACGGAGCAATTTTAATAGGAATTTGATCGTTAATGTTGTTGTTCAATAATGAATTGATGGCAGCGTGAGCGCAGTGGCGCCCGGCTCGGAATTCACGTTTTCGCTTTTTAACGGCGTTAGCAACATAGCTCTCTTCATCGGGTAGAGCGGGGGTTTCACCCATCCACGCTTTAGCGACCACAATCGATATGTCACTTGGAAATAGCGTGTCTGGGAATATTGTCTCTGAAAACGTTGTCTCTGAATGCATGGTTTCTGAAGGTCCCGCGCCTGAAGTTTCAGTGGTTGGCACGTCGATTATTCTTTGTTAGATGCTTCTAGGAGTAAATGCTTTTCCCAGGCTAAAGCAGATGAAACGATGGCTTCTAAGCTGTCGTGCTCTGGCTCCCAGCCAAGGCTATCCTTTATCTTATTCGCTATGGCTGTAAGCGCAGGGGGGTCACCAGCACGACGGTCTACTTCTTCAATAGTAAATGGTGAGCCATTCAGTTTCATAACCATGTCTAAGACTTCTCGAACACTGTATCCATGACCGTAACCAGCATTGACGGTAATTGATTCCGATTTTGACGTCAGATAATCAAGTGCTTTTACATGAGCCCTTGCAAGGTCCTCTACATGGATATAGTCGCGAATCCCAGTGCCATCTGGTGTGTCAAAGTCAGTACCAAATATGTACACCTTTTCGCGTTTCCCAACAGCAGCCTCAACAGCAACTTTTGTTAGTAGCGTAGCTTTCTCAGTTCGTTGGCCAAGTCTTCCTTTAGGATCGCAACCGGCCACATTAAAGTAACGTAAAATGACGTGAGTTAAATCTGTTGCCTTGCTTAGGTCCTTTATCATGTGCTCGCTCATAAGCTTCGACATGCCATAAGGGTTGATGGGTTGTGTTGCAGCTAATTCAGATACGCTTGAGTCTTTAGGTTCACCGTAGACAGCCGCGGTAGAAGAGAATATAAAATGTTTTACCCCGCCTTTTTGGCAACATTCTAATAAAGAACGTGTATTGGCGGTGTTGTTTTTGTAATACTTTAATGGGTTTTCAACAGACTCAGGAACGATAGTATGTGCTGCAAAATGAATAACGGTTTCAATGTTGTGCTTTTCTATAAGCTGACTGACTAAAGCTTCATCACCTGTATCGCCAATAACAAGCTCGCCATACAATACCGACTCTTTAAAGCCTGTTGATAAGTTATCTAAAACGATAATTTTTTCGTTTCTTTCACCCAGTTGGCGTACAACGTGGCTGCCGATATATCCTGCACCGCCTGTGACGAGTATAGTTCCTGACATTGTTATTGTTTCCGTCTATATAGCAAATTATTTAGTATTGAATGATTGTTCTGCTTTTACTTTCCGAAATTATAGCGATTTATTGAAGAGAATCACGGGAAAATAGTCTCGTTTAGGTGTTTTTTGGTCATATTTACAATTCACATAAATAAAAAATCATTGAAATCAAAAAATATGAGCAATATTAGCCATTTAATGGAGAATCTCGGTGTTATGTTGGTCATAATTGTTATTACAGGTTAGTCTTAGATATAAATTACCGTAAAAATCAGAGCCCCTATGGAACTAGAGCAGCAAGAAGAACAACACCAAGTCGCTGAAGACAGGTCTGCCCTTAACAAGCGGCTTCCTTTTACTTTTGCGAAACGTAATGGCGTTGTGGTTGAAGGTATTAGTCCTATCGATGCAAAAGTCAGCTATAAACACGGTGTTTCGGTGGGTGTTGTGGCAGAAGTTCGACGGTTTCTTGGTGTGCCAATACGTTTTACGGAAGTAAATGATACAGAGTTTAATAGACGCCTCACTCTTGCTTACGAGAATGATTCAAGTGAAGCGATGCAGATGGTGGAAGGACTAGGGGATGAACTTGACCTAGCTAGTCTGGCAGAATCCGTACCAGAAACTGAAGACCTAATGGAGCAGGAGGATGATGCCCCCATAATCCGCCTGATCAATGCATTATTAACCGAGGCGGTTAAATTAAATGCGTCTGATATTCATATAGAGACATTCGAAAAGCGCTTAGTAGTAAGGTTTCGTGTAGACGGTGTGCTTCGAGAGATTGTTCAGCCTAAGCGAGCGTTAGCGCCACTTCTCGTTTCTCGAATAAAGGTTATGGCAAGACTGGATATTGCAGAAAAACGATTGCCTCAAGACGGCCGTATCTCCCTTCGGGTTGCTGGTCGAGAAATTGATGTTCGTGTCTCCACTATGCCAAGTAGTGCAGGCGAACGTGTTGTATTGCGTTTACTTGATAAGCAAGCAGGGCGGCTAAATCTCACTCACTTAGGGATGGCTGATAATGATTTGTCCCGCATGACAGGGATTATAGAAAAACCCCATGGAATCATCTTAGTTACAGGGCCAACAGGGTCAGGTAAAACAACAACGCTGTATGCAGCTTTATCTCAACTTAATGACAAATCACGTAACATCCTTACTGTTGAAGACCCCATTGAATACCAACTAGAAGGTATTGGCCAAACCCAGGTAAATACCAAAGTTGATATGACCTTTGCAAAAGGGCTGAGGGCAATCCTTCGACAGGATCCTGATGTTGTTATGATTGGTGAAATACGAGACATTGAAACAGCGGAAATTGCCGTTCAGTCGAGCCTGACAGGGCATTTGGTGCTATCAACGTTACATACCAACAGTGCCGTTGGGTCTGTTACACGTCTACATGACATGGGTATTGAGCCGTTTCTTTTGTCCTCAAGTCTGCTCGGTTTATTGGCACAAAGGCTTGTTCGAGTGTTGTGTAAGGAATGTAAAACAAGCTATACACCCGATGAAAGCGAATGTCAGGTATTAGGAATTGAAACAGCAGATGCTCACACACTTTACCATGCAAATGGTTGTGAGGAATGTAACCATCTCGGTTATAGTGGCCGAACAGGTATCTACGAGTTGATTATTTTTGATGAAGAATTAAGAACAATGGTGCATAACGGTGCTAGCGAACAGGAACTTGCAAAGCATGCAAGAAAATCTGGTGGAAGCATTCGGGATGACGGTGCGAGAAATGTAATTTCTGGCATTACCACCATAGAAGAGGTATTACGGGTCACCAGGGAGGAATAAAGCTTGGCAGCATTTGATTACACAGCCCTTGATACCAATGGCAAGCAGAAAAAAGGCGTTCTTGAAGGCGACAGCCCCAGGCAAGTTCGCCAGCAGTTAAAGGAAAAAGGTTTTGTACCCCTAGCGGTTGAACCTACCGTTCAGAAAACCCAAACAAAAGGGGCTAAGGTATCCAATAAAGGTACGATTAGTGCCTCTGACCTAGCATTGCTTACACGCCAATTAGCAACGCTATTACAGGCAGGTATCCCTTTAGAGGAAACATTAAAAGCGGTTTCTAAACAAAGTGAAAAGCCAAAAGTCATTAGCATGATGCTCGCTATTCGATCCAAGGTCGTAGAGGGACACTCGTTAGCGCAGGCGTTAACAGAGTACCCCAAAGCATTTCCCGATTTATATCGAGCGACAGTGGCAGCAGGCGAGCATTCCGGCCACTTGGATCTGGTTCTTGAGCAGTTGGCGGATTATACAGAAAGTCGTTACCAAACCCGAAAAAAGATACAAGGAGCAATGATCTATCCGGTTGTTCTTGTCATTTTTAGTATATTGATTGTTGTTGGCATGCTGACATTTGTTGTGCCAAAAATCGTTGGCATATTTGAAGGTTCTGACCAAGAATTGCCTGCACTCACACAGGCGATGATATCGTCAAGTGAGTTTCTTCAGAGTTGGTGGTGGGCTATTGGGCTTCTAATCGTAGCAGCAATAATGGGCTTTCAAAAAGCATTACAGAACGAACCGTTTAAATATAAGGTTCACGCCAATATTCTCAAGGTCCCACTTATTGGAAAAATCAATCGAGGTTTTAATGCTGCCAGGGTTATTAGTACGTTAAGTATATTGTCCAAAAGTGGGGTGCCTTTAGTAGAAGCGTTACGCATATCTGGTCAGGTTTCTGGAAACTTATGTATCCGAGAGGCTGTCATAGAGGGTGCGGAGAAGCTTAAAGAAGGTGCTACCTTATTTAATTCATTAGATCAAAGTGGCTATTTTCCACCGATGATGATGCAAATGGTGGCAAGTGGTGAAAGTAGTGGTGAACTGGATAGCATGTTGGGCCGAGCTGCGGATAACCAAGAAAGAGAATTAGAAGATCTCGTGAGCACCATAGTCAGCTTGTTTGAACCACTGATGTTGGTAGTGATGGGAGGGGTGGTAATGGTGATTGTATTGTCCATAATGCTCCCGGTAATTAATATGAATAGTTCTATTGGATAAGTAAAAAGGAAATGGCAACAATGAAAAGAGTTAACTACACCGTGACACCAAAACGAAGTGCCGGTTTTACATTAATCGAAATCATGGTCGTGGTGGTCATCTTAGGCGTGTTAGCTGGGCTGGTTGCTGTAAACGTGTTTGATAATGTTGATAAATCTCGTGTCCAAGCGGCACGAACAGATCTTTCGACAATTTCTCAGGCTCTTGATTTGTTTAAGCTTGATAATTATACCTATCCAACAACCGATATGGGGCTGGATGCATTAGTAAACAAACCGGAAAATGCTCGAGGCTGGCCATCCAATGGCTATATAAAGAAAGAGCCGTTGGATCCATGGAGACGCCCCTACGGTTATATTAGCCCTGGAACTAACGGCGAACCGTTTGAATTGTATTCGCTTGGTGCTGATGGAAATGAAGGTGGAGAAGGTGCTAGCCAAGATATAACCATGGCCGACCTATAGCTATGAGATCACCATCATTGACAGTAAATCCCAATTCAAAGGGGTTCACGTTAATCGAAATAATGGTGGCGATCATTATTATTGGTATCATGACGGCATTAACTGCGCTTAATGTTACATCGAATGACCCTGCAAGAAATTTAAAGAAAGAGGCTCAAAGATTTGTGGCCGTCGTCTCTCAAGCGGTAGATGAAGCTTCTTTTCAACAACAAGAGCTGGGCATTGTTGTCACTGAAGATGGATATCAGTTTGTACGGTGGTGGAGGGAAGAAATTGATGAAACTCTTGCATCCACATCAACGGCTACGGGCGCGGCTACGACACCCCTTTCAGCAACACCTCCTGAACCACCGAAGCCTAAGTGGGTTTTAGTCGAAAATGACAACACTTTACGTAGTTATGAGCTTCCAGAGGGGGTTCGATTCCTATTGGAATTAGAAGAAAGTGAGTTTGTTAAAATAGGAGAGAACCAAACGACCAATGGAGAAACAGAGCTCACAAAGACAAATTTAAACCTAGATGAGATTGGTCCGGAGATTGAAGAAGATACAACGTATGAACCATCGGTTTATATACTTTCTAGCGGTGAAATGACGCCGTTCGTTGCTGAGTTCTTTTTGGAATACGACAGCTCGATTATGCTGGTTGTTAAAGGAGATGACTTAGGGCGAGTTAAGATAGATTTTGGTGACGATAATGAGCGCTGATTCTTTTTCTAGGCTTTCTGGGTTGTCAAAAAAAGGCTTTACACTCATTGAGGTAATGGTTGCTCTTGCGATATTTGCAATCTCAGTGACGGCGTTAACGGGGTCTTTTCAGTCCAATATTAATAATGCCGCACGACTAAAAGATAAAACGATGGCGACTTGGGTTGCGCAGAATAAGCTGGTCGAATTAAAGGCTGCGTATAATTTGAATAAGTCAGTGCCGTCAACGTCAAAGCGTGTTGATAAAGTAAAATTCGCGGAAAGGGATTGGCTTGTTGAGACGTCTGGGGAGAAAACGCTTCAGGGTGCTTTGATTAAAATTTATATCGAAATTAAAAAGGATGATGGTGACGAAGAACAGGGAGCGCTTGCAATCTTAGAAACTGTTTTTGTGGCCAAGAAATAATATGAATTACACGAGCGCTTTCTTTTCGGTTAAGACAAGAGGCTTCACCCTCATTGAGCTTTTAGTTTCGATGGCCATTTTTTCCATAATGGCAGGCGGAATGTATTTGGTATTTAATAATTTTAGTAAGGTTAAGGAAATCACGGATAGGGACTCAAAACGGCTTGCTGAATTACAGCGAGCATTTTCGTTCATGCATAAAGATCTTAGTTTTATTATACCTCGGCCCGTGACTGATGAGTTTGATTCTGAGAACCCATTGGATGCACTAACATCAAGCGGGGATGCGATAGAGTTCACCCGAAGTGGTTGGAATAGCCCTCCATTTCTTGCGAGAAAGAGGAGTGAGTTGCAAAGAGTTAGCTATGCGTTAGAGGAGGGCGTCCTTAAACGAAATTATTGGTATGTTCTGGATCGAGCACAAGATAGTTTAAGCAGAGGACTGGTATTGTTAACGAATGTTGAGGAATTATCTTTTATTTTTTATTTTGAGGATTCAGGAAGCCTTAAGGATGCCGCCCAATGGCCCCCTTTAAACCCTGTCGGTTGGTCGGCTATAATGGACTGTGGTTTTCACGAGGAAAATGACATTCGGCTACCGGATGTTGTGGAGATGAAAATTAAAACGTCAGATTATGGCGAGATTTCTAGAAAATATTCTGTTTTATCAGGGTATGGTTTCGCTTTAAACGAGGTTGGGTGCTTATGACGCCTTATTTAAAGCCTAGGGCCAGTCAAAGCGGAACAGTTATTATAACCGTCCTTATGCTAATAGCTGTGGCTACGTACTTAGCTGTTGAAATGACTTATCGTCAACGAATCGATATTACGCGAACAGGAACCTTATTAGCGCTGAGTCAATCTGAGGAAAACGTCAAAAGCGCTGAGGCTCTAGCACAATACGTACTTGTTGAAGATTTTTTGGCGGACATAAAAAAAACACCAAGTACTGATGACTTGGAGGAGCAATGGACTACGCCAGTTCAAACTGCTTTAGGGCAGGGTGTAATAGAGGGTGAGATCACTGATTTGCAAGGGCGGTTTAACATCAATCGGTTGCTACTGGCAGGGGACTCGGTAGTTCAGTTTGTGAAGTTACTGGGGAATTTGCACATTCCCATTGATAGCTCAAGCAGTTTAACTCCGGCTTCTATTGCTGCTAGAGTCGTTGATTGGCTTGATGAGAATCATGATCTAGAGACTGATGGGCATGAAGATCAAGAGTATTTGCTACTAGATCCAGCCTATACAGCGGCAGATCGAATATTGGTCGACCTAAGTGAACTTATGCTTATAGCTGGAATTACAAGAGAGGACCTTGAAAGATTAGCCCCGCATGTGGCGTTATTGCCCCCGAGTACGAAATTAAATGTTAATACAGCCACAGATGAAACACTTAAAGCGTACTGCTTGGATGCAAACACAATCGGACCTATACAGGCGTCTGGTGGATACGATAAAGAAAGTGATCTAGACGATATTGTTGATCCCGGAAAAGGCTCCCTGATTAGTAATTGTACACCGGTTCCTGCCCGTGACGACCTTAGCCTCGAAACTGATTTTTTCCTCTTAAAAGCTAAGGCTACGATCGATAAACGCTCGATAAATATGCACTCTGTTCTTTATCGATCTGGCTCCACAGCCTCCAATGTCAAAGTAAAAGTTATACTCCGTAAGCATTTAGACCCATTTAGCGGTGTTTAAATACACAAGCTGGCATATACTACTGAAAACACAAACAAAAGATAAAAGCTATCGTGAAAGATACACTATATTTACAGCTTAAAGATGAAGCGCTTCAGTCACTACTGGAAGGGCAGCACCTCACTAGCATCGAAAGTGCCGATGACGAGGGATTGACTTCAGATGACCAGGAGGGATTTGATACTGACGATTCCGAGCACGTGGTATCTGAAGCCCAGGTTCAGTGGTTATTAGCGCCTGATGGCGTGGTTAATGCTGATGCAGCTACGGGTTCAATAGACGAGGCTCTTGATTTTTTGCTTGATGCTCGAGGCGGTCTATTTGGGCTTGATGTGGTGCTTATTCTTCAGGGGTCCCACGTATTCTCAACAACGGTTAATATCCCGTCTAAGCAAACAAAGCATATCGCTCAAGCGTTACCATTTATGCTTGAAGATAACATTGGGGAAGACGTCGAAGGGCTTCATTTTACCCCCGGCGATCGAGACAGCGAAGGAAATGTCGGTGTTTTGTCCATTCGAAAATCGGTTGTTGAGATATTGGTCGATGAATTTGACAGGGCAGGGCTTCCGCTCACCGCTATAATCCCCGACATGTTGTGTTTGCCTGCTAACGATAGCCAATGGACGTTCGTAACTGATGGGCATCAGCTCATTACACGTACCTCCCAATATCAAGCATTGTCTATAGAGTTAGATGCACTTCCTATTTTGCTTAATGCGCTATTTCCAGAACAAGAGAAAGACCAAGAGAAAGACGAAGATAATAGTCAGATAGCAGCGCCCGATACGCTAAAAGTGCTTGTTACTCAGGAATTCAAAAGTGACAACTTCGAAAACTGGTTAAAAACTCAGATTACCAGTCACTTAGTCGATATAGAAACAGAATTAGATTTACAGCATATCGAATCAACAGAGTTTGTTTATCTTTGCGATAATCTGAACTCAGCAAGTCTTAAACAAAGCAATTTACTCGTAGGTCCTTATAAGCCAATTCTAAAGCGTGCTCCTAGCTTATTTAATTGGAAGCCATCTGCGATTTTGTTGTCTATTTTTATGTGTTTGTTCGTTGGGTTTCAATACGTACAAGCGTCAAAGCTTGAGCAGCAGGCGTTACAAGCAGACAGCGAGGCAAAGGCGCTTTATAAAAAGTATTTCCCTCGAGATAAACGTATCTTTGATGTGCGTAAGCAAATGAAGAGTCATCTGATGAATGCAAATACAGGGGGTGAGGGTGCTAGTTTCTTACCGCTTCTTGCTCAGGTAGGTGAGAAGATGAACGAAATGAATCGAGGTAAGAAAACTCAAGTTATCAGCCCTTTAAGGATGTCCTTTGATCAGGTGCAAGGACTTTTGAAAATTGATTGTACCGCTCCAGGGTTTAACGACTTAGATAACTTAAAAAAGAAACTTGAAACCTTACAACTCAGTGTCGAGATTGCGCGGGCAAGTCAAGATGGCGATAAAGTTAAAGCCCGTGTTAATGTTAGGAGTGCTTCGTAATGTCAAATACCCCTTCGGCACTTGACACCCTGAACGTGAAAATACGTGAGCTAAGACGTCAATATGAAATGATTTCATCAAGAGATCGTATTATGTTGAACAGCCTTGTTGTTTTTCTCGTGATAGTAATGGGATTTTTTTTGGTACTTAAGCCGGCTTTTAATGCAGTTGACCAGGCTCAACTAACGTTGAAGGGCAAGCAAGACCTATTGCAGTGGATGAAAAGCAATGAGCATCGCGCAAAAAGTATTACTGGTTCAGGTAGTAAAACAAAAGGCCGCAAACCGGGACAATCGTTGTTAGCGTTGATTAACCAAACATCGGGGCGTTTTCAAGTATCGTTAAAACGTTATGAGCCTGAAGGTAGTGATAAGCTCCGAGTGTGGGTAGAAGATATTCCGTTTAACAGTTTAATTCGTTGGTTAAATAGTCTTGAGTCTAGTAATGCTGTCAGTGTTATCAATATCTCAATCGATTCTCAAAAAGAATCTGGGATTGTTAATGCGAAAGTTGTATTCAAAGGATAGAAGCAATCTGATATGTATGAGTCCTATTTTGGCTTAAAGGAAGCGCCGTTTTCGATTGCCCCTAATCCCCATTATCTATACATGAGCAAGCAGCATAATGAGGCGCTTGCTCATTTGATTTATGGCGTAGAACGGGAAGGTGGCTTTATACTGCTGACTGGTGAAGTTGGTACTGGTAAAACTACAATTTGTCGCTGTTTTTTGGAGCAGGTCCCTGAGAATGTTGATGTCGCTTTTATTCTCAATCCTAAACTTGATTCAGAACAGTTGCTGGAAACTATCTGCGATGAGCTCTCTATCGGTTATATTGGTGATAGTTTATCAATAAAAGACTATACAGATTACATTAATGAGCGCTTGCTTAGGTCGCATAGTAAAGGTCGGCATACCGTCATTATTATTGATGAAGCTCAAAATTTGTCACCTGCTGTTCTTGAACAGCTTCGCCTTTTAACTAATTTAGAAACTCATGAAAAAAAGCTGCTTCAGATAATCTTATTGGGACAGCCCGAGTTACAAGACATTTTTCTCAAGCCAGAGTTACGTCAATTATCACAGCGAGTAACTGCACGTTTTCATCTTGATGCGCTCACAAAAGAAGAGATTGCTCCTTATGTTTATCACCGATTAGCGATAGCTGATTGTGCATTTCCTGAAGTGTTGTTCCCTGAAAAAACCATTCAAAAGCTGTATTCCATTAGTAAAGGTATTCCCAGAGTTATTAATTTGGTATGTGATCGCTCTTTGCTGGGAGCCTATGCTGAAAACAAGAAAAGTATCGAAAGCCCTTTGTTGCAAACAGCAGCTAAGGAAGTGCTGGGTAAAAGCCTTGTTCTTCATAAAGACGATAAGAAGGCGTTTTTTAAATCGCTAGTGGTGTCGAACAACTGGATTGCGATATTGGGATTGTGTATAGCTTGCCTGACGTTGGGTATTGTTTTATCAACTCTCTTTTTGGATGGTAAGCCAACAAAACAAACCATTAGCGCAACGCAGGCACCAATTGATCTTACAGAAGAAAGTATTATAAATACCCATGCAGACCGACCTCCAGCCAGTCTCAAGTTACCGAAAGTGGGTAAAATAACTAATAAAACCAACAATCAAAATGGCGTAGTAAACAATGATGAAAAAGAGGCTTTAGCTCCCTCTATTGAACCCCAGCCAATAAGTAGTCATTGGTTGGGGTTCAATGAATTGCTGGCTAAAGGCGAACTGACTGAACAGTTATCTTACGTGAGTTTGATGAAGTTGTGGGGTATTCACTTTCGACCCGGGCAGGATGGATTTGCATGCAAGTACGCAAAAGCAAATGGTGTTAATTGTCTGAGTAAAATAGGCAGCGTAGGTGTTGTGGCTCATCTTGGACTTCCGGCTATTTTAACCCTGTTTGATACTGATGGCGGCAAACACTTTGTTGTTGTGCGTTCAATTGCTGATGAAAGTGTTCAGCTTATCGTTAATGATTTTGAAGTTGAGATGTCCATTTCTGAGTTGCATAAGCATTGGCGCGGTCATTTTGTTGTTCTCTGGAAAAAGCCTCCACTATACGTTACTCCGCTCAAACCTGGAACTATAGGTCCAATGACCAAATGGCTAGGTAAACAGTTGGATATATACGAAGGAGTGAAGCACCCGTCCCTTGGACGTTCTTTCTACGATGATGCACTTGTACAGAGACTGAAGGCTTTTCAAAAGGAAGTAGGGGAGCAGGCTGATGGTATAGCAGGCGTTAACACCCTAATATTGCTATCAAATCACACAGATAAAAACATCCCGTCGTTTTCTATAAATAGGGAAACGATGTAATGTCATATATTCTTGATGCGTTAAAGAAATCGGAAGAAGAACGAAAAAAAGGCGATGTTCCCGGATTACAAACTTACACCCCTACAGCAGAAGCCTCTTCTGGTAATAAAACTTGGGTGATTGGCGTAATAGTACTGGTAGCTACGAATATCATAGGGTTACTAATTTGGGCGCCATGGCAGGCGACTAGTACTCTTGTGAAAGAAAATGTGCTACCCAATGTTCAAGTAGGCTTACCTCCTACGCCTATTCGACAGGCTGCACCTCAACAACAGGTGTTAACTGCACCGGTAACCAAGCCTGCAACAGTTAAACCTACCATTAAGCCCATCGTGAAAGCTGTGGTTAGGCCGAAAGTTAAGCCAACGGCAAAGCCCGTAGTTAATCCTATCGCTAAATTACAAAGCACCTATAGAGAAGAGCCGGCCCCTCAAGAAGAATACCGATCAAAAATGACACCATCCACAGCATATTTACCTCAACTATCGGAGTTACCGCAATCAATACAAACTCAAATTCCTGATTTAACCTTCTCATCGCATATGTACTCAAGTCAAGACAGGTTTCGGAGCATAACAATTAACGGTAAACGCCTAAAGCAGGGGCGTTACTATAACGAGCATCTTTATGTAAACGAAATCACTGAGAAAGGAGCAATTATGGGTTTTGAAGGCACTCTATTTGAAGTAGATGTCCTTGGGCAGTGGGGGGATTAGTTGTTTTTTTGCTTTTGGTAAAAAAAATGCGCTAAATCTTAGACAGTTACGCACAATTTACTATATTTGTATCATCATAAGTAACTAATAGCGGCGCCATTATGGAATCGAAAACGGTAGAAGACATTAATCAACGGAAAGTCGCTCGCCGCCATTTGATTTATTACCTTCGTGTGTACGATGCCAAAACGGGTGATTTGTTGGGTAATCTGGTGGATATTAGTACGCGCGGCATAATGTTGGTCAGTGATAGTGCCTTACCACTTGATAAAGACGTGCTATTACGGATGGTATTGCCGGATACGATAGAAGGTAGCAGGGAGGTTGAATTTGAGGCGGTAAGTCGTTGGTGTAAAAACGATATTAACCCTGATTTTTACGATACAGGCTTTGAACTTATAGATCCTTCCTCGAATTTCCTTGAAGTAGTTGATAAGCTTGTAGAGGATTGCTTATTCAAAAATTAAGAGCCGTCAGTAGCATCTGGCTTCTCGTTACAACTCAACACAAAATAGCCGCGTTTTTCTTTTAAGCCTGGTAGTTATATTGCCTGCATTCCTTTATATTGGATTAACTAATTGGTTTGAATTGGTTCACACTTTGACCCAGTAAATACCATCTCATTACGCAGGCGTTTCACTTTTATGAGCACACTCGATGCGCTGAAGTCCAACTTAAATGTTGCAAAAACACTCATTGTTGACGGTAGAGATCGCTATCTTGGTGTGACTAAAGTTGCTATTGCGATTGAGCAGATTTATCGTTTGCAGCGCAATAAGGCAAAATTACTACCAGATAGCGATGCGCAGCTGCTGCTATCTCAAGCCCATACCGAATCTGCCGAAAAGATATGTGAATTATGTAAAGAGAATGGCGCGATTTGGGTTAAATTTGGCCAGTTTCTCAGTTGTCGGCCGGATATATTACCTCTCGAGTATTTAAAGGTTTTGCAGAAACTTCAAAATGATGCAAACCCTGCTCCATTTGAAAAAGTTCATCCGACAATAATTGAAAGTTGGGGTGAAGGCTGGGATAGTAATTTCCAATCATTCGACGTTATACCAGCAGCAACAGCATCTATTGCTCAGGTTCATAAAGCTGTATTAAAAGACGGAATGGTGGTGGCAGTAAAAATCCAATTACCTGATGTCGTTAATCTGTTTGAGCAGGATTCCCTTGTTTTTCGTTCAGTGGCTGGTGTGATTGCCCCCCTTGTAAAAGAGATAGATATTCGCCAGGTAACGGATCAGCTTATTAAGTTAACGATGGAGGAGCTGGACTTTACAATTGAAGCGTCTAACTTACGCTCATTTATAAACCATGACCATCAAAAAGGCATCCGCATACCGGCATTGGTCGGTAAACTTTGTTCTAAAAATATATTGGTTACAGAATGGATAGAGGGCGTTCGTTTAACCGAATATATTGATGAGTCTCCTGCAAAGGCAAAATCAATTCTAAATCGCTTGCTATCAAGTTATATCCAACAAATAACACAATTCTGCAGTTATCATGCAGACCCGCATCCGGGAAATTTTCTTGTAGATGAGCATGAAAATATTGCGATACTTGATTATGGTGCGTTAGCATCACTAACAAGCGAGGAAGCGTTGCAGTATGGTCAATTGTTATTTGGACTAATGGGTATTAGCCCGGCCAACCTGGGAGAGCTATTTGCGAAAGCTGGCTTTGTTTGTGAAAATCAAGAGGTTCTAGAGGAAGTCAGCGAGCATTTTTTGGAAGATGATCGGAGAGATCGTAGCGTATCGGACCGTTTAACCGATGTGTTAGAGCTACTAAGGGCAAATCGGGTTACAATGCCGGATACATTTATTGCGATGGCCCGAGTTATAATTAGCATTGGCGGTTTTATGAAGCAGTATGATGTTGACTTTGAATGGATGCCTGCGTCGAAAACTGAATAAAAACAATAAAACGTTATCAAGGAATGATATTTAACTTTTCTTTACTGCATTGGTATACCATACCGAGCGTTATAAATACTTGAGACCGTATCGTGTTGCTTATTAGAATAAAAAAACTTCATCACATTATTTTCTCCTTATCATTAATTGTTTCACTTCTTTGCGCTAATGTTTATGCGGAAGAAGTAACGTTGCCTGCATTTTTGGAATCCGTTACCTTGCCATCAGGAGAGCAATATGATGGCCAGCTTATTAAGGGGGTTCCAAATGGAAGGGGGCAGTTACTTAAGGCCAATGGTGATCAATATGATGGCGTATTCGTTAACGGGAAATTAGAAGGGCGAGGCGTTTTTCGTTGGATTAACGGAGATGTATACAAAGGCAAATGGACTCAAAATAAAAGGCAAGGGTTTGGCTCCATGCAATATGCCAATGGAAATCACTATGAAGGTGAGTGGTTAGCTGGTAAGCGTCACGGTCAAGGGCAACTTACATTCCGTAGCGGTACGCGCTATGAGGGTCAATGGAAAACTGACCTTAAGCATGGCGAGGGTATGCTCATCTATCGAAGTGGACAACGATATATTGGTAAATATAAAAATGACCTTCGACATGGGAAAGGAGTTCTCGTCAGGGCTAACGGTGAATCCTATCGTGGCACTTTCTCAAAGGATAAAGAGCATGGTGTTGGTGAGTGTAGTACTAAGTACGGCAACGTCGAAACCTGTTTGTTTAATAAGGGTAAACGCATAACTAAAAAGAACCTTGTTGAACGAGCTGCATCTTATCAAAAAAATCATGCGCCTACTTATGAGTTTCAGGGAGGTATAGGTTTTGTATTTGAGGATGGGTTTACCAAGAAAAGGCGCTACCTTCAAAATGATAATGTTTGGTGGGAAAGCAAGGTTGCTTTGTTAGCCACAGAGTTGCGTATACGAAGTGAGGGGGAGAATCAATTTGTTCACTTCATTATTCGTGAATACGATGGCGTAGGGAAGTATCATATTAAAAAGGGTGATTTGCTAATAGCAATAGAGGGGAGCGACCCCCTTGAACTCCCAGAAGCATCGGAAGCTATCATCGAGATAACTTCCGAACATAAGGGCGTTATAGAAGGTAGGTTTTCACTGCCATCTCTTACGCTAACAAAAAAGAACGCTGTTTTTAAATACACCATTAGAAATGGCCAATTTGAAGCTAGCAAAAGCCCTGCGAAGTAGAGTTAAATTAAGGGTTATGTCTTAGTGAGAGTCCCATAGAACGATTAACGGTAAAACAAACGCGGTTATGAATCCGGTCAGCCCCATTGCTAACGCCGAAAAAGCACCTGTTTCTCTGTCTTCTTCTATTGCTCTTGCTGTACCTATGGCGTGAGCACTTATACCCATCGTTATGCCTCTAACGCGCTTGTCAGTGATGCGCATTTTATTTAGAAGGCTAGGTCCTACAATAACTCCGATAATTCCGGTGTATATTACGAATACAGCGGCGAGAGATGGGATTCCCCCAATTTCAGTAGAAACTGCCATTGCTATGGGGGTAGTAATAGATTTTGTTAACAACGATAGAAGTGTTGTTTGTCCGGCACCCATCATCCATGCAATAACTGCCGTAATAGAAATCGTAATAACGGATGCCAAGATTACGGTAACTAATATTGGGGCAAGCATAGCTCGGATGCGCTGAACATTTTCATAAAGTGGGACTGCAAGGGCAACGGTTACTGGCCCAAGCATTAGATGCAGAGGTTGTGCTGTCGCAAAGTATTGGTCAAAGGATAAGCCTAATGCTAATAACGTTACAAATACACTGAATAGCCCAATAATCATTGGCTGGAAAAAAGGGTTATGTTTGGACTTTTTATAACACCACTGGCCAAACTTAAACGCTAAAAGGGTTATAAATACCCCAAACAACGGATTACTAATGATTGAATCTAATGCGAGCGAAGGCATTGAGGGTTTAGTCACCTGAACTCTCCCTGTTCACTTGTTTTTTTGTGTTAAGGGGGCGTGACATAAAAAACTTCATAATATAAGGAGTAAGAGCAATAGTTGTGATGGTGCTTACCGTTAGTGCAACAATCAATGCAAGCCACTCTTCTTGGAGGAGTGACCAGTATCCCATGGCGCCTACGCACGCGGGCATTAGAAAAAGTGGGATATACGGGAATAACGCTGTGGAGGTTGTAGATAAGGGCTTTGGGGTGTTTCCTTTTATCAGTAAATACAGGAATAATATGCCCATTCCTATAACCGCACCAGGGAATGGCAGCCCAAATTGAGCAGATATAAATTCACCTGCTAATTGAAATCCAATGAGTATCAGTAAACCTTTTAGCAAAAGCTTTCCCGCATAAGTATTTGAAATACGATGATTAGAAAGGAGATTATACCTTAAATTTTCAACGGGTGATTAATTCAAGCTGGACTGTTATGGCGATGCTGCTGCCAATCAAGAGCTATATTAATGCCTTCTTTTGCAGAGACTGATGGAGCCCATTTTAACGCTTCACGGGCTTTTTTGTTGGAAAACTCAAAGTTGTTGCCAAACGCTTTAACGTCGGTTGTGCTTAACAGCATATTTTTGATGATTCCCCTTTGCTTTAAATGCTGACCTACCCATGCTACAGCGAACATTAACGGATATGGTAGCTTGTGGACTCTTAATGTAATACTTAGTTGGGCTGCTATATGACGGAAAAACTGTTCCGGTGTTATTTCGGTGTTGTCATCAAGGATAAGGTAATCTTCTCCGATTGCAGCAGGCGACTCAGCCGCGGCTATTATGGCTGAAACCAAGTCATTAATATAAATAAGGTCTACGCAATAAGGTTTGCTTTTGTGCCATATGAAAGCGTGCTTATCTTTTATCATCTCAATAACTGCGGGAAAGAACTGGCGGTCACCTGGTCCATATACCCAGCCTGGATATATTATTGTTGTGTTAAGCAACCCTCTTTTCTCAAAGCTTTTGACAATTTTGCATGCTTCGATCTTTGTGTCCGCATAAGGCTCCCCCCAAGATCGATATTCAGTTTCTTCTGTGATGACTTCAGATGATTTGGGTATACCAAACACATCAGATGTAGATACCAAAATAAAGCGCTCAACATCGGCTTCAGAAGCTGCATTACATATGTTTTTGGTGCCTTGGACGTTTACTGATTCAAATGTTGAGCGTGGTGCAACAGAGTTTAGTAATGCAGCGGTATGAAACACATACGAAACTCCGGATACAATCTTTTTTAACGAGTTAGGATCTGTTATATCCGCAGGGCAAACTGTGATGGAGGGGAGGCGTGATGCTGGCAAGCTGTCTATAAATTTTGCAAATACTGGGTTTTCTGGGAGGTCTAGGGCTTTTACCTTAAAACCCAGGTCGAGAAGCCGTAAGACCAGGGCTTGTCCGACAAAGCCAGCGGCTCCAGTAACTAGGGCTGTCTTTTCCATAATGATGGTACTCCGTGTTATTTTTTCAACTAACCAATTATTTATTGGTACTATCGTGCATGCGTGGCCAGAATTTACACCCTAAAGCGACTGCTCGCAAGTATGACAAATTAAAACTTCGTGATAGGGGGTGATGATGGCTAAGTCACTAAGCAAAATAGGTGTTTTGTAAACCGTTTTATTAACTATTGTTACTGTTTGTTAAGATGGAGGTCAAAAACTGGGAAATGTCCATTCACGGTCTATACTACTTTCGTTAACTGGCTCTACGGAATTTTTTGGGAGCCTATATTGAGAGTCGCAAAGCACAGATAAAGTGAGTGGTAGTAGCATGGAAAACAAAAAGACAGAAATATTCGATAAAATATCAACATCGCTTGAAGAGCGAACGGGTAAAGATCGGCGTGAATCAGAGACAACTGCCGAGTACATTAACCCAGAACTTGATAGGCGAAAAGAAGGTCGTAGGGAAGAAACTACTGCGAGCTAATTAGAAATAAACTCCCAATAATTAAGGGTGAATGTAAAATCTTATTTACATTCACCCTTAATTATCCTTTTTGTAGCTTTTGTCCTTATAGTTTTTCCCACCTTTTTCCTCTTATCGTTTATTATACTTATTAGTCCTTCCTGGATTTTTTACCCTTGCTTGGTGTCCAAGCACAACACCACATTTTATATGGAAAAAACATGAAAAAGACGTTTGTAACACTCGCACTGGCAGGCTCTCTAACATTAACTGGTTGTACAGTTGATCCTTATACCGGAGAGCGTACCGTGAGCAAAGCTGCAATAGGTGCAGGTATAGGTGCTGTCTTGGGTGCTGCGGTATCAAGTAAAAAGGATAGAGCCAAAGGGGCGGTCATCGGAGCGGCTTTGGGTGGTGGAACTGGATACTATTTCGACAGGCAAGCAAGCTTACTTCGCCAGAAGCTTGCTGACACGGGAGTGAGTGTTACTCGAACCCCTGAAGGTATTCACTTAAATATGCCTGGACACATCAGTTTTCCGTCAGGCCAATACGCGTTGATGCCCACTTTTTATGAAACACTGGACTCTGTCGCGTTAGTCTTTAACGAATTCAAAAAGACCGATATTCGAATTGCTGGCCATACGGATAGTTCAGGTGGTGACTCCCTTAACCGAACGTTGTCGGAGCGTAGAGCAAACTCTGTTATGCAATACTTCGCTAGTCAAGGTGTTGGTACAGCTCGCATGTCATCCGTAGGTTATGGCGAGCGCTATCCAGCAGTAAGCAATGACAGTAAGCAAGGTCGAGCAACTAATCGTCGAGTTGAAATTGAGATTTTAAACCCTCAGCCTGGTCGATAAACGTCGAAGGAACTTACAATGTCTTATCAATATGATTTGTTTGTTATAGGTGCAGGGTCCGGTGGTGTTCGTGCTGCACGAATGGCTGCTACTGAGGGTGCCAAGGTTGCTGTTGCAGAAAAGCAAGCCTTGGGTGGTACCTGTGTGAATGTGGGCTGTGTACCTAAAAAGTTATTTGTTTACGGTTCACATATTAGTGAAGAAATTGAAGCAGCTGAAGGTTTTGGCTGGTCGATTAAAAATGTTTCATTTGATTGGGATATTCTGCGAGATAACAAAACTCGTGAAATAGAACGACTAAATGGTATCTACGGAGACCTGCTAGACAATGCTGGCGTTGATTTAGTGGTGGGTGAGGCAAATATTGTTTCACCTCACGAAGTTAAAGTAGGCGATACGGTTTATACTGCGAAAAATATTCTTGTAGCTACAGGGAGCACGCCTTTTATTCCAGAGTTTCCTGGAAGCGAGCTTGCAGTAGATTCAAACCATTTTTTCTATATGGAAACCTTGCCCAAAAAAGCGATAGTTGTTGGTGGCGGATATATTGCTGTTGAATTCGCTGGTATATTGAATGGGTTCGGTGTGGAAACCCATCTTATTTATCGTGGCCCATTGTTTTTGCGTGGCTTTGATACTGATATACGTGAATTTGTTAGGGATGAACTGTTAAAGAAAGGCATTCATTTGCATTTTGATACCAACATCGAAACGCTAACAAAAAGTGAAGATGGTAGATTAATAGCGCAATTAGGTAGCAGCCAAATTGATGCCGATATGGTGCTTTATGCAACAGGAAGGCGCCCACTTATTGATAATTTGGGTTTGGAAGCTGTTGGTGTTAAATTGCGACCTAATGCTTCAATCATCGTTGATGATTATTATCAAACATCAGTTTCTTCGATATATGCAATTGGTGATGTTATTGGTCGACTTCAGTTAACACCTGTAGCACTGGCTGAAGGTATGGCTATTGTTGACAATCTCGTAAAAGGCCAGAAGCGTAAGGTTGATTATTTAAATATAGCAACCGCAGTATTTTGCCAGCCGAACATCGGTACGGTAGGTTTAACTGCTGAAGATGCTGAAAAACAATACCCTGGTGATATCACTTTGTTTACGTCTGACTTTAAGCATATGAAGCATACGTTAAGTGGGCTAGATGAGCGCACTTATATGAAACTTGTTGTACAGACCAGTACGGATAAAGTTTTGGGTGCGCATATGGTTGGCTCTGATGCTGGAGAGATTGTTCAAGGGCTTGCCATCGCCCTAAAGTGCGGGGCAACGAAAGCACAATTCGACAGCACCATAGGCATACATCCTACTGCGGCAGAAGAGTTTGTAACGATGAGAACGCCTACGTCGGCATAAGAGGGAATTAGTGATGTCAAACAATGAAACTGTGTCCAAAGGTGAAATAATTGAAGCAAAGGTATTTCGCCGTTTGCTTGCTCATTTGGACGAGCGTAAAGATGTTCAGAATATTGAATTAATGAATTTAGCGGATTTTTGCCGTAACTGTTTATCGAAATGGTATGTAGCAGCAGCTGAAGAAGAGGGTGTAACATGCGAGTATGAGGACGCTCGTGAATTGGTATATGGGATGCCTTATTCGGAATGGAAAGCTAAATATCAAAAGGAAGCTACACCTGAGCAATTAGAAAAGTTTAATAAAAAATAGCGCTATTCGGAAGAGAAAGTAGTGATAGTGGAGGCTTTATTGATTTCATTGTCGCTATTTCCTTTCTCTTTTATCTCACGTTTATGCGATATAGCGCGATGTTAGCGTTGAGTTTCTAATGTGTTTTCAATATCGATAATCATATCTTCTAAGGCTTGTTTTGAGTCACCTGGCTCAGACCACATTCCCCGCTGAATAGCCTCATATAATCGTTCAGCCATTTCTTTCATAGCATTAGGGTTAACGGATTCTAGAAATGCCCTGTTTTTCTCATCAAATAAATACTGTTCCGTTATCGACTGGTATTGATAGTCATCAATAAGGTCTGTCGTCGCATCGTAGGCAAATAAATAATCAACAGTAGCGGCCATTTCAAATGCACCTTTATAACCATGTTGTTGCATTGCCTTCATCCATTTTGGATTTAGCGCACGAGAACGAATGACTTTATTAAGCTCTTCTTTTAAAGTTTTGATGGCTGGGTTTGCGGGGTTGGAGTGGTCACCGTGATAAACCGCGGGCGTATTATCTGACATCACTTTAACAGCGTTGGCCATGCCGCCTTGAAATTGGTAATAGTCATCCGAATCCAATAAATCATGTTCACGATTGTCTTGATTTTGAATGATGACATCGATTTCAGATAACCGGCTTGCAAAGGCTTGGAATGCTACTTTTCCTTTATCTGCTTGGCTATATGCATAACCTCCCCAATTAATATACGCTTGGGCAAGGTCTTCTTTTGTATCCCACAGACGTTCGTCTATGAGTCCTTGTAATCCTGCACCGTAAGAACCAGGTTTTGACCCAAAAATACGCCATTTTGCTTGTGCGATTGCAGTACTTTTTTCTATGCCATCTTCTAAAAGTTCGCTAATTTCGTTGTTGATTGCGTCTCTTATTGGGTTGTTATTAGATGTGTTGTGTCCAGGTTCTTGATGTTCATACAGTGCGTTGATCGCAGCATCAAATAAATTGATTACTTGAGGGAAAGCATCACGAAAAAAGCCGGAAATCCGCAAAGTCACATCGACTCTTGGATGACTCATTAAAAAGCTAGGGATTACCTCAAAATCAACGACACGGTTGGAACCAGGGGATCTAATGGGTTTCACACCCATTAATGCCATAGCTTGGGCAATATCATCACCACCAGTTCGCATGGTTGATGTTCCCCACACAGACATGCCAAGTTGTGTTGGGTATTCACCATGCTCTTGTAGGTGTCGTTCAATTAACTTTAATGCGGATTTCTTGCCCAGTTCCCAGGCGGCAGGGGTTGGAATTGATCGATTATCGATAGAATAAAAGTTACGGCCTGTTGGCAGCGTATCTAGGCGACCGCGAGTTGGTGCTCCACTGGGACCAGGTTGTACAAAGCGTCCTGAGAACCCATCGAGAATACCATCAATTTCATTCGGTCCACAAGCTTCAAATGCTGGAAGCAAAGAGTCTACTACCGACTTAAATAATGCCTGTGTTCTAGGCAACCCCATTAACCCCAAACGATCAACAGGTTCACGTAATGATTTGTCGTGATGAAGGAAGCGCTCCACGATTGACAATGAAAGGCTTTCAAGTCGTTCTCTGGTATCAGCTTCAGTACGCCAGCTGATATTTGATAGCTCCGGTAAATCTAGAAGTAATTTCGGCTTTCCACCTATCCATGGTGCAGACGGATCCAAAGTCAAAGGGTTAAACAGTGCAGTGTTACCATCGTTTTTGATAGAGGTATTCTTAAGTTTTAGGTCTTCGCAAGCTGCATGAAGCAGCCCTATATCTTTTGCTCCTGTTCCACGAGGAAGCCGCAACAAAGAAACCAGGGTTTCAGACCATTCTTGATTTATTGGTAGCTGACCAAACCGATGCAATCCGTTTCGAATTTGAGCTTCCTTTAATTCACAAAGGTAGGCGTCCAACTCACCGAGTAATGTATCCGAGATGTCGCTATCAGATGGGCTCTGATTTAGCTCAGAGTTGTCTATCGTAGAGTTTTCCGTATCTAGACTTTTTTTCTCTGAAGGATGGTATGAAGGAAGCTCTTTTGCAATATCGCTGGAGCCGAGAAGGGAGAGTATTTCATTTCGTAAAAACTCTTCTCGTAGAGGGTCAAGCCCTAACGCCTGGTAATATTCGTCTACCAAATTCTCCAATGCAGCTAAGTCACCGTATGTTTCAGCTCTAGCCATTGGAGGCATTAGGTGGTCAATAATAACGGCCTGAATACGTCGCTTTGCCTGGGCTCCCTCCCCAGGATCATTCACAATAAAAGGGTAAAGGTGGGGTAGAGGACCAAATATAGCATCTGGCCAACAGGTGTTACTTAGGGCAACAGCTTTTCCCGGAAGCCACTCTAGGTTGCCGTGTTTCCCTATATGAGCTACCGCATCAACATTAAACTGTTTTCGTAACCAATAATAAAATGCGAGGTAATCATGGGGCGGTACTAGATCAGGGTCATGATAAGAAGCAGCTGCATCAACATTGTAGCCTCTCGCAGGCTGAATCCCGACAAACACATTGTTGAGCCGAATGCCGGAAATCATTAATCGACCGGCACGGTATTTTGGTGATTGTTGTGGTTGCCCCCATCGTTCGATTACAGCGGATTGGTTTTTTTCTGGTAAGGTATGAAAAAAGCCCAGATAATCTTCTACAGTAATACTTTGATTACATTTGCGTAGGCTGAGTGTATCCAAGTCGTTGGTAACACTTTCTAGAAGTGCATCAATAAGCTTATCGCCATCACTTGGGATTGCGCCAACGGAATAACCTTGCTGAGCTAATGCTTGTAATATGGTGATGACTGATGCTGGTGTATCCAAACCGACACCATTACCAATGCGCCCCTCTTTGGTGGGGTAATTTGCAAGTAGCAAGGCAATGCGTTTTTCGGAATCCTGTTTGTTGCGTAGCGACGCCCAACCTTGTGCGAGCAACGCAACAAATTGAGCTCGCTCTTTGTGGAGTTGATAAATGATTTGGTCAACCTGGCACAAATCAGAGTGTGTCCGGGTTTCTTTGAACGTTATAGCGCGACTAATAATGCGTCCATCTAGCTCAGGTAATGCTACGTTCATTGCCATATCCCGTGCTCTGAGACCTTGGCTGTATTCCAGCCAGTCTTCTTTAGATGAGCTTGATGCTATGGCTTGAATTATAGGGAGGTCGCCGTGATATGGAACTTTATCAAGGGTGGGTAGGGAGCTTAGAGATGCATTTTCCTGAGAGCAAACAGAAAAACCTGTTGTATTGATAACAAGTTGAGCGTCAGACTGTTCTAGTATTATTGAAACCCTGTCCCGTGTGCCAGTGTCCTTTAGGCTGTTTACCACAATTGTCAGTGGTATTAGCCCAGTAGCATGTAGTAGTGAAGAAAATTCTTCAAAGGCTGCTGTATTTCCACTTTGCAAATGGCTTTTGTAGAAGATGAGTGCGACGGTGCTTTTTGTGGCTAGACCAGTTGCAATTGGATCTGTAGCTGTTGGTTGTGATTTATACCGTGCTTTCCATTGTGCCAGCGATATTTCACCATCTACGGCATCAAACAAAAGCGTATTTGGAATTGCTTCTGGCGCATCAAAGTTTTTTTCGCTTCCCTTCTTGTTTTCAAACCAGTGGTAGTGAATAAATCGAAAGAAGTGGTTAATGTTTTTGGCGCCTGCTTCTCTAAGATAACGCCATATGTCATGGTTTTTTGTATCACATGGTCCGACGTCCCGGCATAGATCAAAGGTGGAGTACCCCATTAGTTGAGGGTCAGCTGCGTCATCACCGGGAACAAAAACAATGTCACATTGTTTTTGTTCCGCTAGCAATCGTAGTTGTTCTATCCCATATGGCCAGTAATTTTCACCGCCAAGTAGAGAGACGATAATAAGTTTGGCATGCTTTAGTACTGATTCGAAATAGAGATCAAATGCTGCGGGTTTGGTAAGGTGTAAAATGTTTGCTAAGCGTAACGTAAACTCTGGTTGCGCGCTTGCTATAGAAACAGTTTCGAAATAGTGTTTCGCGGTGTTAGCCAGGATGTTGATGAGTGTATCTTGCGCAGAAAGGATTATGACATCTGCTGGAGTTTGTTGCAGGTCAATGATGCCTTCTTCATCACAAAAGCCGCCTGGCTTTGCCGCGAGTAAATGCATTTATTATACTTCCGCTTCCGCTAGTTTTGCAGAAACATAGCTTTCATCAAGGTCTTTCCCGATGATGACGAGGTTGGTTGATCTAACTTCATCTTTTTGCCATAAGCGATCAAAATATTGATCTACACGAGAGCCTACCCCCTGAATTACTTTTCTCATTGGTTTGCCTGGAATTGCAGCAAAGCCTTTGGCGCGATAAATTGGGAGTTCTTCCATAAGTAAGTTTAGCGCAGCAAGCAACTTGGCATTGTCAACTTCTCCTAACTTAACAACAAAGGAGTCAAAATCATCATGAGCATGTTTGTGGTGCTCACCGTGGGAGTGATGATGATCGTGATGAGTGTGAACATGATCAATTTCATCTTCGGAAGCTTTCTCTAGCCCCATTATCAACTCGCTCGCGATTACGCCATTTTCTATCATCAATGTTTTAACTTTGCTATTAACGCGAGAATCGACAATGTCACTGACAACAGATTTTTTATCGTCATCAAGCAAATCAGATTTGGATATTATAACGAGGTCCGCAGCGCTAAGTTGATCTGCCAATAACTCTTCTAATGTCGGGTCGTGGTCTAGGTTTTCGTCCGCTAAGCGTAGGGCTGCGATTTGCTCTGGATTGTTGGCGAACCTTCCGTCAGCTACCGCAGGACCGTCAATTACTGTGATGACAGAATCGACGGTGCAATGCGCTTTTATTTCAGGCCAATTAAATGCTTGAACCAAAGGTTTTGGCAATGCCAGTCCACTGGTTTCGATAAGGATGTAATCGATTTCATCCTTTCGTTCTACCAATGTTTTCATTACAGGCAAAAACTCTTCTTCTACTGTGCAACAAATGCAACCGTTAGCGAGTTCATAAACACCACTGTCGATTTTTTGGCTCTCTGTATTTTCGTCATCGTCACAGTCGAGCGGACAGCTTCGCAATAAATCTGCATCAATATCTAGCTCACCGAATTCATTGACAATAACAGCGATACGTTTGCCGTTTGCATTTTTAAGTATGTTAGAAAGAAGTGTTGTTTTACCACTACCTAAAAAACCAGTGACGATTGTGGCAGGTATTTTATTGAGATTAATATTTGTTGTGCTCATATGTATTCTCGTATTGAATTGTTTACGTAGCTTTGTTTTCTTAGGTAAGCTTAGTAGGACGTTTTACTGTTCTTGGCTTTTCTGGCTTTACTTTTGGACGGTAGACATGGGCTTTGTCTTCGTTATATAACCATGAATCATTAAAGGACTCAGGCTGAAGGACATGCCCGACAATAATAAGAGAGGTTCGGGTGAATTTTTTCTCACGAACAAGGCTTACTATATTGGCTAAGGTGCCTTCCACTTTATCAGCGTCAGGCCAGCTTGTGCGATAACATACTGCAACAGGGCACTCTTCACCATAAAACGGTATGAGGTCTTCCACGATTTTGTGGATTCGCGTGACACCCAAATGAATCACTAATGTCGCACCGTGTGATGCTAGTTCCTTCAGGCTTTCCCGTTCAGGCATTGGGGTTTTTCCTGCATAACGTGTCATGATGACAGTTTGCGATACACCGGAAAGAGTTAATTCTTTATTTAGCCATGCTGCGGATGCACTCGTTGCAGTTACACCAGGTATGACTTCGTATTCGATGCCAAGATTATCTAGTTGGCGAATTTGTTCACCAATGGCGCCATAAATAGAAGGGTCACCGGAATGAACGCGAGCAACATCTAGACCCTTTTCTTTGGCTTTTGTTATTTCTTCTATGATTGCTGGTAAAGCCATAGACGCTGTGTCTAAGATAAGGGCATCTTCTCGGGCGCCGGATAATATCTCTTCTGGTACAAGTGAACCCGCATAGAGAATTACCTGGCTTTGTTCTATGAGTCGTTTGGCTTTTACGGTAATGAGGTCTGGATCGCCAGGGCCTGCACCAATAAAGTATACTTTCATGTCAGGATCCCTTTTTAAATAAGTTTTTTGCTATAGCCGCGAGGAGTGTAAACCCACTGTTTTGTATTACCGTTAGTTGAAGTAGATTCAATGACTTTACTTTCACTGTTGCCAATCATAACTAATGTCAACATATCAACTTGTGTCGGGTCGAGCGCTTCCAGCGTAGTGATAGTTATTGCTTCTGTTTCTCGAGTTAGGTTTCTACCAAGGATAACAGGGGTGCTTCCTGGTCGGCTTTTCAGTATGATTTCTTTCGCTTTTTGTAGTTGCCAGTCTCGTTTCTTAGATACTGGGTTGTAAAAGGAAATAACAAAATCGCCCTCTGCAGCGCAGGTAATTCTTTTTTGGATCGTTTCCCAGGGCGTCAATAAATCAGACAAGGAAATTGCACAGAAATCATGGCCGAGCGGGGCGCCAACGCGGCTGGCAGCAGCCTGCATGGCTGATATGCCTGGTAGCACCTGAATATCTACATCATGCCATTCCGGCTTAGATTGGGTATCTAGGAGTTCGAACACCAATGTAGCCATTGCGAATATACCAATATCACCACTTGAAATTAGGCTTGTGGTTTTGCCTGATGAGGCTAAGTTTAGCGCCATTTCAGCTCGTTGGATTTCTTCGCCAAGATCCTGCTCGTGGCATATCTTACCTTCGGTAAGCTCTCCCAGTAGCTTGAGGTAAAGTCCGTATGCAACCAAATCTGTAGATTGGTTGATTGCTTCTTTGGCTGCTGGTGTTAACCAGTTTAGGTCACCAGGGCCGGTGCCAATGACGTACAATTTACTCAAGATAATACCTCTAGGTGTTTACAGTGTGCTTGTGTTTGGTGTTATTGCTGTTAGCGGGATGGTAGATTCGCTTAATAGCTTAATAGCTTAATAGCTTTAATGCTTATCGCCTGATTTATAACTTCGAGCTACCGAACAGGTTGCGCGTTTTGATTTTTGTTTGTGCAGAACTAATTCAGCGTTATTGCCTGTGACTGCAGATGCAGATATAAGCGCGGCAGCTTCGGCTACGCCGTAACATCCAACTTCTTTGAACACGATGTCAGATTTATAGCTCAGTTGGTCTTCAACAGTACGGAGTGTTGTTGCTGGAAATACCTCCAAGTTGATGGACGCTTTTTTGCAGAACGCCAAAAGCCCAACTTCATCTGCTTTTAGGTCAATGCTTGCAATGCATTGAATGGATGCTTTTTCTACATCAGGGTATTTCTGTTTTAACTGGCTCAGAGATCTCTCAACCAAAAGCTCAATATCTTCTACTGGGCAGCCTCGATCACAACCAATTCCCAGAGTGTAAACCGGCTGAGTGTATTTTTCTGCACTCGTGATAACGGCAGTTGCACCCAGCGAGCTAGCGAGGGACCTTGCCCATTCATTAGCACCACCTTCGTGGCCGGAAAGTAGTGGGATTACATGTTTACCTTGTTGATCTAATACTAATACAGCAGGGTCCCTATACTTATCGGTTAGGTGTGTTGCTAGTGTTCTAATAACGATGCCAGTGGAGCAAATAAAGATAAGGCGATGGTTATTGTTAAATAGGTTAATGACGGTATCGGAAAAGGGTTTAGGTTTGTGGTGATGTAGATACCGTTGGTCGCTTGCTTCCTCCGAGGAATGCAATGCGATAATTCTTTCAGCAAGAGCTTTGCCTTCATCTGTTAATGAAATGATTGCAATTGCTGGATTGATAGCTAGAGAATCAATCACAACGGTATTCTCTCTCTTTACGAGTGATCAGCAATAGTGAAAAATAAGGCCCTTTATTGTCCGATATCAACGATACATCTTTGACTATTTTTTCACTTGTATGGGTTGCATATTCTATATACTGAGTATCTTCTTTGCGACCTGCTGCTTTCAGTAGTGTTATTAACCGTGGCATATGAGGCCCAGCTTTAAGAATGGCTACTGTATCGTAGGTGGCTAGTGTGTCTGCTATTTTTTGGTCCGTTGAACGGGATGAAATGATCGCCATGTCTTCAGATAATATAGTTAACGGAGTCGAAAGTTGAGCGCTTGCTGCATTAACGGAAGTTATTCCGGGGATTATTTTGCAATTCTGTTGGGCTGAAATTCTATCCATTAGATAAATGAAAGAACCAAAAAATAATGGGTCACCTTCGCACAGAAATGCAATCGTTTTTCCCTCCCGCATTAACGCTAGAATTTCACGAGAAGCAGTATCATACGCTTTGTTGATATCTGTGCGTCCAATGGACATTGATATTTCGATAGGCAAGGTTAATTGGGCTGACTTAGCTTCTAGTAACACATCTGAGGCTATGTTTTTTGCTACAGATTCGCCTTTTACATTAGTAATGTAGGCAACGATATCTGCATTTTTAATAATGCGCGCGGCTTTTAACGTAATGAGCTCAGGGTCACCTGGCCCAACCCCGACCCCATAGAATGTGATATCACGTGTACTCAATGTTCTTGTCCAATTTTAGTGATTGAAATGAGTAAAACCGGAAGTTGTGGCCGGAGAATGAGCTGGTTGGCAATGGTGTCACTTTTCGCTATTGATACCTGGGTAAATTCCGTGATTGCCTCTGGAGAACTAGAGCTGGTATTTAAACCTTGAGCAAAGGTTAGGGCGTTTGATTTATTATTTTCAGTGACACAGGCAATGACAAGCTTGCCGTTGATATGCAATCTTTCCCAGCACATGGATAATATTGACGTTAATTCACCGCCACTGCCACCGATAAATATTTTTTGTGGCTTAGGTAATCCATCTAATGCTTGGGGTGCGCGTCCTTCGATGATATTAAGGTTGTTGGCAACACCGAAACGCTGCTGGTTTTCTCGAAGGTGGTGCAATCGATCAGGGTGATATTCGATGCCGTAGACTTTACCTTCCTGATTCCAGCGAGCCCATTCTACTGATACGCCGCCACACCCAGCGCCAATATCCCAACCTATATCGCCTGCCGTTGGTTGCAATAAACTCAGGATATTAATGCGAACTTCTTTTTTAGTTAAAAGCCCTGAGCCTTTTTTGTCACCGTCAGTGGAGAATGATGAGTCAGCGATACCTGGGAATTCTGGGAGAATATTTCCATTGCCAGACGTTTCAAATATTGTGACATGAAGAGGGTGAAACTCAGCTGGCAATATATTGTTGGAAGTTTTCGTTGTTTGTTCGCCATCGTTAAGAATTTCTTTGACAGAACATTGTGTTACCCGTTGCTCAGGTGTACCTATCGCCTCACATATCCAAAGCGTTGAATCCGTAAAACCGGCCTGCTGAAGTATTAGTGCAACATCTTTGGGTTGGCTGTTTTTATCGGTGAGTAACCCGTATAAACGGTTGTTTTGTAATGTACTGCGAATATTCATCAAGGGCCGCCCGTGAGCGGTTAAAATATTAAGGGTTTGCCAAGGCTTTGAAATTAGATGGCAGGCAGCTTGAATGCTAGATACATTTACATGAAATGTCGGATTAAAATCTGAAAAGTGGGTGTTTATCCATTGGCCAATACCAAAAAATAAGCTGTCGCCAGATGCCAAAATGACAACCTTACCCTCTAACGATAATAATTGATATTTTACTTGGCTGAAGGGCGATGCGTACTGGACTTTTGTTCCTGTGCAGGGAGTATCCTTTAGCGAAGCAAAATGATGCTCTGCCCCGAGGATTGTATCTGCCTCATCTAATGCGCGTAAAGCACTGGAGGGTAGGGATAGGATGTCTCCTACCCCCATGCTTACAATATCCAGTGCTGTAATGGAATTGGCCATAAATTAGAATCGAATGTTTTGACTAAGTCGAAGTAGCGCGTTAAATGCAGCGGCGGTCATTGCACTTCCACCCACAAAACCAGTAACGGTGATATATGGGATTGAATGTTTATTGCCGAATTCTATTAACGCATCTTTGGATTCAGCGGCACCGACAAATCCTACGGGAACACCGATGATCAGTGCAGGTTTAGGAGATCCTGCTTGAACCATTTCCATTAATCGAAACAGTGCTGTGGGAGCATTTCCAATAAGAACGATAGCACCAGCTATGTGAGGTTCCCAGAAACGCAGTGCCGCCATGGTGCGGGTTTCACCTTGTTGTTTTGCAAGGTCTGGCACGCGCTCATCGTTGAGATAACAATGAACGTCCTGTTTAATCAAGCGTTTCGTTAACCCATGCCTTACCATTTCAACGTCGCATAAAACGTGGGCATTATTAGTGATAGCTTGTAAGCCCGATGCTACTGCCTGTTTGCTGATGTGTATAACATCAGATATTCCAGGATCACCGCAAGTATGGATCAACCGCATAGCAATCTGCGCTTGATCCTTATCAAATGCAGTTAGGTCCGATAGTGTTCGAATCCGATTAAAGGACTCTTGCTCTATCGCATGAGGGTCTTTTATATAAGACTGCTGACCCTCAATAGGGGATATATCAGTGGTCATGGGTGTGGCCGTGGTCGCCGTGATGGTGATGATCAGCGTCGGTGCCTGACCCTCTAACGTGGTGGTGATGTCCTTCTTGTGGTTGACCTACTTTTTCTTCATTCCCAAGAATCTGAACACGATACTGGCACAATTGGCAGTTCATGTTTCCAGTGCCTTCTTCCGCATTGTTCAGCTTGTCGTCGAAGGTTTTCATTACTAAAGGGTGGTCATTTAAGTAAGGTGCTTTAACCACTTTTACATCGGTATGCTTCTCTTGATACTCATCTGCCCATTCATAAATCTTTTTCACCAAACGGCCCGTGAATAGGAAATAGGGGAAGATAATGACCTGTTTAAATCCAAGCCCGTGTGCACGCTCCAGCGCTTCGGGTACTAACGGTGTTGTAACACCACTAAAGCAGGTTAACGCCCAGCCAAACCCCAGACCCTCTTCAAGCATGCGGGTGATTTTGGTGATATTGGAATTAGCGTCCGGGTCGGATGCACCACGGCCAACAACAACGAGTAATGTATCTTTACGATCATAGGCATCACCAAATTGTGATTCGCATTCTTTGATACGCTCAGCTGCCGCTTGAATCATTTTTGGGTCTACGCCTAACTCTGTACCGTAGACGATATTTACGTCATCATATTCCTGCATTATTGTGTTTAATTCGCTAGGGATATCATTTTTAGCGTGACCTGCAGCCATTAGCATGCCGGGGACCGCAATGATCTCCTTGGCACCTTGTTGTACAAGTTTCTCAACGCCATCAGCGATGACAGGGCGGGCAAATTCTAGAAAACCGGTAGTGCATAATCGATCAGGGTGTTGCTGAGTGAAATGCTCAGCCAGCTTCATAAATTCTCCAACACCGTCTACGTCACGAGATCCGTGGCCTACCACTAGAATTGCAGGTTTGTTAGTTTTTTCAGTCATCGAAGGGGGCCTTTGTGGTTAGCGGTTTTATATGCGGGCGATTATCGCATTGAACAGCGTTTCAATCGAAGAATATTGACAGTTTGCTGCAATTTTATTCGGCCGTTTTAGTAGAAATACAGGAATATCAAGTGCTGAGGCGGCTTTTAGCTTAGCTTCATTGAAATTTCCTCCACTATTTTTACAAATAAGTGCATCAATTTGTTTCTGCTGAAAAAGATCGATTTCGTGTTCAACGCTAAAAGGGCCAATTTGTTTGATGGTATCAATACCTGTGGCCACTTGATCTAGGTTTTTTAGATCCTCAGCCGAAGTTTCTTTCGCTGTTCTGAATATCCATCGCTGATGAGAAGGCAGCTTATGAGTGAGATTGCTGATTGAATTATAGCCAATGGCCCAAAATAATCGATTGAATTCCTGTGTCACTGATAGGATTTGTTCGTATGACGACAACTCCTGAACCTTTAGAAATAATGGGGCAGTAGTTAGTTCATCTTTGTTCCAAGGTGGTCTAGTGTACTGTAAGTAGGGAATGTTTAAGCGTTTCGAGGTTTCTAACGCTGTATTGCTGATGGTATCAGCGTAAGGATGAGTGGCATCCACTAACAGTGTGATTTGGTTTTTCCTTATGAAATTAATTAACCCTGATAGGCTGCTGTCCTTTGGTGAGTCAGTGTCGCTGTATTGAGAAAAACCACCAGCTGCAACGTCATAATCTGCTTTAAGCTTGCGAACGCCGCCTTGAATACTATAGATAAGTGAAAAACCGGAGCTGTGAAGTTGTTGTGCAAGTTTTTTTGCTTCAGAGATGCCTCCGAGAATTAGGATTTTAGCTGAAGCTTTAGTTTGTATTGAACCGGAGTGGAAGTCCTTCACGTTAAGTTATCCCATTACTAGAGCTGGACCAAGATCCTAGTGCTTGAGATTGCTTGTCAATAACAATGACGTCTATTGCTACGGAGTCAGGCATGTACTTTTTAGCGATTGCAGCACCAAGCTGGCATATTTTATTTGCTACGCCGCTACAGGTTTTGTTCGCAATTGATAACGCTTCAATGCTTGTGTTGGCTTCTTTCATTTTTTCGGTAGTATCTGTGGGGGCACCTAATTCACGGGCAATATTCGCTAGAAAACCTAAGTCGATAGAGGATGATTTACTGTGAAGGTCTAAATGCCCCTGTGCAAATTTGCTAAGTTTTCCAAAACCACCAACTATTGTTAGTCGGTCTAGAGGGACTTTGCTTGTGTCAGAGACGTCCAGTTTTTTAATGTGCTTTAATACTGCACCGATAAAATCCCCCATTTCTATTAGAGCAATTTCTTTAATTGGGACCATATCAGTAGAAAACATACGGACAGCAGCGTCTTCACTTTTATTACCTGTACATGCAAACAAGTGTGGCTCACCGTTGCTGAGGGCTACATCAACACCTTGTTGAATTGATGCTATATATGCAGAACAAGAGAATGGTCGAACGATACCTGTTGTACCTAAAATGGATAACCCGCCCAGGATGCCAAGTCTGGCATTCATGGTTTTTGTGGCTAAAAGCTTACCATTTTTTACGCCAACCCAAACCTTAAAGCCCCCATTGTAAGAGTGCTGTTCTGCCAATTTCTCAAGATGATCTCGTATCATTTTTCGAGGAATGGGGTTTATTGCAGGTTCGCCCGCAGGTATTGGCAGCCCAGGTTTCGTTACCATACCAACGCCATCGCCCGCATAAAGCGTCACCCCTTTAGTAGAAGTTAGCTCTACGGTAGAAAAAACCGTTGCACCATGGGTTACGTCGGGGTCATCTCCGGCATCTTTTATGGTGCTTGCGGTAGCGCGATTGTTTTCAGTCGAATAGTTTTCAATGGCAAATTCGACATGTTTGCCTTTGGGCAATGTAATGGAGCAACAGGTCAGTTTTTTTTGGGTAAGAAGGAGAGATGCTGCAGCGTAGGCTGTTGCTGTTGCGCAGGAACCTGTGGTGTAGCCACTGCGTAGTTTTACAATCTTTTCTGCTGTTTCTTCTCTCATTGGTTCTAGTAACTCTTCTAATAACGATTTCAATTTCCGTTACTTTAATTATTAGGCTGAAATCCAATAGAAACCTAATAATATCGTAGCTATTGAAATACCTGCCCGAAACGTATCAACAAGATGTGTGTGTATTCGTCCCATACCTTTTTGAGCATAGGCTAATAACGTACCAAAAATAGTCATACTGCTAAGTACGCCGAGAGAGAATATAACAAGGTAAAGTAACGTTGATGCAGCGCTTTGCTGATTGATTGCGGGTAACAATGCCAATGCAGGAGCGCTCCCGGCCGCACCATGGGCAACGCCAACAAAAAGGGGGCGATGATCGTGGTTATTGGACTCCTTCACGACATAGTGTGCATGGTGGATGTCACCATGACTGTGTATTTTGATCTGTAGTCGTTGTTTGTGAAGAGACCAAAGTGAATAGAAGCCTAATGCGATTAACATAAGCCCAACAAAAAATTCAGCCCATAAGGATAGCGCTTTAGGAAATGCTAAACCAAACAATATGGCGACACACCCCATCAACAATAATACGCTGCCGTGCCCAACAGCCCACATTGAAGCATAGCGCGTGATGGCTTTAGTTTTTTTGTCGTCACTTGCAAGAGCTGATACAGCCATAATATGGTCTGCATCAAAGGCATGCAATAATCCTAACCCTAATCCTGTAGCCAGCAGTGGAAATGATAATAATTCAAACATGGTTATAGGGATTCCTGTTTCGAGAATAGTCTAGCAATGGCTGGAATATTGGAAGAAAAATACAAATGCAAATATGAGGCAGTAAGGCTTTTGTAACGGTATATAGGCTCACCGGGGGATGGGTGGGTAATTCTTTTTCCGTGAGCAATAGGTTCTAAATCACAATCGCTGGCTGTTCTGTGGTGTGCATGGCCGCGAAGGTCGCCTTCAGGTAGGGGGGCAGTTTGCATTCCATGGCAGCCACCTCTTTTGCGCATATAACCGTTACCAGGAAAAATTCCGGCCATCGGCGTTTTTTCACCATTAATGTTTGTAAATGTATTTTGCAAATACAGCATGCCACCGCATTCTGCAAACATAGGGGTTTCCGCTTCCTGTAATGCTTTTAACTCTGAAATCATTGAAGCATTATTGGCAAGTTGATCAAGATAGAGCTCAGGGTATCCACCAGGAAACCAGATGGCATCGATTGTTGGAATTGAACGATCATGAATAGGGGAGAAGTATGTGATTTTTGCTCCCATCGCCTCAAGGGTTTTTACATTGGCATCATATATAAAGCTAAAGGCTTCATCCTTGGCGATGCCAATGGTTTTGCCTGTAAGTAATGTTGGCACATCGGTAAGCTGAGCTTTTTTAAAAGATACTACGGGAGGTAACTCGATGAGGTTCGTCCCCTCTAGGCTTTTCGCTAGCGCATCGAGGCGAGCTTCAATATCATCAATTTCACTAGGGTTTACAAGGCCTAAGTGACGTTCAGGTAATGCAACATCAGGTTGTTTCGGGACGCAACCGAGTAGTTTGATATCAGGCGGCATGCTATCGGTGATAAGGTCGCGGTGGCGAACACTAGCGACACCGTTAGCGATGACTCCGTGAATGTTAAGCTCTGGCCTGTAGTTTACTAACCCAAAAGCAACGGCTCCGAATGTTTGTGCCATTTTTCCTGATTTAATCAGTACAGCGACAGGTAGATTGAATATTTCTGCGTGGTCAGCACCGCTTGGTTTACCGTCAAATAACCCCATAACGCCTTCAACCAATATAAGGTCAGAGATCTTCGCGGCTTCAAATAACAGTTCTTTACAGGCTTCTTCACCGGCCATCCAAATATCTAACTGAATGGCGGGACGGCCACTGGCCTGGGCCAATACCAATGGATCAAGGTAGTCGGGGCCAGTTTTAAATACTGTGACACGACGGCCTTGATTACGGTGGTAGCGGGCAAGTGCAGCGGTAAATGTCGTTTTACCTTCGCCTGATGCAGGAGCGCCAATAAATAAGGCAGGGCAGGAAACTTCTTGTCTTTGCATTATTACCACTCGATTCCTGCTTGTGCTTTCACGCCTTGGCGAAAAGCGTGTTTTTCATCTTGAACAATGCTGATGGTGTCGGCAATCTCTTGTAATTCAACGGCCATAGTGCGACCAGTGATAATTACATTTTGGTGTTTAGGTCTGTTTTTTAATGCCTCAACGACAGGTGCAACATCCAGGTATCCATATTTGAACATGTAGCTAAGCTCATCAAATATCAAAATATCAAGCGTTGGATCTTCTAACATGGACGTTGCTTTTACCCATGCTTTTTGTGCTGCTTCAATGTCTTTTTGTTTGTCTTGTGTTTCCCAGGTGAAACCATGACCCATCACGTTAAAATCAATTTGAGGGTGGTCTTTGAAAAATAGAAATTCGCCTGTGTGTTTTCTACCTTTTATAAACTGAATAACGCCGGCTTTTTGCTGGTGACCAAGTGCTCGCGCCATGGTGCCAAATGCAGAGCTAGACTTACCCTTGCCATTGCCTTTCATTAAAATTAGTACGCCGCGCTCTTCTGTGGCTTTGGCGATTTTAGCGTCCAACACTTCTTTTCGTTTTTTCATTTTTTGCTGGTGCTTGTCTTGCTCAGTGGTCATGTGCGTCTCATTATATGAAAGTCGTTATGCAGTGGTACTAGCGCTTAAGTATGAATTGATGTGGCAGTAATCACCTTGTAGTACCGATGCGATATTTGCAGTTCGCCCTATTTTTAAGGATGTATTCTCTGTATCGATAACCGTTAGTGGAGAGCGAATCTTAATGTCAGATACCGTGTCGTTACTACGTCCATCGGTAAACAAATATAGCGAGCGAGCAGGGTGCTGTTGATTTTGATCCCAGCGCCGGAATATAGCTTCGGTATATTTCAGTGCTTTCCTAAGGGGGGTGCCCCCTCCGGCTTTTATTTTGTTAAGTATGGGTACAAATGATTTTGGTGGCCGGCGTGGTGATTGAACAATACTCACCTTGTTGTTGCCGAATTGAATAATGCACAACAACTCTCGCTTAAGATAGGCTTGTGACGCAATGTTACGAATTAGCCCTTTGGTGTTTTTTAAGGATTCTCCGCCAACGGTTGAAGATGATGTATCAACAAGCAGCACGTGCAGATGATGTTGCCCAGGCCTTTTGTGTTTATATTGCAAGCGAGAAAAATGTTCTGATTTACTGGCTTGATTATCAATGATGGTAGATAACCAATCAATTTGAGTGCTCACCAAACCTCTTTCACCAAGACGCCGACTGATATTTTTGTTAGAGAGCTTTCCGGGCGATGTTGTTGACGAGACGGTTATATTAGACTTTTTTTTTAGGGTGCTGATATCAGGGTATTGCTTAGATACTTTGAATGACAACTGATCAGCGGAATCAACTGATTCGGGTGTAAGTTCACCCCAGCTACCTTGTGGGTTGGCCTGATCATTATGCTGAGAATTATTTGAACCCTCATTTGGCTCATTGCTAGAGGCAGATTCAGATTGTTGCTGTTTTGACCCTTGATCGCTTCCTTGGCCAGAACTGTTTGTATTGTTTCTTCGGTGTATGAGTACAAGCTCTTTAATTGCATCAATGTGCAGGTCTGAAACGGCTGTTTCCGCATCAAATGCAGCATACGCTTTTGCAGCTCTTGTTAGGGTAATGTCCGCTCGAAGCCCATCAACACCAGCGTCGTGACAGAGCGTTGCGATGCTTGTTTGTATATTGATCGATACCGTGATGCTGGCAACAGATTGCTTTGCACGATCAATGCGTTGTTTTAGTGCTATTTGTTTTACATCGTATTCTTGGCTGAATTGTGCAGCATTTTGATCAAAGGAAATACGGCGAGAAGTAATTTGAACTCTCTCTTCAATTGATGAAGGCCCCTGAAGTTCCACCATTAATCCAAATCGATCGAGAATTTGAGGGCGAAGTTCCCCCTCATCAGGATTCATCGTTCCTATTAAAACAAAGCGAGCGTCATGCTGGTGTGATAAACCGTCCCGCTCTACATAATTTCTACCGCTAGCAGACACATCGAGCAGAATGTCGATAAGATGATCAGGAAGTAAGTTAACCTCATCAACATATAACATTCCGTTGTTAGCTTTCTGCAATAATCCAGGGGAGAAGGAGACCTCGCCGTTGCTAAGAATGTTCTGCGCATCAATGGAGCCAATAACGCGATCTTCTGAGGCACCCAATGGTAAATTCACAAAATGGTCTTGGGTCTGAATAAGGTCAGCAAGGCTTCGTGCTGCGGTTGATTTTCCGCACCCTCTTGGCCCACTAATGAGTAATCCGCCAAGATCAGGGTCAATGACGGACAGGATGAGCGCTGTTTTTAGTTGCTCTTGGCCAATGATTGCGGTGAAGGGGAATGTGGGTTGCATGCAGAATAACTCATCAAACGTGTAGACAATACTAGCAGACAATATATGCCTGGAACATAAGTGCCTATATTGGATAGGCTTAATACGCCAAATACATCCAAATGAAGCGGTAAATTACCTTATTAGGCGCATTGAGTCAATGTACAACAATTGACCACAAGTAGGTGATTTTCATAATATTTTACGATAATTGATCAATGCCAACGTTGGTCACCTAGGCTTCGCCTATACTGCTTACAATAGTATCGCCTAACAAGTTTAATCCCAATACGTAAAACGTTATGGATGTAGATATGTATGACATTTAAGAGAGTTGTTTCGTTATGAGAAAAACCAAAATTATCTGTACGATTGGTCCAGTAACAAGCAGTTTTGACATGCTTTCTGCAATGGCAGAGGCTGGAATGGACGTCGTCCGTTTAAATATGTCCCATGGTGATCACGAATCTCATAGTAAAATCATTAAATCCATTAAAACACTGAACCAAAAAATCAAATACCCAATACCACTATTGCTAGATACACAGGGGCCAGAAATTCGTACAGGGAATCTCAAAGAGAACATTGAGCTAAAAGATGGCGATGTTGTTACTGTTGCAGCAAGAAATGTCAAAGTGGAAGAAAGTTCAATCCCCATTAATTACGACGATATTGTTGATGCGGTAGCGATTGATGACATTATTACAGTCGACAATGGATTAATTAATCTTCAAGTGTTATCTAAAAAAGATAAGACAATGAAGTGTAAAGTTATTGATGGAGGAACCCTCAAAAGCAGGCGTCACGTTAACTTACCTGGTATTCACGTTAATTTACCTGCGATCACTAAAAAAGATAAAGAAGACATTGAGTTTGGTATCGCACAAGAGGTTGATTTTATTGCTTTGTCTTTTGTGCGCCAAGCATCAGACGTAAGGGAATTAAAGGCCTTATTGGGAGATAAAAAAGACAAAATTAAAATTATCGCCAAGATCGAAGATCAAGAAGGTGTAAGGAATATTGACCAAATCCTCAATGAAGTGGACGGTGTAATGGTAGCGAGAGGAGACCTTGGAGTAGAAATTCGTGTAGAGGAGCTTCCTAATGTTCAGCGTTTGCTGGTTAGAAAATGCCACGAAAGAGGGAAGCGTTGCATCGTCGCTACACATCTTCTTGAGTCTATGATTCAAAACCCTATCCCAACTAGAGCTGAAGTGACTGACGTTGCTAATACTATCTACGAAGAAGTAGACGCTATTATGTTGTCTGGTGAAACGACAGTTGGCAAATACCCTATTAAGTGTATTGAATATTTGGACAAGATAGCGCAAACATCAGAGAAGGAAGAAAGCCTCAATCTTAGCAAAAACCTAGTGAAAGAAACGGATAAACAGCACTTGGCACATTCAGCCGTTGAACTGGCAGAGTCCTTGGGCGCGGTTGGTATTGTGGTTATTACTAGAAGGGGGCTGATGGCTAATTATGTAACCAATTGTCGGCCGTTCAAAACGCCGATCTATGCATTCACCAATGACAGTAGAACAAGACGGGTTCTTGCTCTCAACCGAAACGTGATAGCTAATCGTTTAACATTTAGTAGCGAGCCGGAAAAAACTCTGCATAATGCATTTTTGGCGCTTAAAGCGCGAGAGGGGTTGGAATCTGGTGACAAAGTTGTGGTTATATCAGACGTTATTGCTGATACAGGAGTTGATGCCATTCAGATTAGAAGTCTTTGACTTAGTGTTAGCATTGATAGAGATTGATAAATGAATGAGGTTATCAATCTCTATTGAGGTCGCCAGTGTTATTCTTCGCCTTCTGGACCGTCTTCAATTTCTAAAAACATTTCATTATCCATGTAAATACCGCGTGGCAATGTCGCATTAAAATCATTTAGAAGTAACTGTTTTGCGTAAGCGCGCTTGACAGGTGATGCAACTCTTTGAAGCAACAGATCAATGTAAGCAGATAGGCCTTCTTCTATTTCAGCTTCAACAGCATCAACGTTTTCAAGTGTCATAGGGTGTCTCCAGAGGGGGTTATGATTATCTAGTGCGTATTGTAGTATATAAAGCGACGACAGTGGTATATTACAATGTTTTTCCTTTGAATTGGGTTTCGGCAATGACTGTAAAGAGTCTTAAGTTTGGTTTGTTGTGCTTGGCCCTGACAGCTGGTTGCGCGACTGCCGCGTCAGATGGTGTGCCCAGTGATAACAAAGTAACTGTTGCAGTAGCATCGAATTTTCTGTCGACGATGAAACAGCTGGTTGATACATATCAACAAGATACGGGCCGAACTGTTCGGCTATCGGGTGGTTCAACAGGAAAGCACTACGCGCAGATTCTACATGGCGCGCCCTTTGACTTGTTTTTTGCCGCTGATGACCTTAGGCCAAAATTGCTGGAGGATAAGCATGTTGGCGTAAAAGGAACTCGCTTTACCTATGCGGTAGGCTCACTTGTGATATGGTCGCCTGAGATATCAAAAATTAGCGGATCAGTTGTGACTAAGCTTGATAAAGAAGCGTTGAAAGTGTTGCTGGCTAGTCAGCGTGTTAAGACACTAGCAATGGCAAATCCCAAGCTTGCTCCCTATGGTAGAGCAGCACAAGAGGTGGTTGCTAACCTGTTACCTGAAGGGTTTATATCTAGTAGTGGCAGTAAGATAAAGGTTATTAGGGGTGAAAATATTAGTCAGACGTTTCAATTCCTGATGTCGGGCACCGCTGATCTTGGTTTTATTGCTCATTCGCAAGTACTTGATCCAAAAGTGGTAGAAGCAAAAAGTGAACATTTTAAAATGATATCAGATCACTACCGTTTAATTCCAATAGAGCTCTATCAGCCAATAAAACAACAAGCGATACAACTCAATGACAACGAGTCGACACGGTTGTTCGTCAATTTTATTAGGGGTTCTGTGGCAACCGACATCATAGAAAAAAATGGATATCGTGTTGTAGGTGCTGCTGATGCTGGATGACGCAAGTATGTCTGCATTGTTGCTTACGCTGAAGTTGGCATTGTTATCAACGTCTATATTACTTGTTATCAGTACTCCTTTTGCATGGTGGTTAACGCAAACAAAATGGAAAGGAAAAGGAATCTTAGAAGCAATGGTAGCGTTGCCTCTTGTGTTACCTCCCACCGTATTGGGATTTTATTTATTGTTAGCTCTTGGCCCAGATGGCCCAATCGGTAACTTACTTGCGTTTATAGGGATCAGCTCACTCAACTTCACATTTACAGGGTTAGTTATTGGGTCCGTCATCTATTCAATGCCTTTTGTAGTTCAACCATTGCAGCATGCATTTTCGCAAACGGACAAACGACAAATGGACGCTGCAGCAACGTTAGGAGCAAGTCCGGTAGATCGTTTTTTTAGTATAGCGATCCCGCAGGCCAAAAGGGGGTACCTTACTGCGAGTGTGCTTGGGTTTGCTCATACATTAGGGGAGTTCGGTGTTGTGTTAATGATAGGTGGTAATATTCCTGATGAAACCCGAGTGGTATCTATTGCTATATATGACCACGTTGAAAGTTTGGAGTATTCACAGGCGCATTATCTATCAGGAACGCTATTGTGTTTATCATTTGTTATGTTGCTAGTTACTTATATGAGCCAACAAAAAATGAAGCAGTCCTAACATGAGCCCTGATAACCCTAACCCTAGTCAAGTTGAAAAGAGTCAAGTCGAAAAGACGTTAAGTGTCGACGTAAGCTTGAAAAGAAATGGATTTACGTTACAAGCGCAATTTAGCTCTCCAGCAAAAGGGATCACAGCAATTTACGGCCCCTCAGGCTGTGGTAAAACAACGTTACTTCGGGCTATTGCAGGGTTAGAAGAAAATGTAACAGGCTCGATACGGTTTGGAGATGTTGATTGGTTGCATAGCCGATTACCTACACACAAACGAAATGTCGGTTATGTGTTTCAACGTAGCCACTTGTTTTCTCATCTTGATGTTAGAAAAAATCTACTCTATGGAACAAAACGAGCGGATGCGCATAAACGCCGTATAGCATTTGATGACGCAGTATCTTTGTTGGGTGTAGAAAAACTTATTGATAAATCTGTAGGTATACTGTCTGGAGGTGAGCGTCAGAGAGTTGCGATTGCTCGTGCATTGCTGTCTGGGCCGGAACTCCTGTTGTTGGATGAGCCAATGGCCGCCCTTGACCATCAAAGTAAATCAGAAATACTCCCGTATTTAGAAAAACTTCATCGAACGCTTTCAATTCCTATGCTTTATGTAAGTCACGCAACAGACGAGGTTGCTCGACTCGCCGATTTTATAGTATTAATGGAAGATGGCAAAACCTATAAGCATGGCCCATTGTTAGAAACGGTTGCTGATATCAATAGCCCATTGGCTGAACAAACCAATGCATTCAGTATTTTAGAAGGGTGTTGTATCAACGGTAATGCAACGGATGTAACTAGCCATAACCCAGCCAATTCGGAAAAAGCATTGTTAACATCTATCAATGTTGACGGAAATATTTTTAGAATTCCATTCGCAGCACTCAGTGGCCAGGATAGCGTGCGCCTTAGGATTATTGCCAAGGACGTGAGTATCTGCTTAGATCGGCCATTGCGAACTAGTATTTTGAACGTGTTAGAAACCACAATCGTAGATATTAAAGATAACGCGTCAAAGGGGCAGTCTGTTGTAAAGCTAACGCTCGGTTCGCAGTTTTTACTTGCGCGAATATCTTTATATTCAAAGCAGCATTTGTTGCTTGCTGTTGGTGACAAGGTATTCGCTCAAATTAAAGCGGTAGCGCTTGTTCGGTAGTATATCCTTTGTATGTTAACGCAGCACTTTTCGGGGCTAAAACTTGTTGCGATGCTTAAGAAAGGTCAAATGAAGAAAAGCTTGGCGAATTCTTTATAGACAACAGATCAATTCTACGCTTTAGCTGCGTAAGTCAAAATTCGCCTAACTGTTTTTTACATCAGACAGCAATGGTTAATGTCCGTGGGAGTAGTATTGATGTTCATCATCGGCTCAGTATGGGTGACTGGTTACTTATCTAATATGACCTCTCGTATCCACTGCTTCATTATCGTTTTCGTCTCAGAACCAGAAGAGCTTAAGTGTGCAAATACACCTCTTAGGGCACCATGAATATCAAATAAAGGTTTAACCTGCATAACACCATACCCACCTTCAAAAACGTCGGTTTTATTGACACCGTAAATTGGAAATAATATTTCGCCAACTTGAGGTATTTGTGCAATCTCTGCCATAGCAGCAGTACTAAAATTGGGCACTACGCCGTCATCTAATCCTGCAACAATGGCAACTGGTTTTGCAGTAGAGATGTTGGGTGGATGTCTAAAATAATGAACAAAATTAATAGCGTCACCGTAGTCGACTTCATGTTGCATAGCGGACTTTAACAACATAGCTTCCGCACCAGAGGCTCTGCTTGGCATCATTTGACTAAACACTCCCTCCCAAAGCAGAGAGTTCGACAAAATGTTGGTGACACCGACACCGGTGACTTGTAAGAATGCACCTGTCAAATTTGGGGCCAACGCAACGAACGTTGAACCGAGCACGCCTCCAAGGGATGTACCTTGGTAAAATATTTTGTTGGTATTAATCTCGGGAATTCCGTCGCCATTGTGGCGTGGTGTTGATACAAATAAATTCCAGGAACGTTTTGGCAATACGTCAATTGCACCAATACTAGTTGTAATGGCTTTTAGCAAAGACATAAAGTCGACGGATGATTGAATTATCATACCAGAAAGCATGGGGACATAAGCTGGCTCTAGTCGCGCTAATACATAACCCCCATCATAAAAAATGCGACTACCATGATTAGGGTGGTCAATGGATACTGTAGCTATGCCTAAATCTGCGTTTGTTCTAGCTATGGATGCATCGGACTCTTTAAGTAATGATAATCCATGACCATAGATAGCAATAGGTACTTGCTGATCTTTTGCTTTACGAGGTAGTACAAGGTGAAATCCAATCCAGTGCCCCTGCACATGAGTTAGATCATAGTCCATGCCGCCATCATTGTTTCGAAAATCATGTACGTACACATCCCCGTAGACATGAGCTCCAATAGATCCGAACCAAGGATAAGTGACGACTAAGTGCCGTATTGGATGATTTTCTTCGTGGGCATAACGAGAGAGGGTTGTAATTGGAGATGTAACTTCAGCTTCACTTCGCACAGTAAAAAAAGTTAAATCAATCAGATCACTTCTTGCTAAACCCTGCTCTTCAAGAAAAGCGACTATAGGTTCATAATAATTTGAAAGCCTAGAATTGTCAGCGGATGTAGCTTTTAAAACACCGACGGATGGCTCCAATGGAGACCCAGAAGACGACTCAAGTGCATTGGTAAGCACAACAACGTATCGGTCCGAAAACGTCCAGCGAGATCGGGGGTAAATTTCGATAACATGAGAGGGCGCTGCTACTCGTGTGGACTGTGCATAGTTATTATATCGTACACGCAAAGGAACACGCTCACCAGTTTTCAGATTGAAAGCAATAACAGTATCCCCGCCATCAATAGGTAAGGTGCTTTGGTCCGGCGCTTCGCGTATTTCAAATAGAACGCTAGTGGCTGCAGAAAAACCGTTAGAACCGTTAAATACGCTTTGTGGCGTAAGCGAGGAAGGAATGTCTTCCAGTAAATGTTCTGGGATGATACCGGCAGGGTAAGTCAGTCTTAACCCTGTCTCACTATTTGCATCGGCGTAAGTATAAATATCTGAAGGGTAAGGAAGGCCGCACGTGATAAGTGATAGTGGGTGACATGGATTATCCAATTCTCCGTAAAATTGAACTGAGGGGATAGACGCCAATGACATATTCGTGCCGACTAGAAATAATGCAACAACTGATAAGATCCGGAATATATGCATGATACATCCTTATACGTCGCGTTGATTTTTCTATAGGTGATATATCAACCATTAATAATAGTGTAGACATTGATTTATGGACGAGCTAGATAAAAAGTATAAAAAATACGTTAGCGTTACCTCAACAGAGTGATTACATGTTAGCGCTATGTAATGGTGTCTTTAGCAAACTCCCTGATAATAAAAAAAGTTTTTTGGATGCTGTATGAGAGTTTATCTTTCGAAAATATGCATATTATTTTTTCAGTAAGCATCTTACTTTCACATAGGTTTCGGTGTGCGTCAGTCTTTAAAGGTGAACATGCATTGCTCAGCTTGATAGGGTTTTAAGGTATGATTCTACCATGCGATGAGATGACTTCGCTGGAACCCAGGCGCTTACTATTAGGAATGTTTATTACGGTAATCCCTGGGTGTCAATGCGGTGTGGCGCTTAAAAATTTTTCGGAAATGATTGTCATCCAGGTATCCAACAGCCTCTGCAATGTTGTTAATTTGAACGTCGCTATTTTCCAATAACTTTTTTGCGACCTCTATCCTTAATTTTTGTAGGTACGCAAGTGGTGTTGCTCCGCTGGCGATTTTAAAGCGACGCTTGAAATTACGCGGGCTCATGCTGTATTTTTCCGCCAACCTATCTAAACTAATTTCATCCTGATAGTGTAAGTCCAGCCAGGATTGTATTTCCTGAACTCGATCATCTTGATGCATTCTATGATGCAATATGCCAGAGAATTGATTCTGAGATCTCCTATTGGTGTCAAGTAGCAAAGCATTTGCGCATTGTTTAGACTGTTCTTTTCCGCAAAATCTTTGTACCAAATATAGCGCGAGATCGTTTCCCGCGAATCCCCCTCCACTGGTGATGATGTCACCTTCATCAACAAATAACTGATCTGCTTTAATATCTATAGCCGGAAATCTTTTTCGGAAAATATCCACCATTCCCCAGTGTGTGGTGGCACTTTTTCCGTCCAATAAACCCGTTGCAGCGATCAATGAAAGACCGGAGCAGATTGAACCAAGAATTGCTCCGTTAGAATGTTGTTGCCGCAACCAGGGTAATGCTGGTTGGTAGTGCGAGAGTTCGGTTTCTATGTCCTCTCCGCAGGACGTTACGAGTATAAGGTCCGCATATTTTATGTCAAAAATGGAAGTGTCTGGTTGAATGACCAAGCCTGTTCGGGTCTTGATGGGCTCGCCATGGAGACTGGCAACAGTCACCTGAAATTGTAGATCGAGGGGTTCGCCAGCCAAGTAGTTCCACATGAGTCCAGCGCTAGAAAAAATCTCCAGTGGTCCCGATATTGTCGAGATAAAAGCATTTTCGAGTGCAAAAAGAACGACGTTTCGCATTGGTGCGTAATCTCACAGAGTTGGGCTAATTATATGTGGCGGATATGTCTATGAATGTTGTCATATATGCCACTGCAGATCCACCGGAAGATTCATTAAGATGTTACACAGTTCTAGCGATTCAAACGTAATGCAGCGCAGGGGAAGTTGATGATTTCAATGAATGACGGTGATAGGTGGGAACAAAATCAGGGGCGATTAACTAGAATAGAGCGGAGTTTGTATGCGATCTCTGCGGTGAAAGCAAAATTAACTTTTTATTATCGCTCTCTAAACTTTGAAAAGAGACGAGCTTTTAATAAAATTGATTTCGATAAAATCATTTATCCTGATTCTGTATTTGCTAGGACAGCTATGGAAAAGATGGAGTCAGACTCATCCATGGCGTTGGTTAATCACTGCCATCGATCGTATATCTGGGCATCGTTATTGGGTCAACTGGATGGTAGTCGCTGGGACCCAGAAATACTATATGTAAGTATGATGCTTCACGATTTAGGGTTGACGGAGAAGCATCATGGAGGCTGCGTGCAGGCCAAGTGTTTTACGTTTGATGGTGTCCAGAGTGCTGAAGATGTGCTGGGGCTCACCAATGAAAAGAATGCGAAAAAGATCAGTAATGCCATTCTCATTCATCTTAATATGGATATTCCAGGAGAAGAATGTGGCTGGGAGGCTCATTACCTGCAAGCCGGTAGCTCGCTAGATGTTGTTGGAAATCGCTTTTCCGATATGCCTATAGGATGTGTGAATTCAACGTTGGAAAGGTATCCAAGGCTAAACCTGAAAGAGGAGCTTACGGATTGGGTAGATAAAGAATCAAAGCTACGGCCTGAATCGCGATTTTCTACCCTTCGAACGCTAGGCATAAATAGAATGATTCATAATAACCCAGTAGGAGAATAGATATGAATAATCGGATGATTGTTGTAAAAAAGAGCGGTAAGAAAGTACTGAGGTTGTTAGAAGAGAAGCTAACTGCTCCAGCTGGTGGAGAGGTGAAGATCCGAGTAAAGGCCGCCGGGGTATCTTTCGCCGATTTGATGGTACGTGAGGGCCTCTATCCTGGTATACGCGGGCCTCAAGTCACTCCAGGCTATGAAGTGGCGGGTATCGTCGAAAAGGTGGGTTCCGCAGTCACTGGCATTCGGGAAGGGGGTGCTGTTGTGGCACTGACACAAATTGGCGGTTATTCTACGCACCTAAATGTACCTCAGGAAAGAGTAGTTAAACAGCCTCCCGGTTTGGATCAGGCCGACGCGGTTTCTATGGTACTTAATTACTTGACTGCGTATCAACTGTTACATCGCGTCGCTAGGGTAATTGAGGGTGAGAAAATTCTAATCCACGGCGCCGCTGGTGGTGTAGGGACCGCATTGTTGCAGTTAGGGAAATTACACAACCTAGAAATGTGGGGCACCGCATCAAAGGGGAAGCATGATTTGGTGCGATCCCTAGGTGGCGTGCCTATAGATTACAATACTGAGGACTTTGTTAAAGTAGTCACCGCCAATGAAGGGAGTGGTGTAGACGCCATTTTTGATCCTATTGGAGGTAGCAATTGGCGACGTTCCTACAAAGCACTGCGACTTGGTGGCAAAGTGGTTGGGTATGGTTTTTCCGAGGCAACAACATCGGGGCGTCTGGCTTTGTTGAAGGCTGTACCTGCGCTGTTAGCGACTCCTCGATTTAGTTTTTATAATATGTATCAAGAAAATAAAGGCATGTTAGGTTACTTTATTTGGAATCTTAATAATGAACGGCCAAGTATTTATCAGGAGGACATGGGCAAGTTACTCTCGTTGTTAGAGGCAGGGAAAATAGCGCCGATTGTGAGTGAACGGATTCCGTTGGTGGATGCGAATCGGGCGCACCAGATTTTGAATGAATCGGGAGTAGTAGGAAAGATCGTGTTGGAGTGCTAGCGTTATTAAAGGTCCCGGAGTTAATGTTTATTCCATTCTATGAATTGTCAAATACAGGAAACCGTAAGTGACCCAAGTCACTTACGGCAGCTTGGCTGAGTTTTATAGTGTTTTCTTACTAACAACTAAAGCAGACTTGTAAGGAAAATCACTCAATGAATACGAATAAATCAGCGCTAATACTTGTGGATTGCCAGAATGACTTTTTAACTGAGAATGGCGCATTATACTCTGCAGTCGTTGATAGCGTAACTGCCAATAACGTCATCCAAAATATCAATCGTAGTATTGAAAGCGCCCGCAAACAGGGGATACCTATTATATTTACTTCGATGTGCTTTTCTAAAGACTACTCGGAAATGGGTGATAACCCTTATGGAATTTTAGCAGCAGTGAAGCAAGCCGGGGCGTTCGTGCGTGATTCTTGGGGCGCTGGTATTGCGGAAGGGATTAATGTTAGAGAGGACGACATCGTCATTCAAAAGAACACAATGTGTACATTTAAGCAAACCAACCTTAAAGAAATTTTAGATGCACAAGGTACTAATCGACTTGTTTTTGGTGGGCTTGTGACAGACCTGTGCCTGGAGACATCAATTCGCTCAGCTTATGATTTCGGCTACGAGGCAATTTCATTGATCGACTGCATGGCATCTTTGAGCCAGGCTGCACATGTTAGTAGCGTGGAAGATAATTTCCCGCTATTTTCTAAGCCAATGACTCATGATTTGTTTATCAAAGAGTTAACAGTGTAGTTCACATACATCTACCAAAAGTCTGTGGTCCATTCTTTTAATAATAAGGGGATGGGCCGGGCATTAAAGTCTTTGATTGACGATACAGAGCGAATGGAAGACGATACAGAGCTAAAGCTATCAAAAAAATAATGGTATGTAGCGAATCAGAAACTATGATCCAACAAGATAGAAACAAACAAACGACATTTTTAGATGGCTTATCAGATGGCGCGATGAACAAACTAGAGCAAAGTGCCTGCTATTTGAATCCCACGAAAAACACGACCATTATCCATAAAGGCGATAAAATTGGTGGGGCATACCTTATCAAATCGGGCACTCTAAAAGTCTACACGCTGGATTTGAATGGCAACGAAAAGCCCATTTATAACGTATCCTCTGGAGAACTTTGTATATTCTCCGTTAATTGTATTTTTAACAAAATGCTCTATCCAGCATGGGTAAGAAATGAAACAGAGAATACTCATATCATGTCCATTCCCACTCAAACTTTTCAAGAGTTGTACGAACAGGAATTATGGGTACGAGATTATTTAGTCAACTCCCTATCACATAGAATCTTTGAATTGATGTCGTCGATTGAGGAAGTTACCACCCAGGATGTTGGTCAACGTATCAATAGCTATCTAGTAAGGGCCTGCCCAAGCAATGGGGTTTTGAAAATTGGCCATCAAGATATCGCAAGGCAGCTAGGAACTGCTCGGGAAGTCGTTTCTAGACATCTCAAATCACTAGAAAAGCTTGGGTTTATCGAATTGTCTAGAATGAAAATAAAAGTACTTTCACCTAAGTCGTTGGCCAAGATGCCTTCACTCTAGCTGAGTGACCAATGAGTCGTTGTATGGCGGGCATATCCAAATGCTTTTGTTGTATATATACCTCTGATAATTCAATGAAAATCCTCCAGATAGTTATTCGTTACGATGCTATCGCCTTCTTCTCAATTTCTCTTCCTATCCTATTGTTTGTGCACTAACGTACTCAATGGTGCGTGCTTTTTGTGTTTTGGACTAGACTTAAAGTTCAGTGTTAGGTGCAAAATATCACGCTAGGAATGAGCATAGAAAACGTGCATTATCAATTGCTTAAAATAGGTGTAAGAAAAGCAGGTAGCTCACCGACAGAGCGTGAAATCATATTAGGAATTATCAAAATCTCATGAAAAAAATTATTATTATCTCCATCATAGCAGCGTTGCTAGTCGCATTTTTCGCTTTTGATGTTGATCAATTATTGTCCCTTGAAAGCATCAAATCTAGCCAAGACCAGATTGCCCAGCTGAAAGAAGCGCAACCTTTAATGGTAGGGCTTGGTTTTCTAGGTGTTTACATTGCCGTTACTGCATTGTCATTGCCAGGAGCGGCGGTAATGACACTTGCTGCAGGAGCATTTTTTGGTGTTGTTTGGGGTACTATTATTGTGTCTTTTGCTTCGACTATCGGAGCGACATGTGCCTTCTTAGCAGCAAGGTTCATATTGAAAGAAAGTGTTCAGTCAAAGTTCGGTGACAGGCTTCAAGCATTAAATGATGGCATTGAAAAGGAGGGTGCATTTTATCTGTTCACCTTGCGGTTGGTGCCTGTATTTCCCTTTTTCCTTATCAATCTTCTGATGGGCTTAACACCTATTAAGACCCTCACGTTCTTCTTTGTTAGTCAAATAGGCATGTTGGCAGGCACGGTTGTCTACGTAAATGCGGGTACTCAGCTGGCTCAGATAGATAGTCTGGCGGGGATCCTTTCTCCATCATTAATCGCATCGTTTGCACTACTTGGTATTTTTCCTCTCATCGCTAAGAAAATCATTTCGTCCATCCAAAAGAAAAAAGTTTACGCCAAATGGGACAAGCCTAAATCGTTTGATCGCAACCTTGTTGTGATAGGTGGTGGCGCAGCAGGGCTCGTTAGTTCTTATATTGCTGCAGCGGTAAAGGCCAAGGTGACGTTGGTTGAAGCGCACAAAATGGGTGGTGATTGTTTGAACTATGGCTGTGTGCCAAGTAAAGCGTTAATCAAAAGTGCCAAAGTTGCGCAGCAAATGCGAGATGGTGAAAAGTACGGTTTAGAATCTACAACACCCACATTTAGCTTCAAAAAGGTAATGGCTCGTGTGCACGAAATCATTGCAGCGGTTGAGCCCCATGACAGTGTTGAGCGATATACTGGTCTTGGTGTTGAGGTGTTGCAGGGTTATGCAAAAGTTGTTGACCCTTGGACAGTTGAAATTGCGTTAAATGACGGTACTACACAGCGATTAACTGCACGCTCAATAGTTATTGCAGCAGGAGCTCAACCTTTCGTACCACCAATTCCCGGTTTTGATGATGTGGGGTATCTTACGAGTGATACGTTATGGGACGAGTTAGCAAAGCATGATGAGGCTCCAAAACGAATGGTTGTACTTGGCGGTGGCCCGATAGGTTGTGAGTTAGCACAGAGTTTTGCTCGACTAGGTTCATCCGTCGCACAAATTGAAATGTTACCAAGAATAATGATTCGTGAAGATCAAGAAGTTTCTGATTTGGCAAAAAATGCACTAGAGAAAAGTGGCGTTCAAGTTCTTACAGAGCATAAAGCGCTGCGCTGTGAGAAGGAAGGAGATAACAAATACATTGTCGTAGAGCATGCAGGTGAGGAGAAACGCGTGCCGTTTGATGTTCTTATTTGCGCTGTTGGTCGAACAGCAAGATTGACTGGATATGGTCTTGAAGATATAGGTGTATCGACAGAGCGTACCGTAGTAACGAACGATTATTTGGAAACTATATATCCGAATATCTATGCGGCAGGGGATGTTGCAGGCCCATTTCAATTCACCCATACCGCAGCCCATCAAGCTTGGTATGCTGCGGTTAACTCGTTGTTTGGCAATTTTAAGAAATTCAAAGTTGATTATTCTGTCATCCCATGGACAACGTTTATTGACCCTGAAGTTGCAAGAGTTGGTATAAACGAACAAGAAGCAAAAGAGCAGGGTATCGACTATGAATTGACACGTTATGAAATCGATGACCTTGACCGAGCTATTGCTGATAGCGCAACTGACGGGTTCGTAAAGGTGCTTACCGTTCCAGGTAAGGACAAAATCTTAGGTGTCACCATTGTGGGCACGCACGCCGGGGATTTGTTAGCAGAATTTGTATTTGCGATGAAACATGGGATGGGCCTTAACAAGATCTTGGGTACCATTCACACCTATCCAACATTGGCTGAAGCTAATAAGTATGCTGCTGGGGAGTGGAAACGAGCCCATGCACCGGAAAAAGTACTAGCTTGGCTAGAGAAGTTTCACGGTTGGATGCGAGGGTAATTAAATTTTATTGCAGTGTAAGAAATTACGCTTGTGGCGCGACACTAGATACAATGTAAGCTACAGCAATAAACTCGATAAAGTTACGGTAGGGTCATTAAGGCCTTAGCGACCACTAAAAACAAGAACTAATAACGACTTAGTATGATGTAAGTACATAGCATTTACATAGTATTTAGCCGTTATCATTGGACAAATAGATTATGCATGACGTTGTACAAGACTATTACGGTAAGCAACTCCAAAGCACTGACGATCTAAAAACTACCGCTTGCTGCGATATTAGCCAAGTACCCAACTGGTTAAAGCCGTTGCTTTCTAATATCCACCCAGATGTATTATCACGATATTATGGTTGCGGCTTGGTCTGTCCCTCATTACTTGAAGGGTGTCGTATTCTTGATCTTGGCAGTGGTTCTGGCCGTGATGTCTATGCGCTCGCTCAACTGGTTGGTGCCACAGGTGAAGTCGTTGGTGTGGATATGACCGACGAACAGCTTGAGATAGCTGAAAAGCACCATGCACATCATGCCGATGCGTTTGGGTATGACAACGTCACCTTCTTAAAAGGATATATCGAAAAGCTAGACGAGCTTGATTTAGAGGATGGGTATTTCGATATCATCGTATCAAATTGTGTTATTAACCTGTCACCGGATAAAGATGCGGTACTTGCCAGCGTTCAACGTTTATTAAAGCCAGGTGGCGAGTTCTACTTTTCAGATGTGTATTCTGATCGTCGAGTCCCTGATGCCGTTGTTAATGACCCTGTGCTTTATGGTGAATGTTTAGGTGGTGCGTTGTATTGGAACGATTTTGTGACTTTGTCTCGGCGACAGGGGTTTGCTGATCCTCGGTTAGTTGAGGACCGGCCGTTAGAAGTAACCGATACAGAGCTTGCTAATAAAGTGGGTAACATTCGTTTCTACTCTGCTACTTATCGATTATTTAAAATTGCAGAGCTCGAGCAGGACTGTGAAGACCATGGCCAGGCAGTAATCTATAAAGGAACGGTGCCAGAACACCCTCACCGATTTATTCTTGATAAGCACCATGACATTCAAACGGGGAAGATATTTCCGGTATGTGGTAATACTTGGAGAATGCTGCAGGAAACACGTTACCAGGAGCACTTTGAATTTATAGGTGATTTTTCACAGCATTACGGTTTGTTTGAGGGTTGTGGTAAAGCAATACCTTTTGACGCGAGCTCAGCAGAAGAGGGGGCTGCTCCATGTTGTTAAACGGTAAAAAGAAAATACTTGTTTTATGCACAGGTAATTCAGCGCGCAGTATTATGGCCGAAGCGCTTTTTTCTACTATAGGAGAAAAAAGTTTTGAAGCTTATAGTGCGGGAAGCAATCCAACGGGCAAGGTTAACCCTTTTGCACTTGAGCAAATAAAACACTTAGATTTTTCTGCTACACCGAGAAGTAAAAGCTGGGACGAGTTTTCTGGGGCAGAAGCCTTCGATATAGATATTGTTGTGACGGTATGTGGTAACGCAGCAAATGAGGTTTGCCCTGTGTTCCCAGGGCAACCTAAAAAGGTGCATTGGGGGCTTCCCGACCCTGCAGCTGAGGTTGGTTCGGATGAACAAAAGCGAGAAGCGTTTTCTGTTTGTTTTAACGTGTTTAAACAAAAGATTAGTGAGTTAATGTTTGAACTTGAGCAGAACTCAGACCTTGATGTGTACTCGCTAATGTACCAAATGCAAGCTGGTTTTTCTCCCCTTAATACGTCAGAGAATGCATCTAAAGATATAGGCACGGATACAGGTATAGGTACAAAAGTTAATGAAGCCATCTAGCATTTTCTCTAAGGTTCTTGTTGCAACAATATTAGTGATGTTATCTGTGATGCCTGTTGTACATGCCAAAGAAAATTCGAGACTTGTATTAACTGGTTCCAGCACTGTTGCTCCTTTAGCCCTAGAGATGGCAAAACGATTCGAAAAGTCTCACCCTGGGGTAAGAATTGACGTGCAAACGGGAGGTTCTTCTAGAGGTGTCGCAGATGCGAGAGCCGGGCGCGCAGATATAGGTATGGCTTCGCGCTCACTAAAACAATCTGAGTCTGATTTGTTTTCTCACACCATAGCCCTTGATGGTATCACTATCATTCTTAATAAAAACAACCCTATTAAGACACTTTCTAACGTACAAATACGAAACATATATACGGGGAAAATCAAAAACTGGCTATCATTAGGCGGGGCCAATACGCCAATTACCGTTGTTAACAAAGCGGAAGGTCGTTCAACGCTGGAATTATTTCTTCATCATTTGATGCTTAAAAATAGCGACATCAAAGCAAGTGTAATTATTGGAGACAATCAGCAGGGCATAAAAACGGTTTCTGGTAATTCTGGAGCGATCGGTTATGTTTCGGTTGGTGCAGCAGTGTATGAAGCCGAATATGGTACGCCGATAAAACTATTGCCTATGGGTGGGGTAGAGGCGAACGTTGAGGAAATTAAACGACGACGATTCCCTCTGTCTAGACCCCTTAATTTTATTACTAAGCAGGAACCAAAAGGGTTAGTGGAACAATTTATATTGTTCGCACAATCGACAGTGGTAAATGACCTCATAGAAGAGCAGTTTTTTGTGAGTTTGGCCAAACCTGAAAAATGAGTAAGTTAGCAACCCCATCAAAAGGCATTGATTGGTGGTTTGGTCTCGGCCTTTCGTGGTTAATGGGGGTAGCTGCACTTCTTTTAATTCTAATTATTGTTTTTTTAACCTATGAAGCTTGGCCTGTTATACAGGGAGGCTTGTGGACTCAATTTTTAAACTCAGATGGATGGTATCCTCTAGAAAAAAAGCTTGGGTTATTGCCAATGTTATGGGCGACCCTTGCCGTCAGTATCGGTGCACTGATTCTTGCATTTCCTTTTGGATTAGGTAGCGCCATTTTTATTGAATATTATGCACCAAGGTTTATTGGAAAACCTTTTTCTTCAGTTGTAACACTTCTCGCTGGGATCCCGTCGGTTGTTTTTGGTTTATGGGGGCTAACAGAACTTGTCCCCTTGATAAATAACGTGCATCCCCCCCGGGGCGAGTTTATTGACTGCAATTCTTGTATTAACTCTAATGATATTACCAACGATAACATTAACCAGTCGGTCAGCATTGTCCTCTCTCCCGACCCATTTGTTGCAAAATTCTGCTGCCTTAGCGCTGTCTAAAAAATCAATGATCATTGGGGTGCTTGTTCCCGCGGCGCTTAGAGGGATTGTCGGAGGAGTATTGTTAGCTTTTGTTAGGGCGTTAGGGGAAACGATGGCAGTATTAATGGTAGCGGGAAACGTGGTACAAACCCCTTCAAGTTTGTTTGATCCTGTACGTGTTTTAACTGCCAATATTGCCCTTGAAATGGCCTATGCTACGGACAACCATCGCGCTGCATTGTTTGCTTCGGGCCTACTGTTGATGATTTTGGTGTTTTGTATTGCATGGGTGGCAAGTCGACTCTCTCGAGGGGAGGTAAACGGGTATGATTGATCGTTGCTTCACTGTTGTTATTTGGTTAATGGCAGCAATTGTTTTATTTGTTTTTGGCTGGTTAGTATCAGAAGTGGTTATGCAGGGCGCATCCAAGTTAAGTTGGCAGTTTTTGACGGAAGATCCTGCTCGATCCGGTCGAGAAGGGGGGATATACCCAATTATCGTTTCTACGTTACTTATACTTGCGACGGCTCTTGTCATTGTTATACCTCTCGGTTTGGGTAGCGCCATTTGGCTTGCTGAATTCACAAAAAAATCTAGCAGAAGAGTGAGAACCACCCGGCTAATATTGGATGTTCTGGCAGGGGTTCCATCTATAGTTTTTGGGTTGTTTGGATATGCATTTTTTTGTGGCTTTTTAGGATTAGGTTTTTCCATCTTGTCGGGGGCCCTAACATTGGCGTGCATGATGTTGCCTATATTGATTCGAACAACAGAGGCGGGATTAACTGCGGTTCCCCAAGAATGGCGTAAAGCGGGCGCTGCACTAGGTATTAGTCGCACGACGCTGTTATGGCAGGTGCTGTTGCCTTATGCTTCACCAGCGATAACTGCCGGTTTATTGTTATCTATTGGGCGTGCCACCGCAGAAACGGCGGCGTTGATATTTACCAGTGGCTATGTTGATAGGATGCCTGAATCCTTAAATGATTCAGGCAGGGCTTTAGCTGTGCATATTTACGATCTTTCTATGAATGTTGTTGGTGGAGATAAAGCCGCTTATGGATCTGCACTTGTGCTAATTATCATGGTTGTTATTATTAATCTAACTGCGAATGCTCTTTCAGAATTTTGGCTTGAAAAGAAAATTAACCGACTTCTATAGTCGTTAACCCAGTTAAACTGTAAGGTATTGTCGATGTCAAACGGCCAGATTAAGGGAAGTACATATACACTGGGCTCTATTGAACAGGGGGAGCCCTGTTGTGATGCGACACCACATTTTTCAATTAACAATCTTTCCGTTTCTTACGATCAGGAAACCGTGTTATCGAATGTGTCATTAGAGGTTTATAAGGGGTGTATTACTGCATTAATCGGTCCGTCGGGTTGCGGTAAATCCAGTTTTTTAGCAGCATTAAATCGATTGACAGATATGATTCTAGGGGCAAAGGTAAGTGGGGATATTACTTTTGAAGGGCAAAATATTTTCGATGGATCGGTAGATGTGCGAACGCTCAGAACCAAAATAGGAATGATCTTTCAGAAACCTAACCCTTTTCCGTTATCAATAAGAAAAAATTTGGAATTGCCGTTAAAAGAACATGGGGTTAGAAATAAAGCCGAGGTTGAATCAAAAATATTTGATGCATTACAGAGTGTTGGGTTATGGGATGAAGTCAAAAATAGATTAAGTTCTTCTGCACTATCACTTTCTGGAGGACAGCAACAACGCCTTTGCATTGCTCGGGCATTAATTTTAGAACCTTCAGTTTTATTGATGGATGAACCCTGTAGTGCTTTGGATCCCATATCATCAGGTATCGTGGAAGAGATGATTCAGCGTTTAGCGGGAAGATACACCATTATTATCGTCACTCATAATCTCGCACAGGCACGAAGAATCGCGAACTACGCGGCATTTTTTTGGATGACTGAACGTGTAGGGAAATTAATAGAATTTGGTCAATGTCGTCCTTTGTTTGAATCCCCTCAGCATTCATTGACCGCTGCATACGTCTCTGGGGAAAAAGGCTAAACTGTATATTTTTGTCGTTTCCCCACACAATCTTGACGTTGTTTCCTGCGGAAATCTTACCATAGCTCGTCTAAACTCGATGTATACGAACAATTCGCTATAACATTGGTTATAAAAAGGGCTGCGCTATGTTTTCGGTTCAAAAAAATAAGACGCCAAAAAACCTCTCTATTACTGCACGCGAAGTTGAATTCGATCTTCAACAAGAAATGGAAACTAATCGTTACTGGCATAGTGATGACCCTGTAACGACGCATTTTTTCAATGCATTACAGTCTACCTTTCCAGAAGGTGAGCGTTTTTTTATAGATTCTGCTCGTGATGTACAAGCAAAAATTGGTAAAGAGAATCTGACTACAGAACTTCGACAACATATAGAAGGGTTTATTAGACAAGAGGCATATCACGGCAGGCACCATGAATCTTGGACTAAAGCCTTAACATCCCTCGGTTACGGGCACATGACAGTTTTCAGCGATGAACTTAAAACAATGAGGTTATGGGCAAAAAAGAATATCCCAGCTGAATATAGATTATCAATGACCTCTGCCTCAGAGCATTTCACTGCATCAATGGCTCATTTTTTTATTTATCGACGTCCAGACTTATTACGAGGGGCGGCTATGCCATTCCAGCAATTGTTGTTATATCATGCCCTTGAGGAGTTAGAGCATAAAGCAGTTTGTTTTGACCTTTATCAGCAATCAGAAGGCGGGTACCCCTTGAGAATGTTGGGGTTAGCAATATCTTCGTTCGATATCATGAAGCACGTGTCAGAACGCCATATTTATCTGCTGAAGAAGGATGGGCTGTGGGATTTACCTAATAGAATCAAGGCATTAAAGCTTATTTGGGGTAAAAAAGGTATTGCGCGTGAACTGATTCCTTACGTATTGGCATACACAAAACCTAATTTTCACCCCTGGGATACCGATGAGAGGTACATGTTGATGGAGTCTTTCGGGGATGTTCTTAATACCATAACCACTAAGAAGATGAGTGCATAGAGTTTGTTATTCCATATACCTAAGGGTTATTCCTCATAGGTACAGTGAATACGAGTGGATATGATTAATTGCTCCAATAGCATCAGATTTTCTTCGCTATAATAAAAGTTCACTCGATTCTTTAGGTTTGGAACTGCTATATGAATATTAGAGAAGTTGACCCCAATGATTTTCTTACATTCTCAAAAGAGAAGCCGCCACATTCAATTATTGAGCAAAACTTGATAGAAATGGGCGGTAACGGAAATAGAGGCATTGAATATAAAGCAGAAGTGTTAAAGGCTGCTGGTTGGAATCATGGAAAGCTCACATCGTACGGTACGCATTCTCAAAAAGCGGCAGATGCGTTTAATAAGATACGAGAAGCGTTAAGTCATACAACTGACCCAAAGGAAGTGCTGGAGAAGCTAGCGCACTAACATTTTTCTCTGAAGCTGATGGTGGGCATAAGTAGAGAACCGCCCACCTTATTATTTGTTTTGATCTAAAAAATTAAGGGTTTTCTTGAAAATACTCATCGTATTTTTCTTGTGCTTGTTCTCCAAATAAAATATCACAAGCCTCCATTAGCCCTTTCGAATTTTTCAGGTCTCCTCTTCGCACTACCAATGAAATTTTCGAACGTCTCCGTAAAAAATCCTCTAGCTTAGTAATCATCTCTCGATTCGCAGCTTGCTCGATTTCACATCGAGTGTATTCTGCATTTTCAATTAGAAGCGTTGCATTTGTCGGGTCGTTTCTTATATTTTCTAGTAGGCTAATGGCATTGGCACCATAACGTCGCCATAAGCGTTGTGTTAGTGGTTCTGAGGAAGAAGGGTCTGTTAAGCCATCTAAAGCCATCAACTTGGCCTGGTGCATATATTCATCTTTTACTGCGTTGTGAGGCTCTCCATACCACTTTCGATCGGGGAAGGGGATGCGTAACCCCATTTCACTCAGTCTTTCTACGATTTCATCACCCACGTTAAGGCAGTCTGTCAATTTACCACCAAAGATACTTAAGTGTTTTGTTTCGTTATTTCCGTCGATAGCATGTTTACGTGATAGCTTTACCCAATCGGCTTTTCCGCCTACACCCTCGATAGCTAATGGGCGCACACCACAGCGTTCGGATATGATACTGTCCAGCGTTAGAGGGGCTGCTAAATTTAGCAGGGAATTTGCATTGTCCAGTACAAATTGCCTGTCTTCATCGGTTACTGTTGTCTCTGGGTTTTCAACTTGTGTATCTGTAGTACCTATACACGTCTTCGGCCCCATTGGAATCACGAAAAAAAGTCTGCCATCACTAGCGAAGAAGGTAAGTACACGCTTGCTGTCCGTGATGCGGTCAACGATAAGGTGAATGCCTTTAGAGAACACGTGGTGGTGAGCAGTAGGTTGATGGGTCAATTCGTTATGAACGTCGACATAAGGACCGCATGCATTGATTAATGCTTTGCTGCGTATCTTCATATTTTTGCCAGATATCGTGTCACGTGCATTAACGGTCCAATGATCGCCATCCCTAGTTGCACCGGTCGACTCTATATAATTTGCAGCAATACAACCAAAATTTAAACTGGTTCGTATAAAATTGAACACAAATCGGGCGTCATTATCGTACAAATAACAGTCAGAGTACTCGAGCCCGGCTTTAGCATTGCTTGTGTTGACAACACCTTCTTCATCTTTGATTTTCTCTGTAGATAGGTAACGGGGTGGCTGGGTGAAAAAACGCCCAATTAACCAATAGAATACAGTGCCTAGATAAACAAAAAATACCGGCATTCGAAACCCTTTTTGTATTGTGGTAAAGAACCGGATTTCTTGCACTGTAGAAGGGTAGTGCTTCATTAGGTGGTTACGACTTTTGCAGAGTTTACTCACTAAGAAAAACTCTAGGTTTTCCATGTATTTGATACCACCCCATGCTAAGTTCGAGGAATTTGAACTTGTGAACCCTGCAAAGTCCCCTTTATCGATCAGAGCTACTTTAACGCCTTTTGCTGCCAATGCTGCGGCAGATACCGCGCCGTTGATCCCGCCCCCCAATATCAGAACATCGTAATCTTCACTGGAAAGCTTTTGGATATTGGTTTCTCGTAGTTTCACTTGTAAAGGTTATTCCTTAGAGTGGGTGTTGGAGGTGAATTTGACGTGGTTTCTTTAGTAGTAACAGTACTATAGAAGATATTTCTCTTGATGTATTTATACTGTAAATAAAATTGACACACCGAATTGTCGATAATATAGGAATGCCATTTCGGTATTTTGTCGTAAGGACGCTATAATGACGGGCTAGTTGCACCCAATTTAAGGAATTATTAATGCCCTCAAGTAATAGCAGTTCATCTATTAATAACGCTACCTCACCTGTAATAGATTTCAAGTCACTGGGTAAACAGGCTCCTAAACTGTTACGCCCTATTAAAGGGCTTAAAAACAGTCTTCGATTTGCCTCTAAAATCCGTAGTAAAAACTACCTTAATTATGCATATGCCGTTGAGCATGCAGCGGACCTCTATCCAGACAATACGTTGATTAAATACAATGATGAACGAGTTAGTTACCGCGAGTTCAACCAGCGTGCAAACCAAATCGCACATTACCTTATATCACTTGATATACAGCCTGGTGATGTGGTGGCCTTATTTATGGAAAATAGGCCTGATTATCTTTGTTGTATGGCTGCTATTACCAAAACAGGGGCAATTGCTGCGCTGATCAACAATTCTCAAACGGGGAAGATCTTAACTCACTCTCTGACGCTGGTCTCCGCAAAAGCGGTTATTGCAGGCGAAGAAGTTGTTGCTGCGTTTGACGCGGTTAAAGATGACGCATCGACGATAAAAAGTCGGTTGGTTATGCTGGATGAAGGTGGTGACTGGTTAAGAGAGAACTCCACGTTAGTATCTGAGAAAGATACAGGTTTGTCAGAATTAGGCCTTTACCAGAATTTGGATAAAAAATTGTCCAGCTTTTCTATGGAAAATCCTGAGCAAACAAAGAATATCACTCCAGATTCGCCCTGTTTATATGTTTATACCTCTGGAACTACGGGGCTTCCTAAAGCTTCTATTCAGAAACATAAAAAAATAATGGGGATATATTTGGGTCTAGGTATGGTAATGGGGCGAATTGAAAGCAATGAAACTATGTACTCATGCTTGCCTCTTTATCACGCTACGGCGCTGTATCTTTGTTGGTTGCCTGCACTCGCAAATGGTGGCTCTATTGCTTTACGTCGAAAGTTCAGTGCTTCTGCCTTCTGGGATGATGTACGAAAATACGATGCCACGGCTTTTGGTTATGTTGGTGAGCTATGTCGATATTTGATAAATCAGCCTGAAACAAACATGGATACTCAACATAAGGTCAGAATGGTTACCGGCAATGGGTTACGTCCAGACTTATGGGATGAATTTAAAAGTCGTTTTGGTATTGATGAAGTCAGAGAGTTCTACGGTGCAAGTGAGGGTAACATTGTGTGTTATAACTTGTTGAACCAGGACAAAACCATTGGTATGACCATTGGCTCCTATGCCACTGTAGTATTCGATAATGAATCTGAATTACCTGTAAAAGATAGCAGTGGATATTTAATTAAAACGCAGCTAGGTGAGCCTGGTTTATTGCTAGGCCGTATCACTAAAGTGACCCCCTTTGATGGTTACACGGATGCAAAAAAGAATGAAGGTAAAGTATTTAGCAACGTCTTTAAGGAAGGGGACGCATGGTTTAATACTGGAGATATTGTAAAAGATATTGGTTTCCGACATTTACAATTTGTCGACCGAACAGGGGATACCTATCGGTGGAAAGGAGAAAATGTATCTACCACGGAAGTTGAAATGATTGTAAATCAGCATCCAGCTATTGCAGAATCTATTGCGTATGGTGTAGAGATACCCAACACCAATGGTCGAGCAGGGATGGTGGCGATTTCATTAAAAGATGATTCGCAAGAGTTTGATACCCAGGGTTTTTACGAACATTTGAAGCGAGAGCTACCCTCTTATGCGCTGCCTGTTTTTGTTCGCATGCTTAATAGTGTTGATGCTACAGGTACTTTTAAGTACCAGCGAACACTTCTTAAAAAGGAATCGTTTCGACTTAATGATGGTGCTTACATCGCATTGCCAGGGAATAATACTTATGAGGCTGTTACCAAAGATATCATTGTGGCAGTAGATAAAGGCGGATATCGCTTTTAGCAATTATTCTTATGTAAAAATAAAAAAGCCCGAATCATTATATGATTCGGGCTTTTTTATTAACGCTTGTTTCTATTGTGCGAAAGGTACGCTTACAGGAACCTCAATGCAGTCCTCTTTAAGCATGTTGGTGCGTGTACATACATCAATAATATTATCACCTGCTGGCAAATAGGTTAATTTAATGCTTGTACGCTGCTTCCATATGGTCCAATGGCCACTGTTTATACGGTAGCGGTATTCCAATGGCTCTTCTCCTGGGTTATCCCCATCAACAAGAATAGTTACACTACGTTTCTGAGCGTTAGTAACTGTCTCAAATAATGAGAAGTTTTTTTCAACAGCTTCAGCAGATACAAAAGGTAAGGGGGCTGCTGCTGCTGCGGTAACTGAAACCAAATTACCACCCAAACTCAAGAATGCATTATTTGTTGCGCTTGGATTCCAAATGTCAGCTAGTTGCAACGTGAAACCCGCGATTGCTGGAATTGGAATGCCGCCAATTGCATCCAATACTTTAGGCAATAATTGCGGTGCGAGTGTTGTAAGCAGATTACTAATTGTGCCGTCAGTACCAGAGTTGATCGTAATACCGTTCAGCTGAAAACGGAATTCTCGTACTTTTACAACAGGAACCGCTTCAATGCCGATAGTCAATGTATTGTCTTGAGTAACACCAATATCAAATGGTGATTGAAGGTCTACGGTTGTACTTAGAACTTCTTGTAGGCCATTGCCATCGCCAAAATCTAAGTTAACTTTTAACGTTAGATCAAGAAGGTTTACAGCAACAACACCATCTGCCGCATCAGTTTGTGATACGACTTCAATAGAAGGTGAAGATTTACCGCTAACTGTGATATTCAAGTTGGTAACACCGTCTAAATCAATAGGGAAGTCTGGAATACTCCCAATTGTGCCAATTGAAATTCCATCATCGCTATCAAGAGTGATATTTAACAATCCACCTTTATAGGCTTCTGTTAATACTTGGTTTAATAAATTAGCGGCAACAGTTGCTGTTAAATCTACACCAGTACCGTCAGGTGTTGTTGATGGATAGGGGGAAGGCGCATCGCCTGTTACATAAAATGAACCCAATGGTGGCAATACATCTGGGTCTACACTATCAATAGTAAGGCTGTTACCAAGAATAATGTCAAAACCACCAGAGGAGGTTGAGAAATCTTCTGGGCTAAACCCTAGGTTTAATGTCGTGTCTGCAACAGGGATTGCAATAGAGTCTGGAAGTACGTTAGAGATTAGGTCGTTTAATAAGTTACTGATAGGACTCGCAAGAAAGCCGTCGGCAATATCAACGATGACACTAGATAGAATGCCCACAAGCCCATTAATAATTCCGTTAACAACTGTATTAAGCAACGAGCCAACAAAAGGCACATCTTCTACAGCACCAAAATCGATGTCTACTTGTAAACCATTCGCTGGCAAATCAACATCAAGAGTTCCGTTTACGATTTCTACTTCTACATTGCCATTGTTTATTGAAACAATAAAGTCTGCGGAAATATCCGTATTCTGGACGGTAGTAACACCGTTGAAATTGATAGTCCCAAATACATTACCTGAACCCCCACACAGAAAACTTTTACATCTAGCAAATGTTGTTGCAGTTGTATCCATATCGAGTCGGCTTAATTGGATCGTCGCTCGTATTTTGTTGCCAGAAAGCGCTTGAATATCAACACCACTACCCGGTGTTAGGTCGATATCATTGATGCTAAATTTTCCGCAAGCGTCAGCAATAACCGCACCTGAGCAACTTTCTGATATCGGGTTGGTGATAAAGGCATTAAAATCCAACGCTTCTACAAGCTGAAGAATTGCGTTTGGTAATGAATCATCTAATCCCTGTTGGTTCACACGAACAGCAATAGCGGGATTAAAACTCTGCCCTAGTTTTGCGTATGACTCGGAGGTGGAATAACCAAAGATGTCAGTAGCAACGGCATCAAAAATATTTGCATCTCCAACATCACCTGCAAAGTTCCCATCTTCGTCAAGAGGTAGTGAAACACCATTAATACTGATGCTTTCTGCTCCACCTCTGTCATCGAGATAACCAGTGACGTTTCTTGGATCTACGCCATCAGCTCCCAGCATATGAATCACTGGGCCAACTTGATCAAAATGGAATGTAGCGCTTATATCACTAGGGTCAGTTAATGCGAAGGTGTTGTCCCCAGCTTGAAGGGTATTAATATCTATTTGTACAAAGGCTTCTTTTCCGTCAATGGTAAAGCTACTAGAATCGATGGCAACACCATTAATTTCCGCAACAAAAGTATCAGGAACATCCCCTTTAAATTGGATTCTAAATTCAGGTGCTACATTGGATACAGAGTCGTTCTCGGGGGACAATATTTTGTCGCCACCACAACCCGCTAGAAAACTAAGAAAGCCAACTACTAACACGGCCTTTATGGATCGTATTGTTATATTCACGTATATCTCCAAACTTTTTCATTATTGTTATCGTTTAGATCTCGCCATACAACTTAATTGACATGGATCTGAAAAGGCACACCCGTGCCAATTGCCGATTAATTATGGCAGCTTTTATTTACGCTGCACGCTTTTGGCTGTATTTGTTGTTTATTTTATAACCTACTAAGAGTCGTTTGTATTAATGCGGTTATCAGGTTTGGATGTTTGTTCGTTAGGCAAAAATATATAATTCAGTTAAATCTAGTAACGCATCATTTTTCTAAAACATTTTTTAATCAACGTATGAATTGTGTGTTCTATAAGGTACTCTTCACAAATTAATCTCAATGCTCTTGCCTATATCAACACCCATACTGAAGAAACATAGAACTATGGCTAAGTACCCCAAAAAAAACTCACAAAAAAACGATGCTATCTCAGAAAGAACAAAAGAAGAAGCGCTTCAAATAGCAAAGGGAACTCAGAAACCCGGACAGACAAAAGAACAAACAAAATTAATTTCCCAAGGCATTCAAAAAGGAATCAACCAATATAAGAAACAGTATAAAGCCAAAGTACGCGCGCTCGACAAAGCAAACAAGAAATCACAACCAAAAGAAGACGTTGTTGAGGTGATAGAGAATCAGCCTGTTTCAAGGGTGGCTATTGTAGTTCCGTGGGTATTGTTAACTATTTCTTGGTGTGTATTTTTATACTATTATCTTGCGAAGTAGATTAGGTGGTTGTCGGGCATTTTTTCGAGAAGACTAGAGTAGAAGAGAATTCGTCTCCTTGCTGTTTGCACGTTAAACTGATGTTGCTACTACTAAAACAAAAAGTAGGGCAATTGAAGAAAGAATAATAACTGATTCTATGACTGATAGCCCTGGTAGCTCTGCATCTTTAGAAGAATCAAATGAGTGGATAACATATAGAGTCTTAGATTCTGTCGTATCAAGCGGGTAGTGAAGTATGTAATCAAATCGATTGCCGAATGTTAGATGGGAAAGTTGCGGCTCTCCATTTTCTTCAGTATTGAGTAGTGCATATTTGGAGGGTAGGTTTTCTTTACCGTAGATAAATTTTTTGAATTGAGTTGGTGAAGGTAAGGGTAATCCATTTATTATCTTATTCTTTGCAATTTCCGCATCTTGAAACAAATAAAATTCGGTTGCATCGTCTAATCCCCAAGAATACAGTGTGGTCATCGCAACGCCGTATATGATGACTAGCATTAGACCCAATAATACCATGCGGTCTCTTAAATATTGTTGAAGTGACGTACTGTCCTGTTTCATTTTTAGTTAGGCCTCAACTATTCACACGCAACACAACTCCAATACCTCGAATAGTGTGTACCAAAGGTAGGCAGTCTGGTATATCAACACATTTCCTTAAACGATAAATTACCATTTTTAACGCATCGCCTGATGGCGTTCCATCGGGCCAGAGTAAATTTTCTAATTCGGTGCGACTCACAACATCAGGACTGTTTTTTGCGAGTGTGATTAACGTGCGCCACTCGTCGGGGCTTAACTGTATCTTTACTGAGCCACGATGCACTATACGTTCGGAATTGTTTGCAATATTGATTGTTAGATTATCAATGTGGATGACTTTGGTATGTTGATTGCGCTGAGTCAGCGCCTGAATGCGAGCAACAAGCTCGGCCATGGCAAAAGGTTTAATGAGGTAATCGTCCGCACCGACAGCAAAGCCCATCAATTTGTCATCTAATGAATCTCTAGCGGTTAGCATTATGCAGGGCGTATTATTGCCATCGCCCCGAAGTGATTCGCAAACCTCCAGACCATCACACCCGGGAAGATTGAGATCTAAAACGATAGCATCATAGGAATTGGCTTTAACGAGTTCTATTGCGTTAAGTCCGTTAAATGCATGATCACATTCGATCCCACTATCTTCTAAGAACTCAACAACGAGTTCCGCAAGAGAGCTGTTGTCTTCGACCAGCAGTACTATCATTATCCAACTGAGGGAGGAGTGGTTCTCGCTACCCAGTTCCACCACTCATGATCACCTTCCTCTTTGTCCTCTTGGGTACGATGTATATCCCAGGTTACTAGGTAGTCGGGATGTTCAATTAGGACATTGCTATTCTCATCTTTATAGGTCCCTTTAGGGGCATTGAACCACGGAGCAAGAGATGAGGGTAATATAAATACGGAGGCGTTATCGGGTAAATCTGTACCTATCAAAGTGATGGTTATTCCATTTTCTTCGTCGGTTGCAGTAACGTTACCTGCAAGCATTGATTGCTTTAATAATTGATCGTCGCCATCAAAGTAGCTTAATCCTATAACGCAGGATTTATTGATAATATCGTCTAATGTCATTGCTAAACCTAGGTGTTTTCTGAGTGTGTTTTGCGTCAACGCATCATAGCACACCCAGAACTCCGACTCAGAGCAATTCTACTTTTTCATAGCCCGCTCTGAAACTAGAAGCATAACGTTGTCGGCAGCTTTCTTGTAAGGAGGCCAGAACATATCTACTGAGAAAAAATTTGGGTTAGTATCAATCAAAGGGTTTTTGTCTACAAGTGAAGAGGCTGCAACCATTCCTAATCCATTGACGACTCTCTCTTGAACTGCTTTTCCAATGAAGTAATTTGCGAATATTTCAGCAGCTTCTAATTTTCGACCTTTCATATCTTTGTGAAAGTTAATGGTGTCCAACCAAACCGTATTGCCTTCTTTAAAACTAATAAGCTGCCAGTTACCGCCGCTGGCATTGACCGCTGACGCTGCTATGCCATAGGACGCGACCAAGACAACTTTCGAGTCAGAGAAGTCGGGGCCTCCAGGCCAAAATTGACCAACTTGTGAGTAGAGTGAATTTACTTTTAGCTGTATTTGACTATTGCTATCAGATTCTTTTGCCAACGCCGCGCGATCGGCTGCCATGTCATTGATATAGAAAGGTGCTTTATTCATTGCTAGCGCTGCAATGGCGATATTTGGTTGAACCTGCCCACTTGATAGTGCTAATTTCCCTTTCCATTTTTTGTCCCATAGATCCTTTACAGAACTGGGCAGATCCGATGTTTTGAGTTTATCCATATTTGCCCATATTCCGTATGCACCACCTCCCCATGGAAGATATAGGGGTTTATCATTGCGCATAGCCATGGGGATTGCCGTCAGAGAAGGGGATAGCTTTGAGAAGTTAGATAGTCTCGGAGAAGAGGTGTTAATCGGTTGTAATAATTTTGCGATTTTATCGCTTTGCATTTTTATATAATTTAACGTTAAAAATGAAATGTCTGCTTTCCCTGCGCCTAGTACTTTGAACATGTGCTCTGGCCCTTCTGCCCAGGGTTTTATTACTTCTACAGTGTATTCAGAATAACCTTTTTCTTTTAGTAGAGTATTCACAGCAGAGACTTCGTGGGGTTCAACGTAGCCTTCCCAAGTGAATACTCTTATAGTTTCAGCCTGAGTCAAACTGATATAGCTGAAAAAAACGATAACAATGGAAATAAGTGATTTTAATGTATGTGTCATGACCAAAACCTCTTTGTTTTTCTAAATTATATAGTAAACGAATTTAACTATGGCTTGGTTTTTGGGGATTTGATTACATTGTTTTGAAGTAACGCTATAACGGACAAGGATAGGTCGTCGCGTAGCCGCGACCTATCCAGTTGTTGAACAAGTCCGAACCCATTCAAAGCCACTATTTATAGCAAATATATAAAAGTCCCCAGTCAATGTCAGTG
>MAAL01000027.1:453-1301 GCA_002163245.1 Gammaproteobacteria bacterium 42_54_T18 | reverse complement strand
CATGGCCAGCCTGGGTGTGTTTAAACACGGTATTTTGCCGGGTATTAAAACCATGGGTAAAGTTGCAGATGATGTTAATCAAGATCGCATTGATATTTGTTTGCAAGATAACACTAGGGCAGTTGGCGACTGGGATGTGGCGTTTTTGAATTCCAAAGGGTTTGGCGGCAACAACGCTACCGCGACCGTACTGTCGCCTCAAGTAGCAGAAAAAATGCTTGGCAAGCGTTATGGTAAGGCCGCCATGAAGGACTATCAGTCCAAGCGTGAACTCACTCGCCAGCAAGCCAGCGACTATGATGACAAAGCCAGCAAGGGGGACTTACAGGTTATTTATCGTTTTGGCGAAGATATGATTGATGAATCTAAAATAGAACTTAACGACCAGTCTCTGGCTATGCCGGGTTTTAAGCATAAAATTGAATTACCTCAGGAAAACCCGTTCAAAGATATGTTTTAAATATCTTTAGCCTAGTGCAAGCCCTGCTTGCACTAGGCTCTTATGGTTTTTCGAATGCTTTTTTAATGATCAATAGGTGCTTTTTGTTGGCGCCAAAGTCGCTGTATCCCAACTGTGAAGCCGAGCGTATTTGCACGGCATTTTCTTCTATTAAAAACTCCAGGTCATCAATAAATCCAAGCCAGTCTGAACGATACTGGCCATGAATATAAAATTCATTGTGTGAAACAATCTGAATATTGGGATGCTGTTGCAGAATAGCCATGAGCCTAAGCTTAACCTGTTCTGGTGTTTGATTTGTTTTCCAGGCCGGTAGGTAATGGGCAGCATCACGACGGTCACTGATGACGCAGTTATTTGAGGTGGGGCAGGGAGTCAGTTGACCTTG
>MAAL01000027.1:0-418 GCA_002163245.1 Gammaproteobacteria bacterium 42_54_T18 | reverse complement strand
GTTATTTGAGGTGGGGCAGGGAGTCAGTTGACCTTGGTACACACCAAGTGGTGTTTGCGGCAGGACGCTGCAGCCTGTCATTAGGCTGAGTGCTATAATAGACACTAAGGTAGACGCTAGGGACTGTGTGTTATTCATTTTCATTCATACAGCTAGTTCATTGGTTAAAGTTAATAAAAAATCAGGACGGTTTAGTGTGTTGCACTAGCACTTCTTTGGCCAGAGTTGGTATGTCGCTAATAATGCTGTCCACCTCGTAGTCTAACAAGCGCTGCATATCTTCTTTTAAGTTTACAGTCCAGACACTAACATGAAGGCCCTGCTGCTGAGCTTTTTTTATGTATTTTTTTCGGGCTAAACTCTTGTTGAGTACTAACATGCTGCAATCGTATTGAGTGGCGGTCTTGATGCCTCCTTG
>MAAL01000138.1 GCA_002163245.1 Gammaproteobacteria bacterium 42_54_T18 | reverse complement strand
TTGCTGGTCCTTTGTCACCCCCTACCTGTTTGGCATGTGCTCTGAATTTGACAGCGTTGGTGCCATGGCCATATTAGGGGGCTTTGCTTCCAAACTGGGTTTGGCTTCCGGCCCTTTATTGGCAGCTTTTATTTTAGCGGATTTGGAATACAGTTTATTGATCAACACCACCATCATTGGCATCATCGCCGCCTTCCTGTTCAGTATTTTTCCGGCCTTGATGCTGGATAAAAAAACGCATTAGCAGTAAAACCCTAGACTTACACAACTAGCATCTCTGACTATTAAAACTGGATCGGAGATGTCCCCTGCATATATTTCCCATAACTTAATTCACTATTTTTGTAGTTACCAAGTCAAATATCTCCCAGATTTATATAATAAATATTATACTGGGCCGTCGTTATAGGTAACATCTTTTTAGAATCAAGTAGATGTTAATGAGCTATTGTTACACGGGGGAGTATATTCATGAGTGTAAACCATCTAACCACAAACGTTCCCACTAGCCTGGGAAATTGGGCATTGCTGCTGGCCAAAACCGTTGAGAGTTATGACGTCGACAGCCAGCTATTATTTAAAGATTGTGGAGCGGATTTGGCTAGCATTAAAAAATCCAATGGACGCTTTCCCACTGCTTTCATGGTTAAATTGTGGAATTTGGCGGTAAACAGAACCGGGGACCCATATATTGCCCTACGAGCAGCGAAATATTTTAACACAACCACCTTCGGTGGCTTAGGGTTGGCCATCGCGGCCAGCCACCATGCTTACGATGCCCTGCAGCGATGTACTCGTTATGGTCGTTTTATCAGTGAAGATTGCAGCACACATTTACAGGATGGCGAGAAACAGGTGGGTCTAATAGTTCACAGTGAGCTTGCAGATGACACACACATTTACGGCTTTAGCGCTGCATTTTGTTGCCTATACAAAATATTTATTGAGCTAACAGGGGGTAAACTTAAATTAAGAGAGATACATTTTTGTGGAAGCCTGGATTCAAAATTAGCACTGCAAGATTATTTTGGATGTGCAGTGTATTACCGATCCAATTGCAACAAGATGGTGTTTGATAAAGAGACCCTTTTCCAAGAACAGGATTTTACCAACGCTAGCCTGGCAAATTCCCTGGATGATTGGGTCGAAAACTACCTCAATAGAAATCAACCAGAACTAGTCTCTGCCCAGGTAGAAAAATACTTATTAAAAAACCTGGTCAATGGAGAATTGGATCAAGGCAAGGTGGCCAGCAGTCTAGCCATGAGCACTCGTTTATTACAGCGCCGCCTAAAAAGAGAGGGCACGGTCTACTCACAAATATTTGATGACTGCCGTAAAAAACTAGCCATTCAGTTAATGCACGGCCAAACACTTCCCATGTCTGAAGTGGCCTTCATGTTGGGGTTTAGCGACCAGGGTAACTTTAGCCGTGCCTTTAAACGTTGGACCGGTTCCCCACCCTACCAGTATCGATCATAACCCCCACGAAAAACACAATTAGCGTCCGCCAAACGTCACAAATGATACCCCATATGACTCAACGGATATTCATTCCCCTGCCCTATCCCACTAACCTGTCAATAAGGATTCACTCGTCACTTCTGCCTAGCCAACTAGCGGGCAGTATTGTTAAAGGTTAAGCAACGCCATGAACCATCAAGATAACGTTTCCATAAAAAAAATACTCATCCTGGGGGGCACCGGCCTGGCCGGCTCGACTTTGGCGCGCCGCCTATTGGAGGAGAGCCAGGCGGACATTGTGCTGGCCGGCCGAAACATCGAAAAAGCCCGCTATTCCGCCAACAATCTAAATCAAGCCTTTGCCGGGCGCGTGAGCGCTCGCCAGGCAGACGCAGCGAACCTCGCCTCCTTAAACCAGGCCTTTAGTAATATCGATTTGGTAGTGGTGGCTGCCAGTACTCTTGAACACACTGCACAAGTGGCCGAGGCCGCATTGGATGCTGGCTGTGACTATTACGACTTGATGATGGCCATACCGGATAAACTTTCCGCCCTCGAAAAATTGCAGAAACGCATGGAAAGTGAGGGGCGCTGCTTCATCACCGAAGGCGGGTTTTTCCCCGGTTTGCCTGCCGCCATGGTGCGCATGCTGGCACCCAAATTTAAAGAACTGCAAAGCGCCAACTGCTTTGGATTAATGCTGGAAGACTGGCGTTCATTTAATTTTTCCGGTCCCACCATGGACGAAATGGCCATGGCCCTTAAAGAAGTTCGTATGGAAGCTCTGCAAGAGGGTGAATGGGGCAAGGTCAGCATGCTTAATAGCAAGAAAAAATACGATTTTGGTGAATTTGGAAAATTTTCCTGTTCAGTACAATATTACGAAGAAATACGCCGCCTTAAGAAGATGTTCCCGTCCCTTAAACAAGCTGGCGTGTATTCATTTGGCACTAACTGGTTTTGCGAAAACATATTCTTTCCATTAAGTTTTATCGCCTTAAAAATAGCGCCAAAGTTAACCATGAAACATTTTGGAAGCGCTTTCGAATGGGCCGTTAAAAAATTTCAAAAGTCCCCCTACACCACAGTAATTGAGTTGGATGCCAAAGGGGTTGGCCTCAATAACGAGCCCGTACATTATCGTTTACGAGTCAATCACGAAGATGGTTACCTGATTACCGGCGCCTGTAATCTATCTATCGTATTGCAATGGTTAGATGGCACAATCGCCAAACCCGGACTTCACCTGCAGGCGCTGGTTACCGACCCGAAACGATTGTTTGATGATATTAAGTACGCCGGGGCGCTGGTGGAGATAAAACAGGTTTAAGACATTCCCGCCCCTTTTGGTTTTAAAAAGGAGGGGCGAGTTGGCACCCTATTTATTTGTATGTTTAGACAAGATATCGTCATACACGCCATTTTTCTTAATTTTATCCAGGCCCTTATTGAAGTCTAATATCAATATTTGGCTATTTTTAGATTTTTTTGAAAACAACACATGTAAATTTCGTGCGGTGACATAAGGATTAACTATCACTATTCGATCAGATATTCCATAGTTCTCTGCTTCCATATTTCCAAGTTCAAATTCAATTACCAGTCTGTTATTTATAATCAAATCCAACCGGTTTCTATCCAGCATTTTTAATCCCTGCTTTAGCGAGTTCACTTCAGTTTTGTTTAAAAATGAGGCTGCATCAAATTCGGCCGAGACTGAGGCGCCGCGCATGAATCCAATACGGTAGGATTTTAGGTCATCCAGAGTTTGAAAAGTAATATTACTATTCTTTCGAGAATAGAACGCTCCCTGAACTTCATAATATGGTTGTGAATATCTGCCCCACAGTGCTCTCTCGGGGGTATGGTAGGCTTCGGTTATACCATCGCAAATAGCATTTTTTGCCGTGGCCAAAGCTCTTGCCCAAGGCATCCACGCTATGGTCACGGTACAACCCTGCGATATAAAGGCTTGATTTATTATATCTGTAGCTAGCCCACCTTGGGGAAGGTCAGGGTGAACATACGGAGCCCAATGGGGGTAAGTGCACAGACTGACGACTTTGTCCTGGCCGAAAACGGGACAGGCAAAGCAGAGTAAAAAGAAAATGAACAAGGGACGTATCACAGCTTCCCACCCAAATTATGAACATTTGTCTATACAGATACATCTCAAGCTTTTGGCGCTGAGAGTAATTCTAGTCTGGATGGCGTAATTTTCCAGCGCACCACTCACTTGTCACGTTTAAAAAAACCTTTAATCTTCTCCCACATTTCTTTGCCTAGCATAAGTATTGATACATAAAATGCACCCTCACCACCAATGATTAGTGCGGTAGTGATGGCCACCATTTGGGTATTGCTAAAGTTGGTAAACGGCACCACTAATACCAAGCTCCACAGCACTAGGGAGCTTGCCATTAAAAAATATCCGATATTTTTTTTCATGTATTTTCAACGTCTGGGTTATCCACTTTAATAGTGTAAACTTTCTTTTGGCTTTTCGTCGCTTGCAGCTGCCAATAGTCATTGGCTTCCTTAATCAACAATGGATTATTTCTCGACCAAAGGGTGCGGGTATATTCATCATAGTTCAGGTACAGTTTACCATCCACCACAGACCAGGATTTTGGATCGGGTTTTACCGTTAATCCTTCGGTAATGCCAAACGCACAAAACCCGCCGTATTGAGGGGCATAAGATAAGGGATCCTCTAGAAATAATTTTCTGTGTTGATCACAACTGAAATACCAAGTGCTTCCTTGCCACAAAACCGTGTGATCTCGACTCCCTTTTACCATTTCCTGTTGCGTAAAATAGGCCACAACATCTACTCCGTCCAAAGCGCCTGTATCGGTTTCGTAATATACCTCCCTGGCAAATTTAAAGAGCCGTTTTAATGACAGTAGACGAACAATATACACCCAAGCATAAATAACTTTTCTAATAAACACGGTAATTCCTTATTGTTATTAACATTAATGGAAATGTAAAAAAACTTGGTATTAAAAAGGGGCCTATTTCTAAGCCCCAAGTGAAAGGAGAATTACTTACGCTATTCCTTCACGAGACAGTTCAGGATCTTGGCTGACGGCGGGCTTAATATAAAATACTAAGGCAGGTAGCAGTACTAGGGCCCCAATCATGTTCCACAGGAACATAAAGGTTAATAACACTCCCATATCCGCCTGGAATTTAATGGGGGAGTATATCCAGGTGGCGACCCCCACCGACAACGTAATGCCAGTAAAAAATACCGCCTTACCTGTGGTCTTTAAAGTCTCTAAATAGGCATACTTAAGGTTGTGGTTCGACTCAAGGACCGACACCAAACGGCTGTAAATATAAATACCATAATCCACCCCTATACCCACACCCAACGCAATCACCGGTAAAGTGGCTACCTTCACACCAATTCCCAGTATCGCCATGAGACCCTGACTCATAACCGAAGTTAGAATCAATGGAATTAAAATACACGCCACCGCACGCCATGAACGGAAGGTTAACAGCACCATAAAAGCCACCACCGCATAGACATAACTTAGGATTGTATATTGCGAAGTTTCAATCACCTCATTGGTGGCCGCCTCATGTACGGCATTGCCATCTCCCAGCTTAAACCAGACATCCTGATCATCATTGTTACGGGCAAATTCTCGCACCACATTCACCACGCTTTGCAGAGTTTGTGCTTTATGATCGGTTAGACCCAGCGACAGACGCTGCTGATTACAATTCTCATCTACCCCACCACTGATACCATAACCATCAGATGCCATGGCACGGGACAGTAC
>MAAL01000185.1 GCA_002163245.1 Gammaproteobacteria bacterium 42_54_T18 | reverse complement strand
CCTCTGCTTTCTGGCTTAAAGCCTGATGCTTTCCGTTCGAAGTGGGGCGCATTATAGAGATTAAAGAGGCGTCGTCAACGGGTTTTTCTGTTTTCTATCAGAAAGTTAGCATTACCTAAAGCCGCTTAACTAATCACCCCCACATATTAAAGGGTAGACTTTAATTTATAGGACATGGAACCTCAGCTGGCAAATATTTAGGCAAAAAAAACGGCCACAATGTGACCGTTTTTTTGAGGAGGCCTTACCTCCGCTTAAATGCGAGCAACGGCCCCGACAGCGCATAAAGCATAAACACAGCAAGCAACACGCCTGATGGGTATGTTGCTATTACGGCAAAGACCAGAACAACCACAAGAATCACAACAAAGGGCACCCTCCCCTTAAGATCAAACTCCTTAAAGCTGTTAAATTTAATATTAACCACCATCATCACTGCCGCGAACGCTGTAATTATCGCCGCAATAACCGATACATCCTCACCGCTTATCCCCAGGTCATTGGCGGCCCAAACCATACCTGCAACAACCGCCCCTGCCGCAGGGCTAGGCAATCCCGTAAAGTACCGACTATCAGCGGTGTCTGCCTGCACATTAAACCGCGCCAACCGCAAGGCCGCACAAGCCATATAAATAAACCCTATCATCCAACCAACTTTACCCAAATATTGCAAAGACCAGGAGTAAGACACTAAAGCTGGTGCCGCACCGAATGAAATGCAGTCGGCAAGACTGTCGTATTCAGCCCCGAACTCGCTCTGAGTATTGGTCATCCGGGCAACGCGCCCATCCAAACCATCAAAAATCATTGAGATAAAAATAGCCACTGCCGCTTGCTCAAACAAGCCGTTCATTGCTGCCACTATGGCATAAAACCCAGAAAACAGCGCGGCTGTCGTAAAGAGGTTTGGCAACAAATAAACGCCCCGCTTTGGCTTGCCCTTCGCCACATCCTCAACAACCTCAAGAGTCACCCCATCATCTGGCAAGTCGCTCACAGCATCTTGAGCATCAGCACCTAGAACCTGATCATTAAGAGGAGTGCTCTCAATGCCTTCCTTATTTTCATTCTCACTCATGTGTACACACCTAATTCACCCACCGGAACATCATCCATTGAGCTGATAATATAGCAAAAAAAACGCGGCAAATGCCGCGCTTTTTTACTACTAATTTTCGGCTAAAGGGCAAGCACCTTATCGCCTCTTGCCATTCCAGAAACGCCCGTACGAACCACCTCAAGTATAGAGGCCTCCCCAACAGACTCCAGAAAAGCATCCAACTTATCACTAGCCCCTGTTAACTGAACTGTATAAATAGCACTATTAACATCAACAATTTGTCCCCGGAAAATATCAGCTGTACGCTTTATTTCCGCTCGCTGGGCACCAGTCGCCTTTAGCTTTACCAGCAACAGCTCTCGCTCAATATGAGCTCCCTCCGTTAAATCAACAAGTTTAACCACTTCAATCAACTTATTAAGCTGCTTTGTGATCTGCTCAATAACACGATCACTCCCTGAAGTCGTCAGAGTAAGACGCGACAACGTAGCATCCGTTGTGGGCGCAACGGTCAATGTCTCTATGTTATAACCTCGCTGCGAAAACAACCCAACAACCCGCGACAATGCCCCAGGTTCATTTTCCAACAACATCGATATTATTCTTCTCATTAGGTACGCTCCGTTTTATTTAGCCACATATCACGCATCGACCCTTCTTTGATTTGCATTGGGTACACGTGCTCCTGTGGATCAACCGAAACATCCATAAAGACTAATCGATCTTTTAGGCTAAAGCATTCTTCCATTGCAGCATCGAGGTCAGAAGCTTTGTCTACCTTCATTCCAACATGCCCATATGCCTCAGTCAGCTTCACAAAATCAGGAAGAGACTCTTCATACGTAGAACTAGAATGCCGACCTTGATAAACCATATCCTGCCACTGCTTGACCATTCCTAGCGCCTGATTATTAAGGCAAATAATCTTAACTGGCAAGCGATACTGCAGACAGGTAGACAGCTCCTGTATACACATCTGAATACTGCCTTCACCCGTCACCGTGACAACTGGCATGTCAGGCCTTCCTATCACGCACCCCATCGCAGCAGGTAAACCAAACCCCATAGTGCCAAGCCCGCCAGAGGTAATCCACTGCCGAGGCTTATCGAACTTATAATATTGTGCTGCAAACATCTGATGCTGCCCAACATCAGTACAAATGATGGCATCACCCTGTGTTGTTTTATACAAGCTTTCGATAACCTGCTGTGGCTTCAGCAATTCATTATCATTTAAATCAAAACGCAAGCCATGGAAAGCACGCCAAGCATCAATTTGCTTCCACCAATCAGCCCGCGCATCAGGATCAACACGAAGGTCTGTTTTCTTGACCTGTTCCAGCATCTCTTTCAACACCAGGTCTACCGCCCCAACAATAGGTATATCAACGGCTATATTTTTTGATATTGATGCTGGGTCAACGTCAATATGAATAATCTTGGCATCACTGCAGAACTTCTTAACATTATTGGTAACGCGATCATCAAAACGCGCACCAACAGCCAACACTACATCTGCATGATGCATCACCATATTGGCTTCATAGGTACCATGCATACCTAGCATGCCGACATATTGCTTATCTGTGCCCGGATATCCACCCAGCCCCATCAGTGTGTTTGTACAAGGAGCACCAAGCTCACGAACAACACTTGTCAACAACTCCGCCCCATTACCTTGAACAACACCGCCGCCGGCATAGATAACCGGGCGTTTTGCGGCAATAAGCAGCTCTACTGCTTTTTTAATTTGTCCAGAGTGGCCTCGCGTCACAACACTGTATGAGCGCATCTTTACTTTTGCTGGGTACTGATATTCAAAGCTCTCTGTCGGAGCCGTCATATCCTTAGGTATATCAATCAACACTGGGCCAGGTCGCCCGGTTGTTGCTATATAAAAAGCCTTTTTTATTGTCTCTGGAATATCTTCAGGCCGATTAATCATAAAACTATGTTTTACGATAGGTCGGGTAACCCCCAAAATATCCGTCTCTTGGAAAGCATCATCGCCAATCCAATCCGACTGAACCTGCCCGGTGATAACAATCATCGGAATAGAGTCCATATATGCGGTTGCTATTCCGGTAACCGTATTGGTAGCTCCAGGGCCCGACGTCGCTAAACAAACACCCGGTCGACCGGTCGCACGAGAATATCCATCAGCCATGTGTGATGCTGCTTGCTCGTGTCTTACTAATACGTGAGCGATGTCGCTTTGCTGAAACAACGCATCGTATATATGAAGTACGGCCCCACCAGGGTAGCCAAATATGGTATCAACTCCTTCGTCTTTTAAAGAACGAATGAGCATTTCTGCACCTGACAATAATTCCACTTTTCTTTCGCCTCAGCTAAACCTGAACAACCCGCAATGTTATACATTTCGGGTTCGGCTTAACAATTCAACCAATTAATTTGACGCTTATCGGAACAGGAATAGCTGCAGTATCACTACAGCTATAGCCGAAAACGCATTGCTAGCATGTTTTTTAGGGCACAGCAGCCCACTTGTGGGTTAATAGCTAGCAGTGGCGGAAAAAGCGAGGTTTGGGGCAATTTCCACCTCACATGCCTTTAAGCATATGATTGATCAAGGCAGAACAATGATAAGGAGGCCTTACCCCCAAATTTAAATGTATTCTGACTCTAGCGTTGGAACCTACTAGGTTGTCTAACAGGCCATCAACACCCACCACGGTGTGCCGTGTATCTTGCCAGAAATTACTATGATGTCAACTGGAAACGCCGTCTCCTACTATATCCAGAAGGTTAGCGCAAGTTCTTCTGATTTTACGGGAACCTTTGTCTCGTTATGTCACAGTATTCCACTCCAGGGGTACGATTTAGCGCAACAAGACGTTATATTCTACACTTGTATAAATTTGCCGCTTCTTGCTGAAGGAATTAACCTGTGAAAAAAACGAACATTCAAACCATTGTGACGACTGCGTTGCTTTTTTTAACACTACTATTCGCAAGTGCCGCTCAAGCAAAAAGCTATTATAAATGGATAGACGAGCGTGGAGTTACACATTACGGATCCCAGCCTCCTGCGGCCTACATTAATAGTGCAATAAAAATAAACGTCAGCTCGTCCACCCCCAGTGGCAAAGCGGCGGCACAAACAAAAATCGATGCTAGAAAGAAGAAAATGAATGAAAAACCTCCCGTTGACAAAACCAACTCTGTGGAGCAGCAAGCCCAAAAAGAGCAAGACGAAACCAACAAAAAGAACTGTGACATTTATCGTAAAAATATCACCCTCATTGGGCAAAACAACAGAATTAGAGAGAAAAACGATGAGGGGGCCGTCGTCATGCTATCAGAAGAGGAAAGGCAAGCTCGCTTGAAAAAAGCAAAAGACTTTATTTCCGAATTCTGCAAATAACAAACTTCGTAATAAAAACAAAAATGCCGCAGCCTTAGACTGCGGCATTTTTTCTTATCTTATTTGTGGAACTTAATCCTCCCCTCTTCTAAAACACCTTTTATGGTATCTCCTGGCAAATATTTCCCTGACAAAATCAGTTCAGCCAAAGGGTTTTCAATTTGTCGTTGAATCGCACGTTTCAAGGGCCTTGCTCCATACACAGGATCAAAACCCACCTCTGCCAACTGAGTCATTGCCTCACTTGTTAGTTCAAGAAACAGATCCCTTTCTGCCAAGCGGGCATTAAGTCGTCGCAGCTGAATTGTTGCAATGCCATTAATTTGTCCAGCATCCAGCGGATGAAACACTACAACTTCGTCAACTCTATTTACGAATTCAGGGCGAAAATGATTACCTACCTCAGCCATCACCGCATCACGCATAGCATCGTAACCATCGTCCAATGAAGCCATTGCCTGAATTACACCCGAGCCCAAATTAGATGTCATTACCAACACTGTATTTCTAAAATCTACTGTTCGACCCTGACCATCCGTTAACCGCCCATCCTCTAATACTTGTAGCAAGATATTAAAAACATCAGGGTGCGCCTTCTCTACTTCATCCAACAAAATCACCGAATACGGCTTACGGCGAACAAGCTCCGTTAGATAACCCCCTTCTTCGTAGCCAACATAACCCGGAGGGGCTCCTATTAGCCGTGCTACTGAGTGTTTCTCCATAAACTCAGACATATCCACTCGAACCATTGCATCTTCGGTGTCAAATAAAAATGATGCCAACGCTTTACATAACTCAGTTTTACCTACTCCTGTTGGTCCTAGGAACAAAAACGATCCATTTGGCCTATTAGGATCAGATAACCCTGCTCGAGACCGTCGTACTGCGTTAGAAACCGCTACGACGGCTTCATTTTGGCCAATAACCCGCTCGTGCAATGAGGCCTCCATCCTTAACAGCTTATCTTTTTCGCCTTCTAGCATTTTGGATACTGGTATACCTGTCCACTTAGAAACAACTTCAGCAATTTCTTCTTCGGTGACTTTATTTCGCAGTAATTTCATCTCCATCATTTCTGCCTGTGCAGCCATGTCTAACTGCTTTTCTAGATCAGGTATTCGCCCGTATTGAAGTTCTGACATTTTTGTCAGGTCTCCTTCTCGTCTTGCAACATCCATGTCCAAGCGGGCTCTTTCTAGCTCTTCTTTTATTTTTTGACTGCCGTGTAGTGCCGCTTTTTCCGATGACCAAACCTCGTCTAAGTCGGAATACTGACGTTCAAGGACCCCCACTTCTGCTTGCAAGTTATCCAAGCGTTTTTTTGAAGCCTCATCCCCTTCCTTCTTTAAGGCTTCTTGTTCTATTTTTAATTGAATAAGGCGGCGCTCTAACCGGTCCATTTCTTCCGGTTTTGAATCCATTTCCATACGGATACGGCTAGCTGCTTCATCAATCAGATCAATCGCTTTATCTGGCAACTGCCTGTCGGAAATATAACGATGAGACAATTTCGCCGCTTCAACTATTGCTGGATCAGTTATATCTACGGCGTGGTGCAACTCATATCGTTCCTTCAAACCACGAAGTATTGCAATGGTATCCTCAACTGTTGGTTGCTCCACCAATACTTTCTGGAATCGTCTTTCTAATGCGGCATCCTTTTCTACATACTGTCGATACTCGTCTAGGGTTGTTGCTCCAACACAATGAAGTTCCCCTCTCGCCAAAGCAGGTTTCAACATATTCCCAGCATCCATCGCACCATCCGCTTTCCCAGCACCCACCATCGTATGCAATTCATCGATAAATAGAATAATGTTACCTTCTTGTTTAGATAGCTCATTAAGTACCGCTTTTAAGCGTTCCTCAAACTCCCCTCTAAATTTTGCACCCGCTAACAAGGACCCCATATCCAGAGACAGTACTTTTTTATTTTTTAGTCCTTCTGGAACCTCTCCATTAATAATCCGTTGCGCCAGGCCTTCAACTATCGCTGTTTTACCTACGCCAGGCTCACCGATTAACACTGGGTTATTTTTAGTTCTACGCTGTAAAACTTGTATGGTTCGACGTATTTCATCATCTCGACCAATAACAGGATCTAATTTACCGTCACTCGCCTGCGCCGTTAAATCAACCGTATACTTATCCAAGGCCTGCCTATTCTCTTCGACATTTTGATCCCTCACAGACTCACCCCCTCGAATCTTATCAATCGCTATTTCTAAGTCTTTCTTCGTTATACCTAATTTTTTAAAAATGGCTCCTAACGCACCTTTTTCTTCTGCCAGCGCTAGCACTACCAGTTCGCTAGAAATAAATTGATCTGCACGTTGCTGAGCATATTTATCCGCAACATTCAGCATTCGAACCATTTCATTAGATAGTTGAACATTCCCATCAGGGCTACTGATTTGAGGCAATTTCTGTAAAGCTGCAGTTAACTCATCACGCAGCTGCCCAACATCAGCACCAACTTGTGCAATTAAAGGTTTTACCCCTGCGCTTGCATCTTCAAGCATCGCACTTAATACATGTACCGGCTCAATCGTATTATGATCACGGCCAATAGCGATAGATTGGGCATCCGAAAGGGCCACTTGTAATTTGCTGGTCAGCTTGTCTATTCGCATTAGATATGTCCTCGTAATAAGCGCGATAACTCACAGCAACTCGACCCAGCTAAATAGTTAAAGGTTTTTACGAGTTACTAATAAGTATTAATTGGCCCCAAAAGAGAAAAATCAAGGTTATCAGAGAAGGGAGAGAGCACTTTAAAGAAGGTTTATTGACTGGAATCAATCCATATTAACGATAATAAACGTCCAGTTACCGGTTCTTGACGATACGAGAAAAAACGAGGATCGCTGAAAGTACAATATTCACCGCCATAAACCGCACACCGACCAACGGATTCCAAACGGCGACGAGCAATATCATACAAGTCACATAAATATTTTCCATTACCTACTGCCGCAAAGGCCCGCTCATCAACAACATCGCGCGAAACAAACTGCTGAAATACCTCTTCACCCACTTCAAAGTGCTCTTGGCTAATCGCTGGGCCTAACCAAGCATACACAAATTCTCCTGGCTCAAAGCAAGCCAGTGTGTTTTCCAAAACACCTTGCAGCAACCCCCTCCAACCGGCATGAGCCAGCGCTACGCGAGAGCCTTTTTCATTGGTAAAAAATACCGGCAAACAATCTGCTGTATGTATTGCACAAGGGGTGTTTAACACATTCGACACGCACGCATCAGCATCTATTTTGGGTGTTTTACCAGGACGAGGCCGCGAAAGAGACTCAGCGGTTACTCCAAGTAACCGCTCATCAACGTCAGTGCCATGCACCTGATTTAACCAACATGGCTGGCCTGTCCAACCAAAATATTGCTGAAGAATGTGGCGATTATTCATCACCACATTCAACTCATCTCCCACGTGATCCGCGGTATTAAACCCATCATAAGGAGGTAAATTAACACTCCCTGCTCGCGTTGTAACATAGGCTCGAATGCAAGCGGGGGCTGGCCATTGAGGTTTAATCCACTCCGGCACAATTTCTTCCACTGCTCGAGTTTGTTGAGCATTCATTTCTAATACCATGCCATTTAACACCAATCCCGTAACTTAAGCCTCTTTTGCATCGTCACGCAACAGATTTAGCATCTTCTGCATATCCTCAGGCAGGTCTATTGTCCACTGCATGTCTTCTTTGGTTTCTGGATGTACAAGACCCAAGGTTCTCGCATGCAACGCCTGACGTGGAAACGCTTTTATCGCTTTGATTAGCTTTTCACTAGCGCCTTTGGGTAAACGAAGGCGACTATAAAGAGGATCTCCCAACAGTGGGTAGCGCAAATGAGCCAAATGCACTCGAATTTGATGTGTTCGGCCCGTTTCTAACTGAACTTTGATATGCGTATGGGAACGGAAGCGCTCAATAACCCGAAAGTGCGTCACAGCATCTTTGCCATCCTCCACCACCGCCATGCGAGTACGTTGAGTAGGGTGACGGCCAATTGGTTCTTCGATCGTTGTCCCGCCAGTTAATACTCCTCCGGCAATCGCTTCGTATTCTCTAAACACTGTTTTCTTTTGCAGCTGCCTAACAAGGCTATGGTGGGCTTTTAGCGTTTTTGCAACTACCAATAATCCTGTTGTATCTTTGTCAATTCGATGGACTATACCTGCTCGCGGGATAGCAGCGAGCCCTTCACAATGAAACAGCAGGCCATTTAATAAAGTTCCATCTCGGTTTCCGGCGGCTGGGTGCACAACCAAACCTGCAGGTTTATTCACCACCAACAACGTATCGTCTTCATAGACAATATCCAGCGGTATATCTTGAGCTTCATACACCTCGTCATTGACGAGTTCTGCTTGAAGTCGCAACTCTTCCCCTCCCATCAGCTTGTCTTTCACTTTCCGGGGCTGTCCAGAAGCCGTTAAATCGCCCGACTTTATCCAATCTTGCAACCTTGCACGAGAGAAGTCGGTGAACAATTTCGCTGCTATCTGATCAAAGCGTTTGCCATCCAACTCATCAGGCACTATTCCTGTCAATTCTATTTTATCTGTCATACTTTCCTATCTCTTAAAGGGCGCACGGTTCTATTTTACCTCAGATACGTTCTAGTGTAGATTGCTTATCCTCTGAACTGATGGAAATTAACGCTGTCGAAGCTTCAATCCATCTAACAGTAACGGTTAGCTCCTCAAAATAAGAACACCAACGTATCGACTCTGCGCACGGATAATCAATGAAACAGTCACTTTTTACCTTATGTCTTGTCCTACTGCTTGCTGCCTGCTCTTCAGCCCCAGAAAAGAAAGAACAGTTGACAGAAAAACAATATTACGAAGACGCTCAAGCAGCAATGGATAACAACCGTTTTTTGCTGGCCATTGAAAAATTGCAGTCCCTTGAGTCTCGCTACCCTTTTGGCCGCTATGCTGACCAGGCACAACTTGAACTAGTTTACTGCTATTACCGCACTATTGATTTTGAATCATCTGCAGTAACCGCAGAACGCTTCATTCGCTTACACCCAGACCATACCGATCTGGACTATGCATACTACATGAAGGGGCTCGCTTCCTACAGCGTTGACCGAGGCCTTGTTGAACGCTTTATCCCTACCGATTTTTCAGAGCGAGACATGGGGGCCGCTAGAGAGTCATTTGATGACTTCAATCGCCTTATAAACCGCTTCCCCAAGAGCAGTTATGCCGAAGATGCCCGTCAACGAATGATTTATCTTCGCAATCTAATGGCTGCTTATGAATTAAAAGCAGCTCATTTCTATATGACTCGTGGTGCATATATCGCCGCCGTCAAACGTGCAACCTTTATTGTAGAGAACTACGACCGAACACCATCCCTTGGCGATGCCCTGGCGGTAATGACTAAGGCCTATTTGGAACTTGGATTGACGGATTTAGCGTCATCGTCTGAGCAAACACTGGCCTATAACTTCCCTCAACATAAAGAACTTTCTTCTGGAAAACTGAAATATTCACCAAGAAGCCAAAAGAAAACCACCCTATTGAATGCTGTTACTTTTGGCTTGTTCGACTAACAGAAGGTTATCTTGCAGAATACCTTCGCCTAATTTCCAGCAGGCCACCGGCAAGTGATCGGGTAACGCCGATCACGACCGAACCCTCTTGCAGTGATACGCACACCTACCGGCGACTGTCTTCGCTTGTATTCGTTAAGATCCACCAAACGAATCACATGCTTAACTATATCGACCTCAAAACCTTCCGCTACAATGGCATCCAAACTATAATCCTGTTCCACATATAAGCGCAAAATCTCGTCCAACACAGGGTATGGCGGCAATGAATCTTCGTCTTTTTGGTCTGGGGATAATTCTGCAGAAGGGGGACGGTCAATAACACGCTGAGGTATTGGCGAATTACCTGGCGTTAGTTGATTGCGATACTCGCACAACTTAAACACCAATGTTTTAGGTACATCTTTTAATACATCAAAACCTCCTGCCATATCACCATATAACGTAGAGTACCCTACTGCCATTTCACTTTTGTTGCCTGTCGTTAAAACAATAAATCCACGCTTATTAGACACAGCCATCAACAACACACCACGACAACGCGCCTGAAGATTTTCTTCAGTGGCATCACGTTTAGTCCCTTCAAAATCAACCGCTAGCGCTTCCATAAAAGCCTCGTACATTGGCTCTATAGGCTTAACTTGATACTCAACACCAAGAATACGGGCCTCCTTTTCAGCATCCTCCAAACTCATTTGAGAGGTATAACGAAATGGCATCATAATCGCTTCAACACGGTCCGCACCAAGGGCATCAACGGCTACAGCAAGGGTTAGCGCCGAATCAATACCTCCCGACAACCCTAACACAGCTCCTTTGAAGCCGTTCTTATTAACATAATCCTTTACCCCTAGTACCAGTGCATTATAAACACTCTCTTCTAAAGAGGGGTCTTTGGGTACCGCATGGCGAATGGCGACAGGTATATCACCATCAATCTGAAAATTAAACGGAAAAAGACCCTCCTGGTAAAGGTCTGCCTTCATAACACACTGCCCAAGCTGATCCACGACCATGGAGCCACCATCAAAAACCAGCTCATCCTGCCCTCCAACAAGGTTTACATAAAAAATCGGCATCTCCGCAGAGATAGCTCGCTGAGAAAGTAACGCTCTGCGTTCTTGAAATTTATTGCCGTGAAAGGGCGATGCATTAAGGTTTAACATCAACTTTGCACCCGCCTGTTTTGCTTGTTCAATCGGGCCTGGGTGCCAAATATCTTCACAAATTGTAATTGCGGCCTTAATGCCAGCAATAGTAACTACACAGGAATCTGAACCTGGCTCAAAGTAGCGCTTTTCATCAAAAACTTGGTAATTAGGAAGCTCTTGTTTAAAGTACTCTGCAACAACCTCACCGTTTAAAATCGCACCTGCAGCATTATACAGTTTGCCCTCAACTGCTTTAGGATAACCCACTAATACAGTGATACCTTCTGGTAACCCTGCCTTTAGTTGTTCCAACGCCACATCAATTCGATTAGCAATACTGGGGCGTAACAACAAATCCTCTGGCGGATACCCGGTTAGCGTCAGCTCAGGAAACACAATGGCATCTGCACTGTATTTTTCTAAGGCTTCTTGAGTAGCATCAATAACTTTCTGTGTATTACCTTGAATATCCCCAACGAGAAAATTCAACTGCGCAGCAACAATCTGCAAACCCTTGTTTTTCATGGAAATTTTTCTCTAAATTCAATTCAAAGGACAAACCTATCCTCAGGATGCGGTATTTTGGGCGAAATGATGAAAGAAGGCAAAGGGTTGCTAACGCTAAATTTTACAGCCAACTGTGGGCCGATTCCTCCACAAGTTTTCTAGGTTGAGTTAGAATTAGACTAACCTTAGGATTTATAACCATTTTTGGACTTTTTATGTTTATTAAAGCACTGGTCTTTTTTGCTCTCATTATGATCGTTGTTACGTTAGTTAAACGTGGCAAAAAAGGTGGGTCAAGCCTACCCACAACAATTGACACATCATCAGAAAATAATATGAAACGCTGCGCCGAGTGCGGCGTCCACCTACCAGAACAAGAAGCCCTCACCTACCAAACCCTAAGTTTTTGCTGCAACGATCATAAAAAGCTCTACCTTAAAGACAAAAAAGTCTAGTAACACACAATAATCAACCTCTTTAATCAAAAGTAATAGGCGGCCACAGTTGAGCATCGCACCCACTACTAATAGCGATACCACATCCACCGAGAGAGAATGGAAAACCCTTAGGATATACCTGTTCTATAGGCTTTTTTTGTCAGTGACATTGCTATCTCTTTACTTTATTTCAGCATCAACAAAAACGCTTTCCAGCACCAGCCAGACACTTTTTTCTGTTGCCACATTCAGCTATACCGCACTTTGTATTTACCAAGTGTTTTCAACGCGGCGTGTGTTTGTCATTACCAAGCTTCAAGTATTTCTAATAGTCCTTGTTGACGTGATATGTGTGGCATTTCTCGAATACCTTAACGGTAATAGTTCCAGCAACTTGTCCATTTTATTGGTAGTAAGCGTAGCGGCAGGCAGCATCCTTGTTGAGGGACGACTATCATTGCTGTTTGCCGCAATGGCCACCTGGGCAATATTTTTCAATAACATTCAGCAAGCAATTACCACACAACACTTTAGCAGTGATGAGTTTCTTCAAAGTGGCTTTTTAGGTATCGCCTGCTTTGTCACATCATTTATCGCTCAACAACTAGCCAAACGCCTTCGTGAGAGTGAGGCGCTTTCTAATAAAAGAGCGTTAAAAGTTGCTAATCTGGAAGAGCTTAACAAACATATTATTCAACGTATGCGCACGGGGATTATTGTTGTTGATAATAAAAATGTCGTACTAATGATAAATGATGCATGCTGGCGCTTATTAGGGATGCCGGAAGTACAATCCCATACACATATTGAAAACTTATCGCCAGAAATGGCGGAACACCTTACGCATTGGAAAAACAACAACTTATATCGTAGCCCTCCATTTAAAGGGTCCATTAGTGGACCTGATGTACACGCAAACTTCACGCCATTAAAATCCGGTACTGACTCAGAGGTACTGATATTTGTTGATGACAACACTCGTATGGCACAACAAGCACAACAATTAAAATTAGCATCCTTAGGTGGACTTACCGCCAGCATTGCCCACGAAATCCGTAACCCTCTAGGAGCAATAAGTCATGCGGCACAATTACTTCATGAATCTCCAGAGTTAGTTAAGGAAGACATTCGTTTAACTGAAATCATTCAACAACACTCTCAGCGAATGAACAAAGTTATCGAAAATGTTTTACAGCTTTCTCGACGCAGTCCTGCCCAGCCTCAACTAATAAACCTTCATCAATGGCTAACTGAATTTATCGAGGAGTTCAAACTTACTCTTGCGTCCCCTGCTACATTACATTTTCAAAGTAATAGACAAAATGCTGAGTGCAGAGCCGATGCCAGTCAGATACAACAGGTTCTCAGCAACCTATTTATTAATGGCCTTCGTTACAATGAAAAACAAACAGGTAACCGTGAGTTATGGATTGTGGCAGACATATCATTGCAAACAGAGCAGCCCTATATAGAAGTAATCGACAAAGGCCCTGGTATTCCTGAAACTGATACGTCCAAAATTTTCGAACCGTTTTACACAACCGATAAAACAGGCACAGGGCTTGGCTTATACATATCAAAAGAACTTTGTGAAGCCAACCAAGCTCGCCTAGACTACATACCATTATCTTCTGGCTGCTGCTTTCGTATCACATTCTCACACCCAGGCAGACATACAGCCTTGTAACGATTTCCGTCAACAACGACTACGATGACTACAATAACTATGACAACACATCACGCACTGATCATTGACGATGAACCAGACATTAGAGAGCTTCTTCAGTTAACGCTTTCTAGAATGGGGATTAAAGCTTCACTAGCCGCAGACTTAAAGCAAGCTCATGAACTAATCCAAAGCGGAACCTTTGATCTATGCATAACGGATATGAATTTGCCCGATGGCAATGGCATAGAGCTCGTAAAGTATGTTCAACATAACCGGCCAGATATGCCTGTTGCCGTCTTAACGGCTTATGGCAGCATGGAAACCGCTGTCACGGCTCTTAAAGCGGGAGCCTTTGACTTTGTATCGAAACCGGTTGATTTGCAACGCCTTAGGGATTTAATTGCAACCGCAATAAAGCTTAAAGAAAAAAAATCCCGCCCCGAACAAAATGATGAGGGTACTCCGTCTCCAATTCGAGGTAATTCTGCTGTCGTTAAAAAGCTACACAAGCAAATAGTTAAACTGGCAAGAAGCCAAGCCCCCGTATATATCAGTGGAGAGTCTGGTAGCGGAAAAGAACTAGTGGCTCGCCAGATCCATGAACTTGGTGCTCGGGCTGGCGGCCCCTTTATCCCTGTTAACTGCGGGGCCATACCAGATGAACTAATGGAAAGTGAATTTTTTGGACATAAAAAAGGGAGTTTTACTGGCGCATACGAAGATAAGTCAGGTTTATTCCAAGCGGCAAAAGGTGGCACGTTATTCTTAGATGAAGTGGCCGACTTACCCATGCATATGCAAGTCAAACTACTTCGTGCAATCCAGGAAAAAGCTGTAAGACCGGTTGGCACACAAAAAGAAATCAATACCGACATAAGAATCCTTAGCGCCACCCATAAAAACCTAGAACAGCTAGTTAATGACGGTTCATTTCGTCAAGATTTATTCTATCGCATTAACGTAATCCAGCTTTCAGTCCCCCCTCTCAGAGATAGAATTGAAGACATACCTCTGCTCACCCAACACATTTTAAAGAGTCTTGCGAAAGAATGGAAAATCGACAGTATCACGCTAACAGATTCCGCAATGATCGCATTATCGGAGTACCACTTTCCTGGGAACGTACGTGAGTTGGAGAACATTCTAGAGCGAGCGACAACTCTATGCGACGACGAAGTAATTTCACCTGAGAATTTACAACTGCCTAGCAATGAAAAAACCAATGCTTCCGAGGCTCTTGCGTTAAATGATCACGACCTTTTAGATGCATCTATGGGTGATTCATTGGAAGATTATTTAACCGACATTGAAAAACAAGCCATATTGAAAGCACTTGATGAAACACGTTGGAATAGAACTGCTGCTGCAAAGAAACTAGGAATGACGTTTCGATCATTGCGTTACAGATTGAAAAAGTTAGGTCTTGATAGAGATGAGTAATCAAACTCATCTCTAAATTATGAGAGCACCTTTAATACGGAGGGCTCTCATTTGCTGACTTAGAAAGTTAGTTGCGCACCAAGGCTAAATACCTTGATATCCACATCGAAATCCACTTTAACATCACTTACAGAAAGAGTATCAGAAGCATCCATTTTATGAATATCATATCGCGCAGCTAAGGAAAGTCTTTTGCTGAGTGCATAAGAAATCCCCACACCATAAAACAAATCAACTCCAGAATCATCACCATCATCAACATCAATTCCATTCATATTTACATCAAAACCCCCATCCCATCGTTCAGCACCTACCCTGGCGACAATAGAAAGAGCGTCTCCGAAGAATACACTACCTTGAGCCGCCACACTAAAAGAAGAAATATCAGTTTCAAGATAAAGTGTATTTATTCCATCAGAGATAATCGAATCATTCGCCTCACCAAAATGATTGTATGCGACTTCGACAGAAAAGTTTTTATCCACCATGTACCCAAAACCGATTGACAAAAAAGTATCCGTATCTTTTGCAGATTGATACACATCAGGAAAACCATCAATTTCGAAATCTGATTCGATTTGGGATTTTCCCAAAGACGCTACAACATACGGCCCTGCACAAACGTTAGTTGCCAAAACCATTGCGCTACTCACTGCTATTCCGAGAATTACTTTTTTCATTACGCACTCCAGTGCTATTACAAATAATTAATCATTATTGATTTAAAAAACACACGACGGTAGAAAGTCATCTTTCGAAGAAAACTATGCTCAGAGAAGTAAAAGGGAATAAAATATAACGTCCACTAATCCTTGTGAGTAACTAATTCGTATGCAGGCCACAACGAAACAAACATATTCCTTGTTTTGCGGCGCGCATTCTATCAACAATCAATCATCCATTACCACTATAAAACCAACTTATTTGTAACACCCCCCTAACAAAAAAAATGACAACAGTTCAGCTCTCCTATTTATAAATTCTTTTGCCCTGCTTCTGTCTTCTTCCTGACACAAACTTTCAAGGAAGAAAGATGAAGCCCTCGCACTACATACAGCAACAAAAAATACTATCACCACCAAACATTACTGGATTCTCATTGTTGGAGCTAATGGTTGTTATCAGCATCACCATGATTATCATTACCTTCGCAGCCCCATCATTTGGCAGCTTGGTTAGCCGTTCTCAAATTGAAAGTAAAGCCAATACGGTTTTTGATATTTTTCAACTCGCTCGCGGTACAGCAATCAGCCAAGGGGAATTTATTACTCTCTGCCCAAGTACCGATGGCCAACAATGCCTTCAGCAGTGGCAGCTTGGGTTAATGGCATTTATTGATAACAATCACGACCGTAAATTTTCAGGAAATGACAAGATTATTACTTTCCTTCCAAGCACATCCTCCGCAACACTACATGGCAATCAACCTTACTTTACCTACAATCCGTTAGGTGCATTAAAAGGGCGAATGGGGAGCCTCATTACTTGCCCGGCAGGAGAGAAAGAATCGACGTCAATTCGCTTATTAGTAAGTCAAATGGGCAGGGTTCGAACCCAAGAAAAACACAAACAAACACACAGCACCTGTAAGGACCACTTTAAATATTAATCCCCTTTACCCTTATGTGGAAATAGCTGAAAAACACTCTCTCCTCTAGCAGCTTCATGCCAGGACAGACGGTGCACCATGTTTGTTGGCACATCGAGTTCACCAACAAACTCTGTACCGGATAACAAACTCATGGACTTACCTGTCATAACGCTATTGATATCACCTAAAGATGACAACCCAAGACCATGTAACACGTGCGCGCCATCAACCATGGCACCCACGATTCCTCCGTGAGAATCAAAAACACCCAAACCGCTACTAATATCAATTCCGTATAACGCCACATCACCTTGATGTTGATTACACCCGTCAAACGGGGCCGGATCATTCACAGCTTCAGGCTTATAGGTAGAGAAAAAAACTCTATTATTGATAACCGACGAGCTACCCATAACTTTCTCCCCCGCTTTTGAGAGAGCTACCTGAAAGCCATTTAACGCGATTTTATCAGCAAAAAAATGACTCCCAAATTCAGGAAAGTCATCATTTAACAAAGGGGAAATTCTTGTCCGGTTTGGGCGGTCTTTTATCACAAAAAACGCATCGTTTGTTTTTTCACTCAACGGATTTGCCCTCCACCCAGAGCCAATCGTCATTAATCGATAGTAACCAAGGTGATCCCTGCCTGTACTCAAGCTGGGGCTTTCATAAAAAAAACGCTTATCACCCGCTGCTCCTAATGAATTAAATGAATCATTAGGAGCATTTAACGTTGCCAGCAACGACACATAAAGGTTACGAACATCACGTTTATGTTTTTCCTTACTTGGCACCTGAGAAAAAGAATATGCAAACACCTTACCGGAAATATCAACCGCATAAAAATGATCAAAGTAACCATCGCCATCCTCATCAAGTGTACGAACCCTCCCCACCACACTATCCTGCATATCAGGATTTACAAGATTGCTGTTAGCCGATTGTGACGACCACCAAACAATGTCACCGGCACGATAATCCCCTGCTTTCTTTTGTGCAAGCAACATAAAAATCTGATTTCCACACTGTACTTTCATATTGCTACAAGAGTGCATATTTATATCATCACCAGTCTCATTTCCAGTATCAATAGCGACCTCACCCACTAAATCATCGCCAGGATCATGATTTGAATCATAACCACCACCGACAAGCAATACTGCTACAGGCTCTGAATAGTTAGGTATCCTAACCCATGCCAATGTTGGCTTCGCCCATATCTGTCCAAGGTGAGAAAACTTGGAACCTGTGTTAGGTGATATATCGAACAAAATCTGTGGCCGTTCTGGATCAGTCACATCAAAACCATAAAAGTTCCGCCCCCCTCGCCTCATACCTCCGTATAGATAAACAAAATCTTCGTTATTATATTTATCTATACGCCCATCAGCATTACCGTCATGTCGCCAAATAGTCCACTGCCCATCCATTCCATAAACTAATGCTCCAACTTCCTTATTTTTATATGCTGAAATATTATGCATCAAACTTTTAGGGAAAATTGCAGACAACTCAGCGCCTGTTTCTGAATCAACCAAATGAACAAACCCTCCGTTCGTCGATGCAAACAAAACCTGCCTAACTCCGCCATCTTTGTCGCCATAGTCCACAACCAACGGCTTACTATGCAACGGAGCCCCATAGTTTTTTTCCAAAAAATATTGATCCGTATTATGGCCTGCACCTCGCATTAACGAAGTCGCAGACATTTGAACATACACATTCCGCGAACCCTTTCCTCCAATATGGACTGCAGCCCCTCCCTCTGTTACTAACGCCCCATCCGCTTCAGGATTATCGTTCCACCAACTCCGCGCTCTTTGTGAATTTACACTTCCATGAGAAAAGCATTGCTTTGACTTTTCAGCTAAATCCTGACAAGAAACAATCGCATATTTTGATTGCCCTCCTCCAGGATAACTTAGTACATTCCGCTCCCCAGACTTAGTCACATTCAATTCATAACGTTTAACATTCCCATACCAATAAGAACGTGCCGATGATTGAAAAACGGGGTAATAAATACTTTTTTGATGTTCAAAAGGATTTAACAAGCTGGTGGAAATAGCAGGGGAAGCTCTTCCGGGGATATCACAAGAAGTCTGATCCGACTCATGGGTAAACAGATCAGTGTCATCAGCAATAACTCCAAAGCTCGTCATCACAAATAAAATAAGATAAAAAATTCTGTTTCGCATCATTATTTCAATCCATTGAAATGTAAATACTACAATAAATAAAACTACGATAAATTCAGTTAGATTAGATCATTACCGCCAGCGCATCTAAAGCCATTAGCAAGTGACAAACAGCAACTTATAGGGGCTTTAACGCATCAAACCCTAAAGCCACACCAAAACGTTTCCAACGCTGAGTATTCGCATGCGCATACCCAGCATTCACACTATTGCCATTACCGATATACCCAACACCTGTTGTATCAAACACATGAAACACAAACTGTTCAACATCATACCCCGGCGCAGGCATAGCGCCTTGTTGCTCAGTAACCGCGTAAGAATACACTTCTCCGGCTACCTCCTTAAGTGATGAGGACAACCTAGCTTTACTTACGGAACCAAATACAGTTAAGGTATTACAGTCTTCTTGTTTTTTAGAAAAGCGATTACCATCAAAACAATTAACCTGCTTCCCAAGTGACATCGCACGCCTGAAATATGAATCGCCTTCCTGCTGTGAAGAACTCAGCTGACCTTCCTCTAATACACTATTAATTGCAGATTCCGTTGCTTGCAAAGAGAACACATCCACTTGCGAATTACTCACCATACGCTGTTGATAAATCCCATTGCGAAGCGATGATATTCCCGCCAAACTCACAGATAACAACAGCACCAAAACCACAAGTAAAACCACACCCCTTGTTTGATCACAACTGACTCCCTTCATAATCCCTAAAATTCCTTAATGCTATTGTATTAACAAATAATCGCCGTAAATACCCATCAGACGAAGTTGTAAACCGGTCTTCCACGTAACGATTCAATACCCATACATCATCCACAGCTTCATGGTCTTGCAATGCATTTATAATGTTCATACTTTTAATAACAATTGCGACCTTTACACTCACCACATTCGCATAAGGTTCAGTAAACAAGGTTGAACCATCGACATACACATCAGCACTTCCATAACCGCTATCAAAAAATACAGATTCATCCAAATCGACTCCATATACAACTTGAAACGAATCTACATTTTGAACAATTGGTGCTCGAATACCATCACTATCAAAACAATATAGCACGTCGTTTTTCACATAAAACCGCTTATGCTTAACAACTGAATCGACAGCCAAAGCCCCACCCATACAATCCGTTCCGGCTCCTGCTATTTGTATTTCTAAAACATCTTGTACACCATCGGAGTCCACAGAAAACACGAAGGAGTTAACCACTCCTTGAGCACCGGCATACCCAGACAGTTTCAACTGTGCAGATAACAATTCCTGCACATAACGCCCTTGCTCCTGCATTAACGATAGCGAACGCTGAAGACTTACCGTGCTACTGTGTCCAACATACAATTGTATTGCAAATGCGGAGACACCCAACCCCAAGCCTAATGCTATCATCAACTCAACCAGCGACTGCCCGTAAGATCTACTAACATTAACGCACTGCGACGCCATAAAAACCACCCTCCTTGGTAGGCCCTGTTACCGTTGACGGTATGCTATAAAATTCACAGAAATGCATTGGTGATCCATCACCGTATCAACCTGAGCATCCGAACAAGCCCCGCTTATATCTTTTCCACCCCACAAAACATCAACACATGACACTCCCCCACCACCGAAACAGGAAGCATAAATATGCACTTTTGCATTTGGCAGTGAGACTCTGAGCTGTTGGCTTACTTCAAAATGATCAAACTCTGCAATTTCATCTGCCCGATCACAGGCACTCGCCAGGTCATCAGGTACAACACTAACTGCACAGGGTTGCATCACCACAACATCATTTCCTTGCCACTCCTGCATCGCATAATGATCAGGCCACCCTCTCGAATTTGCCTTAATTCGTTCAATAACATCCTGAGCTATCACTATTGCTTGTGTTCGATAATAGGCATCATTAACGACAGTGACAGACTGAAGCTGCATAGCTAAAAACCCAACAACACCAATACCTAACACTACCAACGCCACCAGAACTTCAATGAGCGTAGAGCCTAATACATAACATTTAACTGGCAAAAAAACGTTACTCAACTAACACAATCATCGTAATTAAGCCCACTACCAAACAACCACAAACCGGCTGCGTAGTAAACAAATTCACCACAACGATCTTGTGCCTGCTGCTTTATAGGGGTTGCGGTAATGATAAAACCGCCCTCTTCGTCAAGCGCTGCTGAAATCTGATACCGGCTCGTATGGTTTGTTTGCCCATCCCCGGCGTTATAGCTCATCGTCGATGCTTTGACTTTACTTAACGTTGAAGCCAGTTCTAACACATGACCTATAGCTTCTGATCTAGCAGCACGCTGAACATTTTGCATGTAGGAGGGAATGGCAATTGCTGCCAATATCGCAATAACCGTAACTACGACCAGTAACTCTATTAACGTAAATCCTTTTTTATAAACCATCTTACACCCTCCATGTAGGCTTATCCATAAAGACAACTGGAGGGTAAAGATATGTCAATAATTGTAAAAAAACCTCACTAATCCAACAACCACACTAATTTTACACTTCGGTGACTTTTAATTCTTTAGGCATCGAAAACACAATATTTTCCAAGGTTCCTTCTAGCTCAGATGGAGCTGTACACCCCCACTCCTGCAACCGATCAACAACTTGCTGTACTAACACATCTGGTGCAGATGCTCCGGCAGTGACACCAACGGTTTTTACGCCCTTAACCCATTGCTTTTCTAGCTCACCAGGGTTATCAACCAAATAAGCAGTTGTTCCACAACGCTCTGCTAATTCACGAAGTCTATTTGAATTAGAGCTATTAGGGGAGCCCACAACAAGTACAACATCACTTTCTAACGCTAAGGTTTTTACCGCGTCTTGTCTATTTTGCGTAGCATAACAAATATCATTTTTACGCGGCCCCTCTATTAGTGGGAAGCGATTACGTAAGGCATCGATAATGTCCGATGTATCATCTACTGACAGCGTTGTTTGGGTAACATAAGCGAAGTGATTCGGGTCGCGAACCGATAGCGTTGCAACATCAGCAACATTTTCAACCAAATAAATATCACCCTTATCACTATGATATTGCCCCATTGTACCTTCAACTTCAGGGTGCCCTTCATGTCCAATCAAAACACATTCACGATGATCGTTTGCGTATTTTGTCACTTCCATGTGTACTTTTGTCACCAAAGGACACGTGGCATCAAACACTTTCAAGCCTCTTTCTTTGGCTTCTTTTTGTACTTTTTGTGATACGCCATGGGCGCTAAATATAACAATTGAATCATCAGGCACTTGGTGAAGCTCGTCTACAAAAATAGCCCCGCGATCACGTAAACCATCAACAACAAATTTGTTATGCACAACTTCATGACGCACATAAATAGGCTTACCAAATACGTCAAGCGCACGATTAACGATAGCAATTGCTCTATCAACACCAGCACAAAAACCCCTAGGGTTTGCCATTTTCAAGTCCATCGTGACACCTCTACACTACGTTATTTGCTACTCTAATTTCTATCGCCGTTATGACATTAACTGAACAGCTTGACTGTCAGCATCCACAACATTAATAATCTCAACCTCAAATGTCATATCCCTGCCTGCCAGTGGGTGATTAAAATCAATCACAACATGCTCTTCCTCTACACTTTTTATTACACCAGGAAGTTCAGCTTTGCTTTTATCGGCAAACGAAATCATAACACCAGGCTCTAGCGCCATATCTTCGCTAAACTTGGAGCGATGCATTCTTTGCAAGTTGTCGTCGTTATACGGTCCAAATGCCTGTTCAGCATCCAACACGACAGAACGTCTATCTCCGACTTTTAATCCAAAAATCGATTTTTCAAAACCTTCTAGCAAGCTTCCATCTCCGACAACAAAGGTTGCCGGGCCTTTCGCTTTTGTACTATCCATTACAGTACCATCGAGCAGCACTACGGAAAAATGTAAGGTAACTCGCTTATTTGGGCCAATCACTATGTTCTTTTCTAATGAGGACATCATACTCTCTCTATCTAACCAGGTATTACTTCTGCGGATTGCGGATAACATCAATTGCCATCATAAAGGCGCCTACCGTAATACCAGAATCTGCAACATTAAATGCGGGAAAGTAACTCCCATCCCAATGAAATGACAAGAAATCGACAACGTAACCATACGCCACTCGATCAATCAAATTGCCTATCGCACCACCAAGAACTAGGGCCAAGCAAACACCCATCCATTTATCTGCTTTTGGCAAACGGTGTAACCATACCGTTAGCACCACACTGATAACTACGGCAATACCCGTAAAAAACCAGCGCTGCCATCCATCTTCACTTGCCAAAAAACTAAATGCTGCGCCAGGATTGTGCGCTAGCGTAAGATTAAAAAATGGCGTAATTTCCAGTTTTTCATACATCTGAAAGCTATTGCTAATCGCTATTTTAGTAATCTGATCCAGCACTACCACAAGTCCTGATAACCACAGCCACTTTAACATTCCCGTTGGCTCTTCGTTTTCAACTTGAGTAGATGCTTGTGTTTGCCCTGCCATAAATACCACCTTACGCGAATAAACGCGTTTCCCCATCGCCATCTACATTTTCCACGCAACGTCCGCACAACGTTTCATGCTCTGTGTTTTCGCCAACATCTTCTCTGTGATGCCAACATCGCTCACATTTAGCCCCCGAAGACTTCGCCACGGTGAGGCTTAACCCTTCAACATCCGTAGCTACAGCATTGACACTCTTATCTTCGTCATTACAAACCATTGCACTCGATGTGATTAGCACAAATCTCAGCTCATTTTGCAATTGGTCCAAGACCGCCTTCAACTCTGTCGAACAATACAGCACTACATCTGACTCTAAACTACCACCAATGGTGCCTTCTTTACGGGCAATTTCTATTTGTTTGTTGACCGCAGTTTTCACTGACAACACCGTTGACCAGTAGCTCGCATCCATTACACCACCAGCATCCACAGTGAAGAGGCCTTCGTACCAACCTTCCAAGAAAATAGTTTCTCCCCGCTCACCTGGAATAAACTGCCATAATTCATCAGCGGTATAACTTAAGATTGGAGCTATCCAACGCGTCAAAGCCTCCACAATATGGTACAACGCCGTTTGCGCTGAACGCCGGGCAATACCATCGGATTTAGCCGTATACTGACGATCCTTAATAACATCTAGGTAAAAGCCACCTAATTCCAATGCACAAAAATTATGTATTTTTTGGTAAATGGCATGAAATTGATACGTTTCGTAGTGAGCCTTAATTTCTTCTTGCAATGTTGCCGCTTGATCTACCACCCAACGATCTAGTGCAATCATATCGTTTGCCGGCAATAGATCTTTTGATGAATCAAACCCTTCCAGGTTTGCCAATAAGAACCGAGATGTATTACGAATTCGACGATAAGAATCCGCAGTACGCTTTAAAATCTCATCTGATACCGTCATCTCTCCACGGTAATCCGTAGCAGCCACCCAGAGACGAATGATATCTGCACCAAGGTTTTTCATCACTTTTTGTGGTGACATTACATTGCCCAAGGACTTGGACATTTTTTTACCGTCTTTATCTACAACAAATCCGTGAGTTAACACCGATTTATATGGCGCCTTGCCATGGATGGCGATACTTGTTTTTAATGACGACTGAAACCAACCTCGATGCTGATCAGAGCCTTCCAAATACAAATCTGCCGGAACATGAAGCTCATCTCTTTTTTCAAGTACAGCCGTATGTGTAACGCCAGAATCAAACCATACATCCAACGTATCCGTCACTTTTTCATAAACAGCCACATCTTCCGCAGATAAAACATCAGCAGATTCTAATTCAAACCAAGCCTCCATTCCTTTTTCTTCAACACGTTTCGCGACTTCTTCTATTAACCGTGGCGTTTCTGGATGAAGCGTTTGAGTTTCTTTATGAATAAACAGTGCAACGGGAACGCCCCAAGTACGCTGTCGAGACACACACCAATCAGGACTTTGCTCAAGCATTCCTTCGATACGATTTTGTCCCCATTCAGGGAGCCACTGAACACCTTTAACTGCCGCTTTACAGTCATCCAATAAACCATTTTGGGTCATACTGATAAACCACTGCGGTGTTGCACGGAATATCAACGGCGTTTTTGTTCTCCAGCAGTGAGGAAAACTATGTCGTAATTTATCTTGTGCTAATAAACGCTTATTGCCTTCTAGCAACCCTAAGATAGTGCCTTCTACTTTATACACATGTTCGCCAGCAACCAATGGCGCATCACTACTATAGCTACCGTCGGCTTGGACATAATTTAAGGTTTTGATGCCATACTTTTGCCCAACAATAAAATCGTCCATGCCATGATCAGGTGCAATATGTACAGCCCCAGTACCTGCATCGGTTGTAACATGGTCACCCATTACAATCTTAACCTGACGCTCGTCATAAAATGGATGCTGCAATGCCAAACCTTCTAACGTTGCGCCCTGAGCTTCCCCAAGCACTTCATGTTGTTCAATACCATAACGAGCCATCACCGTGTCAATAAGTGCAGAAGCCAACAAAACAACTTCTTCACCGTTACCTGCATTAAACCTGACCAAACTGTAAGGAAGATCCACATGCAGCGCTACCGCCTGGTTTGCTGGCAATGTCCATGGAGTCGTGGTCCAAATAACTACAGATAACTGAACATCTGTGGGTAACTTCGTAGAAAAGGCAGACAAAAACGCTTCGCGATCCACAACATTAAAACGTACGTCAACTTGAGTGGAGGTTTTATCTTGGTATTCGACTTCTGCCTCCGCCAACGCAGAACCACCCACTACACTCCAGTACACAGGCTTAAAACCTTTAACCAAGTGTCCGTTTTCAGTGATTCGCCCTAAAGATCGAATAATGTCGGCTTCAAATGCAAAGTCCATTGTAAGATATGGGTTTTCCCAATCACCCAAAACGCCCAAACGAACAAAATCATCTCGCTGACCGTTAACTTGCTTCATTGCGTACTCACGACATTTCGCTCGAAATTTGTCGTAAGGCACTTTGCTTCCAGCTTTACCTATTTTTTTCTCTACATTGTGCTCAATTGGCAAACCATGGCAATCCCAACCTGGAACATAAGGAGCTGCATATCCACTTAGTCGCTTCGACTTTAGAATGATATCTTTAAGAATTTTATTAACGGAGTGCCCCATGTGGATATCACCGTTGGCATAAGGAGGGCCGTCATGAAGAATAAACGCTTCTTTACCTTGAGAGGCCGCCTGAATCTGCTGATATAAATTGGCCTTCTGCCACTTTTTTAGCATTACTGGCTCGCGTTGAGCAAGGTTGGCCTTCATAGGGAAAGCGGTCTTCGGCAAATTTAGCGTTGCTTTATAATCAGTCATGAAATAATCCGTCTTGGGATAGCGCTAGCAGTTAATTAGATAGTTGGGTTTATAAAGTTAGTACGTTTTTTTGTAGTGCGCACCGCAAACAATGTTCTTCTTATACGTTTAATCTATTGCATGAAAAACATCTTTGCAGCATCAATATCATTGGCAATTTGTGCCTTCAAGGCATCCAAACCTTCAAATTTCTCTTCACTTCGAATTTTCTCACGAAAACTCACAATCACTCGATCGCCATAAATGGTGTCATTAAAATCCAGTAAGTGTGCCTCAAGCCGCATTTGCCTTCCCCCCACCGTTGGTCGAATACCCACATTAGCGACACCAGGAACAGCCTCTGCAGCACCAGCAATGACAACCCGTACAGCAAACACTCCATTTAACGGAGATACTGTTCGTTGCAACAACACGTTCGCCGTTGGCACACCAATGGTTCGACCTATCTGATCCCCATGTACCACACGTCCCGATATGCTGTAATGGCGCCCTAAAAGAGACTCAACTAATTCGAACTTACCACTTTTTAGAGCTGCACGTATTCGTGTGCTACTGACTCGTTCTCCATTCACTTCGTATGTACAGGTGTTCTCCACTGAAAATCCATTCACGACTCCAGTTTTTTGTAAAAACGCAAAATCACCGCAACGATCGTTACCAAAGTGAAAATCATCACCAACAACAAGGTGTTTTATAGCAAGCCCGTCAACCAGTACCTTCTGGCAAAACTGAGTGGCCGTCAGTGAACACATAGCTTTGTTAAATTTCAAGCACAGTATACGATCAACCCCTAACATTGTTAGCACTTCTACTTTTTCACGCACCGTTGTTAACCGGGCAGGTGTTGCACCAAGGGTTACTCCTGCGAACATCTCACCTTCTGTGAAATACTCTCGGGGTTGTGGTTCAAATAAAATCACTACAGATGGCAAGGATAAATCACTTGCCTTTGTTAACAACTGCTGAATAATTGCTTGATGTCCCAAATGAACACCATCAAAATTACCAATCGTCGCGACACATCCCTGATGGTGAGATTGTAAATTGTAGGCCCCGCGAATAAATTCCATTACAGCTGCTCAGTCGTTGGTCGGTCGTTGATCGGTCGAAACTCCGCATTATATAAGAAACCGCCCTATTAGGTCATTCTTAATAACGACAATTCCCCCCCTTTGTGCAGTTTCTGTATTGTTTAGATGTGCTTTAGATGCCTAAGCCGCATTCCAGCAAGCCCCAACGCTAAAAAATAGACTGCCATACCCGAAACAACAATAAGGGCCACCCACCCAACACGAGAAGTCACACTCCACGCCAACCATTGCTCTAAAGGCTGATTTAGTGCCACCAAGGCCACAAGTAAAGCGCTATTGCCCAGTATCAGCTGCAAGCCAAAACGCCCCCAGCCACGATGGAACTTAAACACGCCACTTCGAACAAGCCCATTAAGTAACAATCCTGCATTTAGAAGTGCCGACATAGAGGTAGCCAACGCTAAACCAGCATGAGCAAGGGGGATAATTAACATAAGGTTAAACACCATATTGGCAACCATCGCAGCGATCCCTATCTTCACTGGTGTCTTGGTATCCTGACGGGCAAAATAACCAGGAGCCAATACTTTAATCAGCATAAAGCCCAACAACCCTGCCGCATAGGCTCGCAAACTCAACGCAGCTTTATCCACATCACTGGCACCAAATTCACCATATTGAAATAACGTAACTAATAAAGGCTCAGCCAACACGCCAAGGGCCAAAGCTGAAGGTACACCAATAAACAATACCATTCGCACCGCCCAATTTAGGGTTTCTGAAAAGGAATCTGTGGATTTTTCAGCATGCTTTGTCGACAGGCTGGGCAAAATAACTGTCGCTATAGCAATACCAAAAACACCTAATGGTAATTCCATAAGCCGATCTGAATAATACAGCCACGAAACACTGCCATCCTCTAAGAATGATGCCAAAATAGTATCCAACAACAGGTTAATCTGCCCTACAGACACACCAAATAATGCTGGGATCATAAGTGTTCGAATACGTACAACGCCTTCAGTATTCCACCCCCAACGAGGCATAGGCGTAAAATCAAGCTGTTTTAAAAAAGGAAATTGGAACAGCAGCTGCACCCCTCCTGCCAACAACACCCCCCAGGCAAGAGCCATAATTGGCTGTTCAAATAAAGGAGAAAGCAAAAAGGCGCAGGCAATCAGCACAAGGTTAAGTATTACTGGGGTAAATGCAGGCACAGCAAATCGACCGTAACTATTTAACACACTCCCAGAAAAGGCAGTCAATGAAACCAATAACAAATAAGGAAAGGTAATTTGCAACATATCCCCAGCCAATGTCATTTTGGCAGGTAACGATGCAAAACCTGGAGCAAAAATGTACACAACATAAGATGATGCAAACACCACTATTAGCGTCACTACCGACAAAACACCTGCAAGACTGCCTGCGGTATTCGCTATCAGCATCTTTACGGCCAGGTGGTCTTTCTTTGTTTTATACTCAGTCAGTATGGGTACAAAAGCCTGATTAAATGCCCCCTCAGCAAACAGGCGCCTAAAGAAGCTGGGAATTTTAAAAGCAACAAAAAATGCATCCGCCCCAGACCCTGCGCCAAATAAATTCGCAAAAGTTACATCCCTTACTAACCCTAAGACTCTAGACAACATTGTCATAACACTGACAATACCGGAAGACCGTAACAAGCCCGGTGTACGACCTGTTTTTTGCTCATTATTACTGTTTTTCACAGTGTTTTCTGGTGCTTCAGACGAATTAGACACGCGATGGCATTCCCCTATCAATATCGGCAAGCATCATATATTACTTTGACGCCCCTGTCCTAAGCCGCTCAGCAGATAAAGCCAAGATAGAAATCACTGATCTCACATAGGCAAACCAGCACCAACCAACAGAAATCATATGGAAATTCGCTATAATGGTTGACATTCAAGGCCTCTACAGGAATAATTCCGCGTCCTTGAAATAGGTTTCAACGGGTTAGCGGTATACAAACACCCGTTAACAGCATTCATTTCAAATTGTAATAACGATTTATTAGGAGCAAAACCTTGGCTAATTCACCCCAAGCAAAAAAACGTGCTCGCCAAGCCGAGACGAACCGCAAGCGAAATGTTAGCTTGCGCTCCATGGCGCGCACGTTTCTAAAGAACACTTTAAACGCAATCGAAGCTGGCGACAAAGCAAAAGCTCAAGAAGCGCTAACGGCCACTATCCCAGTTATCGATAGCATGGTTAACAAAGGTATCATGCACAAAAACAAAGCAGCTCGTCATAAAAGCCGCTTAAACGCGAAGGTTAAAGCACTAGCGTAAGCATCGATATAGAAATACGTTCAGAGCCTTGGCTCTAAACACAAAAAAGCCGGCATTTGCCGGCTTTTTTGTGTTTAGATATTTTGCAACCAAGCCCTGTAGCCCGGCAGCATACCGCCAAAAAACACGCTCAATACACGACCATATTATCCCTGTGTATCAATTCCGGCTCATCAACATAGCCTAACAAGGTCTCGATTTCAGAGCTAGCCACACCCACAATTCGCTTCGATTCTGAGGAATCATAGTTCACCAACCCGCAAGCAACGCGCTCGCCTTTTGAGTCAACGCACAACACCATCTCACCACGCGAAAACGCGCCCGAAACAGCAGCCACCCCAACAGGCAGCAGACTAACAGTTTCATCTCGCAACGCCCTTACCGCACCATCATCCAACACCAACTCACCACGCATTTGTAAATGCCCAGCCAACCACTGCTTTCTAGCTGCGAATAACGCTTTATCAGCTACAAGTAAAGTACCCAAATCCTCTGCAGCAAAAACCCGCTCCAACACCGCACGCTCTCGACCCCCAACAATAACCGTCGCAGCCCCAGACCGAGCCGCCAATTGCGCCGCCTTTACCTTTGTTGCCATACCGCCACGACCAAGCCCTCCAGAGGTGCCTGATGCCATACCTTCCAGCGACCGATCAAATGCTCGAGCCTGTGAGATTAATTTTGCCTCAGAGTTACCACGAGGGTCACTATCAAACATACCCTTTTGGTCAGTCAAAATAACCAACACCTCTGCCTCAACCAAATTGGTCACCAGCGCCCCCAAGGTATCATTATCGCCAAAACGAATCTCATCAGTTACGACCGTATCGTTCTCATTCACAACCGGCACGACGCCTAAAGCCAGCAGCGACAGCAAAGCACTTCGACTGTTCAAATACCGCTTACGATCAGACAAATCATCATGAGTCAGCAAAATCTGAGCCGTATGCAACCCGTGCTCCTGAAAGCAAGACTCCCAAGTTTGCACCAATCCCATTTGCCCAACAGCAGCCGCAGCCTGTAAATCATGTATTGACGTCGGACGCTCCGCCCAACCCAAACGACTCATACCCTCAGCCACAGCCCCAGAAGAAACCAAGACCACCTCAACACCAACAGCCCTTAGCGCTGCTATTTGCTTAACCCACCCGGCAATAGCAACGTTATCAATACCTTTACCATCCGCAGTTAGCAAAGCACTACCCACCTTCACCACCCACCGACGGGTGGCCGGTATTTGAGATCGCTCTTTTAGTGATTTAGCGGAAGGCTCTGCGGGCGACTTAATAAGGTGCATTCACCACTTCCATATCATGCTCATCATCGTCGTCATCATCATCAAACCCATCATCAAGCTCATCATCAAGCTCATCATCGCCCAACCCTTCCTTTTGACGCTTCCTTCGCTCGACCAACTCCTTCATCTTCATTCGCGCCTCTTCCTCTAACGCAGAACGAGCATCCATTTCCTTGCGAGCAAAATCCTCATCCTCGCCCATCCGAAGGTCTAATTCCTCCAAATGATTCATTATTTCATACACCAAGTCTTGGGTTCCCTGGCCATTTACAGCCGAAACCCTGAATACAGGCCCCTGCCAATCCAGCTCTTCAACAATCTCTTGGCAACGCCTCTCAGCTTCGTCATCTGGCAACAAATCCAACTTATTCAGCACCAACCAACGCTCTCGCTCTGCAAGTGTACGACTAAACAAGTGCAATTCACCAACAATAGCATCGACTGCCTCAACTGGATCACTCTCATCCCAAGGCGCTATATCAACTACATGCAACAACAAACGGGTCCGAGCCAAATGCTTCAAAAAACGCACACCAAGCCCCGCACCATCCGCAGCCCCTTCAATCAACCCCGGTATATCGGCCATCACAAAACTACGATAACGCCCCACATCCACCACACCTAAATTTGGTACCAATGTAGTAAAATGATAATTCGCCACCTTCGGCTTCGCAGCAGACACAGCCCTTATCAATGTAGACTTTCCAACATTAGGCATACCCAACAAACCTACGTCAGCCAACACCTTCAACTCCAATCGTAAGCGCCGCTGCTCACCCGGCTTGCCCGGGGTGGTTTTTCTTGGCGCTCGATTAGTACTGGACTTAAAACAAGTATTACCCAAACCTCCGGCACCACCCTTCACCACCACCAACTCCTGACCTTCTTTCACCAGATCACCCAGCACTTCGTCAGTTTCTTCATCGATAATGGTAGTACCCACAGGCACCATTAGCACCACATCCTTACCGCCAGCCCCCGTACAATCTCGACGGGTGCCATTTTCCCCACGCTGCGCATGACGCGTTCGTTCATAGCGAAAATCCACCAAGGTGTTAACGTTCACACAAGTCTGAATAATAACACTACCACCAACGCCGCCATTCCCTCCATCAGGACCACCAAATTCAACATATTTTTCACGACGGAAGCTAAGACACCCATTTCCACCATCACCCGCAAGCACTCTAATACTCGCCTCATCTACAAACTTCATGGTTTAGCCTCCAATCGCAAACTTACAACCAACATATAATTAAAACAGTATAGCCCTAGACGCAAAAAGCCCTGCCGCAATGGCAGGGCTTTTTTACTTCAAACCCCTAAATCAATCAAAGGTTTGAAAAAATGCCTTGAGGCAAATCTACACCAAGCGAATTACGCAGCAGGTGCAGCAGGGACAATAGAAACGTATTTACGACTCTGAGGCCCTTTAATTTCAAACAATACTTCACCTTCAGCTGTAGCAAACAAAGTATGATCTTTGCCAATACCTACGTTCTTTCCTGGGTGGAATTTAGTTCCACGCTGACGAACCAAAATATTACCTGCTAATGCTTGTTGGCCGCCAAACAATTTAACGCCTAAGCGTTTTGATTCGGAATCGCGACCGTTATTGGTACTACCACCAGCTTTCTTATGAGCCATTTTATGTCTCCTTCAATGTCTAAACTAGACCTATTAACTATAATAAGCCTATAACGCAACCAGCCCTAAATTAAGCGCTAATGCCTGTAATTTTAACTTCAGTATACCATTGACGATGGCCCATACGCTTCATATGGTGCTTACGACGACGGAATTTGATGATTTTAACCTTATCACCACGACCATGCGTTACTACTTCAGCAGTAACCTTGCTACCTTCAACGACAGGTGCGCCGACTTTTACATCGCTACCGTCAGCTACCAATAACACTTCGTCAAACTCAATTGCACTGCCTGGCTCTGCATCAATCAACTCTAACTTTAATACTTCACCTTCAACAACACGATGCTGCTTACCGCCGCTCTTAATTACCGCGTACATGTTAGCTAACTCCAATAGAATGTCTTCATTTATATAGATGCAAGGCAAAGCACCTCACATCATCAATTCTTAGCCGCATAAAAAGTCACTGGAATATGCAGGGCTACAGGGGGCCGAATTCTACGGTAATGCCTACCTTGCCGCAAGTATTTTTCACATTAGAATACAAGATAAGCAACAAAGAAGGTTAAATGCGAGAAAACCACCGACGTTTCTCAGTTTAATGCCACTATTTAACCAAAATAATGACTGAACTTCTCAGTTCCCTTGACACCCCTGTATCCGCCCCATAGCATTGCCTCACATTTCGCCTGGAAAGCAGTCGAACCTTAGCGCTAAATCATTGCTTATATCTAAATTGGCCAGTCATCCCTATGAATTTCAAAGAAATATCTGCCGTAGTTGAAGAGGACTTTGAGGCGGTTAACGAACTCATTATCCAGCAAATTCACACTCGCGTTCCTTTGGTAGAAGAAGTCGGCAAGTATATTATCGAAAGCGGCGGTAAACGGCTTCGACCACTAATCTCGTTACTCAGTGCTAGGGCTGCAGGTTATGACGGCAAAGAACATATCAATATTGCTGCAGTGGTTGAATTTCTTCATACTGCAACACTATTACATGATGATGTAGTTGATAAGTCTGATTTACGCAGAGGCAAAGCAACAGTCAATAGTGTATGGGGCAACGCACCCAGCGTCTTAGTTGGGGATTTCCTTATTTCTCGAGCATTTCAGATGGTGGTATCCCTTGGCAACCTAAGGGTACTAGGTATCATTTCGGATGCAACCAATCTTATTGCAGAAGGCGAAGTCTTACAGCTCATCAACTGCCGTGACCCTGACACGACAGAAGAGCGCTATATGGAAGTCATTCACTACAAAACGGCCAAGATGTTTGAAGCAGCCGCAGAAGCAGGCTCTGTATTAGCACACCCCGCAAACAACATGGAAAGTAACTTTGCACGTTACGCCGACCACCTAGGTCGGGCCTTCCAACTTATTGATGACGTACTGGATTACACCGGTAACGCAGATGAGATGGGTAAAAATGTTGGTGATGATTTAGCGGAAGGCAAACCCACACTACCTCTCATTGAAGCCATGAAGCGAGGCTCCCCAGAGGAATCCGAGTTGATAAAAAAAGCCATTAAACATGGCGGGCTAGACCAGCTCGAAGCCATCACTGCAGCTGTGCAAAACAGCGGGGCATTGGATTACACGCTAAAAGCAGCGCACCACCAGTCAGATATGGCTAAAGAAGCCCTGTCTGGTGTACCTGACTCACAATACAAAGACGCACTTATCGCACTGGCGGACCTGGCAGTCAACCGAGACCACTAACAAATCTAGCGCATTCTCAAAGGGGGCTCAGCTAAGGCTGAAGCTCCTAACAATCGGTTTAGACAGTCTTCTAGGTCCCTTTGTTTGACGGGTTTTGCCAAAAAACCAGACATGCCTGCCTGCTCACAACGAATCCGATCGTCTTCCAGCACATTCGCCGTCAATGCAACAATCACTGGACAACACTTCGCCCCACCACCTCCTTCACTGCAGGTAGCTAATATTCGATCTGCCGCCTCCAGCCCGCTCAATTCTGGCATCTGTAAATCCATAAGTATCAAATCATAATGCTGCTTGTCAGACTTTGACACAGCTTCAACACCGTTAATCGCCAAATCATGCTCGTAATGAAGGTTTTTCAACATCTTAGAAATAACCTTCTGATTAACGATATTGTCTTCTGCTACCAATATCCGAACCGATTCTCGCCTAACCTCGGATACCACCGTCACACTTTCAGTGTCAGCGCCTTTACATGCATCTATAAAAGCATCAACTTTCGCAATATTGATCGAGAATTCAAAACAACTACCGCTTCCCGCTTTACTACTAACCTCCACCTGTCCCCCCATAAGCGTAACCAACAGCTTCGTGATCGCCAGCCCCAAACCTGTGCCACCAAAATCCCGGGTAATAGTTGAATCCGCCTGAGAAAAAGAATCAAATATATGTGGCAACACTTCTTGTCGAATACCAATTCCACTATCACTAATACTGAAATGAAGCACATTGTCATCTAGAGGGTCTATAAACGCGTGCAACTTCACATAACCGCTCGGCGTAAACTTTAATGCATTCCCCAGTAAATTCACCAGTATTTGGGACAGACGATTCTTATCAGCACAAATTAATTCTGGTACACCAGAGTCAACACTAAAAGACAGGGAAACCTCATCTGACTTATTTACACCAACAAGTTGTATATTGTTTTTTATACAAGCGGCCAGGGCGAAAGGCACATTGTCCAACTCTACTCGCCCTGCCTCAATTTTAGACAAATCTAAAATATCATTGATAACCGCCAGCAAACTATCTCCACTGGAAACAATGGTTTCTGTGTATGCCTTCTGCGATGGAGATAGGCTAGTTTGCAGCAACAAATCAGCCATTCCCAACACGCCATTCAAGGGTGTTCGAATTTCATGACTCATGACAGCCATAAATTCACTTCGCGATTTAACCGCATTTTTTGCTTCACTCGCCACATACCGCAGGTTTTTTTCTGTTCGTTGCTGGACACGCTGGCGCCACCACATAACGATCAAGAGCGCCACTAACGACCATGAAACAAAAATAAACATTTGATGGTACAGCGTAATTTTGTTCGTTAACTCAACATATAATTTATCCGCATCTCTCTGATTTGCATAAGCGGATAACTGTAATGAGCTTCGCAAGCGCTCAGCCAACCGAACAGCAACACCGTTGGTATCTTGCTCCTGAGGCAAACCCTTCACCATACGCTCAGCAGCCCTATCCAATAATTCTTGATATCGCTCTATGGACGTCAAAAGCTGAATTGTTTCCGCGTCTTGCTGCCCATCCAAACGCTGCAAAGCGGATAGCGACAACGTCACCTCCATCAAAGCCCCTTCAATCAGAGGGCCCTCGTTACTCTCTAAAGATGAGACATACAAACGCAAAGAAGCTTGAACCGACGCCAAAGCCTGTAATTTTAATGCTACCGCTTGATGGGACTGATGCTGAGAAACAACCAGCTCTTCAGTAGACCGAGTAAATTGCGTATAAATCACCAACAACAACGCCGCACAAGGTATCGCTAGAAATGTTAAATAATTCATCGCCGCTAAAAAAAAACTGCGCGTTTTTTGTGGCTCAGATGCCATCTTAAACCTTCTTTTTATTCTGCCATGTCTAACTGGCAGTATATCCCCTTATGGCTAACAGGCAAGGCACCCAAAAGGCATAAAAATATAACCGTATCGACAGCAATCATTCATTGTAAATCTAATAGAACCTGCAAGAATGACCTAACTTGTATCGGCAACGTTCTCTGAGGATTTTTTATGAACTACAACTTTTCATTCGCTTTGCTGGTTACGACCGTACTCTTCATCACATCCTGCTCCTCACCACAGCAGAAGCCAACTAACGCTCCCCTCCCCCCCTCTTCTACTACAGATACACAATCTACCCATTCAACTTCACCACCTCCAACCGCGACTATAGCCGCTCCTCGCGTGGTAGTACCCACGCCATACGTCCCCAAACCAGACCTATCCAAAACAACACTAATAAAGAAGACAATTTCTACTACCAAAGCTGTACAAAAAAAGGTATCCCAACCCCTTAAGGCCAAACCAAGCAAAACCGCTAAAAAAAGCCTGCCACCGCAAACCAAATCAGCGCCGCCAAAAAAGAAGCTCACCTCAACATCCCCGACTAAAAAAGCCTTAACACCCCCCACGGCAACCAACACAGCGACAATATCAACTACGACACCAACCATAGCAACAGCAATACCTCCACAAGTCAGCGTCTCTTTAGAGTCCCTACCCATGAAAATTGGCCCCTGGACCCTAAGTGAAAGCCAATCCCTAAGTAACCAATGTAACTTAGTCAGCACTACCAATAACATGCCTGACGGACAGGGCAACACCCCGGCTTACCTTGAAATAACACAGCAACATATTGTCTTTCACACCAAATCTAATATTGATACCAGCTATACAGGCACAGGTGTATTTATCGGGCAGCAACAAACAATCCCCATCGAACGGCTCTACACCCCTACATCAATCCTGTTTGATACGAATTACGAGGCTCTTGTTAACACAATTAAAAATCACGACTCCCTTGAAATAAAAGTAGGTTTTTGGCCCTCCTGGCCTGTCACTCAAACCTATGCAACCACACTGAAAACCGAACAATTCAAAACAGCATATGACGCCCTAAAAAAGTGCAACGACATGCTTTAGCTGGGTATACGTTGTTATCATTTCTTTTTACTATTCATTTTGTTAACGTGCCTGCTACAGAAGGGCTCTGCCACACTATCTACTAAACTGTTTTGCCACCCAAAAGAGAGGGAATTATGGGCTTAAGAATGAAGTTCAACCTGGTACTGTTTGTTGCCATTTGCGCTGGATTAGCCATTGCAGGTGTATTTAGCAACAAATTATTAAACGACAACGCCAGAGAAGAAGTTCTTCAATCTGCCCGCATTATGATGGAAAGCGCCATTGCTGTTCGAGGTTACACGGTAAAAGAAGTCAAACCATTATTAGCCGTACAGCAACGCCGTCACTTCATTTCTCAAACAGTGCCAGCTTATGCGGCCTCTCAATATATTAAACGCCTACAAAAAAAGCACCCCGAATACAGCTACAAAGAAGCCACTTTAAACCCCACAAACCCAGCCAATCGCGCCACCGAATGGGAAACCGATATTGTGTCTTACTTCCGGAACCACGACACAGAAAAAGAACTGGTTGGTGAACGTAACACTCCCACAGGGCCACAGCTTTATTTAAGTCGTCCCATCAAAATAACCAACCCTGCTTGCCTCAGCTGCCACAGCACTCCTGCAGAGGCACCAGAAACATTAATCAACACCTACGGCGACAACAATGGATTTGGCTGGAAGTTAGACGAGGTTATCGGTGCACAAATAGTATCCGTCCCAATGTCATTACCGCTAAAACGTGCAAATAGCACATTTATAACCTTCATGATTGCCTTGGTTGGCGTTTTTGTTTTGCTTATCATTCTACTTAACATCATGCTGCACTATATTGTACTAAAGCCGGTCTCTGCCATGTCGAAAAAAGCAGATGCCGTAAGTTTAGGCGACCTTACGGTAGAAGAGCTCGTTATAAAAGGGAACGATGAAATATCATCCTTGGGACGATCTTTTAATCGCATGCATCGCAGTCTGGACAACGCCGTCAAGCTTCTCGATGAGACCATTGATGACGAATAAGCAATGTCAAACAACACGGATAAATAAGTAACATTCAATGAGCAAGCAACAAGCAACTCCCACGCGGATCGCCAAGTATGAGATAGAAAAGGTGCTTGGCAAAGGTGCCATGGGTATCGTATATAAAGGTCTAGATGCTCAAATTGAGCGTCATGTAGCCGTTAAGGTACTTCACACACACCTATTAGAAGGAGACTTAGGAGACGATCTTACGGTTCGATTCCAGCAGGAAGCCAAAGCAGCCGCTCGCTGCCTGCACCCTAATATTGTTAGCGTGTTTGACTTTGGCTTTTATGATGAACGGCCATACATTGCTATGGAGTTTGTGAACGGAGTCGAGCTTAAAGCACAGTTACAAAGTGATTCCCAATACTCACTTGCTGTTGCTGCGGATATTACAATCCAGATATTACAAGCCCTAGAACATGCCCACAGTAAAGGGGTCGTCCATCGCGATATTAAACCCGCAAACATTATTTTACTGGAAGACGGTACTGTAAAAGTTTCGGATTTTGGTGTCGCTAGACTTGATACATCCGACTTAACCAGTACAGGTTTTATGGTTGGCACACCCAACTACATGTCCCCAGAGGGATTGCAGGGACTGCAAGTTGACCAACGCTCAGATCTCTATAGCGTCGGTGTCCTGTTTTACGAGCTACTCACCCAGCAGCGCCCCGTCCGAGGCTTAAGCCTTAACGAAACCATAGATTCTCTTGATGTACACGGGCACCTTTCTGTTCAAAGCATTAATTCAATAAAACCCATTCTACGAAAAGCACTTCAACCATTAGCAGAAACACGATTTCAAACAGCAGCTGATTTTATTAAAAGGCTTCGTGACATTGACGATATGGAATTGGCTGATGCAAAGACCAGCTTTTATATCTCCCCCACAGCAAAAACAATTGTGGCATCTGCAGCAGCGTCCTCCACGCCCTCTAAACTCGAAACGTCTTCCAGCGTATGGAACGCTGAGATACTAGGATCTTTAGAGCAAACACTAGCAAAATATGTTGGCCCTATGGCACATTATTTAGTGAAGAAATCCAGCAAAAAAAGCCAAACCATGGAGGGTTTATCTCAAATACTGGCGCAACACATTCCCACAGAACAAGAGCGGCAAGAGTTCATTCAAAACCTAACATCATCAGGCATATACAGAGCCAACACGGGTAGCAATGCCACCTCAACGAGCAATACAACATCAGGGGGCAGAACATCCGCATCTCTAATTTTTGGCCTCGAAAATAATACTGCCGATTCGTCTATCACTCCCAAAGCTTCACCTCAAGAGACAAAAAGCATTTCGGCAGATGACATCAAAAAAGTGGCCGAAGCGTTAGTATTCTACGTTGGACCACTAGCTAGTCGACTAGCAAAACGTGACGCAAAAAAATCTACAACGTTTGAAGACTTTCTCCTCCGAGTCGCAGGCAATATCCCTAACAAAGAAGAACAACAAGAGTTTCTAAAAAAATTACACGTTTAATGTCCAACCCTTAGTTAAGCCGACACCGCAATTAGGTCAAATCGTTTATCGCTTTGCCAGCTCATTTTCAGAGATTAGGTCTGCAACACTGTCAATTCGATCCAAAAACGTCAATCCAATCAAATGATCATATTCGTGCAAGAATATACGCGCAGGAAAGCCTTCTAAACCCCAGCACTGAGGTGCTCCATCCATATCAACAAAACTCACATTAACCTGCACAGCTCGAGACACATAACCTCGAATACCAGGCACACTCAAACACCCCTCCCAACCCTTTTCAGTTTGTGATGACTTACTGTTTATTATCGGGTTTATCATCACCACCGGTTCAATAAATGGCGCCTCGGGATAACGTTCATTTGGACGAGAAGCAATAATTAGAATCTGTTGTGATATGCCAATCTGGGGGGCCGCAATTCCCACGCCATCCCTATCCTGCATCACCTCTCGCATTTGTTCTACGATATACAAAAGCCTCGAAGTTTCAGCCCCGCTCCCCGCGAATGACACAACCTTCTCTGCCTGTACCCGCAAAATAGGATTACCAAGCTCCGCTACACCCACTCTTGCTTTACTCATTTTCATTTCACTCATTACGTCAACAACCGAGCGCGAGTTAATTTGCCTACTATGCTCACAGGGTTAAGTGTCGGTAAATAAACCCTACGCATACTACGCTGAAAAACATCCAGAGCATTCACAAAGTCCTTAGGGTTTGTCGGTGGACTAAGTTGTAGTAAACCTAATGTATATACCATCTCCTTTGCTGCCCCAAGCATCGAGGAAGACACAGAAAACCCATTAAAAACCATAAAAGTATCAAGGTCACCAAAACTAACAACTTGGGGTTTTGTTGTCGGGTCAAAACGCTTTAAACGTTTACCGGATAATAGGCGCTCAACATTCATTGCCACAAAACGCCCCATATCAATAGCATGAAAAGCTTCTTTTGCCATGATGGGGGGCATGTCTGCTGCATCTCCCACAACAAATACACTTTCGAAACGGTGGCTCTGAAAGGTGTTAGAAACACGCCCCCACTGCCGCGGGGCTGCAGCCTCATGAGCAGGAACGTTTAATAATGGCGTAGGTAACACGCCAGCAGCCCATATCGTCAGATCACTTGCAATCGCCTCTCCGTTTTGAAGATATAACCCCTCCTTCTCCACGGACGTAACACCGTTACCCATGCAAAAGTCGACACTTAACTTTTCAACATGTCGACGTACAGCATTATCCAAATTCCCAGCACACTGAGGCAGGATATGCTTGCTAGCATCAACCATTTGAAACTCAAATTGCGGGCGATAACGATAGGCACGTAACGCCTCCCCCAACACCTCCACTCCTTCAGCACCCGCACCAACCACCGTCACTTTTAATGTACGGTGCCCCAGGGTCGCCCTGCGCATTACTTTAGCTATATGTTGGCAACCGGCCACGCTTTTCGCTGAATAGGCAAACTGCTTAGCGCCTGACACTCCAGAGAAGTCATCAAGCCCCCCTGTCGCAACAACGCAGGCATCAAAAGCAATCATATCGCCAGAATCCAACATTAGTGATGTACAACTGATGTCTACCACCGTGTTTTGACAAAAGCGATGCCCCAATCGAGCGATAATACGCTTACGGCTTAACCTCAGCTCATCACCATCTTTACGCCCAGAAATAATCTCATGCAGATTAGGTAGCCACTCAATAAATGGCTCACTATCAATGACTGTCACGTCATACTTTGAAGACTTTAATTGCTGTGCGGCATTAAGCCCCGCAAACCCCGCTCCCACGATACAGACTCGTGGCTTACTCCCAAAACCTAACATGCTTTTTGCTCCTAATTGCCCCTAGCAATTTCGTCGCTATCATAACGGGCTGACGAAATAGGTCAATTATCTGAATCAATAAATACCAACATCAGTCGTAACGTCGTAACAGGCCCCCCTCTTATTTGATAAACCCTTCAATTCACAAGCCCTAACTTATAAACAACCTTACTGATTAAGCAAACATAAGCTTGTTTAAGTGCGAGCCCCACCGCATAACAATCGCATTACTATTAAACCCGGTTTCAGTTACTATACGCCTTTACCAAGACCACTAATTCCCCAACAGGCCTCCTGACTATGCCCGCGCTTTTTGTAAAACACCTAACTGTAATGGATTTCTCCTACGTTGATGCTGACCGAGGCATTCTAGGTGAAAGCTGGATAGTTGATGTGGTACTACACGGCAACTTGGACCACCAGGGTATGGTTTTTGACTTTGGCCATGTCAAAAAACAAATCAAACATGCTATTGATGAGTTATACGACCACCGCTTATTAGTACCCAAAGGACTGAAGCAACTTCACTCTGACATTGATGACGAAGGTCTTAGCATCAGCTGGCAAGACAATCAGGGCGGAGAGTATAAACACCTATCTCCCCCTTCTGGCGCTGAATTACTACCGTGCAATAATATCTCCCCTGAAAACATTTCCCAACTCATGGAAAGTAAGCTCAAACAACTGCTACCGTCTAATGTAACTGATATCCATATCACTCTTAGACCAGAAGAGATTGAGGGCGCATTTTATCACTACAGCCATGGCCTAAAAAAACATGATGGCAATTGCCAGCGCATTGCTCATGGTCACCGCTCCCGTATTGAAATATTGATCGATGGCGAACGTAACTCAACCCTTGAAACATTCTGGGCGCAACGCTGGAAAGATATTTATATTGGAACCGAAGAAGACGTTTGCCAAGAAAATACTAACAGTACACAGACCAAGTTTTCCTACATCGCTCCTCAGGGTCGCTTTGAATTAACACTGCCCTCTCGCTGCTGTTATGTAATCAACACTGACTCTACTGTTGAATACTTAGCAGAGCATATTGCAAAGTATATCAAAAAACAAAAACCAGGTTGCGACATCCAGGTTTTTGCTTATGAAGGCGTGCTAAAAGGCTCTATTGGAACAGCATAAGCACCAGACTCTCCCCATCGCTCTCCAAAAAGACTAACAACTAACACTGACTATTATTGAGAATGGAAAATATTACAATGGCAAAGCTTAATAATTGGTTAGGCTAAATTGGACATTAAGGTAATAACTTGGCTTTTTGAGACTCATACTGCTCTTTTGTCATTACCCCTTTTTCATACAAATCATGTAATTTCTCCAACTGATCTAGATCGTCGCCCACCCCACCCTCCTTTACCAATGAAAAACTAGCATCCGTCACCCCCAGCCTCTCATTTTCCTCTGTGACCATACGATAGGTTAAATAAACATCCATCGCCCACCAAACAAACCAAGCAAACAAAAGAATCCAGCCAAAAATGACAAATGCAGTCATGGTACCCACTGAAAACAATAACAACTGAGCAACTGCCGTTTTGACCCGACCGAGATAAAATCGATGGCCACCCAAAGCACCCAAAAACCACCAAAGCAGATATGCAATAACAAGGTTCTTCCCTTCCATGCGCACTTTCACTGATACTGCTTGCTCAGCCATAAACACCTCCTAGTTTCCATTCTTCAACATACATATCAAACGATCACAACAATCTCTATCTTAGCCATCACAAAAGTGACCATATTTAATTGCGTCTAGCACCACCTTACGAAATGCCTTTAGCTAATAGCCATTCTGTTATAAAATTTCGTGTTCGTTTGCCTTATACTCTACCTTACGTAGCACTACCTGTAACCACAGCGATATCTACAATTACGGTTTAATATACTAGGCCACACCCTTTACTTTGGTTTGACATTATTCAGGAACCACCATGTCCATTGAAATCACCCTGCCAGACGGCAGTGTTCGAAGCTTTGAAAACCCGATTACCGGCTTAGAATTAGCCGCTGATATTGGTCCCGGCCTTGCGAAACAAGCCGTTGCTATCGCCATAAACGACGAGATGCTAGATCTAAGCACCACATTGGACACCAATACTACGGTTCGTATCATCACACGTAACCAACCTGAAGCTTTGGAGCTTATTCGCCACGATGCAGCTCACGTAATGGCGCAAGCGGTCAAGGAGCTTTATCCTGAAACTCAAGTCACTATCGGCCCTGCCATTGAAAATGGATTCTATTATGACTTTTTCCGTGAAGAGTCGTTCACCCCTGATGATCTAGAGAAAATTGAAAAACACATGTTTGCGATTGTTGATCGAGCTGACGACATCATTCGTGAAGTCTGGGATCGCAATGAAGCTATCAAGTTTTTCGAGGAAAAAGGCGAAAGCTTTAAAGCTGAGCTTATTCAAGACCTCCCTGAATCAGAAACTATCACTCTATACCGTCAAGGCGACTTTATCGACCTTTGTCGTGGGCCCCATTTACCAAGTACAAGCAAGCTCGGTAAATTTTTTAAGATAATGAAAATTGCTGGTGCATACTGGCGTGGCGATGCAAACAATCCTCAGCTGCAACGCATCTACGGCACTGCATGGCGCGATAAAAAAGAACTCAAAGCCTACTTGCACCAGTTAGAAGAAGCGGAAAAGCGTGACCACCGTAAGCTTGGCAAAGAGATGGAACTGTTTCACATGCAATCTGAAGCCGTAGGTAGCATGTTCTGGCACCCAAAAGGCTGGAAACTTCGCAAAAAGCTTCAGCAGTATATTGGTGAAAAAATGGAACGTGTCGGCTACCAAGAGGTTTGCACTCCAATGATGATGGATCGCAAATTATGGGAAGCTTCTGGTCACTGGGACAAGTACGCAGATGATATGTTTACCTGTTGTACGGATCATGGGGAAATGGCGATTAAACCAATGAATTGCCCTGGCCATGTGCAAATATTTAAGCAAGGTTTGAAAAGCTATCGAGACTTGCCTCTGCGCTTAGCTGAATTCAGCATGCTTCATCGCAACGAAGCTCACGGCGCACTACACGGTTTAATGCGTGCTCGCTCATTCGGTCAAGATGATGCTCACATATTCTGTACAGAAGACCAGATCAATAAAGAAACTAAAGACTTTATCGAGTTTTTAATTGAAGTTTATAAAGATTTTGGCTTTGACGACATCTTAGTGAAGTTTTCTGACCGCCCAGACAACCGGGCGGGTAGTGATGAAACCTGGGACAAAGCAGAAGGTGCATTGAAAGAAGCGGTTGAATTAGCGGGATTAGAATACGAAATGAACCCTGGCGAAGGTGCATTCTATGGCCCGAAATTAGAATTCACCTTACGAGACGCAATTGGCCGTGATTGGCAGTGCGGTACGCTTCAGGTTGATTTTGTATTGCCGGAACGTTTGGACGCTGAATATGTGGGAGCCGATGGTGAACGTCATCGCCCGGTTATGTTACACAGAGCTGTTATGGGCTCTTTAGAACGTTTTCTTGGAATGCTTATTGAAAGCACTGCGGGTCACCTTCCCCTTTGGTTAACGCCTACTCCGGTTGTCATTGCGACAATCACTGAAGAAGCTGACCCTTGGGCAGAAGAAGTGCGCAAACAATTACAAGCTGTTGGTATTCGTGCGGAGCTTGATATTCGTAACGAGAAAATTGGCCGTAAGGTTCGCGAGCATAGTAACCAGAAAATCCCTCAAATTTGGGTTGTTGGTAAAAACGAAGCTACCGACAAACAAGTGGCGATTAGAAAGCTGGGCAGTAAAGCTAATACGGTAACTAATATCGCTGATGCTATTGCACAGTTGGTTACTGATACGGCAATGCCTGTATAAAGTGCCTAATAACATCTCTAGGGGAGTTGCGGATCTCCAAGAGCGTCTTTTATTTGTTATTAGTATTCAGAAATCGCAAAAGCACGCATCCATGCGTGCTCAACTGCGACGGAGCCTGCCTCGCGAGTAAAGCGAGTGCACTGGGTATCCATGCCGCAGACGTTTCTGAACGGCAATAACAAATAAAAGACTTATCCGAGATTTCAGACTCAACTGAATTGAGGCATTGAATCCCTCGTTGCAGCTAATGCTCCCTTGCAGTAATCGCAATTGCAAATATTACGAAAACATTATATTTATTAAACCTAGCCTCTGAATTAAAACCGAAACTATCATGACGATAAAACTGTATAACACCCTGACGCAAAATAAAGATGTGTTCACTCCCATCAACCCAGATGAAATCACCATGTATGTCTGCGGCCCCACTGTGTACAACTACGTACATATTGGTAACGCTCGGCCTGTGGTTATTTTTGACGTGTTATATCGGTTATTAAAGCGCAATTATGCCAGTGTTAAATACGCTCGTAACATTACCGACGTTGATGACAAGATCAATAAAGCATCGGCAGAAAACAATGAAACAATTGGTGAGCTTAGCTCTCGTTTTGCTGATGCCTTTCACGAAGATATGGCACACTTGCAAACACTAACACCAGATCTGGAGCCAAGAGCCACTGACAATATCGATGTTATGATTGAAATGATTCAAACATTGATTGAAAAAGGTCATGCCTATGAAGCACAAGGCCATGTGTTATTCCAGGTATCCACTGATAGCAATTATGGGAAACTTTCCAATCGCAATGTGGAAGACATGCTTGCAGGTGCGCGAGTTGAAGTAGAATCTTACAAAAGAGAACCTGGTGATTTTGTTTTGTGGAAACCCTCCACTGACGATTTACCCGGCTGGAAGAGCCCCTGGGGTCGTGGTCGTCCAGGTTGGCATATCGAATGTTCGGCAATGATCAATAAACACCTTGGTAAGACTATTGATATTCATTGTGGCGGGCAGGATTTGATTTTCCCTCACCACGAAAATGAAATTGCTCAGGGTACCTGCTGCCATGACCATGGTAGTGAGAACTTTGTTAACTACTGGATGCATAACGGTTACATCACCATGAACGGTGAAAAAATGGCAAAGTCCGTCGGTAATTTTTTTACCGTGCGCGAGCTGTTAGACAAATTTCCAGGTGAGGTTTTGCGATTTGCTTTATTAACGGCGCATTACCGCTCACCCTTAGATTGGTCTGAAGATACATTATTACAGGCTAAAGCTAGCCTTGACCGTTTATACGGAGCATTACGAGATACTCCGCTAAACGCTGACAATACGCAACACGCAAAAATTGATGAACTAGAGAACTTCATCAAGGATGATCTTGCTACACCACAGGCATTATCGGTGTTACATGCCTTGGCAGGTGAAGCAAATAAAGCTCAGGGTGACGAGAAGTCCTCATTACAACAAGCACTTCGAAAAGCAGGTAGTTACTTGGGCCTACTCTCCCAGGATGCGGACGAGTGGTTCAAGTGGCAGCCTGAAAGCACCAACAATGAGAGCGGATTATCAGATGATAAAATTGACGCACTTATTGAAGAACGCTTACAAGCAAGGACAGATAAAAACTTCGCTCGCTCCGATGAGATCCGAGACGAGTTAAAAGAGCAAGGCATTATCTTGGAGGACTCAAAAGAAGGCACTCGCTGGACACGTGGATAAGCCTACCTCAATAACAAAAATAGTATAAAAAAGGCGAAACCTAACGTTAGGTTTCGCCTTTTTTATACTATTTTTGCAGTACATCAACGTGATTTTACTACCACATAAAGCATTAAGGCTGAGGCAAATACCCACCATCAATACCTTTTGTCACAATACTTACCGCATTATGAGCATGGAGACTTTCAAGATGATTTACTCTCACCCAAAAATCTGGGTAGTCAGCTTCGTTTAATGCTTTTTGTATTTTACGAGCAGCATCTTCACAAAACATTAAATTTTGACCATTAAGACGAGCAAACTCTTGCTCATCTTCGCGCTTAACGGCCGTCTGCACTGGTGTTTTTAAACAACCTTCAACCGTATCAATAATCTCTTCCAATGCAAAGCTATCGACATTCCCTCCTAACTCAACACGTATTTCTGCAACACTACGCTGGCTATGAGGCGTTGCCATAATACCCTGCTCTGTTCCTAACCAACCATAAACCTCTTCTGCAGACACCTTGTCAGCATCACCAAAGTCCGATTTAAACTGCTGCTGAATTAACTGACGTGCCAAAGCGGCCGAACAGGGGCAGGTAGATGAGTATGGAATTTCACAACGTAATTCCATATCAACTTCACCATTTCGATGCGTGGCAATAATACGAGACGGGTACGCTTTCCAACCACTAAACTCACTCTTTAATGCTGGGCGACGGGCTAGAAAGTCAAATCGAAAATCTAAAAATGCTTTATCGCTCAAACCTTTATGAGATTCAAGAAATCGCCCCAAGACTTCTTTTAATGATGTAACCGTCAACGGCAGATGACACAACTCATCCAGCAAAAGGTATAAGCGCGACATGTGAATGCCTTTGGCTTCTGGGTTTACCAAATTCACATAAGCTTGCGCTTTTGCCACAGAATGAGCAATACCGCCATTACGTGTCACTATTTGCAACGGAACTTCAATCTCGCTCATGCCTACCCAGTCAAGAACACCGGCGGCTTTGGGCTGAGATACACTGGCTACGTCGGGCATTGACTTGCTGCCCATGGAAGATAAATCCATAAATTTCATACACTTACCCCTCAATAGGGATGTTTAACAATTAAATCGGAAAAAATATTTGTAAAAATGACGGCAGATTGTATAACAAATAGCGGAATTACTGAAATATTTGATCAGCTTTAAGCCTCTACCTGCCTATCTAATTGTCTCAAAATATAAACTTTTGGCCCTTTTCACAAGAGCCAAAAGTGACAAAGCGCTACAATCGTTTAATAGTTTGGATTAAAAATCCACACTAAAACCCAGGATAAGCGAACGTTTGACCTCAGTTTCAGCATTCGGTTGATCACTTACAATATGCCCTTCTACTTGAGCATCATCAAATATATTTTTTCCGATTACAAAAACATCCAGCTCCGGCAGTAACGCATAGTTCACCTTCATATCAACCGTTGTATACGCGTCTACCGGCTCCCACCCAGAAAAATACGGCGCTTTACCAACGTAACGTATGAACGTATTCAGATGCCACCGTTCGGTCACGTTCCAGTCCAACTGTATTGATGCTTGGTGCAATGGGTCTAAGTATTCTTGAAACTCATAATATATCGACTCTCCACCTTTCAGCTTTACGTCCAAGTTAAAATACGAGTAGGAAAAACGCCACATCATGCCTTTCCTCCACTTCCAATTTAACACCAAATCGGCCCCACTACTTAACGCATCCACTCCTTCGGAATAATGTAAAACACGTTCGGCATAATCAATTCCCTGAGCGTTAAAAAACAAACGATACTCTGATGTTTCCGCTGTAATAATATCGCTATATTCATGAAAATACGCAGACAAATCTAACACCCAATTTTCTGCTAGACGTGCTCTTATCCCCCATTCCCAAGCCGCCAGTTGAGTTTCAAACTCATTTCCGCTCTGACCCTCCATTACAGTGATAATAGGAACAACAGCCGTAGGGTTATTATTTGCGTAATCAATGACTATCTGTGGCAATCCATTAAGTTGATCTGCTCGAAACCCATCTAACACATCTTTTAAAGCCGTATTACAAATACAGGCTAACCGCCAATAGATACCACGAAGATCTCAAGTTTGCGCCTGCATAGACTTAGAATAGGCAAACCATAAGGTTAAATCTTCTTGCGCACTCCACGTTAAGCGTGCTGTCGGCTGAATAAATGTAGATTGCACACGATGCCGCTCAAACTTAGCCCCCAATGTTAACGCCCAGGAGTCAGAAAATGCTATTTTATCCTGAACAAACCCTGCGATAAGAAAATTGTATTCGCTATCAGGCTGTAAATATCCCGTCTCGGTCCCTGTATAATGATCAGTATAACCTCGGTAATTGCTACCTAGTGTAATGTTGTGAATTCCGGCTAAAAAACGATACTGACCACTGATGTCCAATTGCCCTTGCCGCTCTCGTAATACGCCTCCCAGATCGCGATCATAATACTCCGCAAAGAGTTGCAAACTCCATTGTTGGCTCCGTGAAAGGTTTCGACTCAGTTGTGAATTAAAGGTGTAGCCTTCTATATCCACATCGATATTTTGTATCTGTGGAACATTACCTTCAAAAACATTCTCTAAATAGTAGGTTTTGGTTTGATAATGCTGAACATCTGCCCACCATTGCAGGTGATTAGCCAACATACTATCAACCCGCGCCCCGGCTCGACGAGTAATTCCACTATCATCAACAAGTTCATCCGGACCAAATTGCCCATAACTGTTTTCATAACCTATCTTATCACTGCGCTCATAGCGATGCTCATCAGCAAATAATCTCCACGTAGTAGATTTTTGTGAATCGCTATCCTCGCCACCAACAGTAACGATTGCCTGTTTCTCACGCGAACTAATATAAGTAGTTAGCTTCCCGCCTTGTTGCAAAGCACTTGGCTTAGTGATGATATTTATTACGCCATTAAGCGCGTTAGAACCCCATACAGCACCACCAGGGCCCCTCACAACTTCAATGCGATCGATAATCGACAAAGGAATATCCCTCTGCTCCCAATACACACCCGCATACAGAGGGTTATAAACTGAGCGACCATCCACCATGACCAATAGGTGCTTTGGAAACGGGCCATTCAAACCCCGTATGGACACATTAAATCGCGTATTATTGATACGCTGCACATTTAGGCCTGGGATCAGGCGCAAAGCTTCAATAAGAGAAGTTACAGGGGAGCGGCGAATATCCTCTGACGTCAGCACAAATACCGCAGCAGCCGCTTTCGACACAGGCTCTTGATGTTTTGATAAAGAAGTTATCGACAACCCCATGAGGTCTTCGATTTCCATACCATCGTAAGCACTTTCTTGTTGAAACTGCGCAGATTCAAGCCCCCAACTTTTAACACTCATTAGCGAGAAAATGAATAAAAGCCCCCAGCCAATCTGTGAAGTGATTGTATTAATACGTAACATAACTACCCCAGCCCCCTTAAAGAAGAGCATCACATATGTTTACATGACCCCCAATCCCTTCCTATTACAGTCGGCTATTTTACAGCAGCATGGTAACTGATTATGAAAGTACAAATCTATGAAAAGGGCAAACCCAACCTAACCGGCATAGGAAAGAGCGTCCTTTAATACTGGCGCAGCACAATTGATTAAATTTCATTTTTCTTTGCGCCATTGCCGTCTTTTACATAAACACTACAAATATTAACCATTGAAATCACCATTTTTTGTACAATACACGTACAAAACAAGGCCATTTACTTGACCATCACATGATAAGTAGACACGTTAACCTCCATGCTTTTATTGCACAATGCGACAACCCAACTCCTTCTGCACGTTATAGTGATTGTTTCTATTGCTGTTTCTGTATTTGTAAACACACAAACGGCCCAAGCAGCAGACACAAAAACAACAGATAACCAACTCTCACAAAATAGCCCTACAAACGATAGACACGCGTCTATTTTTAAGCAAGCAGCCGCTAAATACGGTATCAGTGAAACTGTTTTACGCAGTATTTGTGAAGTTGAGTCACAAAATAATCCCTGGGCATTTAACGTCAACGGAGAAGGTTTTCAACCTGCTAGTTTGACTGATGCATTAAATCAGATAAACAATATCCACTCCCGCCCATGGTTACTAAAACTATCGTTTAAACGACAAGCGTCAACACGTTTATTTTACCGAAATGAAAAAGACGCCCAACTAGCCTTAAGTGACATATTAAAAGATGCTAAGCGCTGGGGCTTTGAAACACCCAAAAAAACGCATATTCGTTTGTTAGATGTAAAGAGTACTGACATCGGTTACATGCAAATCAATTGGCGATTTCATGGCCGTCACTTTAATAGCATGGCAGAGCTATACGACCCAGCAATCAACATCCATTATTCTGCACGATACATAAAAAAACTCATCCAACGCCATGGCAGCATGTCCAAAGCCGTAGCTTTTTACCACAGTAACACTCAGCGCTATCAGGCCATTTATTTAGATAACTTCTGGCCCATTTATCAGAAGCACATTTTACTAGCACGAGGTTAGAAGTAGCTTACTATACACACTGCACCCGCTTTTTTGTAGCGCCACTTTTATCCATACCGCCTCAAACTACCACCAAAGCAATATTCCCGCTATATTATGTAAAACCGCCATTTTGAGGGAATATTATGTCCACTAGTACTATCATTTTTTTAGTCGTTGTCATCGCCGCGATTGCCTTTGTGATTGCCATCTACAACCGCCTTGTATCTTTGCGTAACCGGTTCAAAAATGCTTTTTCACAAATTGATGTACAACTACAGCGCCGTTACGATCTCATTCCTAACTTGGTTGAAACCGCCAAAACATTTATGAAGCACGAAAAAGAGACGTTAACCGCCGTTATCGAAGCGCGTAACCAAGCTTTAGCGGCATCCAAACACGCAGCAAGGAACCCCGACAATAGTGGTGCCATTAAAGCGCTATCCGGGGCTGAAGGATTGTTGGGCAGCGCGCTGGGTAATTTCTTCGCATTATCAGAAAGTTACCCTGAGTTGCAAGCCAATGAGAATATGGCTCAACTAATGGAAGAGTTATCCTCAACAGAAAACCGCATTGCATTCTCTCGCCAAGCCTATAACGATGCAGTCATGGTGTACAACACCTACCGAGAGCAATTCCCCAACAGTATCATCGCCAGTCGATCAAGCTTCAATCAAGCTGAATCATTGGAGTTAGAAAACCCTGAAGCCAAGAAAGCCGTAAAAGTCTCCTTCTAATAACTCGCCTTTTATCGCAGGCCGCAAGGATATACAGTGAACTTTTACCAACACCAAGAACAAGCACGAAAACAAACCGGCGTGCTGATCGCTCTCTTCCTTCTTGCTGTCACGTTAATTGTTATTGCAATTAATGCTGTCGCTTTTTTTGTTTTTTTCCAAATAGAAGAAGGCCGCATCAGCCTAACTCAGTGGATTCAGTCCCCAGCTTGCTGGATTGCGGCGACTGTAACCCTTGGTATCATCATCGGCGGCAGCGTGTCAAAAGCAATACAACTCAGCAACGGAGGTGCGGCCGTTGCTGTTATGGCTGGGGGCAACTATTTATCTCTAGAAACAAAGGATCCACAAAAGAAACAACTGATTAACGTCGTGGAAGAAATGGCAATCGCATCAGGTATTCACGTACCGCAGATATTTATTCTCGAAGATGAAGCGGGCATCAATGCATTCGTCGCAGGAACCTCCCCGAACGACGCAGCCCTTGCCATTACACAAGGCGCGCTAGATTCGTTTAATCGAGACGAATTACAGGGAGTTATTGGTCATGAATTCAGCCACATATTAAACGGTGATATGAACATCAATATTAAGTTAATTTCCGTTTTAGCGGGCATTTTGTTAATTGGTAAAATTGGAGAATCTCTTACCCGCAGTAGCTCTTATGGACGGCATCGCCATTCATCCGGCTTCTCTAGCAGCCGCCGTTCAGACAACAAAGGGTGGGCGGTTGGTTTAGCATTAATGGCAGTTGGTTATATCGGTTTATTTTTCGGTCGCCTGATTAAAGCCGCCATCTCTCGTCAACGCGAGTTTTTGGCTGATGCATCAGCAGTACAATTCACTCGAAATCCAAACGGCATTGGTCAAGCACTATTTGCCATTCAATCCCATCAAAATGGCTCCCTATTAAGCACTCCCAACGCAGAGGATATGAGTCACTTATGTTTTGGTGAGGCTATCAAAGTGAAATTCTCAAGTTTGTTAGCAACACACCCTCCGCTTAATGAGCGTATAAAGGCAATCGATCCAAGTTTACCTGCTCGGTTACGCGCAAGACAACGAAAACAAAAAATATCACAAAGCAACCAGCCTCACCAAGCACCAACACCCTCACTACTCATAGCGCAACAACATACAGAACTGCAATCCAATATATCGTCACAACACATATCTTCCCCCCCATCACCTGCTGCATACGATGGTACCCCTATTGAGTTTTCTCCCAGTAAATTAGTGGATGCCTCCCCCTCATTGGCTCCATCGTTAAAAAACAGCATTGGCAAACCAACACAGAAACATCAACAATATGCTCGACAATTATTAGCCAGCATTCCCACTACCTTATTAGATACCGCACATTCTCGTGAACATGCAGATATTATTATCTACATTCTTATACTCGCGACGATGTCATCTAAGGGTAAAGAAGCAATCGCGATTATCAAACAACATACCAGCACCAACAAAGCCAATAGAACAATCGAATGCTATAAGCTACTCAAACAACACAATGAAACCATCCGCCTACCACTTCTCGAAATAGCTACCCAGAGTTTGTCCTTACAATCAGAAAAAGACGCATCTCAATTTCTCTCACACATCGAAACCCTTATCAATCTGGATAAACAATTCACACTATCAGAATTTGTAGTTTTCTGCTTATTAAAAAAACACACTTTTTCAAACAAAAGAAAACATCAAACTATCAATCGATACTCTGCTGTATTTAGTGAAATACAGCATGTTTTGGCGGCACTTAGCGCAGCCTCTAACAAAGCTGAAGAAATCAATAACAAAGCATTTCATCAAGCCTACTCAGCCTTTTCTACTACAGAGGTTAACCCCTCATTACCCAGTATCCAACAGTTAAACATTAGTCTTGAGAAGCTAGGTCAACTATCACCACTATTAAAACAACCTATTGTTAATGCCTGTATTGACTGCATCCTACACGACAATTTTGTATCCATTCGTGAAATAGAGTTGTTACGTGCAATCTGTGAAACATTGGATTGCCCTATGCCACCACTTATACCTGACAACACAATGGGTGTTTAGTCCTTAGCATGCTCAACTTATCAAGAGTAACAACCTAGGAAGCAATCAAAAAAATAACCGGAAACATCGACGAACCCCATATCCCCATCAAGAACCCTCAACTCGATTTCGCCCGCTCTCTTTAGCTCGGTATAACGCCAAGTCTGCCCGGCCAAGCAAGTCTGCAAAGGTTTCACCATTTGATGATAACTCAGCAACACCGATACTTACCGTCACATCAATACCTCCCGGTTTTAATCGTTCAATAGAATCCAGCAGGTATTGCGCCTTTTCTAGCGCACTGGTTATTTCACAATGCCCCAACAAAACCACAAATTCCTCACCGCCAAAGCGCGCAACAACATCTTCTTGCCGTGAACAGGTATCCATCAACGTAGCGATACCTTTTAGTACCTCATCGCCTATCAAATGGCCGTGCTCATCATTAATTTTTTTAAAATGATCCACATCTATCATCAATAAACATATTGAATATCGGTGACGCATCGCGCGGGCAACTTTACGGCATGCGGCATCCAACAAGTAATGCCGGTTATACAGACCGGTTAACTGATCTCGCATTGCCATACGGGCCAACAAGTCATATTGTTGTTTCAACGTAACATGAGTCTTTACCCTAGCAACAACAATCGCGGGGCGAATTGGTTTAGTAATATAATCCACCGCACCAAGAGAAAGTCCTTTTTCTTCCTCTTTATCGTTATCTTTTGCAGTAACAAAAATCACAGATATATGTCGCGTAGCTTCATTTTGTTTTAACTGCTTACACACCTCGTAACCATCCAGATTAGGCATAAGAATATCCAGCAAAATTAAATCCGGCTCAGGACTAATTTCTGCCAATTCCAAACAACGAGCTCCGCTGGTCGCTACCTTTATCTGATAACTATCCTTTAGACAACTGGCCAAAACCTGAATATTGCCCGGGACATCATCCACAATCAAAACCACAGGTTTATCTTGTTTAGACAGATCTAACATTGAATCGCCCAATGCATATTCATTCAAAAAAACACCCTCCTTTATAGGCTCCAACCTATAACTACACCTTCACTCGAGAGTTAAACCTGCAGCAACGACCACGTCATCCAATGTACGACTGGCAGCAACAGTATCAAACATCTCCACTTGCTCCAACAAACGATCTAATTGTGTTTGCACAATTTCATCAATATGACCTTTATGCAATGAGTTCAACATTTCCACATCAATGAAATTTCCAGCCCGCAGATTTAACGACAGTTCCCCCAGTATCGTTGTCAACTTATCAGATGATAACGGCTCTAAAGCAAGATTCTCTTTCTCTTTTTCTTTGTCAGGGTCAACATAATGAGAAAACTCCTGTACCAACACTTTATACGACGCTTTCACTTTAGGTATCAATACATCTACATGCATCCGATCATTCGACCGTGCAGACTTTTCTAATTCGCCTGCTATTTTCTGTAAATCCAAACCACTGAGATTAGCAGCCACACCCTTAATCGTATGAGCTGAATGCAAAATATCATGTAGTCCTTCAGTAAGACACGCTTTCTCAAGAGCCTCAATTTGCGATGGCATATCTCGATAAAACAGTGTAATTAGCTTCTTTAAATTTTTCTCTTTTCCACCCAACCGTTTTAATGCAGAAGTTTTATCCCATACAAGCGAATCATTTTTCGGTAAATGAGATAAAACCTTAACGTCTCTCGACTCGACATTACCCGCTGCACCTCCACCCGAATCCGATGCCGCCGCAACATTTAACCATTGGCATAACGTCTTTTTCAACTCATCCTGTTCCAATGGCTTAGTCAAATAATCACTCATGCCAGCAGCCAAACATTTTTCTTTATCCCCCATCATCGCGTTTGCCGTCATCGCAACAATAGGCAGCGCTTTATTTCTCTCACCGACCTTCCCTGCGCGAATATTTCCTGTCGCTTCATAGCCATCCATCTCAGGCATTTGACAATCCATCAAGATCAAATCAAACCCATTCTTCTCGGGAGCTTCACTTAACGCATGCAGAGCCTCAACCCCATCATTAGCAACATCAGCTTGTAGCCCCATCCCTTCTAACACACCCAATGCGACCTCTTGATTAGTTTAATACTATTAAATGCCTTGTCAGACTGAATTGCACGCCCTAACTCAGCACCATTCATTCCTGGCATTTGCATATCAAGTAATGCAATATCAAACGGCTGTGGTCGTTCTTTTAATACGGCTAATGCAGATACGCCATCTTCAGCCTCTTCCACATGCGCCCCCCAATTCTCCAATTGTTCTCGCATCACCATTCGATTTGTTGCATTATCATCAACAATAAGTAATGACAATTCATCTACGTTAATTTTAGGATGAACCAGCAATTCTCTATCGCTATTTTTCACCAAAATAATAAACTCAAAACAAGAACCTCCCCCCACTTCAGACGCGACACTAATGCTGCCTCCCATCAACTCACAAAGCCGCTTAACAATGGAAAGGCCTAGGCCTGTGCCGCCGTACTCTCGCGTTGTAGATACGTCCACTTGTGTAAATGCATCAAACAAGCATTTTCTTTTATCATCGGGAATTCCAATACCAGTATCACGAACAGAGCAGCTCAAAACAGACTCATCTGGCCCAACTTGTTGTAGCCTTGCCCGTACAACAATTTCTCCACCCTGAGTAAATTTAATAGCATTTCCCACCAAATTCACTAGAATCTGCCGAATACGCCCTGGGTCGCCTTTTACTCGAGGCGAATTCATATCCACCGTATCCAAAATCAATTCCGTACCTTTTTCTTCAACACGTAACCCCATGGATTCGACAAATTCTTCAAACAAATGCCGCATATCGAAATCAAGCTCCTCCAGCTCTAACTTACCCACGTCGACTTTAGAAAAATCCAGAATATCGTTAATCACCGTTAATAGCGCTTTCGCGCTAGACTGTGCAACGCTAGTTTTGCGCTGCTGGTCTGCGGTTAACTCGGTATTTTGCAGCAAACCCAGCATACCCAACACACCGTTCATCGGTGTACGTATCTCATGACTCATGCTAGCTAAGAACTCACTTTTGGCTAGGGCTGCACTCTCAGCACCTTCTTTCGCATGAATTAATGCCTGTTCCGCTTCTTTGCTCTTGGTAATTTCAGTACGAATGGCAATATAACTTTGCGGTTTACCCTGTTCATCAAGAAACGGCACAATAGTGGTATCTACCCAGTAAAAACACCCTTTCTTTACCCGATTACATACCTCCGAATGCCACACTTCGCCATGGCTAACCTTAAGGTACATGTCGCGCCAAAAAACCTCATCATGCAGGCCAGAATTCAGCATGCGATGGTTTTCTCCAATCAATTCACTTTCCTGATACCCACTAATATCAACGAACCGCTGATTGACAAATGTTATCGTCCCTCGAATATCGGTTATCGCAACAATCGCATGCTGGTCTAATGCATATTTTTGCTCTTCCAATTCACTCAATGCCATTTTCATTTGATGCGTTTTATCTTCAAGAGCAGTTTCATACTCCCCTCGGGTGACCACCATTTGATTAAACGCTTCGGCTAAAGCCCCTATCTCATTTTCGGCATCTACAAAAACTTGTTGAACACCGTCCTTATCAACATCCGCTTTCGTCACGGCTTTCGTAGCAACCACAAGAGCAACGATTGGGCTAGTAATTCGACGTGCAATAATTGAGGGCGCATATCGCTCAAAGTCTGAAAAACGGGTATGCCCAGAACTCAGCGACCCCTTTACTGTATTGGCAAATCGAGTTGTTGAATAAGGGCCGTTGAAGAAATTAGTGCCAAGATCTGGCGCATAGGCCGTACTAAAAAGAATATTACCTTGATCATCAATGAGAAAAACATCCACAACATAATCATACTGTCGCGTCAAATTGGTCAAATCATCATACGATACATCTATTCGTTTCGCCCAGTCATAGCTTTTAACGTAAGCGTTCAGAGTCTTTCCGCTTTTTTGCCACCCTTCGACCAACCCTTCCAACAATGCAATATTGGACTGGGACTCCGCCTGCACATTAATGTCCATAACCCGGTAGTCAAACCAGTTTTCAATAAACCCAACATTTTTTTTCTGCAATTTTCTCTAAATTATCAATAGTTGCAGACGTTAGGCTACTACGGGCTTGTTGGTAACTGATAAATGACACCAACGTCAATGGCAATAAAGCCAACAACAAAAACCACAGTACCAGGCTACGGGAAAGCGAGTGATAGCTTCTTTTCATTTCATGAGGCGGACTCAGTCCATTATCTTGTTTCATCAGTTCCCACTGCTAACAATTATCCACCGTTATCAAAGCGTGCTTTTCACGCGCCCCTAAAGGTATCCTTTTTTAAAGCCTAGCCTAACCCGCGGTTCTTACCAGGCATCCTTGTCTACCCGTGATACCCACGTTATTACGCTTGAAACCCTAGATTCCAGGCCCTTACTGGATGTTTATTTATTCTAGGCTAAGCTTAGATAAAGCGATTGCAATTCACCTAACCGATACTGCCATGAGTCTTTTTCAACCCATTGAAATACTACATAAAAATGCAAATGCTGCGGACATCTTTCACTTAGGTCCTCACAACTGCAACGTCATGTTTACGAGTTATGAAAAAGGGACAGACACGGGCAAGCTCATTAGTTTGAAAGATGTAAAAAACCGTTTGATCTCAGGGGCCATTCACCTAACCATCAATGATAAGACACTAGATATTCATGCAGGAGAGTGGTTCCGTATCCCTTCAAACACAGAGCATTCTCTTCATTACGTGTCAGATTGTACTGTAATTGAGTTTTGGTTTGATCAGACACCAAAATAACCATACCCACAACTATCTGTCTCACTAACAAAACATCAAGCTATTTGTAATCCCTGCTTTTCTGTATAACAATCTCTGTTCGCTACTGACGGAGAGATAACCATGATCACATTTTCACTTAACGGCAACGACCTCAGTGTTGATGCAGATCCTGCCATGCCTTTGCTGTGGGTCATCCGCGACATTGTGCAATTACAAGGTACCAAATTTGGCTGCGGCCAAGGATTGTGTGGAGCCTGCACCGTACATTTAGATGGTATTGCCATACGTTCTTGTATCACTCCGGTTTCAGAAGCAAAAGGTAAACAGGTCACCACCATTGAAGGTTTGCAGGGAAATACTGAAACAGACGAACACCCCGTTCAGCAAGCATGGATAAAAAATAACGTGCCACAATGCGGTTACTGTCAACCGGGACAGATAATGTCTGCCAGTGCATTACTCGCAAAAAACACCTCACCAACCGACGATGATATTACCCAAGCAATGTCAGGCAACATTTGCCGCTGCGGTACCTATCCAAAAATCCGCCAAGCAATTCATGATGCTGCAAAACACCTTGCCTCGCCTGCCTCGTCGAATGTATCAACTGTGCCATTAACGGCAAACTTCCAATCTGATCTTTCCAGTTAAGGGGCTCACCATGAATACTACAACTAGTCGTAGAAATTTTCTCAAAGCCGCTGGCCTCACTGGAACCGGTTTAGCATTCTCCCTCCCGCTTAGTGGGTGCGCTAGCAATTCACCCCATCATAGTCACAATAGCTGGCACGCGAATGCTTGGCTCGAATTGACCCCAGACAATCGCATCTTGTTTTATCTGCATCGCACAGAGATGGGACAAGGAACCATGACAGGGCTAACCACTCTTATTGCTGAGGAATTGGAAGTAGAGGCTCATCATATTGAGGTGAAAACAAGTGGTGTACATACCGATTATGTAAACCCTTTATACGGCATTCAGATTACTGGGGGCAGTAGCAGCACCGCCACAAACTGGATTCCTTTACGTACCGTTGCAGCCACTGCAAGAGAAATGCTACGTAAGGCGGCGGCAAAGCGCTGGAACGTTAAGCCGGAAGCCGTCCTAATCCGAAGCGGTAAAGCGCATTATCAGAAATACAGCTTTACCTACGGAGAGCTCGTTGATATTGCGAAAGACCTTTCCGTGCCTTCTGTAACACTCAAAACACCAGATCAATTCCAGAAGATAGGCAAACCAAGCATTCGCCTTGATACCCCGATGAAAACCAAAGGTACCGCTCGATTTGGTATTGATTCCGCGCCAAAAGGTTGCTTAAAAGCATCTGTGGTTCGTTGCCCTGTTATTGGTGGCACAGTAAAGAGTTGGGATGCCAACGGGGCATTTGATATGCCTGGTGTTAAAAAAATCGTCGCTATCCCCAATGGCGTTGCAGTTATTGCTATTAGTTGGTGGCAAGCCAAAGAGGCAGCAAAAAAACTTACCATCGAATGGGACAAACCCAAGTTCTCCAAATTTTCCGACGCGAGTATTCTTGAGGGTTATCGCAACGCACTAAAAAATAACAGCGGAAAAACAGCCAGAGATGACGGTAATACCGATTCAGCTTTTGAAGCAGCCCAACAGGTGATCGAGGCAGAGTATCGCGTTCCCTACTTGGCACACGCCACGATGGAACCGATGAACTGCAGCGTCGTATTAAACAGCGATCATTGCGAAGTATGGGCACCAACACAGGGGCCCGACATCGCAGCGGCGGCCGCAGAACATGCATCAGGGCTACGTCGCAGCCAAATCACTATCAACACAACATTAATAGGTGGGGGTTTTGGCCGCCGCTTAAATCAAGACTTTGTTGAAGAAGCAGTTCATATAGCCAAAGAATCGGGGCTTCCTATCCAGTTAATTTGGTCTCGTGAAGATGATATTAAAAATGATTTTTATCGGCCGGCGGCAGTAGCACAATTAAAAGGTAGCCTTAATGCACAAGGGCAAGTCGACGCCTTGTACTACAAAAGCGCCAGCCCAAACATTATGCCTTACACCTTTAAAGAAGCCTCCGCTGTTGTGCTACCCGCATGGCTGCCAGACGGTATGGTCAAAGCCGTTGGCTCCCTTGGTCCAACCGTTTACGGCGACCTTTTATTGGATGAAACCAGTGTTGAAGGCGCATCAGACAGCCTTTACGAAATAGAAAATTTCGCAGTTCGACACGTCCAGTACGATCCAGGACTACGAGTAGGGTTCTGGCGTTCCGTTGGGCATTCCTACAATGGCTTTTTTATAGAAAGTTTTATTGATGAATTAGCCCATGCGAGCACAAGAGATGCTTATCAATTTCGCCTGGAGCTTTTAAAGAACAACGCAAAAATGACACAAGTGCTATCAACCGTTGCAGATAAAGGCCACTGGGGAAAGCCTTCTCAAGGCAATACACCAAACCCAAGATTCCAAGGTATCGCGGTTCATCATTCCTTTAAAAGTTATGTTGCTCTACTTGCGGAAATATCTATTCACAATAACAGCGTAAAGGTTCACAAAATCACTTGCGCAGTACATTGCGGCCAAACCATTAACCCCGATATTGTCAAAGCTCAAATGTCAGGCGGCATTATCTTTGGGCTAACACAGGCACTGAAAGGAAAAATCAGCATCAAGGATGGCGAGGTTCAAGAAACTAACTTCCATAATTATGAACTCTTACGAATGAATGAAGTACCTGAAATTGAAGTACACATTATCCCAAGTAGCGATGCCCCTACCGGCGTCGGAGAGCCCGCAGTACCTGTAGTCGCTCCAGCAATCGCCAATGCGATATTCGCAGCAACAGGGAAGCGGTTACGTTCGCTACCACTCACGCTGAACAGTTAAGCGCGGCGTCTCACCAAAGAGTTCACATAACAGCCAATGCAACGTTCAAAGCAACGCTATCCCGGTTTTTTAATACTTGCTGCAGGCCAAGGAAGGCGCTTTGGCGGCAACAAACTAACGGCAATGCTGGATAACAAACCGGTAATTCAGCATTGCTTAGATACATTAACGACTCTCGATCACCCTGTTGCTATTGTTTATGAGCACGACAACACTGAACTTTCTCGTTGCATTTCCGCATACCGTATCCATAAGATCCCCTTTGATGCAGCCCATCTAGGAATGGGGGCTAGTTTGGCTTATGGCATTGAGCAAACAAAGGATTGGAACGGCTGGGTTATTTGCCTTGGGGACATGCCTTGGATTTTGCTGAGCACTTATCAAAACATTGCAAACAAACTGCACAACCATGTCATCGTGAGACCCACTACCCCCACCATCTCTCCACCTCAAATATCGGGACATCCTGTAGGATTCCAACAACGCTTCAAGCAAGAGTTGTTAGCATTAACAGGGGACAAAGGAGCAAAATGTATTATTTCTCGACATAAAGACATGCTTTATTCCATGGAAACCTCGGATTATGGAATAGTACTAGACATTGACCGCCCATCTGACTTAAATAGACCACCTTAAACAGTTTGATGACAAAGAGTTCTAATGCAACAAGAATCACCAGAAAACCAAACAACCGCTACACCAATAGCAGAGGCGCCTAGCAACGACCAAAGCGCCACTGAAAACACTGCTGATAATAGTTCAGATAACAGTGCAGCAGAGCCGGTTAACATGGAACCCGTTGCACCACCCAAAGTCCCGTTTAGCGACTTAAATTTAGATCCCCGCTTACAGCAAGCCATCGCTGATATCGGTTTTACTCATTGCAGCTCGATTCAAGCAGAATCACTACCTCACAGCCTTGAGGGCAAAGATCTCATTGGTAAAGCCCAGACTGGTACAGGGAAAACCGCAGCCTTTCTTATCACTGTCATCAACACCTTGCTCAGACGCCCCGAACAAGGAGAGCGCTATAACGGCGAACCTCGCACTTTGATACTCGCCCCCACGCGAGAATTGGCCATGCAAATTGAGAAAGATGCCATTGACCTTATCAAACACACGCCTCTCACATTGATGAGCATTGTGGGTGGCATGGACTATAAAAAACAACAAAACCGATTAGAAAATGAAATCATTGATATCGTTGTCGGTACACCCGGACGTTTGATTGATTTTTTAAATAACAAAAAGTTATTTTTGTCAGAAATCGAGTTCCTTGTTATTGATGAAGCCGACCGCATGCTAGACATGGGGTTCATCCCTGATGTAAAGCGTCTAATTCGCCAAGCACCGCGTAATGAATACCGCCAAACCCTATTATTTAGTGCCACCTTTAACCAGGACATCATTAACCTTTCTGAAAGTTGGACATTTCACCCAACCCACATTGAGATTGAGTCAGAAAGCCTTGCTAATTCCAATGTAGAGAAAAATGTCTACATCACCACTAGCGAAGAGAAGTTCACACTACTCTACAATATCATTACGCAAAAAGAATTAGAGCGTGTCATCGTTTTCTGCAACCGAAGAGATGAAACACGAACCCTAATGGAGCGCTTAAAGCGCAAGAATATTCGAGCAGCCGTTCTTTCTGGTGAAATACCACAACAGAAGCGCATGCGAACATTAGAGGATTTTCGCAGCGGCAAGCTTAGAGTGTTAGTTGCAACAGATGTTGCTGGTCGAGGTATCCACATTGACGGCATCAGTCACGTAGTAAACTATACGTTACCGGAAGACCCTGAGGATTATGTACACCGTATTGGCCGAACCGGTCGCGCAGGGAATACAGGAATATCCATCAGTTTCGCTTGTGAAGAAGATGCATTTCAAATCCCAGATATAGAAGAGCTTATTAAAGAGAAGCTGACTTGCCTGCAGCCAGAAAAATGGATGCTAAAAGATATTAGTTAACGGCCAAATACCACGCATAAAAAAACCAGTATCACAAGATACTGGTTTTTTTATGCGTGGTATTGCAGCAACACTTGAGCTTACTAAGCTTGCATCTCTACAGGGACATAAGGCTCGCCCCAGTTTTGACACAGCGCCTCTCGTAATGCCTGTACGTTATCAACACCAATACGCGCAATTAACTGTGCTTCAATTTCCGAAAGCCCCAATACTGTATTCTGACCAATCTCATGGCCTTTTTCAGTGTAGGTAACAATCTTAGCACGTCGATCCGAAGGATCTGGCTCTAAACTCACATAACCAAACTCAACAAGCTCATTAATAGTCTGGTGAATTGCTTGCCGTGTCACACTCATTCGGGCAGCTATCTCTGAAGGACGAGTAACGCCTTCACCAATACTAATAAACACTTGAGACTGAGCTTTAGTAATTTGCGCCCAACCGCGTTCTTTCAAAGTATTTTGTAAGCCTTCTTCGGCCCAGTAAAATGCGCGCATAAAAAGCTGCGCCAAATTGGTATTTATCGGAACTGTCATAATTACAACACTGTCACTAAATTAATGGAATACAGGGCTTTCGCCCACTCACTTAGCCTCTGCCTACTACCTTTGGCTTTTAATATTGGAGATCATGACATCCTTTTCCTGCCAAATCCCGCCAAGCCATTGCCTCAGCTCGTCACGAAATTCTGGATCTCCCTCATAATCACCTAGGGCCATCTTTTCTGGAATTGGTCTCTCAACAATTTGAACAGTGATGTTTTTCACTCGCCCAAACATCAGATCCCAAAACTCAAAACTCTCATCGTGATACACAATAGTCACATCGAGCATCGACTGTAATTGCCCCCCCATTGCCGACAAGACAAAAGCCACTCCTCCTGCCTTGGGGTTCAACAACTGATCATACGTCGACCGGTGCTTCACTTTCTTTTCTTCATTAAAACGAGTGCCTTCAACAAAATTCATCACCGACACGGGTATCTCTTTAAACTTTGCACAAGCTTTCTGCGTTGTTTCTAAGTCTTTGCCTTTCATCTCTGGGTGTTTTTGCAAAAAATCCCGACTAAACCGTTTCATAAACGGAAAATCTAATGCCCACCATGCCAAACCAAGTAACGGAACCCAAATTAGCTCTTGCTTCAAAAAAAATTTCAGAAAAGGAATTTTCCGCCAAAACACTTTCTGTAATACAACAATATCCACCCACGACTGGTGATTGCAGGTAACCAGGTACCAACCGCCATACTGTAACGAGTCAGGCATATCAACGTCGATATCCACTCGCTGCATCAACGCAAGAATTCCACCATTGACGCAGACCCATGTCTCAGCAATCCAAATCAACACCTGTGTTAATGCATTCTGAACAGCTTTCAACGGAATGAGTATTTTAACCAATGACAACACAAGCAACGGTGTGCACAAACTCACCGTATTGATTATCACCAATGTAAAAGTTAACAACGCCTTTAGCGGGCCAGGCAAAAACGACAACATAATTGATACAACTTAATAATTTCTTAACATTAACCAGACACCTAACTACGTTAGCCATCACTTCATTTGCGCCTATTATGCCACACCTGAGTGATATATAAACACCCTTGACAGTCAGCCGCGAAGGCCAAAAAGTACGAAACGTTACAAAACTACTGATGCAATCCCGCCTATTCCAGCAAAACGGAACTAAATCAATAGAAACTCACTCTGATATTAAAATAATATGCAATTTTGTGACTAAAACCAGCAAATTCCTTTATTATATCGCCGCAAGTGACACGGAAATTCTTAGGTTATTGGTAATCCTGTTACAAGATCACTACAAAATTGCTTTCGTTTTCTCTGAAAACAAAAGCGACAATGAGCAACTAACGATTATTCATAAAGCTCCCTGATAATCCACTCAAACGAGACCTCACCAAAAAAACAAAAAGTGTATACATACAGGTACCTTATGACGCTTGAACGCAGTACTCCAATAAAAACAAATAGCCTAACAGCAGCTCTCAGCATCCTTGTCAGCATGCTTATATGTACACTTTCAATCTCCCCTGTGTACGCTGACGAAACATCTCTCAACGTGGCAATAGACGCATACCTTGTAGGCTTCCGTGCGTGCAACGAAGCCAATAACCTTCGTTCCTCAGATTTGGCCCAAGCAAAAGCCAACTTCAACTATTACACCCAACAATTAAATAAAGCCATTGCAATTGATGAAACTATTCTAATCACGTCCTCTCGTGAAATGGAAACAAATATCAAATATTGCAAACGCGTAGAATCAAACATTCAACGCGCCGAGGCGACGCCCATACTTGAGCAAGGCATCGATTTTTGTAAGTTATCCAAAGCAGCACTAACAGATAGCAACCTTACCTTGGCTGCAAGCGAAATAGGCCAATATCAAGAGTTAAAAGAACAAGCGTTAATCATTGCTCCAGATTTAATGGAAGTTTTTGTACTTGCAAGCAAAATCCGCACCTGTACTCGTGTAGAAGAAAAACTTCAAAAGGCAGTAAATGCTGCAACGCTAGCAGAAGAGGAAATGAAAAAAGCCATTATTGCCTACCAGGACTTTAAAGCACAATGTGAAACAGCCCGCCAGTTCACAAGCAAACCCAACTTCGGAATATACCAACTTTTAAAAGCCAACAAACTTCTCACTCAAGCTCATAAGCGTAAAAAAAGCGCCCGACAAAATGCCAAAGCTTTTGAGTTAGCAGAGAAAAATCCAAGTAGCGAAAATGCGATCGCCCTTGTCTCGCTAATAAAGGAATCCCAACAGTGTGAATCTGATGTTTCCTCCGCTATTCGTCGTGTAACAAAGGCTAAAAGGAGCAATCAAAAGCAACTTTCTAATGCTAGTAAATCCCTTGCTTCGGCATTAAAAGAATGCAAGTCGGCACAAAAAGAATTCAAATCCCCCCTCACTGCAGCAGAAATAAATACCTTAAAGGGCCTCTACAACGCAACATCTGACGTAAAAGAAAGCATCACATCAAATAAGTTGATAATGGATCTCAGCCAACAGCACAAGACTTGGCCCCAAAGCAAAAGTCTCAAACAAAACCTAAAAAGCACCACCTCCTGCTTATCCATATTTGACGCCACACTCAAAGCAATAAAACCAATACCCAACACCCCCGTTATTATCGACAGCAACGCTACCCCAGATCCAGATCCAGATACAGATACAGATACAGATACAGATACACTCACAAAAGCAGAAAACCTAGATAACACTACAACAAATCCTGCACAAACGAACACATCGTTGAAAACTCCACCAACACCAACTGAAGAAATATCAGAAAAATTAACCGAGGCTGAAGTCACAAATAACACAGAAGATAGTGACGACGAGTTTGATGAATTCGATACCAATGACCCCAGCCAAAAACATAAATCTTGGCTTGATGTAATAAACTAAAACAACTGCACATCAGAGCAAGAGCTGTATTTTTCCCACTAATATTCGCCGAATCAAGACTGCCAATGCCCTTTCATAGAATGGCTACGGGTACAGCAGCCCCCAAACTGTGCAGTCGCGGCCTGAACCAAACCGAACCTTAATACCTACACCCTTTTTGTCTTGCTTATTACCCGCACAAAAAACCTATAGGCCGGTCTACATGTCCTATCAATTAACGGGCAAAAAAATGCCCGCGATATTCGCAGGCAAAGACTTTCAGAGGGGCAGTTTTAGCGAGATACAACAATCGCATCTCGCTAAATGACTTAATAGAATCCGAAGTTATCTTCTTCCATATCCATCAATGTATCCAAACCACCATTAAGCATGGTTTCAACACAAGTACGAGTTCTTGGTAGAATACGCTTAAAGTAGAAGCTGGCAGTCTGAAGCTTGGCTTTGTAGAAAGCATCATCAGAACCTTCTGCTATTTTATCTGTCGCTACCTTAGCCATACGAGCCCATAGGTAAGCAAACGTCACGTAACCAGAGTACATCGCGTAATCTACTGAAGCAGCACCAATTTCATCTTGGTTTTGCATCGCCTTCATACCGACTTGAGTAGTGATATCTCCCCACTCTTTGTTTAGCTTAGACAAAGGCTCTAGGTACTGTACAAGAGCCTCATTATCAGCATTATCCTTACAAAACTTATGAATAATTTTAGTGAAATTCTTAAGTAGCTGGCCCTGAGTAAGCATTACTTTACGACCAAGTAAATCCAACGCCTGGATGCCCGTTGTTCCTTCGTAAAGCATAGAGATACGAGTATCACGAACAATTTGCTCCATACCCCACTCACGAATAAATCCATGACCACCAAAAACCTGAACACCTTCGTTAGCTGACTCGAAACCCCTTTCTGTACAAAAAGCTTTTGCAATAGGTGTTAAGAATGCCATTAAGTCATCAGCTTCTTTCGCAGCTTCATCATCTTTGCTCATGAAAGCAATATCAGCTTTCTCAGCTAAGAAATATGTTAATGCTCGGCCGCCTTCGGCAAAGGCTTTTTGCGTCAGCAACATACGGCGAACATCAGGATGCACTATAATTGGATCTGCATCTTTGTCTGGGCTCTTAGGTCCACTTAAAGAGCGCATTGCAATACGGTCTTTAGCGTACGCCAAAGATCCCTGGAACGAACCTTCCGCAGCAGCAACACCTTGCAGAGCAGTACCAATACGAGCAGTGTTCATAAACGTGAACATGCAATTAAGTCCACGATTAGGTGCACCAATCAAGAAACCTTTAGAGCTATCAAAGTTCATTACGCAAGTTGCATTCGCATTGATACCCATCTTGTGTTCAATTGAACCACAGGTTACACGGTTTGCTTCACCAACAGATCCATCTTCTTTCGCGCTAAACTTAGGAACGATGAAAAGTGAAATACCCTTCGTGCCTTTTGGTGCATCCGGGAGACGAGCAAGTACAATATGCACAATGTTCTCTGCCATATCGTGATCGCCGGCAGAGATAAAGATTTTAGTACCTGTAATAGCATAAGACCCGTCAGCATTTGGCTCAGCCTTAGTTCTTAACAAACCAAGATCTGTACCACAGTGTGACTCTGTAAGACACATGGTGCCAGTCCACGTGCCTTCGATCATTTTTGAAAGATACACATCTTTCTGCTCTTGGGTACCATGCGCTTCAACCGTATTGATTGCACCATGGCTCAATCCAGGATACATACCCCAAGACCAGTTAGCAGTACCCATCATTTCACTCATGACGATACCCATAGAATATGGCAACCCTTGGCCGCCAACTTCTTCTGGTGAAGATAACGAAGGCCAGCCGCCTTCTACATACTTCTGATAGGCTTCTTTAAAACCGGTAGGCGTTGTTACTGTACCGTTGTCAAATCCACACCCTTCTTCATCACCGCTGCGATTAATTGGGGCCAATTCGTTCTCACAGAACTTTGCACCCTCTTCAAGAATAGCGTCAATCAACTCACGATTAACATCTTCATCACCACGAAGTGCTGCATAACGTTCTTCTGAATTTAATACTTCATGCAATACAAACTGAATATCACGAATGGGAGCTTTATACTCTGGCATAATTTTTACCCTCTCAACCCTACACAGGGGAGTTTAATACGATTATCACAAGCACAACGGAGTGGCACTTGCCTCTAGGAATCTCATAAGTGCAACCATTGCTGACCGCACATTGTCAACCAAAAAGAACCTCGTCCTCGGTACTTTAAATACTACATGATGTTTCAAACGATCGTTAGAATTTTGTGTGACCCACCGGTTTCGCGTATTAAATGTACGTTATTCCCTTTAATTTCATTGACTAACCTAATCAAGTAAAACGGCTATTTCTAAAGTTAATCACCCCCACAGTTTCAAACAAGCGTTTGAAACATGCAAGAGCAACGTACAGAACAACCACATATTGTAACAATAGTTTACAAATGACACCTACACAAAAGTTTAGTCGGTTAACAAGGGAAAGATTGAAGAATGGCAAAGCCAATATATGCTAGATAAGCATATCAAAATCAAATACAAATACTTTTATACAATTAAACTGATCAAACCACTTTTTCCAAAAGGGTTTTCAGCATCGATTAACCCAAGCTCGTTTAATTCTACAGCAATAGGTTTTGCCGATAATAAAATGTCTTCAAGGCGATCTTTTGCGGTTGTACGCTCCCCGTTAAATGCATCACCTGAATCGGTAGTTTCATCCTCATCGTCCGATGTATCACTATCATCATTCGACTCTGTAGTTACTTGAGCAACAACAACTCTTGTATCAGGGCTATCTTTAGCGTCTTCAGCACGCCGCTCTTCATTCAACCGCTTTAACACCTTTTCCTTGTCACTTTCATCCGCCTTTTCACTTTGAGCGCTTTGCTCTACTGATGCCTTTTCCCTCAGCTCAACCCTCAGCTCCACTCTAGCATCAGACTCTAGTTGCGACGCTTGAGACGCCACTCGACGGTCTTGAACTGATGGTGATGCAGGCGCTAATGCGGCGGCTCTTATTACCCTTGCTTTTTCTATCGTTGCCTGGGGATCTCCAGACACCTTCCCTGTACTAATACTTACCTCACCGGCAATTGCATAGTTAACACCATCCGGGCCTCTTGTGAACTGCAAACTAGGACTTCCGGCATAACGCCCGCCAACTGCTGCATGCGCAGCTTCATGGACTCGCACTTCTTGATCCCGCGCCCTTAGTTGGCTTATAACCAATTCGTCTTCTCTTTCTTGCGCCTTGATCTTTGCATCACTCACGGGCACATTGGTTTGGCTGGAACCCTCCCTGCTATTTGGAAGTTCCTCTATAGGTATTCCTAATAAGGCGATTTCTGAAGAGTTGTCGTTTTCCTCGACAGTGTAAGGCTGCGGTAAATTATTGTTCGTTGCACCATTTTTAGATTGCTCTGTACCAACCACCTCTTTAATTGGCGGTATATCAGAGCGCACGGCGGTACCTTCCCCTGGTACTTGTCGACCAACAGGGGAATCAATAGCTGCATACGACTGTATTGCAGAATTGATCAACATACGTTTACCACCTACACCTTAATATCAATCAAACTTCCGATGATCTTACTCTCCGTCTCAAGCACTTTCGCCGAAGCCTGCACCTGAATAGACCCGCGCAATAAATCTACCGCCGATGAGGCGACGTCACTTGCCGACGCATCCGTTTCACTTAATCGTGCAATTTTATCGGCTGCACCACCCGCTATTGCAAACCCTTTGCTAATCCCCTCTAACCCTGAGCCTGATATGGAACCAATTGCCATACACACCTCTCGTAATACTAGAGCAATAGTAAGAATGACGGTTTTTATACCGTTACCACTAGTATAAGTATACGACAAGTGATGTATATACGATGGTCAGACCGTTCAGCTATTAAGCAATCCACAGTTATTCATAATATTGTTAGGCAATACTCCTCATCAACACAAAAATAACATCAACACTTTTTACGAACGAAGAAGCACTGTCAAATCGAGGTTTGATGAACAGTCTTCTGGGTTCTGCCCATTTTTATAAGGGAGACGACCTATAAGCGGGGCATCCAACAACTTTCTAAGGGTCTCGACATTCTCATCTGCATAAGCCATATCAGGGTCGACATGATTTGCCACCCACCCTGCAATAGGCAAACCATCCCGCTGAATAGCCTCCTGCGTTAGCAGAGCATGATTAATACACCCCAAACGCATACCCACCACCAATATAACTGGCATTTTTAAAGCGACAGCAAGATCCGCTAATGTTTCTCTATCATTCAAAGGGACTCGCCACCCGCCTGCGCCTTCAACTAAAGTCACATCCGCAGGTGTCAATAAAGCACCTCGACAAATCCCTTCTAACCGGGAAACAGTAATGCGCCGCCCCTCTTCAACAGCAACCAAATGAGGGGCAGCTGCTCGCTCTAGTGCAACTGGGTTTATTTGCTCATAACTCAATGTCGCGGTCATCGCCGACTGCAATAACAACGCATCCTCATTCCTAAGACCATCCGGCGTCTGCGCACATCCCGCAGCTACCGGCTTTAACGCTAAAGTATGATAATTTTCCTGCTTCAGTTGATGCAACAACGCCACAGTCACAAACGTTTTACCAACATCAGTGCAAGTACCTGTTACAAAGTATCGTTTTTTCGTCGCTGCCATTTTAACCGCTGCCCTCAACTGTATTTTTTTGATTTACGAACACGCCGTAAATCACATTCCATGTTGCAGGTAACATGCCTTCAATGTCACGAAATTCATCATACGCACTCACGAGGCGCTTTAAGGTATTCTTTCCCGTTAGCTGCCTTGCCCTGCCATCGGTAACATTATGCGCACCCAGAGCTTTTAACTCATGAGTTAACTCCTGCAGTTTGTTATACCGCATAATTTCAACCTGCGATTGCAGCACTTCAATCTGCAAAGGTGAATGCTGCACATCAGTAGCCAACTCATCCATTTCGCAAAACTGATTTACATGAGTGTGACTTGGATCCGCTTGTTGCCAACTTGTTTTAAGCTCATGCAAGGTATCTGCACCGGGCATAGAAAAAACAAAACGACCGCCAGGCACCAGCACTCTAGCAATCTCCTCTAACAAAACCTGCCTATCAGGACACCATTGAATAGCAAAATTGCTGACAACCAGATCAACCGAATTTTCTTTTAGAGGAATTGCTTCTGCGTCAGCACAAATGTAGTGAATACTTTTGTTGGCTTTTCCATTTTCTGACATCCCGAATTTTGCAACACCCAACATCCCTTCCGCGATATCTAATGCAAACATTAATTCAGAATCATCAACAAGCTGAGACATGACATAACCCGTACCACACCCCAAATCTAAAACTTTCGGAGCTGACTCCCTCGACATACTATCCCGAACAAAGCCCAACAGCACATTACCCACTCGCTGTTGCAATCCAGCAACATTGTCATAGGATTTAGCGGCATTACCAAAGGATTTTGCAATCGCATGTTTGTCATGTGCTATATCATCACGCATATTATGCAAAATGATGTTCCACTAAAAAATCATCGATCGCTGCCAAAAAAGTGTCTTGATCAGAAATAAAAGGCACATGGCTAGCCCCTTTAATCACAGCAACGTTGGCATTTATTTGAAGCTTTTTTAGTTCCCGACTAATACCAACTGGCACCAAATTATCTTTTTCGCCCAACACATATAAAGTTGGCACTTGAATGCCTGACAACTCATCAAGCAAATCCACATTTTTTAACACATCCAAACCACAACGCAACGCTTTACTTGAAGGCTGACCGTGAAAAAAAACAATATCTTTTAAGAAACGAACGTCTTCTTTTATCGTTGTAGAGTCTTTACATTGCAACGCCAAAAAACGTATTAAGGTACCTTCCCAATCTTCAAGCAATAATGCACGAAATTGCGACAACACATTTCTATTCAACGCCATCGACCAACGTTCGTCAGCAATAAATTTGGGGGTTGTCGCAACGGTTATAAGGCCACGTACACGCTCAGGAAAACGAATAGACGCATTGAGCGCAACCATGCCGCCTAATGACCAACCTAGCCAAATTGCATTTAGGGGGGCAACAGCCAACACTTGCTCCGTTAAATAATCTAGATCATATTCCCCACTCGGCATTGGGCTTCGACCAAAGCCCGGCAAGTCCACAACTGTCACCTTAAATTTTTCCAACAATGCAGGCATAATATTATCCCATACCACACTGTGTAACCCCCAACCATGAATAAGCACCATCTCAGGAACATCTTCAGTCTCTGCTGCGCCCGTGCATCGATATATATCGTGATAAAGCGTTAATGCCATTGGTACTACCTATATAAAATCTTATGAATTTTCCAACTATTACTAGCGCTTTAACTAGCAACTATAAACAAGAAAAACCATCTAACAGTTGGTCTATATTTTCTTCTGAATGATTTGCACTTAACGTGACTCGTAATCGCGCCGTACCTTTTGGAACAGTAGGAGGCCGTATCGCCGTCACTAACAACCCTTGATCCTGCAATTTTTGACTCATCGCCAACGCCTTATCAGGCCCACCCACCAATACGGGCTGTATTGCAGTACTTGATGCCATCAAGTTCAAACCCAGCGATTGGGCACCAAGGCGAAAACGTTTTATCAACTGCTGTAATTTATCTTGTCGCCAGCTTTCATCAACGAGTATTTGCAAACTCTCCAGCGTCGCCGCTGCTACTGCCGGTGGTAATGCAGTGGTATAAATATAGGTTCGAGCTTCTTGTATTAAATATTCAATTAACTCATCACTACCTGCAACAAATGCTCCAGCGGTGCCTAATGCCTTACCGAGTGTAGCCATTAATACGGGCACATCGTCCTGCGTTAACCCATTAGCATTTAACGCACCAGCCCCCTTTTCACCCATCACACCAAAACCATGGGCGTCATCAACCATTAACATCGCATCTTGCTGGCGGCATATTGCAGAAAGGTCGGTTAACGGTGCAACATCCCCGTCCATACTAAACACACTATCTGTTACCACCAGCGTATTACTTTCAGCTACCTTACCTTCGCCATCAATCAACTTACGGTGCAAACTTTCCGTATCATTATGCAAATAACGCTGAAATTTTGCTTTCGAAATCAAACCTCCATCCAATAACGATGCGTGATTTAACTTATCTTCAAAAACTGTATCCCCAGCCCCGACTAAAGCATTAATCACCCCCACATTCGCCATATACCCTGACGAAAATAACAACGCGCGGTCTCTTCCTACCTTTTCAGCTAGCGCCTCCTCTAACTGGTGATGTACCTTGCTATGCCCCAACACCAGGTGTGACGCACCACTTCCAACACCGTACAGATCCGCAGCTCGCTTAAACGCTGCCACAACGCGGGGATGATTAGCTAAACCAAGGTAATCATTACTGCAAAAAGCCAAGTAATCCACATCATCCACGCACACCATGGGTTGTTGTGGAGATGACAAGACTCGCCTCGTACGATACAAGCCTTGTTTCTTTTTATTAGCTAGTTTTTGCGATATAGCTGACATGTATCGCCTTTCATTTTATTACTTAGCTGATGCTACCGCATCTGTGTAAAGGTGCTTTGTTGCTTCATCTTTTATAGCCGCAAGCAATACTGTCTCGTGGGTATCATCAGATGCCGCTTGACCAATTTTTAATGGCGAAATACCCAAGCGATCAAACAACTCCATATCTTTAGATGCTTTGTTATTATCGGCGGTTAATAGCTTTTCACCATAAAAAATTGAATTGGCCCCAGCTAAATAACACATCGACTGCATTTGGTCATTCATGCTTTCGCGACCAGCAGACAAACGTACAAAAGATTTTGGCATAATAATTCGAGCTATTGCGATCGTACGGATAAATTCAAACTCATCGACATCTGCAGCATTTTCTAATGGTGTACCTTCTACTTTAACCAGCATATTTATAGGCACACTCTCAGGGTGCTCTGGCAAATTAGCTAACTGCTTCAACAGTCCGGCTCGGTCTTTTCGTGCTTCACCTAAACCAAGAATCCCGCCACAACACACTTTCATTCCAGCGTCTCGTACATTCGACAACGTATCCAAACGATCCTGATAAGTACGCGTCGTAATAATTGCGTTGTAATGCTCTGGGGATGTATCAAGGTTATGGTTGTAATAATCCAATCCAGCTTCTGCCAACTCACCGGCTTGACCTTTATCTAACATGCCCAGTGTCATACATGTTTCAAGGCCTAGAGACTTCACCTGCTTAACCATCTCCACCACATAGGCCATATCTTTTTCTCTAGGGGACCGCCAGGCAGCACCCATGCAAAAACGCGACGCTCCTTTTTCTTGAGCAGCTTTCGCTTCTTGAACAACTCGCTCAATCGCCATCAACTTCTCTTTTTCCAACCCTGTATTGTGATGGCCACTCTGAGAGCAATACTTACAATCTTCCGGACAAGCTCCCGTTTTAATGCTCAACAACGTACTGATCTGCACCGCATTAGGATCATGATACTGACGATGTACCGTTTGTGCGCGGAACATTAAGTCACTAAAGGGCAGTTCAAATAATGCTTCTAATTCTTTTAAGCTCCAGTCATGGCGAATTTCTGCAGCGGGATTAATAGCCATTGGCTGATTCATAGCAACTCCGTTAAAGACAGGTAAAAGCGTTATTTTTCCACTTTTTCTTAATATGATTAAGTCTGTATATGAGACCTATTTTCAATGATTCATCAGGTCGTGAACGATGAGTCGTGATATTGCGCCAATCATACGTGATAGGCAACAAGTGTCAACCAAGCCAAAGCCCACAAGTTTACAGCAGATCAATATACAAACAACAAAGATACTTAGCCCATGTCGAAATGCATGCTCTGCCAACTAAAAAATGTATATATTTCAAATATATGCAGATACTGTTTAGATGATTTGCCTTGGAACAGACAATTTTGTAACCAATGTGCATTGCCACTTCCAACTGCAAACAATCACCTGGATATTTGTGGACAATGCCTGAGTTCTCCCCGTTTTTTTAGTACAACAAGAACAGTATTTTGCTACCAATTCCCCATTAACCGCCTCATTGCAAACTTCAAAGACAAACAAAACCCACCCATGGGAAAAGCATTAGGGCAGTTACTCGCCCGAACACTTTCAAGCGATATCTCAATCCAAGACAACCCTCCTGAGCTAATCATCCCAGTTCCTTCCCACAGCACTAGTATTAGTCAGCGGGGGTACAACCCTGCACAAGTTATCGCCAACACATTGTCCAAGCAGCTTTCTATACCTTTAGCATCAAACTTCATTTTCAAACATAACCAGTCAGCGCAACAAAAAAACCTCTCTGCACCAGATCGCCTAGTCAATTTAGCAAACGCCTTTTCAATTACAAAAAAAGGCGCCTCCTCGATACCTGATTACTATCGGATTGCTATTGTTGATGACGTAGTTACTACCTGTGCTACGGCCAATACCTTGTCAAAACTACTGCTAGAGGCAGGTGCACAGGACATAATCGTTTGGGCCGTAGCAAGGACTCCGTAATTTCTGTGATATGATCGCGACCATTACTGAGGCAAATTACTTATCACATTTGACCTACTTATCTAACTTACTTATTTGATTTTCTGATCTAAAAGCATTAACCGCAACTAGATCAAAGTGGACGTTACATGCTTGAACCTAACTACGACAATTTAACGCCTGATATTGTAATACAGGCAATCGAGTCATTAGGATTGATCTCTGATGCCCGTGTATTTGCGCTAAACAGCTATGAAAACCGCGTCTACCAAGTAGGTATTGACGAACAGACACCTATCATCGCAAAATTTTATCGCCCTCTCCGCTGGTCTGATGAACAAATCATTGAAGAACACCGGTTTGCTCAATTACTTGCGGACATCGACCTACCCGTTGTCCCGCCAGCAAAAGATGATAATGGAAATACTCTACATTTATTTGCTGGATATCGGTTCTCCATATTTCCCCGCCAAGGGGGCCAAGCGCCAGAACCCGACGACTTTGATCAAATTTATCGACTAGGCCGATTAATTGGTCGCATCCATAAAGCAGGTAGCGCAAAACCTTTCCTGCACAGACCCAGCATATCGGTTGAAAGTTACGCTATGGAACCTGCGACACTGTTATTAGAACGAGGTTTTATTCCTTCACATCAAACCAAAGAATTTGAACGCATCATTGAGCAACTATGTGCAAAATGCACAACTGCTTTTGCACAAACCGACAACCTAAAATGGATACGTAGCCACGGTGACTGTCACGTGGGCAATATCTTATGGAACAGAGATACAGGGCCATGGTTTGTCGATTTTGATGATTGTAGGACAGCACCTGCAGTGCAAGATTTATGGATGTTACTATCAGGAGATCGACAAAACCAAAACCAACAGATCAGCGAAATCATCGACGGCTACCGAGAATTTCACGACTTTAATTTATCAGAATTACAACTCATCGAGCCTTTGCGCACATTACGAATCATTCACTACGCAGGCTGGTTAGCAAAACGCTGGTCAGACCCAGCGTTTCCTCTTTGCTTCCCTTGGTTTAATACCGAAACCTATTGGCAGCAATTTCTTGCAGAACTTCATGATCAAAACAGTGCGTTAGACCTACCCAGCCTCAGCGTATATTAACCACTAAGCTGCTGGCACAGAATCAAAAGCATTGTTTTCTGGCATTGCAGGCAAGCGATCCAATAAAGTTCGTAATGACGAAACATTCTTACCTTCCTTTTCCCCTTGCACAATAAAATGTTGCAGCATGAAGCGAGTTTGCCCTGAGGTTTTTTGAAATTGATATTTCAAAAAAGATTCTACATCCATAGGTGCCAACCAACGGATAAATGGAAGCCCCACTTTCAACCACCATGCACTAAAATACTTTTCTGTTAAATTAAGAGGCCGATGGAATTTAGCGGCAACAACACCTAACGCCTCTTGTACCGCATCTACACTAGTATCCAACAAATCACTATGACGAAGCCGTTCAATTGACCAGGTATTTACCTCTAACAATGCAATAAGTGGAATCATCATCGCAGATCGATCGGCATAAATACGAGGTACATTCTGTTGTACTTTTACCGGAAAGCGGCCGTCTGCCAATACATCTAAAACACCAGGCAATCTCTCAGGGTCCCCTGAAAACTCCGCAGACATCATTGGCAATAATAAATAGGCCACGCCTTTTTTATCAAAGTCACGATGGTGGCTTGGCATATCAGGCAGGGGTGTCTGGTAACTTAAAAAATTTGCCAATCCATATACCAACTGCTCAGACGGAAAAAGCTCTAAGACATAATCCCTATCATCCAAGTCGGGCTGTAACATAACTAACGTTGCCGAACCGATGGAGTTCTTAAGTGTGCTCAACCATTCTCCACGTAAATCAGTTGAAGCAATAGCAATCCATACCTGATCCCACTGACCTTCTGCAACTTCATCATAAGAGGTCAAGATAGATTCAGCCTTAAAGCGCTCAGGGGCAGACAAACCAACCCTGCGGCTTCGATACAGAGCAAAACCCTGCTCACATTCTTCTTTGTATTTCTCTTTTACAAAAAAGGAGACTTCTGCCCCGCCTCGTTGTAAATAATGACCATACACCTGCCCTACGGCACCAGCCCCCACAATAAGTACTTTTGTCACATGCCCTCCGAGTATCTTATGATACATCTCATTAAGGCAAAACCTCATCTTCAAAGGCTTCACTACCTCGATAGTGATCTACATCAATTACGTTTACAACGTTTTTATTCTACCCATAAAAAAAGGAGCCAAATGGCTCCTTTTTCGCTGAAACGTGCTCTCCGCTTACAAGCCTTTAAATATAAGTAATCCCTATTCTGCAGACGCCCCAGAGCGCACATAGGTTTTCAAACCTTGCTCTATCAAAGACTTTACCTCGTCCGGATAAATATCTTCCCCGGTCGTTGTTAAGTTACCGACATCATCCAGTTCCAACTGAACTGTTTTAGCTCGCTCATAATAACGCGCAGTGACCGCATTGGCGTTCTCTGCAGTCCGGATAATTGTAGGATGCAACAACACAACAAGGTTTCGTTTAACATGCTTTTTCTGGGTGCTTCTGAATAACACACCTAACAATGGAATATCGCCCAATATTGGCACTTTACTTTCACTGGTCTCGATATCTTCTCTCATCAACCCACCAAGTACGATGATCTGCCCATCATTTGCAAGAACAGTTGTTTTGATTTCTCGCTTGGCGGTAACCACATCAGTGGCATTAATAGATTCAGCCGTTGCCGTCACATTAGATGTTTCTTGTTCTACCTGCAAACGAATAGTGCTTCCTGCACTTACCTGTGGTGTTATCTTAAGTGTTAAACCGACATCCTTACGCTCTATTGTTTGAAATGGATTATCTCCACTGGAACTTAGCTGACTACCCGTTACGAAAGGAACATTCTCACCAACAATAATCGATGCCTCTTCATTATCCAGTGTCATAATACTTGGCGTAGACAGTAAATTGGTATTAGTTGCACTACTGATCGCCTGTAAAACCATTGCAAACTCGACCTTACCTTCGCTATCAACTTTGCCTCCCCCGATCGTAATACCACTAGCCAATCCAGTCGCTGCCCCTGATGCAGAATCGGTCGCTGCAGCTATGAGTGAATTCAGACTATTCCCTACATTGCTAAAGTTTACGCCACCGACCAAACTTTGATCATTAACCGCTCCCCACTGAACACCAAAGCCTTTACCCACCGTACCGGTAATTTCAATGATTGCCGCTTCTATCAACACCTGGGCTCGTCGCACATCCAGCTGATCAATAATGCTGCGAATTTCAGCCATATCGGAGGGGTCTGCTTTTATTACCAACGCATTTAGGGTCTCATCCGGCTGAATGGTAATGCCGTTAGAGCTTGTGCCCGCAGAAGCTGTAGCGCGCGAAGTCGTTGTCCGCCCTCGGTTTGTACTACTCTTAGACTTATTTAAAGAAACTGCCTTTCCAGTAACAATCCCTCTTAGTATATCCGAAAGTTTTGTTGCATCCGCATGACGTAAATAAATTACCTGAGTTGAACCTCTTGCCTCAACAGGCAGATCCAGCTCTTTTATAAGCCCTTTCACACGCGCTCGCGCTGATTTCTCACCACGAAGAATGAGGCGATTTGTTCGCTCTTCTGCAACGACTCGAACTCGCGCCGCGCCACTAGACTTGCCACGCTTCTTTCCTCCGGTTTCTACAGGAGTGAGCTCTTCCAATAGCTTTACAACATCTGTTACCCAGGCGTGAGTTAATTGCACCACTTCTATCTCTTCACTTTCCGCACTATCAATACGCTTAACGATATTCATAATACGATTAATGTTTGAAGCATGATCACTAATAATTAATGCATTGGCAGAGGTTACGGCAGCAAGGTGCCCGTATTGCGGTACCATTGGACGTAAAATAGGAACCAATTCAACTGCGTTGGTATTTTCTACCGGAATAACTCGAGTAATCATACGTTCCGAACGATCACCACCACCAGCAAGTGGTAAATTATCCTGCTTAGCTCCTTGTGTCGGAACAATTTTGTATATAGAGCCAGACTTAATAGACGCATAACCGTGCACTCGAAGCACCGATTGAAACATTGAAAAAATTTCAGCGGCTGTCATATCGGCATGAGAAACAACGGTCACTTTACCTTTAACTCGCATATCCACAACAAAGCTATACCCTGTAATATCAGATATTTGCTCTATGAAATTGCGAATATCCGCCTCTTTCATATTGATTTTCCACGTATCTTGCTCTTCTGCATACAAGCTCAACGGGGCAAGCATCAACCCAATACAGAGCACTATCAAAATACGATATGTTGTGATTACTTTATTCATTCGCTTATTTCCACTGTCCGAAACGTTTGCCATGTTCATCATGTTTTGCTGCCCATTTATACTGCCCACTACAACCCACCACATGGGAACGTTTGACTGAACTGACGACCATCCGATTTTTGAATATCAATAGTACAATTACCACCAGTGCCCTCTAAAGCTTCCGGGATTGCCTTAATGTCTCTTTCTGGGTCACCTATTGACATACCGTTCACTGATAAAATCACGTCCCCCGGCTTAACACCTAACGCCGAGAACAATGGATTACTGCCATTGCTGATTTTATAGCCATTGCCGTTATTCTGCTCTAGTCCCAACTCTTTTAAGGCACCAGCAGCATTCTGTCCAAGTTCTTGCTCAATAACCGAAGCAATCTGCCCTGGCGACGAGGGTCCTCCACGCATCATCTTCGAAATCCCGGATGCCCTTTTGGCACCGGATGAACGAGAAGAACGAGAAGAACGCGTTGACCTAGACGTTCCACGCTTAGAGCTAGAGGAACGCGACTTGGTTGCAGTCTTTGACTGAGGAAAATACAACGCTTCTAATTTCCCCCTCGTATTGAGTAAAACGCGGTCTTCATACACGGCAGCCAACGTTGCATTCCCCGGCACTTTATCCCCGATATGAAAGAGCTTTCCGGGTTTACGTTGCTCGGAAATAATGGCAGTGGATCGCTCGTTTTCTTTGTGAGCAAACACGCCCATCAACACTAATTTCAAACGGGTAGTTGGCGCTACTACATTTTCCACAGCAGCAGTTTTCTTTTGCACACCCTCTTTACCAAATAAATTCCATAAAGGAATCGCACTGGAATCCACAGAAGCTTTGCGAGAAGTGCGCTGTACAGCCGCCCCAACTTGATTAGCATCACCATATATACTCGGTGCTATCGCAGACACTTGAGGATCAAGAGTAAAAAAAATAATTTTCACTAAAACATAACTAATGGCAAGCACCAAGCCAACACATACCCATGTAGCAAGGCGATCCAACGATTTGTTAGTGGAAGCAGCTTCTGCGGCCACAATTCACTCCTACTATAAGATAAACATTAAATGTTAAGTATCCCTGTTCATCACATCAGGGTCTGTTTTATTTTGTAAAGAAGTTGCAATTTGTTTGCACTTTTTACTTACTCACTACTTTACTCTTCTGCTAGCGATATTATATTAAAACAAAGGCCTCTGGATATTTAAGAGTACCTTATCATCATCCCCAGGCGAGGAAGAGAAACCAGCCAATGTCATCGCTCGTTGCAATACTTTAACACCACCAATACCATCAGGGCGCAGCATTGCTTCCCCCAATGCCTTCTTACCTTTCATTTCGATTAGAGCTAGATTCAAACTGCCGTCATTCTCCGTCAGAGTGCCAACTACAGCGGGAAAATCAACCGTCTGGGTAGATCTCCCTGAGCGATAACTTACCTTCCCTCCGTCCCAACGAATCACCCCCGACGCATCAGAGATTGCATCTCCTGACATTGCCACCGTTAAATCGTCAAAACTTAAACCGCCTTCCGCGCTCGCATCAAACTGCTTCAAGATAGGTTCAGCCATAGAAGCAGAAACTTGGCCTGTAATATTTTGAATTCCTTTCCCTAACAATCCAATATAGGCACCACCTGACGCGATTAATCCTTCACTTTCAATCATCAAGTCTAAGGAGACTTCTCCAAGCAACAAGTTCAAAGGATGCACTTGCCATTTTGCTAGGTGTAACCCTTTAACATCACCAATACGAAGGTCTGCAACAACGAAACCATCCCAAATTGTTCCTCCTACCGTTTGCACTTTCCCTGGCACAGCGCCCGCCACAGAAGAAGCGACAGTGCTCCAAACCAAATTGGCAGGAAACAACGCAACAACAAACATTAGAAAGGAGGTGACTCCTATTGCTATGTAACTTCGAACTTTCATTGTCACCCTATTTCAAATTGGCGTTGTTACAATTTATAAGGCACACAAGCACCTTCTTATAGTTAACTCTAATCATTGTATGCCAACTTCCTAAAAAATATCAGGTTTCCATGTCTCATAGACCAAATTTTATGAAAAATACGCCCAATAAATAGAAAAACACACCAAATCATCTGAAAAATGAATAAGAACTGGTTATGACAGCCTTTTTAAATGCATTACTCACAATGAACTATAAAATAAATAGTATTAGAGAAATAACAATAAAGAAGGTCAAAAGACTAACCTTAGATTGCCTCCTTGGCACAAAAGAGATGTAAATACTAAAAACGTAGAGCCCTTTTTGAGAATTAAGGCCTCTACGTTATCATTAACATTAATTATGCGTTTTTACGCTTTCTGTTCAAACCCGCTCCAAGCAAACCCAAACCAAACAACGCTAATGTTGCAGGCTCCGATACCTTAGTCGCATTTAATACAATATCATCCAGATAAACAGAACCATTGTGGGTGATATTGATTTGTGTAACGCCTTCCCAGCCAAAATTATACGTATCCGCCACAGACGTTGTAGAGTTAAAAAGGTCGCCCAGGTTTGACGTCACTGTGAACGAGCTAGACGAATGCCACAAATCAAACGAGGAGAAATCAAACGTACCACCATCACTTTTTTTGATACTTAGGTCTGCGCCAGAATGTGCGAACAACGCCCCAGTACCGTTGTAACTGCTGTGGATATGCCAGTGGCTATAACTATCACGGAACACATCAAAGCCGTCTTCTGTATAAGGGTTGGCATAGTGGTCATTTACACCCGTAAAATCGATGGTGATAGGAGTTGCAAACGCTGAAACACTTAAGGTTGACAGTACTGCAACTAAAATAATAACGCTATTTCGCATATCTTTATTCCTGTTTGATATTTGGATGATTTTCACTCAACCAAAGCAGGAAGCATGCCAAATGCTCATTTTTTAACCAAAACAAGCACTTACATCAATAATGGAAAAACAAACAAGTAAATATGTAAAGGATATCGACACACATGTATAACCCACTCTTTTACGCCCCCAAGCAGGAGACAAAAACCACTAGAGCAGCCAAACATAGTCTTTATTAAATTCTGAAGTTAGAAACAAGAAAGCCCCTATAAACAGGGGCTTATCTATTTTTTTAACATTCTAGTCGCAGGTGACTCCTAAAAAGGAATATCGTCTTCAAATTCAGAGCTTGCAGGTGACGGAGTGCTTGGCTGTTGTTGCGCGGGTTGGGATTGTTGCGCCGGCTGTTGCATGGGTTGCTGCGCTGGCTGCGAGTACTGTGGGGCTTGCTGAGCAGGGGCTTGACGAGGTGCTTGCTGTTGCCCCGCTTCTGGCATTTGTGAATAACCACCCATTCCACCATTCTGGCTTTGTTGGTTATCACCACGGCTATCAAGCATTTGCATTTCGCTAGCAACAATTTCAGTGGTATAGCGATCGTTTCCGCTTTGATCTTGCCACTTGTTCGTTCTTAGCGAACCTTCCACATAAACTTTAGAGCCTTTTCGCAAGTACTCTCCTGCGATCTCAGCTAACCGATTAAAGAACACAACGCGATGCCACTCTGTTCTCTCTTGATTTTGACCCGACTGTTTATCCTGCCAGCTCTCACTTGTCGCAATGCTAATATTCGTTACTGCATTACCATTAGGCATATAACGTGTTTCTGGATCTTGCCCTAAGTTACCAAGGACAATAACTTTATTGATGCCTTTTCTGGCCATGCTTTATTCCTCTATTTGAATGCGGTCAATACCGCCTATATTAATCAATTCTTGTGGCTATTTGTATTAGTATCAGCAAGCTGCATCGGATATACGACGTAAGTGCCCGTCATCTAAACAGTTTTTATCTACCTTTAAATACGCAGCATTTTCATCAGTAGCAATAATAGCTTCTTCAACACCCTCTACCCCTAAGAGTCGCTGAATAAGCTCATCATTATTGGGACAGGAGTCATTTAATTCAACGCGGTAACTGTGCAAAAAACGAGGCTGCTTCATTCCAAAAGCAATCACAAACCATAACAAGGCTAACACACTGCAAATCAAGAAAACACTACTTAGCCCAATCTGGCCATAAACAAAACCGCCCCCCATCCCACCAAAGAATGCGCCCAAAAACTGGCTACTTGAGTAAGCTCCCATAGAGGTTCCCTTACTTCCAGCAGGTGAAATCTTGCTCACCATTGATGGCAGCATTGCTTCTAACAGATTAAACGCCCAGAAAAACACAAATAACCCTGCACATAAGCCTGTAAGGGTACTGTGCCAAAAAGACAACATCACCAATGATAATGCCAGCATTGCTATTGCCAACAAAAAAACCTCTCTGATTTTTCGCCGACTCTCAGCCACAATCATCAAAGGTACCATTACAATAAACGACCCTACCAAAATGGGAAAGTACACCATCCAGTGCTTGCCATGAGGCAGTTCAATCGTATTTAGCAATAACAAGGGCACAACCACAAAACACGCCGTCATAAATAAGTGCAGTAGAAACACCCCTATATTTAGACGAAATAACTCTTTGCTTCTCGCCACTTCCCAGAACTGACCTAAAACGGGACGACTATCTCTGTGTACTTGCGTAGCTGAAGGGGTAGGTACAACAAATATAGCAACAAATACTCCCAAAATAGCCAAAACAGCAGTAAGCCAAAAGATCCCAGATAAACCAGCAAAGGCTGCCAGAATAGGACCGACAATTAACGCTATTGAAAATGATACTCCAATACTAGCCCCGACACTCGCCATGGCTTTTGTTCGATTTTCATCTGTCGTCAAGTCTGACAACAATGCCATCACCGTACTACCTATAGCTCCCGCACCCTGAAGTGCCCGACCAAAAATTACGCCGTAAATCGACTCTGACGTGGCCGCAACAACACTACCAATGCAAAACAAAATCAACCCTGCAACAATAATGGGCTTGCGACCCACCCTATCAGATAGAAGTCCAAAGGGGATCTGCAATACAGCTTGCGTTAAGCCATATGCCCCTATCGCAACACCGGCGAGCAATGCCGTTGACCCATCAAAATCAGCACCGTAAATTGCAAATACCGGCAATATCATAAACAAGCCAAGCATTCTTAAAGAAAACAACCCAGCCAGTGACAGCGTTGCCCGAATTTCAATGGGGCTCATGTAGAGCAACCTCAGTAACAGTAATAGACAGAAAATTTGCAGCGGCGATTTTAACACCATTAGTCCAATGAAAGTACACATTCAACCGAACGTTTTTGGTACTCGCCAGTTCTAACCAAAAACTAACGGTAGCATCAAACCCCTGTATAAATATATACTCTTTTCTTTTTATACCAATGGCGCTAACTCATGGATAAAATCATTGTTCGCGGTGCTCGCACCCATAACCTTAAAAATATCGATATCGATATCCCGAGAGACAAGTTCATTGTTATCACCGGTTTATCAGGTTCTGGCAAGTCATCATTAGCATTTGACACTTTATACGCGGAAGGACAACGCCGCTACGTTGAATCACTATCAACATACGCTCGGCAGTTCTTATCCCTGATGGAAAAACCCGACATTGATCATATTGAAGGTTTATCACCCGCCATATCCATTGAGCAAAAAAGTACATCGCACAACCCTCGCTCAACAGTGGGCACCATTACTGAAATTTACGATTACCTGCGATTATTGTTTGCCCGCGTCGGCACTCCAACCTGCCCTGAGCATGGAGAGCCTTTAGAAGCCCAAACCGTCAGCCAAATGGTTGATGCTGTACTTGAGCGCCAGAATTTAACAAAATTGATGATACTAGCCCCCGTAGTAAAAGAAAAAAAAGGGGAGCACCTACACCTTATTGATGAATTAAAAAGTGAAGGATTTATTCGAGCAAGAATTAACGGCATCATTGTTGAACTTGACCAAGCCCCCGCTCTGGATAAAAACAAAAAACACACCATTGATGTAGTTGTCGACCGAATCAAACTCAAAGAAGGTATTGAAATCCGACTTGCTGAATCTATCGAATCAGCTCTTACTTTGGCTGATGGCTCCGTGCTGATCACAAACATGGATAACGAAGACGACTCTCAACTTTTTTCAGCTAAATTTGCTTGCCCTATATGCAATTACAGTTTGAGTGAACTAGAGCCAAGAATTTTTTCTTTTAACAACCCTGCCGGTGCTTGCACCACTTGTGACGGCATCGGTGCCACCCAATTTTTTAATGAAGAAGCAATTGTTACATCTCCTGACCTAAGTTTATCTGAAGGGGCTATTAGGGGGTGGGAAAAACGCAACATCTATTACTATCAAATGCTGACGTCACTGGCTGAGCACTACTCTTTTGATATAGACAAACCTTTTAAGAAGTTATCAAAAAAAGTAAGAAATGCCATTCTCAATGGAAGTGGAAAAGTATCAATCGCGTTTTATTATCTAAACGATAGAGGTGATGCCACCACTCGAAACCACCCCTTTGAAGGCATCATTCCAAACATGCAGCGCCGCTATCGTGACACCGAGTCAAATGCAGTAAGGGAAGAGCTAGCGAAATACCTAACCACATCATCGTGTCATGATTGCGGGGGCTCCCGCCTGAACAAACCCGCGCGCAATGTTTTTATCGACAACCACAATTTACCTGACATAGTGCAACTTCCTGTCGGAGACGCACTAGCTTATTTCTCTGACTTACACCTCACAGGTAAAAAAGGCAACATTGCAGAAAAAATCCTAAAAGAAATCCGTGAGCGCCTCCAATTTCTAACTAACGTCGGGCTTGAATACTTAACACTTAACCGCAAAGCCGAAACCCTTTCTGGAGGAGAGGCTCAACGCATTCGTTTAGCCAGTCAAATTGGCGCAGGGTTAATGGGAGTGATGTATGTACTTGACGAACCATCCATTGGATTACATCAACGGGATAACGCACGTTTATTAAAAACGCTAACAAGACTACGAGATATGGGTAATACCGTTATCGTCGTTGAACATGACGAAGATGCCATTCGCCAAGCAGATTTTGTTATTGATATCGGCCCAGGCGCAGGGGTCCATGGTGGTGAAATACTAAGATCAGGCACCGTTGAAGATATAATGAAATGCCGAAAGTCTCTTACAGGGCAATATTTAAAAGGTACAAAAGCAATTGCGGTGCCTAAAACAAGGATAAGTAATGACCCGAACAAGCAGCTATCAATCGTAGGTGCTAGTGGCAACAATTTACAAGATGTTAGCCTAGACATCCCGCTTGGTCTAATGACCTGTGTAACAGGCGTTTCTGGGTCCGGCAAGTCAACATTAATCAACAGCACGTTATACCCTCTTGCTGCCACTGCGTTAAATGGGGCAACCACATTAAAAGCAGAGGCACATACTTCAGTCAAAGGCTTAGACCTATTAGACAAAGTAGTAGATATCGATCAAAGCCCCATTGGGCGCACACCACGTTCAAATCCTGCGACCTATACAGGTATATTCACCCCAATACGGGAATTTTTTGCTGGCACCCCTGAAGCCCGTGCTCGTGGTTACAAACCTGGACGCTTTAGTTTTAACGTTAAAGGCGGACGATGTGAAGCATGCCAAGGGGATGGGCTTATTAAAGTTGAAATGCACTTTTTACCCGATATTTATGTGCCATGTGACGTATGCAAAGGCAAACGCTATAACCGTGAGACATTGGAAGTAAAATACAAAGGTCTGAATATCCATGAAACCTTGAATATGACTGTCGAAGATGCACGAGTGTTTTTTGATAATATCCCTGCCATTGCACGAAAACTCCAAACACTAATTGATGTTGGATTATCTTATATAGGCCTTGGTCAAGCCGCAACAACGTTATCTGGCGGTGAAGCTCAGCGGGTTAAATTGGCGAAGGAGCTATCAAAACGTGATACTGGCCATACGCTTTATATCCTGGATGAGCCAACTACGGGGTTACATTTTCATGATATTCAGCAGCTGCTTATTGTCTTACATCGATTGCGAGACAAAGGAAATACCGTTGTTATTATCGAACATAATTTAGATGTTGTTAAAACAGCGGACTGGATTGTTGATTTGGGGCCTGAGGGTGGCAGTGGCGGTGGGTTGATTATTGCAAAGGGGACGCCGGAGGATGTAGCGAAAGTGAAAGGGTCTTATACTGGGAAGTTTTTAAAACCGTTATTAAAAAAGGCGCGATAATCGCGCCTTTTTTAATAACAGAGAAACTAGCTTACCGTTCGTCGCTTAGCTGCAAAGCCAAGAGTGAGAAGTAGAAGATAGATATAGTCAATGCTACCGCCGCCGGTGCCGCCAATAGGCGCTGCTGGTTCGGAGCTACCGGAGCCACTTGTATCATCAGAATCATCACTACCAGAACCGTCTCCTCCAACCGTCGTGGAATTAACCTCTTCAGCAGAAACATGCTCACTAAATGTAAGCGCCTTACCCGAAGAGACAGAGACCGATAATGGGATTTCAGTACCTGTGTTATCCATAGGTAACAACAAAGCACCACCAGAGGTTATCGCTATTGCCTCAGGATCTCCAGTATGAGAATCCGTCCCAGAAGCAAACTCCCACATGAGCATCTCATCGCCTGCGTTTTCCATGGTATACAAATCACCACCAACCCAAGCAGCAAGTTCAGGTGTACGCAATGTTGCATCAGAATAATCTAAACTAGGCACGTCATAGATAATCCCTCTGTAAAACATCTTTGATCCGTCACTATTTAAACTCATTACACCTTCTGCACTAGCAGCTTGGGTAACAGCATAATAAGGCGATACTGTAGGCACGCTAAATGAAACAGGGTCATCTAAGTTACCCGGTTCAGTCATCGTCATCTGATACATGCCGAATGCTGTTGTATAGATAATGCGTTTATTTCCAGAGTCCCAAACAGCGTTGGTCCAGGTATCACAACAATTTTCAAAAGCATCATTTGCAAATGATACCTCATTCGCAACAACGACATTAAGTGGGTTTCCATCATCCAAGCTTGCCTGAAAAACCAACTGGTTATCAGTTGCCACCATTTTACCAATCGAGCCTGCGTACTGACCATCACTATTATCGCCTGAAACAAGAGGCCTTCTTTGAGGCACATCCTCATTAAAATCAACATAATAAATGAAAAAACCGTCATCAAAATTAGTGGCCATATACACTCGATTCTGGGCTCGACTATAACTAAAATCATCGATATTCCAATATACTTCGATCGAATCCAAGTAGCTGTTCGTCACCGTATCCCAACGCAGCAAGTGGTGCTCACAACCATCATCAATCTGCATAATAACCTTTGTGTCGTCATTAGAGATTGCGCTCTTAGCAAATGAGGGGTCAAAGTCATGGACCAAAGGGTTAAACTCAGATGTATCTACCGTTGGCTGTACAATGTCGCTAGAATTATCCCCAGAAAAATCACCCGCCTCTCCCCAAAACACAAACAGATCACTGTCATATGAAACCAATGAGTGCACATCTTCAGATACAGCGATTACATTTGAATTTGTAACAAAATTAGAACCTGAAGGGGCCCACTCTCTGATCAACGTTCCAGGGTTATATTGGTGACAGGTGTTATCTATTGTCGTTGCAACATAAAAACTAGTTGAATCTCCTCCTGCCGCCTTAATAACCTCATCAGTAGTGATAAAATCAATGGCAGCGATAGACTCTTCTTTGGTTCTATTTTCTAAGATTGTTGTGGCGTTGTAAGTAACAACCCGCCCAACAGAGTCTACAATTACATTTTGATCGCCGACATAAAAGTGATCCCCAAGGGCTAAAATGTTCTGATCAGCCAGTACATTTTCCGTTCCAAATGTACCATCGGTAGAGTCGTACTGATTAGCAATAACCAAAGACTCGTCTATGGCCGTACCGTAAATAACAAAGAGCAAACTTTCATCAGAAGAATAATGTATACCCTTAACATCACCAAATAAATCGGGGTCTGCAGGCCCTGAATCAATCAGAGTTCCATCAGACTTCTGAACACTAAACATTCCTTGGCTTGGGTCACCTGCAACAACAATCAAATAATCCCCCACTGAAACTAATTGCGTAATGTCTTGTAAAAAATTCCTAAGCAATGTTTGATCTAACACACCATTATTTATTACAGCAGAATAAAGTTTCTGGCCATATGCCAGATAGATTTTACCTGCATCTACAGCAATAGCAGTAGGAGTTTCACCAAGTGTTAGAGAGCTAAGTTTTTGATCCTGCGCCATGTCATAACGATGAAGATACCCCCCGCTAGTCTGAGAATCGATCGCAAAGTATAACTCATCTTGTACAGTGTGAGAGACAACCGCACCCCAGGAGAGCTCAGATAAAGAAGCAAATAAGAGCAATGAGGCAATAGTACACACGATTTTTTTCATAATGGCCCACTTGAAACACTTTTTTGTTTATATATAGACTGCAGTGTAGGTGATATTTCCCATACTCGCAGTGACGCACCCTACACTTTTATTTGAAAGCAACAGCGTCACTTTAACAAGAGGCAGGGAAAGCGTATAAAATGCTCCCCCCCTGAGCTTTGTCAAAAAAAGGTATTATGCCCCGTAATAAGCATCTATCGCTAAAACTCCTGCACCACTAGAGTGAACACCGGCTTGGGATAACTCCCCTTCCAAAGATGAAATACACAAACGGACATTAGCCTCATTAGCTGCATATCCCATAAGCCCAATACGCCACAACTTTCCTGCAAACTGTCCTAATCCAGCACCAATCTCTAAATTATGCTTGGAAAGAAGCTCCGACCTGATTTTTGCTTCATCTACGCCTTCAGGCATAGCCACTGCATTTAGCTGTGGCAATCGAATGGCCTCATCCACAACTAAAGTCAGCCCCATGGCTTCAAGACCTGTCTTCAAAGCATTATGATGATGTTTGTGTCGAGCCCAAGCATTCTCGAGCCCTTCCTCTTTAAGCAGTAACAATGACTCATGAAGCGCATAAAGTGCATTAATAGGCGCAGTGTGATGATACGCACGTTTGGCACCCTGTCCCCAATACCCCATAACCAGGTTTAAATCTAGAAACCAACTTTGCACAGGAGTTTTTCGAGCTTTGATTAGCTCAACCGCTTTATCGTTAAAACTGACCGGTGATATTCCAGGAGGAGCTGACAAACACTTCTGAGTACCTGAATAAATCGCATCAATACCCCAACCATCTACATCAAGCTCTATGCCACCAAGCGAAGTCACCGCATCGACAATAGTCAAACAATCATACTTATGTGCTACAGCACACAACGTTTTCGCATCAGACTCAACTCCCGTTGACGTCTCGGCATGTACAAAAGCAACAAGCTTAGCTTCAGGATGCTTAACAAGAGCATCTTCTAGCTTTTGAGGATCAACAGCAGTGCCCCATTCGTCTTCAATCAAGATTAGCTTTCCGCCACAGCGAATAACATTCTCAGCCATCCTCATACCAAACACACCGTTTTGACATACCACTACGGTATCGCCAGGCTCTACTAAGTTAGTAAAACACGTTTCCATTCCTGCCGACCCAGGTGCCGATACAGGTATAGTAAGTTCGTTTTTTGTTTGAAAAGCATACTGAAGCAAAACCTTAACTTCATCCATCATCCCAACAAACTGCGGGTCCAAATGACCAATAATCGGCCGAGATAATGCGGCCAGTACTCGAGGGTTTATATCTGAAGGGCCAGGGCCCATTAAAGTGCGAGGCACTGGATTGAAAGATAGAAATGACATGATGTTATCCGCCTAATAATTTACCAAGCTAGCAATAGACCAAAGCTAGGTTTACAAAATACAAATTTCAGAAACAAAAATGCCGGGCTATACCCGGCATTTTTGTTTTACGTAAGCAAAGAAACATTAATCTTCGCTATCATCCTCTACTTCTGGTAAAGGACGATCAACAAGCTCAACGTACGCCATAGGCGCTTGGTCACCAGCTCGTAGACCACACTTAAGGATACGGATGTAACCTCCAGGGCGTTCCTGGTAACGAGGACCAAGATCAGTAAACAGTTTACCAACCGCTGCTTTACTTCGGGTACGAGAAAACGCGAGTCGACGGTTTGCTACTGAATCAGTTTTTGCAAGAGTGATCAAGGGCTCCGCGATACCGCGTAACTCCTTCGCCTTTGGCAAAGTAGTCTTGATTAACTCATGCTCGAATAAGGACACAGCCATGTTACGGAACATTGCTTGCCTATGGCTACTATTTCGGTTGAATTTACGACCACTTTTGCGGTGACGCATCACTCTTTTCCTTTCAACTTCTATAGAAAGACATAAAAAACAATGCCTTTCTATTTGGGGTTAATTAACGCTTTCTAAGGACTCGATCATCATCTTTGAGACTGCCAGGAGGCCAATTCTCAAGACGCATTCCAAGTGAAAGCCCTTTGGACGCTAATACATCTTTAATTTCAGTAAGAGATTTCTTACCAAGATTAGGCGTCTTCAGAAGTTCAACTTCTGTACGCTGTACTAGATCGCCAATGTAATAAACATTCTCTGCTTTTAGACAGTTCGCAGAACGCACAGTAAGCTCCAAATCATCAACAGGGCGAAGTAAGATTGGATCAACCTCTTCCCTCTGCTCTTCAGGCTCTGGCTCACTATCTGTCTCAAGGTCAACAAATACTGCTAGCTGTTGCTGCAGGATAGTTGCCGCTCGACGAATAGCTTCTTCTGGATCAATAGTTCCGTTTGTTTCCAAATCGATAACCAATTTATCCAAATCTGTACGTTGTTCAACACGAGCACTTTCGACTGTGTAAGCCACACGATGTACTGGACTGTACGTTGCATCTAACTGCAAACTACCAATCGCTTTAGTCTCTTCATCACCGCCACGACCAGCAGAAGATTCATACCCTCTACCTTTAGCAACTTTAAGCTTCATGTTAATACTCGCACCATCACTAAGATGGGCGATAACATGATCCTTGTTAATGATTTCTACATCATGATCGACTTGGATATCGCCTGCAGTAACAGGGCCAGGGCCCTGCTTAGTCAGGCTTAATACCGCTTCATCTTTCTCATGCATGAGTACTGCCACGCCTTTGAGATTAAGAAGGATATTAATCACGTCTTCCTGCACACCTTCGATGGTGCTGTACTCGTGTAACACACCGTCAATTTCGGCTTCGACTACTGCAGCTCCCGGCATACTAGAGAGCAAAATACGTCTCAAAGCATTGCCAAGGGTATGTCCAAAGCCCCTCTCCAAAGGTTCTAGAGTAACCTTTGCTTGGGTTTCATTGATTTGTTGCACACCAATAGTTTTAGGTGTTAAAAACTCATTCACTGAGCGCTGCATATAGGCACTACCTCAAGCTGTCTTACTTAGAATAAAGCTCTACAATAAGGTTCTCATTAAGATCTGAAGGCAATTCTGCACGTTCAGGGACTGCTCTGAAAACTCCGGCTTTCTTTTTAGAATCAACATCTATCCAAGAAACGAATCCACGCTGAGCAGCTAATTCAAGCGCTGACGTAATACGTAACTGTTTGGTTGCTTTTTCACGAACGGATACCGCATCACCTGGCTTAACCTGGTAAGAAGGAATATTAACCGTTGATCCATTAACCAAAATAGATTTATGACTGACTAATTGTCGTGATTCAGCGCGTGTAGAACCAAATCCCATTCGATAAACTACGTTATCTAGGCGACACTCTAGTAGCTGAAGCAAGTTTTCGCCAGTCGCACCAGTGCGACGAGCAGCTTCTTTGTAATAATTACGAAATTGCTTTTCTAAAACACCGTAAGTACGACGTACTTTTTGTTTTTCTCGCAATTGTAAACCGTAATCTGATAAACGTCCGCGGCGATCACTTTGTGCACCAGGAACTTTTTCAGATTTACATTTTGTCTCGTGGGCTTTAACACCACTTTTCAGACCTAAGTCAGTACCTTCACGTCGTGAAAGTTTACACGTTGGACCTAAATATCTTGCCATTTCAGACTCCGTTACACTCGACGCTTCTTGGGTGGGCGACAGCCGTTATGTGGGATAGGGGTTACATCCGTAATGCTGTTAATTTTGTAACCACAAGAGTTCAAAGCTCGAACAGCTGACTCTCGACCTGGACCAGGCCCTTTAACCATCACGTCTAAGTTCTTAAGTCCATACTCTTGCGCTGCAAGGCCTGCTTTTTCAGAAGCAACCTGGGCGGCAAAAGGAGTACTTTTTCTTGATCCACGGAAACCACATCCACCAGCTGTTGCCCAGCTTAATGCGTTACCTTGACGATCTGTAAGCGTAATAATTGTATTGTTAAACGATGCGTGTATATGCGCAACACCGTCAACTACTGTTTTTTTGACCTTTTTACGGGTCCGCGCTGTTGATTTAGCTTTAGCCATCTTATTCTTCCTGATCCCTAAGCTTATTTACGAATTGGTTTGCGCGGCCCTTTACGGGTACGGGCATTAGTTTTGGTACGTTGCCCACGTAAAGGCAAGCCACGTCGGTGTCTTGTGCCGCGGTAGCAGCGCAAATCCATGAGACGTTTAATGTTCATGGAGACTTCACGACGTAAGTCACCCTCTACGTTATATTTTGATACTTCTGCACGGATTTCATCAAGCTGTGCTTCTGACAGCTCGCGAATCTTTACAGATGGCTCTATACCCACAGCAGAACAAATGCTCTGTGCTATGGTGGAACCTACACCAAATATGTAGGTTAATGATATTACCGTATGTTTATTATCCGGTATATTGACGCCTGCTATACGGGCCATTCATCTTACTCCAATGGAAGCTTTCTAAATTCTTCACCTAATACAAGGGGCGCAGACAATAGCTTTATCCAAGAAAAAAATCAACATTTCGTTGATTTTTTTTTGTTTCGCTATGATTGCAGCCTGATATTAGCCTTGTCGTTGCTTGTGACGAGGCTCTGCGCTGCAAATTACACGAACCGAGCCGTTACGGCGAACGATCTTGCAATTGCGGCATATTTTCTTTACTGATGCTTGAACCTTCATTCTATTCTCCGAAGTTACTACGCGGCTGTATTTAGCGAACTAAACTTTTACCGCCGTAGTTTTTAAGGTTGGCCTTTTTCATCACTGAATCATACTGATGAGACATCAAGTGTGATTGAACCTGTGACATAAAGTCCATTACAACTACCACAACGATTAGCAGTGATGTGCCTCCCAAGTAGAAAGGGACATTTGCAAATGCTTGTAATATCTGAGGCAGCAAACACACTAACGTAATGTAAACTGCTCCAACCAACGTTAAACGACCTAAAACGCCGTCTATATATTTGGCAGTCTGCTCTCCTGGACGGATACCAGGGACAAACGCACCAGATTTTTTCAAATTATCTGCTACATCTTTCGGATTAAACATAATTGCCGTATAGAAATAACAGAAGAATACGATGCCTAAAGTGAACAACAGAATATATAACGGCTGACCAGGGCCAAGCGCCAGGGATACATCTTGTAGCCACTCCATTCCTTCACCTTCACCGAACCATTGCGAGATGCTCGCAGGGAACAATAAAAGGCTAGTAGCAAATATAGGAGGGATAACACCTGCCATATTAATCTTCAAAGGTAAGTGCGATTGTTGAGCTGCGTACACTCTTCTACCTTGTTGTCGTTTTGCGTAATTAACAGTAATGCGACGTTGAGCGCGCTCCATCATTACAACAAAACCAACAACCGCCACAGCAACAAGAATAAGCGCTAAAAGCACGCCAACATTCATCTCGCCCTGACGAGTTGCCTCTAAACTTTGCCCAACAGCACCTGGTAATCCTGCAACAATTCCCGCGAAAATAATCAACGAAATACCATTACCGATACCACGTTCAGTTACCTGCTCTCCAAGCCACATCAAAAACAACGTTCCCGTTGTTAACGTAACAATGGCAGGAAACACCCAAGCAAAACCACTGCTTAAAGTGACACCTTGATTTTGCAGCATTATAGACATGCCAGCTGCTTGCAGCAAGGCTAGGCCTAATGTTAAGTAGCGAGTGTACTGAGAGATTTTTCGTCGCCCAGCTTCACCTTCTTTCTTAAGCTGCTCAAGCTGCGGAACCACTGCCTGAAGTAACTGCATGATAATAGAAGCTGAAATATATGGCATTATACCCAGTGCCAAAATACTCATCCGCTCCAATGCACCACCAGAGAACATGTTAAACAAGCTTAAGATCGTATCTTTTTGCTGTTCAAACATTTGCTGTAGCTGTATCGGGTCTATACCGGGCACAGGTATGTGAGCCCCAATCCTATACACCAAAATTGCTAAAAAAACGAACTTCAGACGCTGCCAAAGTTCAGTTAGTCCGGCTTGAGATCCCGCCGGCAAAGTTGGTTGTTGGGGCTTTTTCGCCATACCGTTATTATTCCTCTACCTTACCACCTGCAGCTTCAATTGCTTCCAACGCACCTTTAGTAGCCCTAAGGCCCTTAAGAGTAACGCTTCTCGCAATCTCGCCGGATAAAACTACTTTTGCAAAACGTACATCTTTACGAAGAACGCCTGCAGCTTTTAAAGTTTCAAGGCTCACAATCTCGCCTTCAACTTTGGCCAATTCAGATAATCTTACTTCTGCTGAAACCAAAGACTTACGAGAGGTGAAACCAAACTTAGGAACTCGACGCTGTAATGGCATCTGCCCGCCTTCGAATCCAGGCTTAACAGAACCACCAGAACGGGATTTTTGTCCCTTATGGCCACGACCACATGTTTTTCCTAGTCCGCTACCAATTCCTCGGCCTACACGCTTACCTGTAGGACGTGAACCTGGAGCAGGACTGAGAGTATTAAGTTGCATATTACTCACCTTCTACTCGAACCATATAATAAACTTTATTCACCATGCCACGTACTGAAGGAGTATCTTCAACTTCAACAGTATGGCCGATGCGTCGTAACCCTAAACCTCTTACGCAAGCAACATGATTTTTCAATCGTCCGCTAGCGCTTTTGGTTAGTGTAACTTTGATAGTATTTTTTTCGCTCATGACCTACCCCAAAATCTCTTCTACTGTCTTGCCACGCTTAGCAGCAACATCAGCTGGAGAATTCATTTCAGCCAATCCTTTCACCGTTGCTCGCACAACGTTTACAGGGTTAGTTGAACCGTAGCATTTCGCCAATACGTTCTGTACACCAGCCACTTCCAATACTGCACGCATCGCGCCACCAGCAATAATACCAGTACCATCAGATGCAGGCTGCATATAAATCTTGGATGCGCCGTGATTAGCTTTGATTGCATGCTGCAATGTTGTGCCGTTTAGCTCAACAGTGACCATATTTCTTCTAGCCGCTTCAAGTGCTTTCTGAATTGCGATAGGCACTTCACGAGCCTTACCACGTCCAAAACCAACTTTCCCAGCTCCATCACCAACAACAGTTAGCGCTGTGAAACCGAAAATTCGACCACCTTTAACAACTTTAGCTACACGATTAACCTGAACAAGTTTTTCCTGTAAGCCTTCGTTCTTATCTTCAACTTTAGCCATCTTAAAACCCTTTAGAACTCAAGACCGGTTTCACGGGCTGCATCAGCTAATGCTGCAACACGTCCGTGATAACGAAAACCTGAACGGTCGAACGCTACACTAGTAACACCTTTTTCTTTCGCTCTCTCAGCAATATTCTTGCCTACGATCGCTGCAGCGTCACTATTACCAGTAGCCCCTTGGAAATCTTTCTCTAGCGTTGAAGCACTTGCTATAACCGTGCCTCCATCTTTAGAGATAACCTGTGCGTATATATGTCTTGGTGTGCGATGTACAGTTAGACGATCGACACCGAGTTCGCGTATTTTCATACGTGAGCGCTTGGCTCTGCGAAGACGAGATACTTTTTTGTCACTCATAGTCTTTATCTTCTCAACTGTTATTTTTTCTTGGCTTCTTTACGTCGAACATGCTCATCAGCATAACGAACACCTTTGCCTTTATAAGGCTCTGGTGGACGGTAAGCGCGAATATTCGCTGCTGCTTGTCCGATCAACTGCTTATCAACGCCTTTGAGTATAATCTCAGTTTGACTTGGCGTTTCAGCAGTAATTCCCTCAGGAATTGCGAACTCTACCGGGTGAGAGAAACCTAACGTTAGATTAATCACTTTCCCTTTAACTTGAGCTCGATAACCAACACCTTTTAGCTCTAGTTTCTTTTCGAAACCCTGGCTAACACCAATAACCATGTTATTGGCCAGTGAGCGCATAGTTCCTGCCATTGCCCAGTTATCTTTTGACTCGGCTACTGGCGAAACAGAAATGATATTATCTTTCACTTCTGCTCTAATTGACTGGTGTAAAGTTAAGCTCAGCTCACCTTTACCACCTTTAACTTTAACTTCTTGCCCTGTAACCGTTGCCTCTACGCCAGCAGGCAGGCTAATGGGGGCTTTTGCTATTCTTGACATCGTCGTTCACCTATTAGGATACGAAACACAAGACTTCGCCGCCAATACCTGCACTACGTGCGGCACGGTCGGACATCACGCCCTGGGCTGTAGATACGATCGCTACGCCAAGTCCACCAATTACTTTAGGAAGGCTATCCTTTCCTTTGTAAATTCGTAGTCCAGGACGGCTCACTCTTTCTATTTTAGAGATAACAGGCTTTCCTTCGAAATATTTCAGAGCAATACTTAGCTCTGCTTTTACGTCGGAAGTAACACTTACACTATCTATGTAACCTTCGCTTTGAAGCACATTAGCAACAGAAAGTTTCATTTTTGACGCAGGCATGGTAACCGTTACGTGATTTGCCATTTGGCCATTACGTATACGAGTTAAGAAATCTGCCAAGGGATCTTGCATACTCATGTTTCGTTTGCTCCGTTATTCGCTTACCAGCTAGCCTTTTTAAGACCAGGCACTTCACCGCGCATTGCAGCTTCGCGTAATTTATTTCGGCTCAAGCCGAACTTACGGTAAAACCCATGAGGACGCCCAGTCAAACCGCAACGGTTGCGTTGTCTTACGGGTGACGAATCACGAGGTAAACTCTGTAATTTTATTTGCGCATCCCAACGTTGCTCATCAGTTGAGTCTGGGCTGCGAATGATCTCTTTAAGCTCGGCACGCTTCACAGCATACTTTGCTACCAGTTTCGTACGTTTTTTCTCACGTACAACCATTGAAACCTTTGCCATATCTGTATTCCTATTGCTTCAACGGGAAGTTAAAGGCACGTAACAACGCGCGTCCTTCTTCATCGTTTTTAGCGCTTGTTGTAATGGTAATATCCATGCCGCGAAGCTTGTCAATTTTATCGTATTCAATTTCAGCAAATACGATCTGCTCTTTCAGACCCATGGAGTAGTTCCCACGACCGTCAAAAGACTTAGGATTCAGACCACGGAAATCTCGAATTCTAGGGATCGCAATACTAATAAGGCGCTCCATAAACTCGTACATTCTTTCGCCACGCAATGTGACTTTTGCACCGATAGGCCAACCTTCACGAACTTTAAAACCAGCTACAGACTTACGTGCATTACACACTAAAGGTTTCTGTCCAGTTATCGCAGTAAGATCTTTTAAAGCGCCATCAAGTGCTTTCTTATCGGATGTTGCTTCACCAACGCCCATATTCAAGGTGATTTTGGTAATGCGAGGCACTTCCATTACACTTTTGAATTTGAACTGATCTTGCAGTTTACCGACGACTTCTTTTTGGTAAAACTCTTTCAAATTGCTCATCGTTATAACCTAGTTCATCCGATCCGTTAGCTACCAAACACTTCATTTGTAGATTTGTAGAAACGAACTTTATTACCATCTTCTTGAACTTTAAAGCCAACACGATCAGCTTTCTGAGTTTGAGGATTGTAAATAGCTACGTTAGAAAGCTGTATTGCAGCTTCTTTCTCTACGATTCCACCTGCCACACCCTTATTTGGGTTCGGCTTAGTGTGACGCTTAACTATGTTGATTCCAGATACGATAAGCTTTTGGTCAAGAACCTTAAGGACCTTACCTTTCTTACCTTTATCTTTACCTGTGATAACTATAATTTCGTCATCTTTTCTGATCTTTAACATATTAGAACCCCTACCTAGAGCACTTCAGGCGCTAGCGAAACAATTTTCATAAACTGTTCGTTACGCAATTCGCGAGTAACAGGCCCAAAAATACGGGTACCAATAGGCTGCTTTGACGCGTTTAGAAGTACCGCTGCATTATCATCAAATCGGATCGCTGACCCATCTGGGCGGCGAACACATTGACGAGTGCGCACAACTACTGCGTTTAGCACATCACCCTTTTTTACTTTACCGCGAGGAATTGCTTCTTTCACAGTAACTTTAATTACATCGCCAACACGAGCATATCGTCGGTGTGAACCGCCCAATACTTTGATACACATAACTCGTCTTGCACCGCTGTTATCAGCGACTTCTAGCATTGATTGGGTCTGAATCATCGGTCCACTCCAAACCTATGCTGTAGCATAAAATATCTACAAGCAAATTCTAAATTCACATCCACTCAGGCTAATTACTTAGCTTGAACTTCTACTTTAACTAAGCGCCAACACTTAGTTTTAGATAGTGGACGACACTCTTCTATTGTTACGATATCGCCATCGTTACACGTATTAGCTTCATCATGTGCATGAAACTTCGTGGAACGACGAACAAATTTACCGTAAACAGGATGCTTTACCTTACGCTCTACAAGTACGGTAATAGTCTTATTAGCTTTTACACTGACTACTTTACCTGTTAGAGCGCGTTTTTTGGTTTCAGCTACTTGCTCAGACATACTTATTTACCCTGCTTCTTTTCGGTCAACACTGTTTTCACACGAGCGATATCACGTCGAACCTGCCTTAGCAAATGGTGCTGATTCATCTGCCCAGTTGCATGCTCCATACGTCGACCGAACTGCGTACGACGTAGCTCAAGAAGCTCTTCGTTCAGTTGCTCAACGTTTTTGTCTCTCAGTTCGCTTGTCTTCATTACATCACCGTCCGAGTTACAATTGTTGTCGCCACTGGCAGTTTTGCCGCAGCAAGTGCAAACGCTTCTCGTGCAACATCTTCAGAGACACCTTCCATCTCATAAAGAACTTTACCAGGTTGAACCTGTGCTACCCAGTATTCAACATTTCCCTTACCTTTACCCTGTCGAACCTCAAGAGGTTTTTCAGTGATAGGTTTGTCAGGGAAGACACGAATCCAAATTTTCCCACCACGTTTTATGTGGCGTGTCATTGCTCGTCGAGCAGCTTCAATTTGGCGTGCGGTTATGCGTCCACGGCCAGTCGCTTTAAGAGCGATTGTACCGAAAGATACTTTGCTTCCGCGCAATGCCAAGCCGCGGTTGCGACCCTTGTGCTGCTTTCGAAACTTTGTACGTTTAGGTTGTAACATCTCTAATAACCTTTAACTAGCTCGTTAGCGCTTCTTGGAGTGTGGTCGTTTGCTTTTCGGCTCTTCGACTGGCTCCATTCCCTCAAGGATTTCGCCCTTGAATATCCAAACTTTAACACCAATTGTACCGTAGGTGGTTTCAGCTCGGACTGAGGCGTAATCGATATCAGCTCGAAGTGTATGCAAAGGTACACGACCTTCACGATACCACTCTGTACGAGCGATTTCAGCACCACCTAAGCGGCCTGCTACCGATACCTTTATACCTTGAGCACCAATTCGCATCGCGTTTTGAACCGCACGCTTCATGGCTCGTCGAAACATAACTCGACGCTCCAACTGAGAAGCTACACTATCGGCAACAAGCTTAGCATCAAGCTCAGGCTTGCGGATTTCCTCAATGTTTATATGTACAGGAACGCCCATTCGCTTTGAAACTTCTTTACGAAGCTTCTCAACATCTTCCCCGCGCTTCCCGATAACAATACCAGGCCGTGCAGTTTTAATGGTGATGCGAGCATTTTCTGCTGGCCGCTCAATCTCGATACGACTTACAGAAGCTGCCTTTAAACGATTAAGCAGATACTCTCTAACCTGCAAATCTGTAAGTAGATACTCGGCGTAGTTCTTAGGGCTTGCATACCACGTCGAAGCGTGCTTTTTAACAATCCCTAAACGTATACCCGTTGGATGTACTTTCTGACCCATCTAGCCTTTCCTCTATTTATCAGATACCTTGATGGTGATATGACAGCTTCTTTTCAGAATCCGATCCGCTCGACCTTTTGCTCGTGGTCGAATGCGTTTCTGTGTCATACCTTCATCAACGTAGATGGCAGAGATTTTCAACTCATCAACATCTGCACCATCGTTATGCTCAGCATTAGCGATTGCAGATTCCAAAATTTTCTTAATTAAGTGTGCTGCTTTCTTCGGACTAAAAGTCAAAAGATTCAGTGCTTGGTCTACATTCTGACCGCGAACTTGATCAGCAACTAACCGAGCCTTCTGTGCGGAAATTTGAGCACCTTTTAGCTTAGCGGCTACTTCCATCACTCACCTCTTAACGTTTAGCTTTCTTGTCTACGATGTGCCCGCGATACGTGCGGGTCAAAGAGAACTCACCTAATTTGTGACCGACCATATGTTCAGATACGAGAACTGGAACATGCTGGCGACCGTTATGTACCGCAATAGTTAAACCAACCATTTCCGGTAGAATCATTGAGCGTCGAGACCAAGTCTTAATAGGCTTTTTAGAATTGGTTTCGAGCGCAACTTCCACTTTCTTCAGTAGATGGCCATCAATGAAGGGGCCTTTTTTAAGTGAACGTGGCACAACAAATACCTCTTAATAATTCCGATTTAATTACTTAGATCCGCGACGGCGAACAATAAGCTTATTAGTGCGTTTGTTCTTTCTGGTCTTGTAACCCTTTGTTGGGACGCCCCAAGGTGTTACAGGATGACGACCGCCCGAAGTACGACCTTCACCACCACCATGCGGGTGATCAACTGGGTTCATAGCAACACCACGAACAGTTGGTCTGACACCGCGCCATCTACTAGCACCGGCCTTACCTAATGAACGTAACGCATGCTCAGAATTGCCAACTTCACCGATAGTGGCGCGACATTCTGCCAGTATTTTGCGCATTTCGCCAGAGCGTAAACGTAATGTTACGTAACCCCCGTCTCTCGCTAGTAGCTGAGCAGATGTTCCTGCACTACGAGCAATCTGTGCGCCCTTTCCAGGTTTCATTTCTATACAATGAATAACACTACCTAATGGCATGTTCCTCATTGGCAACGCGTTACCCACTTTAATAGGCGCGTCTTCACCCGATTGCACGCTATCACCAGCACTTAAGCCTTTTGGAGCGATAAGATAACGTCTCTCACCATCCAAGTACTTTATCAGTGCGATATTAGCTGTACGATTAGGATCGTACTCTAAGCGTTCAACAGTACCAGGGATACCATCTTTATTACGCTTAAAATCTATAATACGGTAAGCCTGCTTATGACCACCACCAATATGGCGCGTAGTAATACGACCATTATTGTTTCGACCACCGCTTTTTGATTTCGACTCCACCAAGGGACCGTGAGGTGCTCCTTTGTGAAGATCAGGATTCGTTACTTTAACGACAAAGCGACGTCCTGGAGATGTTGGTTTTGCTTTAACAAGTGCCATGCGCTCTCTCCTATGCCTTAAGCTTCGCCTTGAAAGTCAATATCAAAGCCGTCTTGAAGAGAAACATACGCTTTCTTCCAGTCGGAACGGCGGCCTTCCATGCGCCCGAAGCGCTTTGTTTTGCCTTTTACATTAACCGTTTTAACAGACTTTACTTTTACGTCCCACAATTGCTCAACCGCTGCTTTGATTTCGCGCTTTGTAGAATCGGTGGTAACTTTGAAAACAAATTGATTGTTTTCAGCTATCACTGTGGCTTTCTCAGAGATGTGTGGAGCCAACAGCACTTTAAATATGCGTTCTGGATTCATCCCAACAACTCCTCAAATTTCTTAAGTGCGGCAACTGTTACTAAAATCTTTTCGTGACCGATCAAACTTACTGGATCAGCACTTTGCGCATCAATTACGCTTACGAAAGGCAGATTACGAGAAGATAGAAACAAATTCTCATCTACATTTTCAGTAACAATTAGAGCCTTTTCAAGCCCTAGCTCTTTCAACTTGGCGATTAGCAACTTAGTTTTTGGCTGCTCAATTTCTACAGACTCAACTATTACCAATCGATCTTGTCGCACTAATTCTGAAAGTATGCAGCGCATTGCGCCACGATACATTTTCTTATTCACTTTTTGACTATGATCTTGAGGTGAGGCAGCAAAAGTTACACCACCAGAGCGCCAAATTGGGCTTCTGATAGTACCAGCACGCGCTCGGCCAGTTCCCTTTTGACGCCATGGCTTAGCACCGCCACCACGTACTTCAGATCGAGTCTTCTGTGCACGTGTCCCTTGACGGGCACCTGCAAGAAATGATGTTACTACTTGATGAACCAACGGCTCGTTAAACTCTTTCCCGAATGCTACTTCAGAAACATCAACGGTTCCGCCAGAGGCAAGATTCAGATTCATCCGCTATTTCCTCTCAGGCTTAACCTTTTACTGCTGGAAGCACGACAACATCGTTGCCAGGTGCACCCGGAACAGCGCCTTTAACCAAAAGCAAATTACGCTCTTGATCTACACGTACTATCTCTAAAGATTGTACCGTTACGCGACGAGACCCCATATGGCCTGCCATTTTTTTGCCTTTGAACACTCGACCTGGCGTTTGGCACTGGCCAATTGAACCAGGCGCTCTGTGCGCCAAAGAGTTGCCATGGGTTGCATCTTGCATTTGAAAATTCCAACGCTTGATTACACCAGCAAAGCCTTTACCTTTTGATGTTCCAGTCACATCAACTGACTGTCCCGCTTCAAAAGAGCTAACGTCTATCTTATCGCCAGCTGACAACTCAGAGCCTTCGCTTTCCTTCAAACGAAACTCCCACAAACCACGCCCAGCTTCAACACCCGCTTTAGCAAAATGCCCGCCTTCCGCTTTGGAAACACGAGACGCCTTCCTAACGCCAGTGGTAATCTGGATCGCGCTATATCCGTCATTTTCTTGGGTCTTAACCTGAGTAATACGATTCGGGTCAACTTCAATCACCGTTACCGGAATTGAAACACCCTCTTCACTAAACACTCGAGTCATACCACATTTTCGACCGACTAGACCGATTGTCATATTCCTACCTCTTCTACAATGCTTCTGCACACTGCAACGTAAACTCTTTAGCCAAGGCTAATTTGAACATCAACACCAGCAGCAAGATCAAGCTTCATAAGCGCGTCTACAGTCTTGTCTGTCGGTTCAACGATATCTACTAAACGCTTATGCGTTCGGATCTCGTACTGATCACGAGCATCTTTGTTCACATGAGGAGAAACCAACACTGTGAACCGCTCCTTACGCGTGGGCAGAGGAATTGGGCCACATACTTGAGCCCCAGTACGCTTCGCAGTTTCCACTATTTCTAAAGCAGATTGATCAATTAACTTATGATCAAACGCCTTTAAGCGGATGCGAATTTTTTGATTTTGCATCGTCCTCGAACTCCGAAATCGTTTCTAACAATTTAACATGCAAAAAATCACCTGCCTCAACCTCATAATGGGTAAGGAGTGATTTTGTCAATCATCCCCAGATCAATGCCTGGGTTGGTTGCGCCCCATATCTCAGGGGCGCGATACTATAACCCGGTTACGCCAAGAAACGCAACAAATTAAAGTATTATTTCTTAAATAATCACTTACGCAAGTACTTTTGCTACAACACCAGCACCAACAGTACGTCCACCTTCACGAATAGCGAAACGCAAACCGTCATCCATCGCGATTGGGTGAATTAGAGTAACAACCATCTGAAC
>MAAL01000115.1 GCA_002163245.1 Gammaproteobacteria bacterium 42_54_T18 | reverse complement strand
CTTTTTGATCGAAGAAATTTGTACGATTTGTTCTCGCCACCAATTGATGACGAGCCAGATAAAAACAAACAGTTGTCGATGTTATGAAACTGTGGGACAGCAGTGAGTTGTAATATATGCAATAATGGTCGGAATAAGGAGAAATGAAAAGAACCAATTCGGTTGTTCCTGATACCCATATTGGTAAAGGAAGCCATCAATGTTTAGTTGCAACATGATGAGCGATCCCAGTGAAAGAGATACCCATAAATATATATTTTCTTTCGAGAATATATAGAATCCAAAAAACAGAAGGCAAAGTAAACTAGCTAACCCGTAGTAACCACCAACCATCAAGCTCTGTTTGTTTTGTATTGAAAATAGATTGTGCCCAGAGTGCAAGGTGATACCGGTTCGTAATGATCCAGATGATGTTATGCGAATGGTTAACGTTGTAATGCTATTTTTGGTGAATGTAATAGGAACAACAAATTCAGGAAGAGAAATAACTCTGTTATTAAAATTATGGCGTTGGCCGGGTTCAGAAATGAGGTTTTTGTCTTGATAGACTTTGATGTCACTTAATTCAGGGTTGCTGAATCTTAAATAGAACTGTTTTTGATTAAGGCTTTTATTGCTGGTGATAGATGTCGTTATCCAAAGCGCAGAAGAGGTCATCCCTAAATTTATTGTGTCGCTTTTTATTGTGTTCCATGTGGTGTTTTTATAAATGTCATCGATGGATGATATCGTGTTTTCAATGGATGATAATGAATGAGGTAGTAGATCAATGATGTTGGTGTCGTCGGAGAGATAGGCAGTGTTGATATTTTCAGGATCAAAGTCAGCGCTAAATACGGGGGTTAGATTTCCCAATATTATTATAATTGCTAGAATCTGAATCCTTATGAAGTTGTTAATTGCCACGTTAAAATACATCCATTTTTATTGTGTAATGACAAAAGTGTTTGTTGTGAAGTATAGTCGATTGAATACATTGCTACGGGATATTTATTGTTAAGGCGTCATATAGTGCTGACGTAGCCTTTCAAGTTCGCCTCGTTCGAGTATATGTTGAAAATGCTCAGTGAGCTTGTTGATTGATATACCACTTTTACTATGTTTAGACAGCTGTACCCAGGGGGTTCGTTCCGAGACAATTAGAGGGGAACCAAGAGTGGATTTAGCGTGGTCTCCAGTTATATTGAGTTTATTAAACGCCACCATTATTGGATCCAGTGGGCCAATAATTGCATCAACACGTTTAGCAAGTAGCATGTTGATACCTTGATCAAAGTCTCTTATTGAAGTTTTTGAAATATTAGTGTCGCTATCAATTTTATCGCTAAATTTAGCCCCTCGTAAGTAAGCAATGTTTTTATCCTTTAAGCTCCGTATGTTGGGGAAATGGCTTCCTTTAAGGCCAATGACAACATTTTTTAATGAAGGAAGAGGGGCAATGTATGTCACATGATCTTCAAGTTCTTTGTACTTGAACATGATGGTTAGATCGGTTTTTCCGTATTTGAGTTCGTGTATAATGCGCGCGTAAGGGTAGACTCCATGGCTAACTTTGTAGCCCGTTTCCCTAGCAAGAGTGTTGGCTAGATCATAATAAATACCGCTAAATTTACCTTCGGATATTATTCCATATGGGGAAATGGATATTGTTCTGATTTGTAACGTCTTGTTTTCTTGGCTTTGCAGAGGGGCGGGGAGGTATCCACTGAAAAAAATGAAACAAAGTAGCAAACAGGAACGCCCGCCACATAGATCTACAGATAGCTTGTTAATATAGGTGGCAATAAAAGAGAGTGATATCACAAGCATACCTATGGGTAGTGCTGCCAGTCGATTGTTTTCACTCTCTAAGCATAGCTTAGTACGTCTTAAGGGGTAACTGCCAGGAGCAGAATGCTTGCAGCGGCTATTTCTATCGCTTGGTTATGAGGTGGGAATTAGTTTGTTCTAGATTGGGTAAAATGCTCACGCATTCAGTATTATTTTTTGGCTATTGAAGGGGTGTTCGTACTATTAAGAATAAAAACAGGGCCTTAGCCCCTAATGTATGGAGTGACTAAATTATGACGATTTTGTGGCGTTGGTTTGGTTGAGTGTTATACGTTTGTTTTGGCTACCACGACCAAAATAAAATTGTATTAGAGTCGCTTTTAATAGAGGGAGAGGTTATAGAGGGTTGTATTTAGATAGTTGATTTTAAAGGATATTTTTGTCTCATCTATGGATGGCATTTTTAAGTGCTTTATATTATGACGAGATTGGAAAATATTGCTTACGCTTCATTCATACCCTCTTTTTTCTCAATTCTCAAGTAGTGCCGTTAAGGCAAGTGGTGTTGTAATGGATCGTTCTCGTTGTATTTCACGTGTGGTGTTGGCTGTGTTATTAGGCCATGTGCTGTTTCTTTCTGGTTGTGCAACTAACAGCTATAAACTGATGCAGGAGTCTGAACAAAGAGTAAGTGAACAAGCAATGTTTTCTCAGGTTTCTCAACAGATGGGAGCTATGGAGAAGCGTATAGCAATAGCTCAGGCAGGTGGCGTGGCGATGTTCTCTCCTGAAGATATGTCTTCGGCATTACGTTCATTGGCGCAAGCGCGTCGTTATTACGACCAATTTAAGTTAGAGCCCGGGAAAATAAACAAGTCAGCATCGTTGTTCTTTGGCGATAGTTTAGGTGAAGAAACGCTTACACTATTAGCAAAAGCATCAGAATCACTCAATCGAGCGGAAGCAAATAAACGTCGTTCAGATAGCTTGCTAGCGGGTTCTGTTGAAAATTTCACATGGCTCAAAAAATTCCAGGCTCAAACCTATTATCCTTATGCATATAGGGATTTGGAGCAAGCTCACAAGGGGCTTATAAGGAAGGTGGCCCGCGGACGATTTGAGTCAGCGCAGCAAGCATTGCCACAGTTATTGAGGGAGCAAAAAGCGTTAGAGATTATGTCTGCTCAACGATTTTACTTAAAGGACATAAGCAAACGAGTGGAACGAGAAGGGCGTTATTCTCTAGATCGTTATGCGGCATTAAGTTATAGCGGTTCTTTAAGTGCACTTAATCGAGCAAAAACAATTATCGCCCAAAATCCTCGTAATGAGGCAGTGATACTAGCCGCCAAAGCAGATGCTGAGTTCTCATTTGAGGTTGCCCATGCGGTAGCGGGCGACATGAAAAAATTGGTAGATATGAATCGTCGTGAAATGGAGCGTTGGTTGCTGTTGCTTACTGCCAAACTTAACGAAACAGGTAAGGCGCTAGGATCAAGTGATGTGCGTGATCGCTCTGTTTTGTCACAGTTGGAATTAATTGCCAAAGCGGCTCACGGTCAAAGTGAAAAGCTAACTAAAGCAGATAGTACAGTAATAGAAACGGAGCAAAAGCTGGATGTTACTGCAGAAGGGAGTGAGGCGTTAGCAAGTCGAGTTATTAAGTTAGAAGAAGAACGTACGGCGCTTGGTCGACAAGTAGAAGCACTTGCCGCACAAATGGATGAAGTGCGTGGAGTGAATCAACAAATGTTGGCGCAGGATAAGTTAATTGTTAAGGATGAATATGTACCGTTAAGTCAACGTAAGAGTTTGTTCTGGTAATATTGTGAAGAAAGGGCAGGTGAGGTGGTTGCCTCCCTTGCCCTTTCTTGATCTTGTTTATTTAAGATTGGCTTACTTTACTTTCCACTTCGAAAACATCTTTCCTACTAAAAATGGAGTAAGTTTTGCCGCGCTGGTGACCAGTTCTTTCTTCGAACGTGGATAAACAAAACGCTGAGCATTCAATAAACCCTCATAAGATGCATCGCTAAACGGGTACCACCATAAGTTTCGTTTTGATGGTAATATATCCCAGTTAACTGCTTTTGCATGAGTCATTTCCAATAACCCTTCTGGCCCATGTGTCCTACCTAGACCAGAATGTTTCCAGCCACCCCAAGGCATTTCAGATAAGCCATGTGTGTACAGGTGATCATTGATAGTGGTTACACCTGACTCAAGTTTGGCTGCAAAGGCACGGCCTTTCTTTAGATTCTTTGTCCATACAGAACTTGTTAGCGCAAGGTGAGAGTCATTTGCTAAGGCTATCGCTTCTTCTTCCGTTGAAAACTTAATCACAGGAATTAGCGGTCCGAAAGTTTCATCACGGATGAATAACATGTCATCGGTTGTATTTGTTAACAATGTAGCTGGATGGAAGTAGCCGTTCTGAGGGCCTACTGGCTGTGATTGTGCAATAATTTTAGCGCCTTTCGCTATGGCGTCTTCAAGATGTTCTTTAACGGTATTTAGCTGGTTTTTTGTGGTTAAACAACCGATGTCCACGTTATGGTTTTCATCTACACCGTGGCGTAATGCTCGTGTTTTTTTCGCCATAAGTTCAACAAAGTCATCATAAATAGAAGTGTGGACATAAACTCGCTCTACACCTCCGCAAGATTGGCCTGCATTTTGAAATCCTGCCCATGCAGCTCCGTTAGTAGCACGCTCTAGGTCTGCATCCGCAAGAACGATCATTGGATCATTTCCGCCTAACTCAAGAGATAATGGTGTTAACGTTTCTGCTGCCTCAGACATTAGCTGTTTACCAACACCAACAGAGCCAGTGAAGAATATCTTGTCGATATTGTTTTCAAAAAAAGATTTGGAAACTGCACCACCAGAACCGACGATCTGCTGAAATAATCCTGTAGGGAGGTCTCCTGCAGCAATGATTTTGTTGATGGCTTCACCAACTAATGGAGTAGCAGCAGCAACTTTAAGGATAACGGCATTACCAGCCATTAAACCCATAATGATTTCACCGAATGGTATTGAAAGAGGATAATTCCAAGGGCTGATAATACCGACAACACCCAGTGCCTTATGCTGCATAACACTTTTTTTGTTAAAAAAGAGCAAGCTATCAACGGGAATTTTTTTCTCTTTTAATACTTTCTCTGCATTTTTTGCGTACCAATCACAGGCCAAAGTACAAGGTAAGACTTCGGTCCCTAACGCATCGATACGTGTTTTTCCGTTACTTTGACTGATAACTTCAGAAAGGCTTTCAGCATGGTTAACGATGTAGGTGCGCATTTTTTTTATGGCAGCGGCACGTTGTGAAAAGCTCTTTGCTTCCCAGATTTTTTGAGCACTACGCGCCTGTCCAAACATCTGCGGTACTTTTGTCATGTCGGTATTTTCAATTGTACCGATTTCTTCACCAGTAGCAGGGTTGTACGCAATTGTGTTGCCAGGGGAGGTTATGGGTGGTTGTGCATTCATAGGATCTGATCCTTGTGTGGTCACTATTTGGGTAGCTATAATGTTTACTGCCCACGATTAAATCACAAAATACAGCAACTGTCTTGCGTAATGCCCCTTGTTTTTCGCGCAGCTTTGGTAACCGAATAGACCTTACAAACTGGCAGGGAGGTCGCTGACTGTACGGTCAATTGTTGAGGCAGATTTAAAACGATTTGATATGGAAACAAAAGCGCGGTTTATTGGAAGAGCAGTAAAGCGTAAGATGACTAGCTAACTTAGCCAACGTAAAAGGAATATCACCGTGAGCCATCAAGATAAACCGTTAACAGGTGTTCGTGTGCTTGAATTGGGCCAGTTATTAGCAGGCCCATTTGCTGGAACATTATTGGGTTATTACGGTGCGGAAGTTATTAAAGTTGAACCTCCTGGTAAAGGAGACCCAATTCGACAATGGCGAGAAGTTAAAGATGGAACATCGTTATGGTGGCGAAGTTTAGGCAGAAATAAAAAATGTGTAACTTTGGATCTAAAGTCTGAAAAAGGCCGGGAAATTGTTAAATCCTTAATACTTAAATCTGATGTCGTTATTGAAAACTTCCGACCAGGAACTATGGAGAAATGGGGGCTGGGGCCAGAGGTGTTTGAAGAAATTCATCCTAAGCTCGTATATACCCGTATATCTGGATATGGACAAACGGGGCCGCTCGCGCAAAAACCGGGGTTTGCCTCGGTATGTGAAGGATTTAGTGGTTTTCGGGCAGTTAATGGGTTTCCAGGTGAGGCGCCCGTTCGACCTAACTTAAGTATGGGAGACTCGCTTGCAGGGCTGCATGCTGCATTTGGCATTGTACTGGCACTGATGCAGCGGAATAAAACAACAGGTATGGGACAGGTTGTGGACGTTGCCTTATACGAAGCAATGTACAACATGATGGAAGCTGTTGTGCCGGAATACGATGGTGCCGGGGTTGTACGTAACCCGTCGGGTACCACCGTTACTGGTATAGTACCGACAAACACTTACCGCTGCGGCGATGGAAAATACATTGTTGTGGGAGGGAATGGCGACTCAATTTTCATACGTTTGATGAATGCTATTGGCCATGAAGACTTAGCGAAAGATTCAAGAGTAGCCACTAATCAAGGCCGTGTTGAACATGAGGAAGAAATAGATAACATTTTGTCATCATGGGCGGGGCAACTGTCCAGTAAAGAAGCGTTGGCCGTTTTGGATGAAGCTCGCGTTCCATCGGGCCCAATTTTTAATGTTGAAGATATGATCGAGGATGAGCATTACCAAGCAAGGGAGATGTTTGAGTCAGTTGATATTAATGGAGAGCCTTTAAAAATACCTGCAATTGTGCCTAAGCTTGTTAATACACCAGGAGAAACCCTGTGGCCTGGCCCAGAAGTAGGGGAGTTCAATGATGAGGTTTATAGGGATTTGTTAGACATGAGTGAACAAGATGTAAGCGAATTGAGGCGAGAGCGAATCATTTAATAATTTAATAAGGCAATTTGACTATTTGCGTTTATATCCATCCTGTACGCCTTTCTATATAATCTCCGCCTATGGATATAAACGCTCAGACAATTTTACAAAACACCTTCGGTTACTCTGAATTCAGAGGGCAACAAGAAGATATTATTAATACTGCTATTGCAGGTAATGATGCGTTGGTGTTGATGCCTACAGGGGGCGGAAAATCCCTGTGTTACCAAATTCCAATGTTAGCGAGACCAGGTGTGGGAGTTGTGATTTCCCCGCTTATTGCACTGATGGAAGATCAGGTAAATGCGCTAACCCAGCTTGGTATAAAAGCTCGTTATCTCAATAGCATGTTGAGTAAGGAAGAGGCGCGACAGGTCGAACGAGAAGTACTCGATGGATCATTGGAGGTGCTTTATATAGCACCCGAAAGATTGTTGCAGCCTCGAACAATCTCGTTATTGCAACAGGCCACTATCAGCCTATTTGCAATTGATGAGGCTCATTGTGTATCTCAGTGGGGCCATGATTTTAGAGCAGATTATCTTCATCTCAATATATTACAAGAGCAGTTTCCTCACGTTCCGAGACTCGCACTAACGGCTACGGCGGATAACCAAACGCGACAGGAAATCTTGTTGCGTTTAGGGTTGCAGAATTCTCGTGTATTTGTCAGTGGTTTTGATCGCCCGAATATCCAGTACCGTATTACGCATCGAGAAAATGGAAATCAACAGTTACTACGCTTTTTACAGAATGAACATCCTAATGACGCAGGTATTGTTTATTGCCTGTCTCGTAAAAAGGTAGAATCGACAGCAGAATGGTTACAAGCTAAGGGTTTTAATGTAGTGCCTTATCATGCAGGGTTACCCATGGAAACGCGTAAGCGTCACCAATCACGATTTCTGCGAGAAGAAGGTGTGATTGTTGTTGCAACCATTGCCTTTGGTATGGGGATTGATAAGCCAGATGTACGATTCGTGGCTCACTTAGATTTGCCAAAAAGTGTGGAATCTTATTATCAAGAGACGGGGCGAGCAGGGCGGGATGGTGAACCCTCAACCGCGTGGATGGTGTATGGTTTACAAGACGTTATTAAACTCAAGAATATGCGTGCAGATTCCCAAGCAGATGAACAATTCAAACGAGTTGAACATCAGCGCTTGGAATCCATGTTGGGTTTGTGTGAAATAACAAGTTGTCGTCGTGAAGCATTGTTACATTACTTTGATGATAATGAAGCTAAGGAGCATTGCGGCAATTGTGATAATTGCATAAGTCCTGCCGAACGATGGGATGCAACAGATGCGACACGTAAAGCGTTAAGTTGTATTTATCGCACTGGCCAACGTTTTGGTGTAAGTCACCTTGTGGATGTTTTAAGAGGACAGGATAACGCCAAGGTAAAACAACATGGTCATCAGTCAGTGAGTACCTTTGGTATTGGTAGTGATTTATCTGCGGATCAGTGGAAATCGGTTTATCGGCAATTAATTGCGCGCGGGCATATTCAAGTTGACTCAGAAGCATTTGGCGCTTTTAAATTAACCGATAAATGTCGACCTTTGTTGCGTGGAGATGAGTCGATTTCATTACGTAAAGATCGTGTCGAATTACGCAGTAAAAAAGCGTCACGTGCATCTAGCCATGTTTCGGATCAAGATAGAGATCTTTGGGAAGCGTTACGAGCTAAGCGAACATTTTTGGCGCAAGAGCAGGGCGTGCCTCCTTACATTATCTTTGGTGATGTGTCGTTGATGGAAATGATGGAACGTCGCCCCGCAACACCAAAACAGTTACTGATGATCACCGGTGTCGGACAAAGTAAACTTGAAAAATACGGTGATGCGTTTCTATCCGTATTGGCTGAGTTCAGTGATTCGACGAATGTGGTATCTAGTTTTGATAGCGAGCCTGGCGCAGACAAAGTCGAAAGTTATCTCGAGAGTTTGGCGTTGTTAAAAGCGGGCATGGATGTACCCATGATTGCGAAACAGCGAGGCGTTAAAGAAAAAACGATTTTTGTACATCTAGAAAAATGTATACAAGAAGGGGAGTTGGAAGTACAGGATGTTGTTCAGCTGCCAGAGGATGATATTGATCGTATCCGAGATGCATTGTTTGCCAATTCGGATGAAGAAAATCGAATCAAACTGACACCCGTATTTGAAGACCTTGGCGGGGCTTACGCATACGAAGTGCTCAGTTGTGTTCGCGCGGAATTATTAAGAGAACTGTAAATAAATCTACGGCTTACTTCATTTCTTGAAGGGCTTCTAGTAAAGATTCTGGCTCTTCATCGTGGACATCTTCTACGGTAACTATTGCGCGTTGTGTCGGGGCGCTGTCGTGTAGGCTGGTTGCTGCCTTGACACCAGATATATTGATGAAGGTTGCAAGGGCAAATATCAGTATTACTTCAATCATTGCTAAGTCCATGGGTCATGTTAAATGATAGGTCTGTCAGAGTTAGAGTTTCTGATAAGACTATTGATGCCCGTTGTTCTCGGATCTTAGTATTGGCGAGATCATACAAGTACATTTGCTGTTATACAATGTATATGTTGAGTGAAAACTGGTCAGTCTGCTTGCTTTGTCATTAGGTCGTCACAACAAACGCACATTATTGGTTCGAAATAGCGTAATATCGATAAAGCCAAGCAGCTTTGGTTAGGTTAATCAAACTAATAAAAACAAAAATAAAGAGTTTGTTATGGAATCAAAAATATCGCGACGGCGGTTTATGTCGTTGTTAACGACGGGTGTTGCTACCCCCTACATTATTACTTTATCTGGTTGTGGCGGAGGTTCTTCCGGTGGCAGCGGTGCTGGGCGTGCTGTTGATGATCAATCGGATAATACGAATAGCAGTTTTAACCTGGACTCAGAGCGAGTGTTTAGTTTATCAATTGCATCCGGTGATCCTACTGCGTCTGGCGTTATTTTGTGGACTCGAATAGATCCATCGGCCTATATTGAAGATGCATTTTTAACGATTCAGGTTGCTGAAGACGCAGAGTTTTCAACGTTAGCGTTGGAAAGCATTGTTGAACCGTCGGAAATTGGAGCGTTTAGAGATTACACCGTTAATATTGATCTAGACGGACAATTGCAATCTGATCGCCGCTACTTCTATCGATTTATTTACGACAATACCGTTAGTAAAATCGGTCGTTGTAGAACTGCTCCGCCAGAAGGTGTTGATACCGAAACGTTAAAGCTTGGTGTGGTTACTTGTCAGGACTACACCAACGGGTATTACGGCGCACTTAATTATTTAGCTGAAGATGACAGTATAGATTTTGTTGTTCATCTTGGTGATTTTATTTATGAAACGGCAGGTGATCCGAAATTTCAATCATTACCTTTTGAAGATAGGCTGATCCTTATGCCCAGCGAGGGCATTGTGGCGATGGATTTGGAAGATTATCGTCACCTATATAAGACCTATCGCTCAGATCCTTTTTTACAAAAAGCGATGGAAAACCATACTTGGATTATGACCCGGGATGATCATGAAACCAGTAATGATGCTTATTGGGATTATGCTCGTGATACTTTGGGTGCCCCCGATCATCCGTATACATTGGAAGGGAATGACCCTGTAAAATTAATGCAGTTAATGTTGGACTCTCAGCAAGCATGGGTAGAATACGTTCCCGCTAGAGTGAAGGTAAAACAGGATGCAACTCATCCGCATGAATTTCTGCAATATTACCGAGAAGTAAAATTAGGCAATCTTGTCGATTTGTTTATGCTTGATGGGCGAACTTATCGTAGCGCACATTCTTGTGGTGAGGGTTTGGTCGGCGGACGTTATTTTCCACTTTTTTGTGGTGAGTGGAAGGATCAAGAGCACACCATGCTTGGTGATGAGCAAAAAGAGTGGTTGGTGAACGGGTTAAGTGACTCTACTGCTCGTTGGAAATTACTAGGCAACCAAACATTTATGGCGCCACTTTGGATTGGTAACAAAAGTGAAAAAATACCGTTAAATACGGATGCTTGGGATGGCTTTGATTATGAGAGAAACTGGCTGAATCAAGAGATTAAAAGTAATAAAATAGAAAACTTGGTTGTATTAACGGGTGATCTCCACACTTATATGGCCTCTCATGTGAAGCAGGACTATTACGATACCTCTGAGGCAAATGCAGATAATTTTATTGGTGTTGAGTTTATGACGCCCTCACTTACGTCATCAGGATTGTTGGATATGGTTGCGGGTTTGTTGGGGGGAGCTTCTGGGCATCGTTCGGTAGATGATACTTCGATGCTAAGAACGCCTGATGATTACCAAGCACGGTACGCCTCTCGCCTTGCTCAGCAGCGAAGTATTCCAGACAATATATTTCAGCTACTAACCAGCGAGTTGGTTTATCAGCAGAATCCTCATGTGGACTATTTTAATACGATAGAAAATGGATATTCCACGGTGGAATTTTCCCAAGATCAATGTGATTGGAAAGCATATCGCATCGATAAGGGGATTAATGAAGGCGATCATGGCATTACTTTGTTGCGGCATTTCCGCAAACGTGTGGATAGCCATTTATTGGAAAGAATAGAGGAGAGTGACACATAACTTCTGATGAGCAGTAGGGAAAGCCAACCCATGGCTATCCCTACTGCTTGAGTCGTAGGTAGGGGGTACTGAACTAAAAAAGAAACTTCTCTTCAGCTTGCCTGCCTTTTTCTTTTTTTACATTATACCTATTGAACCCTAAATCGGAAAAAGCACGTTCATCCATACATTGATCGAATGTAGTGTAATGTCTTCCATCTCTTTCAACATGACCTCTCCAGCGGTATATTTGTCGAAATTTTAAGGCGTTTATGTCATCAGGGTAATATCTGCTAAATGATAGGGTGATTAAATCACCTTTACGAACCGATATACATTGCTCGATGGGTAAGTAAGCGTGTTTCCAGCTGTCAGAACAACTATGCAGGTTTTGGTCGTCACCAGAGATATCTAAACTAATCGTGTCGCTTAGCTCTGCGATAAAATAACACTGGAAACCGGTGAATACGGCATCTCGTTCGACAACAAATGAACGAACTTTACAATATACCGGTTGTTGGCTCCAATCATCATGATAATACTGGAGTCTCTGGGGGACCCCCAATTGTGCTGATTTTTCGATGAGTGTATCGTAGTAAAGATTGAAAGGGTTGCGAATGCTTTTTTCTAGCATTAATTTATCAAGCTGATAATTGGGGTTTAGCGTTTTTACCTCTCGCATTTGAATGGCCGAATGTGCCTTTTTAGCCGTTATGGGGACGATATATGCACAGGTATCTCTGGGCAAACATTTTCCTCCGGGTTTTAAAAAACGTCGAATAGCGTCATTAAGTATGGGTTGGAAATCTTCATTGTCGGCCATGTTTCCAATGATCTCGGAAATCAGTACGTCTGCTCGCTCAGGTAAAATGACATCATAAGACAGTTTGTTGATTGCGATAAAGCGATCAGCAAACTTATGTTGCGACATCATTTTTTCAGCCAGTGCGAGTATGTCAGGATTTAAGTCAATTCCATACACACAGCTAGCGCCAGCTTCCAGCGCCCATAAACTCAAAATTCCTGTTCCTGTTCCTAGATCAACAACGACATCCCCAGGTTTTACCGTTTCTTTGATGGCTTTTTCATAAGCATTCATGCGTAGTTTGTCATTTAGCATTAACTGATGAAATGCTTCATCCCAATTTAGCAATGCTTCTGAAAATGGGAGCCAGGGTTGTTCAACACTATATGGTAGTTTGTTAGTCAACACATAAGCCTCCTAGTTATGAGATATAACGTTGCGGTAGTTAAGTTCTTCAATAAGATTCATTTTATTGGATTCTAATGCTAGAGAACCGGGGCCTAACAAGGCAACTGCAGCAGCAATAAAACTTAAGAATAGCGGGTATTCCCAACCGCCATTTATCGCTGAAAACACCCAGCCATTACCACTGTGCGCCCAGGTTGCACCTAAAAGAATAGGTAGAACGATAGCGGCTGACAGGCGTGTTTTGTAGCCAACAATAATTAAAATACCTGTGACAGATTCAATAGAGAATACTGCATATGCTAACCAAGAGGGCAAGCCAATGGACTCAAAATAATTCGCAGTACCGGCTAGTGTAAATACCATCAATTTGAGATAGATACTGTGGGCGATGAGTACTACGCCGAGTGAAATTCGCATAACAAAAGCACCGTAAAGGCTAAGATCTGTGTTCATAATATTATCTCCATTTGGTTTTTTAGGTTGTGTTTTTTTGGTTATTACTTTAACTATTGGTGATTTTTGATATCGATATTTCTAATGTTGAACATAGTGGTCCTGATATCTGCTCTCCGGTGTCTAGTGAAAAAACAGAATGATGTAAGGGGCAAGAAACCGTTTTAGCGACAGTGTTGATATGCCCGTGATCGAGTCGGCCCGCCCTGTGGGGGCAGTGAAGAGGAATGTGGTAACACAGACCTTCATGTTCGTAGGTGAATGTGCCTTGCTCTTGATAATCGTGATCGTTTGTCATATAGCTAGACCGGTATGCGGCAATATGTAACCTAGACCATTCAAACGTTGTGCCTTTTGTACAGCTTGCTCAAATGCTTGATTGGTTACTAAACTGGCTAAACGTAGCCCTTTCCATGCTTTGCTGATGTTCAGCGTATTGGTTTGGTGCATTGCTTTGAGAATGCGAAAACATTCTTTGGCGTGGTAGGCATCAATATGGCAGTGTTCACTGTAATAATGGTGATGTTGGATACCTAATCGTTGACAGGCTTCGACGTAACAAGGGAATACTGCAGGGATAATGCTTTCTAGGTAAGTAAGCGCGCCGACAAAATATGAGGGGTCATCGGCTCTTAATGTTAACCAATAAAACATGTTTATAAAGGCATAACTAAGATTGTCGATTTTGTCGTGGTAGAATGCCTCATCTGCAGGCATATAAAGCTCTTGCAGCAGGTTTTTATATAGTTCACTGTGGGTTCGTTTTGGATTACCTGAGCCAAATTCATCGATTAAGATGCGCAACATAGGTAGTTGAGCGATTAATGGTAATCGAGGCATTATGGAATAGAAAATTTGGGCCTCAGTAAGCCCATCAACGGCGAATTCTTGTACTAGAACTCGAAATTGATCAAGACTAATTTTTTCAGATACGTATATTGAACTTTCTGTTGGGCCATCTGATTCGGCAGTAACAAAATTAGCAATGTCTCTGGTTAGGTCTTTATAGGATTTTGGATTTGAAGCATCATCAATGCTTCTTAATCCTGAATATATCCACTGTTTTTCATAGTCAAGATAAGGCTGCTTATGCTCTGTTGCTTGTGTGATTTGACGTTTATTGTAAAGGTACAATGCCTTTTGCGTTAACATAACGGATCCTATTGTGCGACGTTGATGCAGTGGTCGCTTGCAATAACCCCTGTTTCACTTAAGTAATCTTTGATATGTGCATACCAATTTTCTGAAAATATTTTGTGATCATTACATAGGTTTGCAATTTCCACTTTAAGATCATCTGAAGGTTGTATTGCCGCCTCTAGACATAGCTCTGGATACAAGTTGCTGAGTGAACATATATTTCCATCAGCTAAATTATCATCTACAATATTATCTTCCCAGCCTTGATAAATGCGAACACCTTGGTGTTTTAGCTGGTTTCTAATGGAATAGAACTCTGCAGAATTACTTGATTCTTTAATTCCTACAACATTTTTAAGTTTTGATATCTTGAGTAAGGTTTTAGCATTAATGTCATTTTTTGAAAGTTCTGATTCATTGTAGATGTAAATTTTAAGGCCGGATTTATCGTGTATTTCTTTGTAATGTTGATAGATTTCGTGCTGTGTTATGGATTCCCCAAAAGGGCTGGTAATGATTAAGCCATTAGCTAGAAAATTAGCTGCAAATTTTGCATAGTGTAATACTTCAGAAGTTGTGGCTTTTTCAATGCCAACGATGACGTCATGAGAAGGGGCGTGAAGGCGTGTATATTCAAGCATGTCAGACCATTGATCTTCGGTTAGCTTCCATCCTTCTCCCGATGTCAAGCAGGGGATATATCCTGTCGTGTGATTTTTCGAACGATCTATGAGAGCTCTGATGCTGTCCTCACAGACACTTCGGTTCTGATTTAGAGGCGTTATTAATGGGATCAATATGTTTTTACTAGACATAATGTGTTTCCTTTAACACTGTTAAAATGGGAAGATTAAACTTCTTGAGTTTTCGTACAATCGGTCTAATTTTGGTGAGAATCGATCGTTTCGTTTCTGATTGATGCATTGCTCATTAGGAACAAACCCCAAATATTCACGGAAGTAATCAAGTGACAATATGCTTTTGTCATGGGTATATAGTACGGCATTGTTGTTTATCGTTTGTGCAACTAACAGAGCACTCTGTATTGATATACTTTTGTCTGATAATCGTTTGTCTTTATTAAAACGTATAATATCGTTACTGCAATAACCTATTCGATTGATATCCATCTCGCTATGCAGTACATCCATGAACGGGTAATAGTCGTCTTGAATGTTTCGAGTGTAACGCCACACATATTCATCACACATCCCCACTTGTTCTAAATTCATATAGATGCATTTCGGGAATTGTTCTGACATGATCGAAAGTGATTGGTTACGTTTTTTATCATCGCTCGAATGCATTCCCATAAACAGGGATGCATCAATAAATATCTTTCTATTATTTGTATTCATCGATTATGCTCGACGCTGCTTTCATTGCACCTAGGAATATGTCTGAGTCTCGAGCCAGTGCGATGCGAATATAGCGCTGCCCACGTTCTGGGTGAGCCCAATAGAAATATTTCCCAGGTAGTACGTAGACGTTATGGATTTTGAGTTTTTCTTGCAACTGGTCAGCATTAATGTCCGGGTCTGATATTTCAAACCAGGCCACGCTAGTGTGTATTTGTGGTGGGCAGTATTTTAATAGGTCGCCATTTAGATATTTTATAGCTAGATTTCGGTTTGTTTCCAGAACTGACCTGACAGATGAGAAATTATCTGTTTCACTGTCTTCTATGTAACGAGTGATCATTTTTAGGATGAATGGTGATACATTAAGTAAAACACTGGTAACTATATTGTAAATGTCATTGTTGATATTTTTACTTACTTGTAATGTCGAACATTTTGCATCTTGAATGGGCCATGTTTTGCCTGTATCTTCCATAGCGATAAAGCTAACTTCACTACCTTCCAGTAATTCATATACATCAACGCGACTTTCACCAGAGACTTTGATAAATGCACTGAAACAAAAGTCCATAATAAGCAATTTGTTGAAGTCTTTGCAGAAGCGTAATAGCTCACAGAAAGCTTCAGTGCTTTTCGAAAATATACTAAATCCCGTTGGATTGTTAGGGTCAACGATGAATATCGCATCCAAACCTAAAGCATGCTGTACGAGATTTCCGTAAATTTCATTACTATCAGAAAATAACGACTCATCCAAGGGGGATAGAGGGACGTTCATATGTTTCATGAGATCGTGTAAATTGTCAAAGCAAGGCTCAATTAGCCCGACGTTCATATCGTTTTGCATTAAATATGTGGCGGTTATGTGCATGGATATTGATGCAGCATAAACTAAGTATATTTCATCTTGCCTTTTCAATGCCGTATGTTGGCCATGGAATGTGTAGAACTTTTCGATAAATTCTTGTTCACTTTGATATTGAGTATGTTGTTCCGCGGAATACCATAGCTTGGGGAGGTCTTCTACTATCTTTTTTTGTGAAGGGCTTTGGCTTTGGTGTGTATGTGCATCAGCAAGGTTGAATTCAGTTTTTAACGCTTCAATTTCATGTTGAGTGATATCGACAAGTGTATCTTTATGATTGTTTGTTGTAGTAATCAATACCTTTTCTGGAATTTCATATGGATCCAGATTGATTGTTTCAAGCACGTTATTCATTGTTTATATCCATTTTTCATTGTGATCTGGAAAATAATATCTAGATATTTCAAATTATTAATTGTTATTTTTATTTTTATTTTTTAGGTGAATATATTTTGATGTATCTGTTTTGTATCTTAACAACAAAAATATTTAAATAATCTATTCTGCGATGATTGTTGTGCAAACATTGATTGCATGATTGCCAACATGTTTGTTTGTGATGACATGTGTTTTGTAATTATTTTGTAATGTTTTATCATTACTATTTTCATGTTTTGGATATGTTAGTTGTCTTCTTTTAGTTCTGTTCAATGAGTGATGACAGGTGACTTCCTCTACGTGACAAGAATTTTGTTAGTAATTCTGGGTATTCATCGGTAACCGCTGATTTAACTGATTCTCTTTGACTAAGTGATTTTCTCCATTTGTTTGTATTTTTGAGGCCTTGGAAAATGTCTGTATCTGTGTATTTATCCAATATGTCGAAATAACGAAAAACTGGGCCAAATGCAGCGTCAGTCATAGAGAACTGATCGCCAGAAAAGTAAGGTAATGTGATATGTTCTTCTATGCGTGCGAATTTCTTTGATATTTCAGAAAGGTGATGCTCGAAATCAAGAATGTTTTTTGCATTGTATAGTTGAGAAATATTATTGAGTATTTGTGATGCAAACTCGTTCCAAGATCGATGTTGTGCCTTTAGAAGCGTGTCCTTTGGGTGCAGAGATCCCTTGGTTATTTCGTCTAAGTACTCACAAATCACCATAGATTCGAAAAGTTTGTGGTTCTCATCTATCTTTAGCAGAGGTACTTTTCCTGTGGCGGATATTTTGGTAAACCACGCGGGCTTGTTATTTAGATCAATATATGTTCGTTTGTGTGTAATGTTTTTTTCAGTTAATACGATTACGGAGCGTTGTACATAGGGGCATAGGTAGTGACTGATGAGTTCAAGTTTTGGGGAGTGTGATGTTGAGAGGGGAGAGGGAGAGGTGTTCATGTTCTGTATTCCTTTGATCGGAGGCAGTATCGTTGCTTTAATGCAAGTAATGGTGTGATGGGAAGGTAGCTGATGATGAAGAACGAAGGTTTATTATATATTTCTTGCATCAATTTGAAGTTTACCTAAAATAAAATCCATTGAGATTTTCAATTATGAAAGTGCTGTTTGCAGTTTTGTGTATTGACTATATTTAAAAAGCTAGGGTTAGGCGTTTTTCTTTTTTTGTTGCATTTTGGTGGCTATCTTTGATTAACAATTTTGGGCTGATATTTAAAACGGAATTAAAATGCGAAATGAAGGTGATAAATGGTTACATTGGATAGTCTTAATTGGGATGATTTTAAATATCTGATTGTGGTTTCGCGTCACGACACTTTGGCAAAAGCGGCTGAAGTGTTAAAGGTAAATCACTCTACAGTATTCAGAAGAATAAACAGTTTGGAAGAGGCGCTGGGATCAAAAATATTTATCCGTAACTCAGATGGTTATAGATTGTCTGATGTGGGTGTCGAAATTTTGGAATATGTTGAGGGTATCGTAGACAGGGTTGCCGATATCAAACTAGTATTGGATAATCAAAAAAATGGGACGAGTGGAGAAATTAATTTAACCGTTCCCCATAATTTTGGTTATTGCTTTTTACCAAGCTATATACGTAAGTTTCAGGAAAAATACCCCGAAATCATCGTAAATTTGCATATATCTAATGATGACTGCAATTTGTCCAAGCGAGAGGCGGATTTAGCCATTCGAGCCTGTTCTAAACCACCAGAGCATTTAGTGGGTAAACATTTGTTTTCGTTACATTGGTCAGCTTTTGCATCATTGGAGTATTTAGAAACGTATGGTGAGCCGGCTGGTGTGGATGAGTTGAGCGACCATAGGCTGATTTGCAGCCATATCAATCTATTGTTATTACCTGCGTTTAAATGGATTCGGGAAAATATTCCCCATAAGAACATAGTGGCTAGAAGCAATGACCTTGTTTCTATGTCAGCACTTGCTGCTGCAGGTGTGGGCGTGGCTATTTTACCTGATGATCAAGTTAAGCCAGAGCTAAAGCGGCTGTTTACGGTAGATTTTGTTCCAACTAGCAATATTTGGTTGTTATTTCACCCAGATATGCGGAGTTGCAAACGTTTAAAGGTGTTTAAAGATTTTTTGCTCGAGCAATTAAGCAACGAAACGTTGTTAATTGAATACAACTGTACGTGTTGATGTTACGTATCAATAATGGTGTGAGGCGCTTTAGGTAACTTTTTGCCCCATACCATTATCGATATAAATAGTTTGCAGTATTTAGTTATTCTCTCGTTTTGCGTTCCTCAATGTCCAAACATAATCTAGTCCTACATAAGGAATAGGGTTTCCATTGAGGTCCAAGAAAAGCTCTGGATTTAATGCACCAATATGACCCACTGGCAAGCCTTCATTGTTAACGCCGTGGGTAATTGGTATAGGCATGGCTGGGCCATTTGAACCTTTAACAGCAAGGGCGTGGCAAGTAACACAAGACATCGATGGTTGGTCCAAAACTCCTTCAAGATGAGAGTTTACAAGAACTGTTGGTGTACCACGGTTATCAACGATTTCTGTTTGAGTTCCTCGTAACCGATAGTTTTCCCATTTTGTCCCCTCTAAGCCGTAACCTGCTGGAATTGTATTACATGATAAATTACTAGCTGGGCAGGCGGCACTGTCATTGGATGGGACAATCCAACCCTGAAAGCTTTCAGGGTAAACATAATTCCAGCGAGTGTTGTTATCAATATGTTCAAAGGTTGCCCAAAACCACGTGGGAAAATCCTTTGATGCGATGTGTAATGCCGATAAGCCGTAGATGGTAAGTTCGCCATTTCGCTCGATTTCCATCCAATGATAAGACGGCTTATCATCCTCATCTATTTTTACCCAGCCAGCTTTAACTGTTTTAGAGCCTAAAGGGAAATCTATATCTCTAATGCCTGATTGCGCTAATCCCTCCTGTACATCCAGGCTGTATAAATGATTATCACGAATGAATCTATAGGCTTTTTTGTTAATTCGGACTGCTTCATCATCAAAATTACTATAATTGCCTTCTGGAAATGAATAGAAGCCTTTATTGGCACAGCCTTTTTTCCAGGTGGGTGGTTTTTCAGCACCTTGTAAAAATGTCTCTTCGCGAGATTGCCAGGTTTCCCAAACGGTTAAACCAGTATCACCTAAGGTTTTATTTCTATCTGGGCGGCACCGGTTAAGCGTCGCGGGTTGATTGAGGTGTGCAAACAGTTGCCATGCATAATGGTCTGACTGGTTTAGGGCCTTGTCGGCATTGTAACCTGAGGTTGATGTCCTTAGTGTTGATTCCTCGTCTGCATAAGCTATATTAACTACGAATAGCCCCAATATGGTTGAAATTTTTACTATTTCTTTTATCGATTTCATGACTCAACCCACTCCGTAAATTTGTGGCGCTAACACTACCAGTATTCACGGAGAGGCTGAATGTAAAACGGTTTGTAGGATTGCAAACTACTATTGCAAAAATGCAAGATGCGATAGTTCTGGTTTTAGTTAGCTAACACTGGAATATTGGGGTTTTCAGGAAATGTTTTTAGTGAATCTTCCGGATGTTGAATCATATATTCAGCCAAGCTGTAGCTGACAGCCTTGCTGAATAAATGACCTTGCATGTGTTGGCAACCAAGGTTTTGAAGGTAGTGGTATTGTTGTTCTGTTTCAACGCCCTCTGCAATTAATCGCATGTCCAATCCTTTTGCCATCGCAATGATGGCATTAATGATACAAGCCTTTTTGGGCTTTCCATCAATTGAGGCAATAAAGGATTGGTCGAGTTTTAACGTATTGATTGGGAATCGATGGAGATGACTTAGAGATGAGTAGCTGGCGCCGAAATCATCAATGGCAATACTAATGCCTAGATCTGATAGTTGTTGTAATTTTTCAATTGTTTGTAAATGATCGGACATTATGATGTTTTCATTAATATCAAGTTCGATCTGGCTTCCTCGGACGTTGTAATGGGCTAGGTGAGAGGTTATTAGTTCAACAAATCCATGATGATTAACCTCTAGGGCGGATACGTTAATTGATATTTGAAGATCTGGCTTTTTCCAGCGTTTGATATCAGAACATACACGGTCTAATATTTTTTCTCCAATGGCAATAATACAGCCGTTATCTTCAGCGATAGCCAAAAAATCCTTGGGGTATAGGATTCCATTGTTAGGATGGTGCCAGCGTACAAGAGCTTCAAACCCTTTTAGTGACCCTGTTTCTGCATTTATGACGGGTTGGTAGACAACGTCAAACTCATCTTTTTCTAATGCGACGTGCATGTCATGCTCAAGGGATATACGTGAAAGCTGTGCGTTACTCATTTCCTGGTTATATACCGTAAGACCATTCTTACCATTACCCTTAATAGAATACATGGCAAGGTCGGCATGCTTTATTAGGGTATCCATGTCTTCCCCATGGTCAGGGTAGAGGGCTATACCAAGACTACCTGTTAGATGCAGGTCATGGGTGTCGATATGAAATGCAGAATCCAAAACGCTTAAAACCTTTTCTGCCACCGCTACGGCATTTTCTTGGTTAGCGATATTTGGAAGTAATAGGGCAAACTCATCTCCACCTAAGCGCGATAGCGTATCTCCCTCACGTAGACAGCTTTGTAGGCGTCTGCTGACCGCCTGTAATAGTTGGTCGCCAATATTATGGCCTAGTGAATCATTGACTATTTTAAACCTATCGAGATCTAAAAAGATCATGGCAACTTTATGTTTATTTCTTCGGGCCTGGGAGATTGCTAGAGTAGTACGGTCTTTGAGTAGTGAACGATTAGGCAGGCCTGTGAGCAGATCATGATACGCTTGAAACCGAATGACTGACTCAGCTTGCTTTCTGGCAGTAATATCTCGCAAAATACCATATGATCCTGCAAATACATCTTCACCAGAGATAGGGTCTTCGTTATAGATGCCCATAGAACTGACCTCAAAGGAAACGGAAAGCGTACCAACTTTTTCAATATTGCTGTATTGAACTCTACGTTTTAGCTGTACTTCACGGTTTTTTGTTTTTCGGCTACCTTTGCGTCGTTCATTTAACGTGTAAGGATGTTTTCTTAGTTCATCCTCACTGATGAGTGTACTAAAATGTTTGCCGATTAGGTCTGATTTCTCATAATTTATGAGGCTTAGTGTTCGGTCGTTGAGATACGTTATATGTCCATGTTTATCAAGTATGTAAATAATATCGGGTGAATTATTTATCATAAAACGATGAAGGTGCTCTGAGTGTTTGATCTGTTCTTGCATTGCCAAGTTATCATTGGCAAGGGTTCGCTCTTGTAATGCGTGTTTGACGGCATTTAATAACTCTTCAGCAACGTAGGGTTTGCGAATGAAGTCATAGGCGCCATTTTTTAGTGCTCGACTGACCGCATCGAATGAGGATTCGCCACTAACTACAACGACAGGAATATCTATGTGGTGTTGCGCTAGGTAATCCATTACTTGATGGCCGTTTAAGTCAGGCATACGTAAGTCAAGGATGATTAAGTCGACGGTATTGTTTTGTAGCGTATTAATTGCTTCTTTGCCGCTGGGAGCAATGAGAACTTGGTACCGATACAAACTCAGTAGAGATTGCATGCTTGTCAATAAGTCGGGTTTGTCATCCACGGCAAGGATAGTGTAGACTTTCGTCGCGGGAGTTGCGGAGAACGTTGTTGGTCGCATAGTTGATTGCGGCGGTATTGAAATGGCCATACTTATGTCCTTGTGTTGTATCCACTCTAATATTTTTATTTTTTATCGGCTTACTAACACTGCTCAAATACTTGTCGCACACAGTTTACGTGCTCGCATATCACTATAGGTTATATTTCAAATTTCCTTGGGAAAAATAAACTAAAAACGGTAGTTCCGTCAAATTCTCTGCGGTAGCTCACACAACCATCCAGTTGATTGGTCAATTCTTTTACAATACTTAGCCCTATACCACTATGATCTTCACCCTTAAGTGTATTTATCGGCGAAAAAAGGTGCCCAATGATTGATTTTGGAATCCCTGGGCCATCGTCGGCTATCTGGATTTCTATAAATGGCTCACCGTTAATAATTACGTTATCTTGAGATCGAATTGATAACCAGCCCTCATTCCCAAGTGATTCAAACGCATTTTTTAATAAGTTGGTCAAAATCTGTTTTAGCTTAATATCATCAATGAATATTGCCGGCATACTCTTGTCGAGCTGTCTTTCCGTATCTATATTTTGTTCTTCTGTTAGTCCATCTTCAAATACGAGTAGTAAATCACATAATATTTCATTGATATTAACAGCGTGGTTTTTAGCGTTTTGTGAGTGACTACCGTCCACGTGTTGTTTGAGCAGGTTCGATGCGCGTATTATTTCTTCTTGAATAACCTGTATTGACTCGCGTTGTTGCGATGAATAATGATCCGACATGGACAATATATGAAGATGATTTTGCGCAATGCTTAACGGATTGTTGATTTCATGAGTCATACGTTTAAGTTTTGTTTGGTACAGTGAACGTTCAGCGTGTAGCATTGAATCGAATTGTTCTGTGTTGTGTTTTACTCTTAGGAGTGCTCGACTCACCGTAGCAGTAAAATCTTTTACATGTTTGCGTGTTGAAGAGAGTTGTAACATCTCTTTGTCGTTTAGCGCGAAAACAAGAATACCGAATAATTTTTTACCATTCATTAATGGTTGGCATAGTAAGTGTTGTGCTGACGCTTGGTGAAGGATTTCTTGGTCAACGATGGATAGTGTTTCGTAAGAGATCGAAAACGTATCAAGTGACTCGTTTGAGATGGCCGTGTCAGCCAAAATGCTACGACCTTTTTCTGATAATATCGATAGGTCATTAATAATTGAGGGAGGTTTGGTTTTTTGGTCGCCTTGGATGTAATTGGTTGACTTATCGAACGTGAAAAAAAATGTTTTTTCGACGTCAAACAACGTAGCAGCAGCTAGCTGTGTTTCGTATTGAATGTGCTCTTCTGACGTGGCATTGAGTAATGCGCCTTTTACCGTTTCCAAAATACCGCAGAAATGTATTTCACGCGTTAATTGATTGAGTTTTATCGCATCTTGAAGAGGAACGTGATCACTTTCGTTATCGTGGATGGGAACGAGTTTTTGATCGATGATACTGTCTGTAAGCGGTATGTCAAGTGAGCGAATAATGTCGCTTGTTTGAGCTATCGCGGATTCGATGACGGGAGCAATATGGTCTATGGGAATATTAAGCAGGGAAGAAACCTTAGTAGCACAGGTTCGGAACTGGCTAAATTTCCCTTCGCTGATTGCGCTGCTTAAATTAATGATACGAGTAAGAATGTGTGCGTCTGAGATCTGCTCGAAGCTTGCGTGATGAAACCGTATGGCATCTTGAAGTTGGATTGGTAAGCCCCAGGTTTTACACATGTGGGCGCCGATTTTACAATGATCTATTGAAAAACGTTTATTCTCATTGGATAGTAATAGCGAACTTTTATCGCCGATAGTTAGATCAGGTGCGAGGTCGTATACGCAGGTATTTAAATATTCATCACCATCTTCGGCGTGAAATATCAGTTGACCAATATTATGCAGTAAGCCTGCAAAATAAGCCTCTTCTGGGTCAGGGTAGTCTACTTGCAGAGCAAGGGATTTGGCTAAAAATCCACACTGAATGCTCGTGAGCCACTGCTTTTTCAAGTATTCCTGTGAGAGGGCATTCCCACAGGTATAAATACCATTTCTGTCATGGAATGTTGATAGGACTAAACTTCGAATCGTTTTCGGTGAAGTGGAGAGTAGTAGCTCCTTAATATCAGCTTGGGGTGATGTTGATAGTGTTGCCGAGGGTGACTTTCGGTTAACTTCGAGTACACGAGCAACCAATGACGCATCATAACGTAGTAAATTATACAAATGTAATGGGTCGTTAGGGGTGTCACTGGAAAGGTGTAGTACTGGGAGCAGCACATGGGGAAGCGACAACAGCTTTCGGATACTGTTGCTTGACGATTTGACGTCAAATTGTGATGCCGAGTCTGAGACGTTAGGTAGCTGATGATCCATTATTTTTATTTTAAGGAATATACAATGCAACCATCGTATATTCGAAACTCCGTCTTCTTATTTTTTTACGGCCCGTAAGTTGGGTTGTGGTCAACAAAGCTTACAAAGTGATCACTCAGTATATCGCTCTATAAGGTCATGGTGAAGCCCAATTACCATCTATATATAGACCATAACGGTCAAAAAGGGCGGTATTTGAGTAAAAACCCCTAAGTTGTTTTGGTGTGAGTGGCAAATTAAACATAAATGTTGTCACTACTCGTCAACACATATGAGGCATCTTTGTGAGAAAATGCGGGTGAGCTGAAAACGTTAAAATACAATTCTCTATAAGATAGCTAGAGTCAGTAAAATAGTTAAGGATGTAATGTGAAGATAGATCACCGATATCATGAGCCAGACCCTGCTGCGATTAAGCGTACTAATAAACTTTATGGGCCAGTATCTCGTTACCATCGACATAAAGTCTTTGGTATGGAGCATATTCCTGCTGCGGGGCGCTGCATCATTGCGGTGAACCATAGTTTTGCAACGTATGACAATGCACTTTTATCGCGCAAAATAAATGAGGATACGGGGCGCGTTGTAAGAAGCTTGGCGGATCGATCGCTTTTTTATGTTCCATCTATTGGTCGTGCGGTAGCTAAGTCAGGGGCGGTTCCAGCCAGACCAAAAGTAGCAGAGTTTTTGTTATCGGACAGGGAGCAACTTGTTCTTGTTGCACCAGGAGGTATGCGCGAAGCGCTTAGACCTTCTTCCGAAAAGTACAAAGTGTGCTGGGAATCCCGGAAAGGATTTGTCCGGTTGGCGCTCAAAACCCAAACACCTATCATTTTGTCTTGTTGTCCTGGTGCTGATGACTTGTATACCGTATATGAGAATACATTGACCAAAATGGTTTACCAAAAATACCGGTTACCCGTTACGGCGATTCGTGGGCTGGGTTTGTCATTACTTCCTAGGCCGATAAAACTGGTGCATTACCTAAGCGAACCACAGTTACCGCCAGTTGTTGATGTAGATAACGAGATAGAGTTTTCTAACGCAGTGGATCAATGGCATACTGAGTTGACGAGTAAAATGCAGAAAATGTTAGATGAACATCAGTAAGCTTTTAAGCTGACATCAAATTGTAAAAAACATTTGCGAAATTGATTTTATGACATAAGATAAAAGTAACGAAATACATGGTCAGGCTTTGTTTTTCATAGGAAATTGCGAATACAAAGCTTGATAAGGAGGCGCCTTCAATACAAAAACACAACGTGCTTGTATATTGAATCAACCTGACTTATTTGAGGATAGACCATGACTCCTAATGGTGTTTACGCCCGAAAAGCCTACGTACTCGATACCAATGTATTAATTCACGATCCTAATTCCCTTCTTAATTTTGACGAGCATCTCGTCATTATCCCCATGACTGTTCTAGAAGAACTCGATAAATTAAAAGTCGGCAATAAGTCGGTGGCAGCAGAATGTCGCTCTGCCGTGCGTTTGATTGATAGTTTAATTGGTGATGTGCCTCCCGAACGTTTAGACGGAGGTGTTCCTATATATCGAAATGAAGGAGAACCTACAAAGGGTCGGATTGCCGTTGTTACCAATAGGCCAGGCGAACCTCCGGAAACTTGTCTGTTGAATAACACAAATGATAATATTATTATTAATCGTGTTGTCCAAATGCAAGTGGAAAATCCAGATTGCCGTTATACGTTAGTAACCAAAGATATCAATATGCGCTTGAAAGCGAGAGCCTGCCATATCAATGCAGAGGATTACCATAATGACCAACTGGTGTCTGACGTAAAGCAGTTAACGAAAGGGTATATTGAGTTCCCCGGAGAGTTTTGGGATCAGGTTAGTCAAGTTGATACCATTCAGCGTGGAAGTATTACTTACCACTCAGTTCCTAGTGATACTTTTGAGAATGAAGTTTTCTTAAACCAATTTATTTTAGATGAACAAGGTTTTGTTGGGAAAATAAAGGAAATTTCAGACGAGCATATTGTTATCCAGCATTTACGAAAGGAATCATTGATGGAGCAAGAGGCTTGGGGCTTGGCGCCGAGAAACATCTATCAAGCACTAGCACTTAATGAATTGCTTGATCCTGATATTCATTTGGTCAATTTAACGGGAGCAGCAGGTTCAGGGAAGACTATTTTAGCATTAGCTGCTGCGATTGAAATGACGATAGAGAGTAAGCGTTACAATAAAATCATCGTTACTCGAAGTACACCGTCACTAGCAGAAGATCATGGTTTTCTGCCCGGCAATGAAGAAGAAAAGATGGACCCTTGGTTGGGTGCTATAACCGATAATATTGAAGCGCTTCATTCAAATGATGAAAGCCCAGAGGGGAGTATCGAGTACGTAAAATCCAAGGCGAATATTCAATTCAAGGCCTTAAATTATATTCGCGGAAGAAGCTTTCAACGTAGCATGATTTTGATTGATGAGTGCCAGAACCTAACTCCCCATCAAATTAAGACCATAATTACCCGTGCAGGAGAGGGTAGCAAAGTTGTATGTTTGGGTAATTTGGCACAAATTGACACCCCTTATCTTTCCCCTACAAGTTCGGGTTTAACCTACATGTCTGAACGATTTAAGGGGTTTTCTCATGGTGCAAGTGTCCAATTAAAAGGGGTGCCTCGTTCGGTGCTGGCCGAGTATGCAGAAGAGCACCTCTGATCTAGCGTAGAGTCTCTTTGATAAATAATCGAAATATTTACACCCTTCTTAACATTTAGACTTTACATCTTAATGATAATCATTATCATTAAGATGTAAAGTCTAAATGTTAAGAAGGTAGCTTATGTGTTCGCCTACAGATGTTCGTTCCAAAACTCCAAGTGTTCGCCGTCAGCGCTTGTCACCAAGAAAGAAATTGTGGCAGTTAGAAATTGCTTATCATTGCAGCATTATTGGCACATGCCTATCTCTCAAGGAACTACGACAAACTGCGAAGAAGTTTGATTTAGCCCTGCAAGGTGAAATGACGGATTACGAATTGCATGGAGCATTTGTAAATTCGGCGTGTACGCCAAACGAACCAACACGTTACATTCATAAATTACTCGAAAAAAAGTATAGCCAAACGATTCGGAAATTTAGTAAAACAACGACTGAGTCCGAGGTGGTGCGGTTGTGGGATGAATCCATAGATAGTGGCAATGTGGGCGCTGCATTCTGGGCGATATTAACGGGTCCTGAGGTTTCGGCAGGTTTGCTTCAGCGTGTTATCGGTGAGATACATATGTTATCTCATATATCTGGAGCATCAACACGTAGTGATATTCGATCGTTAGGAAAGCTACGAGATCAGCAAACTCTTGCTCGGGATACTTATGATAAGAACTCGAGGCTGATGGAAAAGCGACTGCGTAAAAAAGATGTGGAGATTTTAACACTACGTACTGAAAAGGAGGGTCACCTTCAAGAAATCCAGGAGTTAGAAAAAAGTCGCCAGCGATTACATGAGATAGAGCTAGATGGTAAGTATGCGCAACTAGAGCTTATGGTCGAGAATGTCACGGGGCAATTTTACAAGGCGCTTTCTAGGGCTAATCAGTCTGATACATGTATTGGCGAATTAGAGCAACGGATCATGCAATTGGAATCGGAAAAAAGCTCGGCAGAAAAAACAGTCGATGAATATCGATCACAGTTACAAGCGGTAGAAGTGACGTTGGACAGAGCGCTTGATTCCCATTGTGCAGATATATGTGAATTATCGGAAACCTCAGCCTGCCCTTTAAATGATCTAAAAGGCATGAATATCTTATATGTTGGAGGCAGAGCCAGTCAGTGCGCTCATCTGAGAACAATGGTGGAGCAGTATAATGGTGAATTTATTTACCATGATGGTGGTAGACATGATGGTCGCCAACGTTTGGATTCTGTGCTTGCACAAGCAGATACTGTTGTGTTTCCGATGGATTGTGTGAGCCATGATGCATATTTTTGTATAAAAAAACACTGCGAACGTTTGGATAAAAAGTTGGTGATGATACCGCATGCGAGTTTGTCAGCTTTTGCCAAAGGGTTAGAGGAAGTTGCAGCTTAATGAGCCAATTGCATGGAGAAGTTTATGACAGATTTCCGATCACTTATTGTTTCTATTATGTTGGTGTCCGCAATAATGGTTATGGCTTATGTGGGTGGGGTATACATTGAGGATAGTGTTGATTTCATCACCATTGATATTCAGTCTAACGATCGAGCATTAAGCTGGATGTTAGCGAAAATTTAGTAAAAATTTGGAATTATTTTATGTTAATACCACAGGCCAGGAGTAGAAAATGCCCGAACGTAAAAAAATAGAGATCAAAGGTGAGCCTAGCCAAGGGCAATCTCGTAATCTTGAGTTTGTTCCAGCCAAACGCTTTAAAACGGAAAGAAGTATCGCCACCTTGGGAGTTATCGCCTATAACGCAAATTTAATGGCTGACAGAGAGCGAGTTGCAGCCTTTGATGGTGAGTCATCTTATTCTGCTTGTGTTATAGAGTGTCAGCAATCACTGGCAGCGACGGCGCAAGCAGAGATAATATTACGTAGAATTTTTAACTAATTAGTGAGTGTTAGATGTCAAATATAAGTGCTTTAGAAAAACAAGAGTTGGACCTAAATGCAATTAATGCCCAGTTGCGTGATAAATCTCCTGTAGAGATTGTCCAGTGGGCCGTAGGGCTTAATAAGAAAACGATAGTGACAACCAATTTCAGACCACTGGAAGCAGTTATTTTGCACATGGCTAAGCTAGCGGATTCAGAAATGGATGTGCTTTGGATTGATTCTGGTTATAACACCAAAGCAACGTATCTTTTTGCCGAGAAAGCCATTAAAGATATGGCGCTTAATACCCATGTTTTTAATCCATTAATGACAGCGGCAAGACGAGATTCAATTATGGATGGTGTGCCGGATGTTGATTCTCCGCTGCACGATGAGTTTACTCGACAAGTAAAACTTGAGCCATTTAAGAGAGCGATGCAGGAATTTTCTCCCGAAGTTTGGCTTACTGCAATACGAAAAGACCAAACACCTTTTCGTAATAATTTAGATATTGTTACGCAGGATGAGACTGGTTTGATTAAAGTTGCTCCAGTATTTTATTGGACCGATGTTGATATGGAAGGGTATCTTTTAGAAAATAATCTACCGGACGAAGAGGACTATTTCGACCCAACTAAAGTGTTGGGTGATAGAGAGTGTGGTTTGCATACGCAGTCACCAGTGGCTTAGTTTTCGAATGATAACCCCAAGAGAAAGTGATGATAGGCTGTTGGGGTTATCTCCAGTTGGGAGTGGTGCTTGCTCCCTTTATTTTATGGGGGTTTATGCTCCACTTATTAGCCATGTTCGGGGTAAATGACCTGCTCATTCGGTGGGTAAGGACACTTTGATTTTACGGTACTTATGCCTTTTGTTGCCCAGAATACTTCTGAGAATTCGTTCACTAAATTCAATAGATATATGCCCTTACTTCTGCTAACCGTTTGCTTGCATGCCGATGCGGCTAACATAATATTGTGAACCAATGTGTGAATGTTTGGGAATTGATCAAACTGAGGTTGCTTGAAATAATCCCCCCAAATAATACACACTTCATTTTTTACATTGCTTGCGTGGATTTCTTTCTGGCGGGTCAATCGAGATAGTTGTGCATGGCCTGATATTTTAAATTCAGCGTCAGCACCATCGAGTTCATTGATTAGGTCAATAAATCGTATTACGCTGAGTGCAGCAATTTGAGTAGCGTTAGGGTCATAAATTTTGCAAGGTATATCACAATGAGCCTGTACCTCCTCAAAGGGAATTATAGTATTAATTTCTTTTAACATATTGTAGATCATAATTATTTCCTAAATAAAACATAGCGATTGTTTGATCTCTCTCCGCAGTGTTAGTCCAGTCACGTAGTATCTTAATATAAAAACGCACAAATGCAAATGGGAATCGTTATCACTTAAGGCTTTGGATTAAAATTAATATATTAACTTTCCTCTGTACGCTTATCTTGAGGTGTTACTTGGCTTATTTTGAATAAATTGAGATGACCCTTAACGTTGCTATCTCATTTTGGACTAAATTTTATGGAGTAAAAGTAGCGCATTTTATTACTGGCTGCGTTATTATGCTGCGAGATTTATTAACGTATTATTTTCTGTTTTCTACATTCATATTGTCTCTGCTGGAAGTTCGGTGCAAATCCGACGCGGTCCCGCCACTGTAATCAACACTCTTTGTTGTAAGTCAGGTCTTCAGAGGAAAATGAATAGTTCACCCACGAGGATGGATGTGACTATGCTAACGATGCCTAACTGGTTTCTACAGGGCGGCCCACTAATGTGGCCCTTGCTTTTTTGTACCTTTCTACTTATTACGATTACGTTGGAGCGCCTGTTTTATTGGTGGCAGTTGCGCTCTCGGTTGAGTATGGCTGCCGTTAACGATCGATTAATGGCGCTATCTTATTTGAAATCGGATCAACCATTGGAACCATTGGGTGGCTGCAAAGATCCCGCGCTATCCATGCTAAATCAAGCCTTTTCCGCACCATCGTTTGATACCATTTCTCAGCTGTTAGAAAATGCAGCAAAGAGACAGCTCAATCGTATGCAACGAGGGCAATCAGTATTGGATACGATTATCACGTTGGCACCTATGCTTGGTATCTTGGGTACGGTTATGGGTATTATTGAGTCGTTCCAAGTTCTAGGGGGTAAAGGTGTTGATGACCCTAGCGCTGTAATTGGTGGTATCGCTCAGGCACTAGTTACAACAGCGGCAGGGCTGAGTGTCGCGATGATGGCGTTGTTACCCTACAACCGATTTAGGCATTTGGTTCAACAGCAGGCGTTACGTTTAGAATATGTTGGTACGCAGGCGGAGGTTATGCTGTCAGTTTCCTTAGAGCGATTAGAAAAACCAGTGAAGCTACAGTCGGTGAGTTATGCAGCTGGATGAGGCAAACCTAACGAGGAATGCTCGGGTTGAAATATTGCCATTAATCGATGTGGTTTTTTTACTTCTTGTCTTTTTTATTGTGATGTTTTTGAGTATGAAAGTACAGCGAGGCTTGCCTCTAGAGCTTCCTCAGGTTTCAGAAACCCAAACGATTCAACAAGAGAGCGTTCAAATATCGATTAATAAGACTGGCGATATTGCTGTTGACGGAAAGATTGTATCTCTTGATAAATTGATTCAGGAAATTAGCCGGGATAAGGCGCGATCTATCATAATTCAGGGTGACCGGAAGGCCGAGTTAGGCGTTGCGTTGCAAGTATTAGGGCAGTTAACGTTAGCAGGATTTTCTAATATTGCATTTGCTGCAGATGAGGGAGTTAAGAGTTTTGAAGCGTTGAATGAGTCTAGTGACGTTGATCATTAATTTCGTCATTTTTGACAGTGGTTATCCTGAAAAACGTATTAAGACTGACTTTACGAGAATCTGTATCTGCGCATTAATGGCGGCCTTGTTGTTGGTTTTACTTTTTATTCGTTGGCCACAGAATATTACGTTGGCAACTATTGATCTTGTTAAGAAACCGATGGCTGTCACCATTCACTGGGTGCCGGCTCCATCTCTTTCACCAATAAATAGCGTACTTGTGTCTGATTCTGTTAAGAGCATAAAAAATATTATTCATCAGAAATCGGCCAAAAAAAGCTTGCCAAGCCTTGATAGCAAGAAATTACTAGAAAATTATACGAATATGACCCTCAATAAAGCGAAGGTGCAAGATCAGCGTAAGCCAGAAAAAACAGAGCTAGCTGATATTCAACCTGTTGAGGACTTGGAGTTAACTCCAAAAAAAGAAAATGCACATCAAAAAAAGAAAATCACTGACTCTGACGAAATAAACAAAGCCAACCCGATAGTTCCACTCAACGAAACCGAAAGCGCCCAGGTGGAGAGTGCTACATCAAAAGGCAGCCAGCAAGCCCAATCACAATTAGGGCATAAACCAGACTATCCACGTAACGCAATTCGTCGTCAACAAGAGGGTAGGGTGTTGGTTGAACTCACTGTCGATGAATTAGGTGAAACCCATGATGTTCAGTTAATATCATCGAGCGGTTACTATTTGTTGGATCAATCAGTTTTGGGATTTGTTAAAAAGGAACGTTTTAATCCGGCAACTCGCAATGGTAAGTCTGTTGTCAGTCGGCAAGAGTTTGGTTTTGTATTTTCGCTTAATTAGCGAGTTAACCTTTGTTCTTTTATACTTTGGTGTTTGTTAGCTCTGGCTTCAGCTAACCACACAATTGTTTGCTCGGTTGGCGATCCAATGGATCGGAGGGCAAATTCAAGTAGGTGCTGCGTAGGTGGTCCCACATGGCTAAATGCTCAAAACTGGGTTCCTTAAGCACTTTCTGTTCTATCGTTAAATACGGGTTCGGCAAGAAAATCGTCATTTGTTGCTCGCCAGCTCCATTAAATAAACGTAACCCCCAGCTGCTGGGTTTACCGTCGTCCCGTAGTCGTCGATATAGTTCTGTTCTAGCGGTGCAGCGGTGCCTTGCTAATGCATCTGAGGTGGGGTTGCGTCGTGTACCTTTGTTAAAACCGATGCATAAATGGAAATGCCAGTGACCAAAGTCAACGGTTAAATACCCATCAGGTAAGCTAATTCGCTCGGGTTTTTGGGGTGCTCGTATTTCCCACACCGCTCCCTGTACATGAGGTCCAAAGTGTATTTTGTCCCAATAGTTTTCAAATACATCGGTTACAAGCGTTAATAAAAAACCGGTATCACAAGGAAGAGGAAAGATTTCCAGAGTGCCTTCAGCTTCGGTTGTTATTGTTGACGATTTCTTTGGTGTCATTGTTGTGTCCTTCTTTGATCGATGTTAGGTCTGATGTAAGGAGCGGGTAGGGGTGATGGTTACCTGGGGTACTTTATCGCACCACTGGGTGGTAATATCTGCCGCTATGGAAAAGTGATCACGCAGTATTTCTGTGGTAAGCACCTTGTGTGGTCTGTCATCCGCTTGAAGTTTGTTGCCGGCGAGCAATAACAGTCGATCGCAAAAACGAGCAGCCATATTCAGGTCATGTATCGCACAGATAACTAGGTGACCATTGTTTGCTAAATTTTTCGCTAGTGTGAGTACTTCAAGTTGATGGCAGATATCCAGGTTTGCGGTGGCTTCATCAAATAAAACGATGGGCGTTTGTTGGGTAATGGCTCTTGCGACTAATACCCGTTGGCGTTCACCACCGGATAGCGTGTTCACATGACGGTGAGCCATAGAATATAAATCTGTTTGTGAAAGCGCGTTGTTAATGATGTCTTGATCGCGAGTGGACGGTATTTCAAAGCGTCCGAGATGTGGGTTTCTACCCATGGCGACAATTTCTTCAACCGTAAAAGCGTAACCAATATTGGTATCTTGAGGTACGAGGGATATTTGTTGTGCTAATTCTCGTGTACTAAAGCCTGATATTTTTCGTTGTTTTAGCAATATTGACCCATTACTTGGCTTGATGGCCGCCATAATTAATTTCAATAATGTTGATTTTCCTGCGCCGTTGGGACCAATTAACCCGACCATTTCCCCTTTTTCAAACTGACAGTTGATATCCTGTAGAATGATTTCTTTGTCATAAGAAAAGTATGTTGATTGAAATTCTAAGAGGGGCATTATGATACTGACTCCGCGATGAGCTTATCAAAGGCCTCTCGCCATTCATTAACGGTGCTTGTATTTTCGAGGTGAAGATGTTGGTACTGACGAATGGCGATGCGAGTTGCCAACCGTAAATGCCGGCTTTTTCCAGGGTCAAAATCACAGGGTTTAACTTGTTGTGCTAATGCCTCCCAAGTATCATTCTTTTGTGACAAATAGTTTTCATCTCCCCACTGCTGAAGTGTTGATTGAAAATCCAGATGGGTGGTTTCTTCAAATACCTTAATTTTTCCCATTTTATTAACACAAGGGTTCGCCGCATGTAGCGTCAACATCGGTAGAAGTCCGTTTGGTATTGGCGTGTTTGCCGAATAAGCGCGGCCACTGGCAAGTAATTTTGGTAATACGTGGGTATGTGGCCCTTCCGGTGATTTATCAATACCGATTGGTTGATAAACTTCGGCGCGGCCAATGTTGGTAATAAATACACGGGTTGGCCCTGCGTTAATGATGTGTTTCATTATGTCATTATCAGGTGCCAATAAGTTTTTTCCACAGGCATTACGTAATCTAGAAATTAATGTCGGATTGTCTGTGCGTATACAGACATCAACAATTTTTTGGTCCAACCCCATATCAAACAGAATTTGTTGCTTGTCTGAAGTTCGTAGTGCTGCATCATCGACACCTAACTCTGTTAACACGTTTTTTGTATTTCGTTTCGCAAGTGCTTCAGGCAAACAAAATGCAACGGCTTGCCCCCAATGTACTGGGTTTTTCCGTATAGTTTCGTACGCTACAGGTGTTAGTTCTTGGTGCGTTTCCAGAGCAATCGCTCCTCGGGGTGTAACTCTACCAACTCGGCCATCATTAAAGCACTGAATGGGTTCACCTGGATCCCAGGTGAATTCAGCAATGGCGCCGAAACTACCCATGCTCCAGCCGTGGCTATGTTGTGAAAAAAAAGTATCGATTTTATTAAATATTGTGTGGGGTGTTGTGTGAAACATGGCTATGCCTGCATTAATTTACGTTGCTTTAATAATAAAAACAAAAAGAAGGGGGCACCCATTGATGCGGTGATAACCCCGAGGGGTATTCTTGTTTCGTAAAATATACCGCGTAGCATTAGGTCGGATAAAACAATGACGATGGCACCGAGCAGTGCGGATAAGGGGATAACAAAACGGTGATGTGGGCCGATGATAAGGCGAACTATATGAGGAACAACCAAACCTACAAAAGTAATACCTCCAGCGACAGCAACCGCCATAGCAATAAGTGCGGAAGTGATGATTAATAATGTTAATCGTGTTTTGGCAACATCCACCCCGACAGAAGAAGCGTGAATCTCACCCATTAATAAGGCATCTAAATCACGCTGGTAAGCAGTGATGAAGGTAAAACAAACCACAAACGCTGGTAGGATTAGGATAACGTGATCCCAGGTTCTGCCATCAAGGCCACCCATAGACCAATAGACGATAGACTTGCCGACTTCCCAATGCTGTAATGCGACGGAAAGAATAAAGGAATACATCGCAACATTAAACGCAGAAATTGCAACACCCGCCAGCAGTAGTGTTGAAATGGGAGTATGGCCGCGACGAGTGGCGATGCTGTAAACCACGAACATAGTCAACGATGCGCCGATAAAGGAAAATACGGGTAATACCCAAGCGGAAATTGCTGCCAAGCCAAAAAAAATCGCCACTACTGCGCCAAGAGATGCGCCTGAGGAGACACCCAGTACCGAAGGGGATGCTAATGGATTGCGAAACAACCCTTGGAGTACAACACCACACAGCGCATAAGATGCACCGACAAATGCACCAGTAAGTACGCGGGGAAGCCGGACATTAGCGACAACACTTTGTTGCCACAATGCTTGGCCAGGAACCAACAGGTCTGAAAAGTAAGAGTGGGCACTGGAGAGCAGCGCTTGGCAAACCTCCAATAAGGAAATTTGTGCAGGCCCTGTGCTTACGGAAAAAAGTATTGAGCCAACTAGAAAGCCTAGTAAGGCTAAAAAGTAATAATTATTGCGGGTTCTGTTTTTTGTCATGATGTTGGATTCTGGGAGGTTGTTCTTGCCGTTTGAGATTGTAGATCTGAGCTTTCGCAACGCGTGATATTGGCTGATGCGTAAAGGCCTGGATGTAATACTGCGGCCAGCTCCTCAATGCCCTTTACTCTAAAGGGAGTAACGGTGCCGGATGTTTTGGATTTAATGATAAAGATCCGTTTATTAGCAACTGCAGGCACATCTTTCCATAACGGATTCTTACTGAGCTTATTTAGCGCCTCTTGTTTTGTTTTGGCAAACCAGTCCGTTAGGAATAAAACGTCAGGGTGAAGGCTCACGGCATATTCGTTGGTCAGGCGTGAAAATCCTGTAATATTCGTTTCATTTACCACATTGTAACCACCAGCATATTGGATCATTTCATGAGTTAAGGTGCCTTTTCCTGCGGTGGCACCATTAAGAGTGAAATAGAGAACTCGAGGTTTTGGTTGTTTCTGTACGAGGCACTCAATATAGCGAATGCGTCGCCACATATTCTGTACCGTTGTATCTGCTTGTTCTTTTTTATCCAGTACATCGGCTAATAGATGTATATTGTCATCGATATCTTGAAAACTGTTATGCTTAGGAAAGCGGATCACCGGTATATGATTGGCCAGTAATAAGCGAACGGTAATGGCATTGGTATAAGGTGCAACAATCACTAAGTCGGGAGTTAGTGAAAGGATTTCTTCAACCTCTGCGTGGTTTCTGTAGATTGATTTTGGAAAATGATCAACCACATTGGAAAAAACATCGTCATCCGCTAAATGGGTAACGCTGATGACGTTATCGGTTGCATTAAGTTGTTGTAGCATTTCATCACCCGCTAGAATAGCGGACACAATACGTTTTGCGGGTGCGTTCAACGTGAAGGATTGGCCGATTGGGTCCGTGATGGTTTTGGGGAAATGTTCCCCCAAAACCGTGCTGCCTGTTAACGCACCGCCGATCACCAGAATGCTGTTGGGTTTGAAGTCACAATAGAAAGCTATTGTAACGATTGCGATAAGGCTAATAGTCATAGCCAGACGTGAGGTAGACTTTCTCATTAGAAAAAGTCGTAACTGATTCCAGCGATGGCGTAAGTGCCAAGAGGTTGATAGCCCAAACCTTCTTCTGCATTTTCATCCAGCAGGTTTTCAATGCGAGTATACATTTCAAAATTATCGCTAAATTTGTAGTTTGCGGATACATCAACACGAACGTAGCTTTCCATTTCAACATCGCCTTTCCAGCGTAAACGTGAACCACTGTAGTAAACGTTAACTGCTGTGGATATTTTCTCTACACTATAAAATAAGGCAATATTCCCTTTGTTTTTTGCTATTTGCACGGTTCGTTCCCAGTCGCGAGAATCTTTAGCCTTCATATGTGAATCGGTATAGGTGTAATTACTTTGCAGTGTTAATTCGGGCGTTAAACTAAATGCTATATTTAGCTCTATACCTTTGGTTCGTTGCTTTGATCCATTATTGTATTTTCCAAATTCGTTCCATGAGAGGGCGTTGGGAATAGTGCTGTCAAAGAAAATGATATTATCCAGTTGAGTTCGCCAAAGTGTCGCATCCCATACTAATCGACCTTGCATAAGTTGCTGACGAATGCCTGATTCAAAGGTTGTTCCTGATTCAGGCGTCAGTGTATCGCTACCGTAGTTACCTGTCGTTTGGTTTAGGGTTGGTACTTTGTAGCTGGTGCCGTAGTTGCTAAATATTGAGACTGAATCAATGTTGTAATTAATACCAATGCTGCCAACGGTTGTGTTTTTCCAGCCATCATAGTTGTCATTACGCAAGCCGGCAGCTAGCGTTACGCCAGATTGCCCAATTGAGTACTCTCCATTGATAAAAGTTGACCGATAATCAAGCTCGCCATCTACAAGCCCTATTAGGTAAGAGGCTTGCTTTTCTGCTTCGGCTTGATGGTCTTCAAGCCCTAGAGCTCCACTAAATGTATCGTTCTGATATAACAAATTATAGGAGATTTGTTGGCTTTTTTCTTCAAACCTTGAATAACTTGTCGTACTTCTATCTTCTACGGAAACCACTTCACCTTGATTATAACTAGAATTTCCTTGAAAAAAACCATCTTCTGGAGCGACAATGGAACCTAACACTCCATCAGGTGAGTCTTCGGTTTTTCGTTCGCTTTCAGTTGTGCTTATTTGGATTTTGTGGCTAATGGTTTCGTTGATCTTGTGTTTGAGAAAACTGCTGATAAGTCGGCTTTTAGTCGCGGAATATTGATTGGGATCTGGGATCTGAAAACCATAGATGTTCTGCTTTGTTCTTTCGTCGTATGGTTCTATCAGCTCTGCGTAGCCATATTTATTATCGGTTTGCCAGAAACTTAGGCCCGTTTCAATGGAATTTATCGTGTAACCTAATTTCAATTGCTCGCTTGTGTCTTCATAGAATTCATCTTCGATAATACCGTCACTATTCACTTTGGATAAATTAATGGAATAGTTAACGTTTCCATCTCCAGCGTTATGGCTATTCCGTAACGAGGCTTTTGTTTTTTCCCAATCAAGAGAGCCTGCTTCGAATCCAATACTTAACTCTGGTTTAATGTTTTTACCACTTTTTGTGGTAATGGATATAACTCCTGCGGTGCTGTTTGCACCATACAGTGTTGCTTGAGGGCCGCGAAGTATTTCAATTTTTTCAATACTATCGGAGTCCATTTGGTTGATGATTGCACCGATACCGTCAGGAGCACCTTCATTCGTAATCTTTACTCCATCAACGACTAAAAGAATGTGCCCTGTGCTAAATCCTCGCATTTTTATATAGGCATAATGACCTGGTCCATTAACTTTTTTGAATTCTATACCTGCATTTTGTCGGAGAACTTCGGTAACGTTGGTGAAACCTTGTTCCTTAATTTGGTCTTCAGTAATGACAGATACAGACTGAGTGATTGTCGACGTGCTTTTATTGATTTTAGTCGCATTGATAACAATATCATCAGCAATAGCGACAGTGCTCAAGATCGCGAGTGTAAGGGCCAGTATTCTTTTCATGGTTCAAATTCCTACAAAGGTGCCGTAGGAGAGATTACAAATAGACGAATGCTATCGCTCCATCTTCTTAATGAGATAGAGTTTGTTGCCTGATGTAAATGTTGGGCGTGCGTATATATTAACGTGAATGCAACAAACACAGACAAATTTTGGGTGTTAACCCTTACAACGGATAGTTAGGTATTCGACGAATTTGTATAAAGCCTCTCGTTACAGCAAAAAAAACATAAACAGGGTTGTTTACGTTACTGCAACGGTGCATCCGCCCACCAAGAAATCTCGCTCAATGGCACAGTAACGACTGGTAATGGCAGGTCTCCTGACTTGTATATCATTGCTTGTTTCCGCCTTCCCGCTAATAGCAGTGGCTTAATGGAAACTCGCTCCATACTTACAGTTGCGAGAACAGTTACGGATTTTTACCGTATTCCCTTTTAATCCCCAGAGGGGAGCACATAACTGGGGCGAACATTATCTAATTGACTATATTTTGTCAAATTTGTTTTTGTCTTTTGAGACCAATGAAATGGTTTGTTGCATTTTCAATTATATTTAGTTAGGCTAACTAAATATAATTATCGATAAGGAGATTTATGGCGATGATGAATTACGATGATTTGCTTATGCCGCAAATAAGCAAGCTTTCGCGGTTAGTACCGCAATTAATGGAAGCGCCTTTGAAAGAGATTAATATCTCTATGCAGGAATTTAGGATTGTCGGCCTTTTAATCGGCGAAGTGGGTATTAGCCAAAAGGATTTAGCTAAAAAATTATCGGTGAAAGCATCCACGCTTTCAGTGGCTATAAGTGTGCTCGAGGGGAAGGGTTATATTAACAGGAAGGTTTCACCTGTTGATAAACGGGTCAACTTGCTAACGCTTGATGATGATGCGGATCTTTCTGAAGCAAATGATATTGTGCTGGGTATGGAGGATATGTTGATTGAGGGTATATCAAAAAAAGACATGGAAATCACTAAAAGAGTATTAAAAAGAATGTGGGTTAACTTGAGTTCAAGGCTCTAAGTTAACCTGTTTTTTCGGATGAAAATATTTAGAACTCTATGAGAGGGTGTGCGTTATGATTTTATTAATATTGGGATTATCTGTTTTTTTTATTGTTCATTTTATTCCCGAATTGAATGTACGGAAATATTTCGTAGAAAAGATGGGTGAGCCAGCCTATAAGGGAATCTATTCCTTATTTTCAATCATTGGTTTTGTCTTGATTGTTTATGGGAAGGGTGATAGTGACTTTGTTGAAGTTTGGAACCCCCCTGTGTGGACGCGACACTTAACCATGTTGATGGTATTGGTGGCCATGTTGTTGCTTTCAGTTTCTCAAATCCCCAATAATTTTAAGCGAGTTATTAAGCACCCTATGTTATTGGGTGTGACAATATGGGGTGTCGCACATTTACTTGCAAATGGTGATCTTGCATCCATGATATTGTTTAGTGGTTTTGTTGTATTTTCAGTTGTCAAAATGATAACCATTGAAAAGCATAAACCCTACGTGCAACCAAATTCTGTTAAGCCATACTGGAATCTGGTGTCAATTGTTGCCGGATTTATGATTTATGGCATGGCAATGGGATTCCATCGATCCATTGCGGGAGTGCCATTGTTTTAAACAAAATACGGTGTCGAAATCAGCTTGATTAAGTACCAGTTATTTGTTTTTTAATGATGGTTACTTAACTTTTTATTGCCCGATTTTCCAATAGCTAACAATATAGTTTTCTTTTAAATTGACATTTCTATCTTCGTTGAAGTAATAACGTAATTGGTACATTGTGCTTTGTTCGCAGGCTGACCAGATGGAAGGGATTCCGGTTAACCATGGGAGCGATTTTACCTTGTTGGCCAAGTTGTGGTTGCGTTGTGATGGGTGGGGGTTAATAAGCCAATGTATTTCTATACCATTCGGGCATTGTAGCTCTTGCTTGTCGCTTTCATTGCAGATTTCAATAATCACGTAACCTTTAGCGTTTTGCGGCAAGAGTTTTATGTTACAGATAACTGCGGGTAAGGCTGTCATGTCACCAATAAGGAAAAACCAAGCGGCATCTTTGTCGATCATTTGTGCCGGTTTGTTCGCTTTGCGTAAATGAGGGCCGGCAATGACGATGTTATCACCTTTTCTACATTTTCGAGCCCAATTAGACGCAACACCTGTATGAAGCAAACCTCCATGCAGAACCATGTCAATTGTTAGTTCTTTTGTTTCTTCATTAAAATTTTTAATGGTGTAGTAGCGTCTGCGAGGTTGTTTGCTTTTTGCCTGCAGCAGCCTGGGTTTGTGTACTTTTGTGTCTCCTGCTTGAGGAAAAAGGAGAGCTATCCATGCGCCCTCATGGTTTTTCGGGAAATTGTGAAGTTCTGTGCCGCCTAGTGTGATCCGTTGCATATTCGGTGTTACTTGCTCACTTCGAACGACGTTAAGGTCACGGATAGGTAATTTGGCCATATATAATCCTGCTTGATAACTTGTTGTGCGAAATTAAGTTTTGTTTGCGGGTTGTATTCTATTTTCAGAAAAGAAGCGTTCTCGAGATAAGCGAATAAGCTGTGCGCGCTTGTGTGGAAAGTCAAATACCATCACTTTGTCGAATCCAAGGTTTGAAGCGTGGCTAATAAGTTTTTGGTTGTCGTGACGCGGTTCAGCGACAATTCGTTGAGTGCGAGTATCATCCAGGAATAAATAGTGTTGCAAGGAAGGAAACCAGGCAGAAAACCATTGGCGACCGCGATATGCGGATTCACCAACGAGAAGGTGCCACCCTCGATCGAAATCACTTGCATCGCAAAAGGGGGCGATTCGGTCTTCTTTGGCCCAGTAAGCCTCAAAGTAAGCAAAGGGTTCGTCGTCAAAGCAACCAATTAATGGTTGGTTGTGAGGGTCGGCAATAATATTTTCTATATACGTTGTGTGTTCTTGTAGAGTTCCTTGCTCTTCCCAAAAAAAGGCAACCCTGGAGTCATTCATCCAGTTGTTGAAGTGCGTCAAATCTCTTTCGAGGTCAAAAGTTCTAATGCTAAAAGTTTTTTTTAACCAAGGGATGAAGCGGCGGTAAAGCGTGCCGTAGGTTTTATCTGGTCGTAGAGGGTGCGAAGTTGTGGCGTTGTTGGCTAGGTTGCTGATATATCGTAATGGGTAGGTCTGTGTTTTTGGCAAATTTAGCCATAGCGCTGTTGATTGCCAGAATTGTTCGGATGAGATTTCTAGAAGGTTAGAAGGGTTAGGGATAGATAAACCATGAAATTTTATGGTTTGTTCCAAATCGTTATTGACAACCAAGCGTACTTTTTCTATTTCGGGGTGGCATGAAAATGTGCGATCGAGGGTTGAAAATAGACCGGCTGTATCGACATTGTTAGCTTCTTGAAGGGTGCGGGTCGAAGTGTTCCAATGCCATATCTGAGGAGATAGTTTGGAGGCGGATTCGAGTAAAAGGTCAGACCCTTCTTGATGTATGTATATGGGATTTCCTTGAAAATAACTTACAAAATCGAATTCTGGCTTGTCCATTATAAAGGGAAAGGGGGGGTGAGAAGGCATTGCACTTTTTTCCTGTGAGGGAGGGTTAACTATTGAATCCTTGTCTTTAAATAACGAATGGACGGATTAATAATTTAGGAAAAATATAGAAATATTTATTACATGATTGGTTTTTATTCGAGTTTGAGAGTGATGCGCTAGTAGTGATTTTAACATTTATCAATTATTTTTTTCATATTAGCTAAATATTAATCGTTTGAATTCGTCTATTTACTACAGAAGTAACTAACTAGTGGAAATAGTAGAATGCTTATCCGATTAATAGGTCAGACTAAGCCCTTATTTTATTCGGCCATTGCCTTGAGCTTGTTGGCCGGGGTGATGAGTATAGCGTTGGTTTCAATCATTAATGAAATTGTTAACAGTGTAGGCGATACTCGCACGCAGTGGCTATTGGGTTTTGCATTGGTAGCGGTATCTAGCTTGGTTACGCAGGTTGTGTCTTCAATACTCTTTGAGCGACTAACGGCCCGAGCTCATGCCGGTGTTCGAGAGCATGTCGCAAGCAGGGTGCTTGCAGCGGATTATCATCATTTGGAACGTGTTGGCGATGCTCGAATTAAATCAGCATTGACTGAACACAGCCTAAAGGTAGCTGAATTTTTTGTTGGTTTGCCTAGAGTACTGACAAGTGCAGTGATGGTCGCGGGAGGTTTACTTTATATTGCCATTTTGTCATTACCATTTTTTTTAATGGCATGTCTTGCTCTACTTCTAGGGTCGCTTGGTTTTCATTTTATCCATCTCAGAGCCATTTCTTATTTAAAAGACGCCGCGAATGAACAGGACAGGTTATTTGGACATTTCGAATCACTGATTGGTGGAGCGAAAGAGATGCGTTTAAATACACAAAAGAGATTGGCGTTTTTTGACCAGGTTCTTGGAAGGTCAATTTCTGGTGTTCAAAATTCTCGCATAAAAGGTATGTCTATTTTTGTAATGGCAACCAGTTGGGGGAGATTTCTGATTTTTACTTTTATTGGCGTAGCGATGGCGATTATGGCTGCTGATGGTGCGCCCTTGAGGGTTATGACGGGGTTTGCGTTGCTTTTTATTTTTATGATGCCCCCTCTAGAAGTATTGTTGTTGAATATGCCGGCGCTTAACTTCGCCAAGATAGCTGCCGATCACATTGATGAAGTTTGTCAGCAGCTAGTTGATGATGAAATATTAGCAAAAGAACAAATAAAGTCATTTGAACTGTTGGAGTTAACATCAGTTCAGCATCGCTATTATCACGAAGGAAGTGACGACTTCTTTACGTTGGGGCCTGTTAGTTTGCGTTTTTCACCTGGAGAATTGGTGTTTCTTGTTGGTGGTAATGGTAGTGGCAAAACTACATTAGCGAAGCTTTTGGTTGGTTTGTATGTTCCTGAAGAGGGGGTGATCAAACTGGATGGAAGGGTGATCAATAATGAAAGCAGAGATCAATATCGCCAGTTATTTTCAGCTGTTTTTTCTGATTTTCATTTGTTTGAGCAATTATTGGAAGATCAGTACGTGGATTTAGATAGTGTAGGTAATGAATTGATTTCCAAACTTAATCTTCAGCATAAGGTAAAGATTAAAGATGGAGCGTTTACTTCGAGAAATCTATCTCAAGGGCAGCGAAAACGGTTAGCGCTAATTGTCGCTTATTTAGAAGATAGGCCATTCCTGCTGTTTGATGAGTGGGCCGCAGATCAGGATCCTGCATTTAAGGATGTATTTTATCACCACTTACTCCCTGAGTTGAAAGAACAAGGTAAAACGATATTTGTTATTTCACATGATGATCGCTATTTTCATTTGTCGGATAGGCTGTTGAAAATGGAAAATGGACAGCTGATTGATTTTGACGATGATGGGGGCGTTAAAAGTACGCCCTTAGAATACAAAAGCGATATCCCTGTATTGAATATAGATAAAGAATTAGCGTTGTGAAAATGTTGTGCTAACTTTTTGGTGTTTTTAATAATTAAAAAATATTAGTTATATGTTAATGGAAGGGTTAAGAAATGAAAAAGTCTGTTGAGTCTGTTGTTTATGATCTAATTGGTGTTGGTTTTGGTCCGTCTAATATTGCATTGGCGGTAGCTATTGACGAAAGATCCAAGTCACAGGGGAATCTGAATTCACTGTTCCTCGACAAACAAAGTGATTATAGTTGGCACGGAAACACTCTGATTTCACAGAGTGAATTGCAAATTTCCTTTTTAAAGGATTTGGTTTCACTAAGAAACCCAACAAGTCATTATTCATTTGTAAATTACCTTCATGCTCAAGGAAGGCTCGTAGATTTTATTAATTTGGGGACATTTTATCCGTGCAGAATGGAGTTTAACGACTACCTGCGCTGGGTGGCGGGGCATTTCTCTCAGTCAAGTAGCTATGGTGAAGAAGTGGTTTCAATTGAGCCGATCTTTAAGCAGGAAAAGGTCAATGAATTGCGAGTTATTTCTCGTGATGTATTAGGTAATCAGTTTGAAAAAACAGCACGCTCTGTAGTGCTTGGTAGCGGAGGAACGCCGAGCATTCCAGAGGAGTTTAAAGGATTAAAGGATGATGGTCGAGTATTTCACCATTCTCAATATTTGCAGCGTATGTTGACTCAGCCTTGTGGTAAAGGAAAGTCAATGCGCATTGCAATTGTTGGAGGGGGACAAAGTGCAGCTGAAGCATTTATAGATCTTAATGATAGTTATCCATCAGTGCAAGTGGATATGATTATGCGAGCATCGGCGCTGAAGCCTGCAGATTCAAGTCCATTTGTGAACGAAATATTCTCTCCAGATTTTACCGATGTGATTTATAACCTGGCTTCTGAAGATAGAGAACGCTTAGTTAATGAATATCACAATACAAACTATTCGGTTGTAGATATTGAGTTAATTGACCGTATTTACTCCATTTTTTATCGTCAGAAAGTTTCTGATTTGCAGCGTCATGCATTCGATTGTTTAACATCGGTTAATAGTGCAGAAGCTACTGATCAAGGTGTCGAGTTGAGTTTGCATAATATGGCAGACGGGACGGATAGCACAAAGCAGTATGACCTTGTGATTCTAGCGACGGGTTATAAGCGAAAGCACTATAAAGAACTTTTGGCACCTATGGCTGAATATTTGGGGGATTTTGAAGTCGACCGTGATTATCGTATTAAAACGGATGAACGCTGTGATGCTGCGTTGTATATGCAAGGTTTTTGTCAATCTACGCATGGCTTGAGTGATACTTTACTGTCTGTTTTGGCGATTAGATCTGATGAAATAGCTGAATCCTTGTATGCACATTTGGTTAAACAGCAATCCGGAAAAACGTTTTCTAGCTCTATTGTGGACACAGTAGAGTAAGCGAATGCCTGGCTATTAGTTAAAAATTTTAGTTACAATGTTTTGAGATATAGATATCAAAGGGTTTGTTGAAATGAGTTTTGATAATGAAAATGCAACATTTCGAGTGCTAGTTAATCATGAAGAGCAATATTCACTTTGGCCTGAGTATAAGGCCATTCCGGGAGGGTGGCGTGATTCTGGATTCTTGGGGGATAAAGCGGAATGTCTTGAATATGTAAATATTAATTGGACGGATATGCGGCCATTGAGTTTGCGTAAATTCATGCAGGAATCTTCAGAATCTTCTGTGAACTGATAGTTATGTACTGCCTTTCCTACGCGGAAGGTAGTGCTGCTCGAATAGATCCTATACCTCTTGTTACCATAGATTTTTGCGGATATCAAAAAGTAACAATAGTTAGTTGATACCGTAATTTCCACATTACGAATGATTTTTCTGTATTCGCATATGCCATATTTAGATGATTGGATATACATAAAAGAACTATGTTAGGGAACTGTATGAAACGCACCAATATTTTATTAGTAACGGGAGGAGGGGTTCAAATCAAGAGGATGAGGGCCTTGTTACTGTTAGTTTTATGGGGGGGATCTGTTGTTTGTGCCGAAGAGGTACTTGATTTTGGTTCTGATGTGTTAACACTAGATACATTAAAAATAGTAGATTCATTCCCAATTGAAAAGGCGGAAGGCCCTGTTGAAGGATATGCAGCTAAGCGTAGTTCTTCTGCTACGAAAACCGATACCGCCATATTAAAGACACCTCAATCAATTTCAGTTGTGAGTAAGGAACAGCTTGAGGCAAGAAATGTAACAACTGTAGAGGAAGCGATTCGCTATACTCCGGGTGTAAGCGTTCCGAATGGTTATGACCCTCGTTATGATTGGTTAAGCCTGCGAGGTTTTTCCTCATCAAGCCTTGTTTATAGAGATGGCCTTAAGCTTACGTCAAGTTATTTTGGTAGTGCGCGGGTTGATCCTTATATGTTAGAGCGTGTAGAGGTTATTCGCGGACCGATGTCAGTTCTGTATGGGCAGGGGCTGCCCGGAGGGTTTGTTAATGCTGTGACGAAAAGGCCGGCTTACGATCCATTACAGGAAGTAAGGGTAGACGTAGGGTCAAACAATTTTATAAAGCTTGGAGGTGATTTTGGTGGTCAATTAGATGATTTTGGTGATGTACTTTATCGGTTGACGTTAGCGGGTAGCGAGACCGATACGCAAGTCGACGAAAATTATCAAGAGCGCTTCTTTGTTGCACCATCAATATCATGGCATATCAATAGCCGTTCAGATTTAACGCTATTTTCTTCCTATCAAAAAGATGACATTGTTAGTAGCTTTAACATACATACCTCGTCATATATGCCGGATCTTGTTGGCCGATTCGAAAAAGTAGCTAAATCGGTAGCAGGTATTTTTGGAGTGGATTTTTCAATACCTACCTATGATATAGCGCGAGATTTTTTTATTGGCGAACCTGATTTTGACCAATTTGATCGGGTTTATTCGTCGCTAGGCTATGAGTTTGTGCATGTATTTAATGACGGTTGGTCATTTAAACAAAAATTTAGATTTGATGATATTTCGCTAGACTACGACGTAATAAACACAATATTTGGAAATGTTGTTGATGGTTCGCTTCTGCGTAATTCTCTTAGTGTTGAAGAATCGGTGCAAGGGGTGGGGCTAGATAGTTTTGTTCAGGGGGATTTTTTATTGGCTGGCATGGATCATACATTGCTGTTGGGGGTCGATGTAAAAACATCTCGTGCGGACGAGGTTCGTTATGATGGTAATGCCCCGCCTTTGAGTTTTCTAAATCCTCAATATGGACTTCCTATTGATGACCTTGCCTTGACCTATGATAGAGAGGTTGATAGTCATCAGGTTGGTGTTTATTTACAAAGTCAACTGGATGTGACTGAGCGTCTACAGATGACGCTTGGTGGTCGTTATGACAAATTCAGCAATGATTCGAGTGGAGAACGAATTAGTTCTGGAGAATATGTTGAATTTGATAATAGCTATAGTGACACAGCGTTCTCTGGTCGGGCAGGTTTTCTCTATCTCTTTGATGATGGCTTGGCACCTTACATCAGTTATAGCGAATCATTTAATCCAACCACAGATACGAATGAGTTGACTGGTGAAGCTTTTGATCCAGAATTTGGTGAGCAAATTGAGCTGGGTCTAAAATATCAACCTCGGAACTCGGGAAGTTTCTTCGCAATAGCTGTTTACGATTTGACAAAAAAGAATGTAATTGTAAGTGACCAAAACAACGTTAAATATCAAACCGGGGAAATTAATGCCCTTGGTTTTGAAATGGAGGCAATGTTAAGTTTAGGATGGGGGCTGGATCTTAGAGCGAACTATACCTATACAGATGCCAAAGTTACAAAAACATTGAGAGCTTGGGAAAAGGGAACTCCGGTTTCACAACAACCGAAAAGTAGTGCTGGGTTGTGGCTCGATTATACAAAACGATCAGGAATGCTTCGTGGAATGGGGATGGGAGTGGGATTGCGTTATACAGGGGAGAGTCGATATACACAGGATGTGACGACGGTATTTGATGCGAAAGCGCAAATCGAGGCATTTGTCCCCGCGGAATATGGAGCTATTTTTGATTTGGTTGAACCATTATTAGATGACGTTATTGGAGACCCCATAGCTACGGGGAAAAGCGAAAGTTATACCTTGATGGATATGAGTATGCATTATCAAACTGGGGGGCTAAAACTTGCTATGAATATTAATAATGTTCTCGATAAAGAGTATGACGCGTCTTGTGATGCGTTTACGTGTTTTTATGGGTATGGTCGAGAGATTAAGAGTAGTGCCACGTACAGTTGGTAGTACCTTTGGTAAACCATATATGAAGTGAAAGTTACAACTGATCGATAACTGTTGAGTGTAATGCAATAAAGGTATTACGTTGACCAACGTGGAATGAATTATGAGTAATGGTAAGTTAGTTATAGCACAACGTTTTATGAAATTGCCGGCTGAGAAACGTAAGTCATTCCTAAAGGCGTTAAAAAGTAAAAATTTAGACTTTGCTAATTTACCTATAGTTCAACAACAAAATGGCGCTGATTCTACGTTGTCTTATGCACAGCAGCGTCAATGGTTCCTTTGGAAATTGGATTCAAAAAGCACGGCTTACCACATAGCTCTCGGATTACGATTGCGTGGTGATTTAAATATCGACGCTTTTCGGGACAGTATTCAGGAATTGGTTTCTCGCCACGATGTTGCTCGCACTCAGTTTTATGCAAATGATTTGGGGTTACCCGAACAACGAGTAGTGTCAGAGTTATCTGTTGATGTTCCTTGTTTAGATTTACGAAATATTGAGCATCCAGAAGAAGCTGCTGAAGGTTACATTAACGATTTAATCAACAAGCCTTTTGATTTGCAACAAGACCCGCTTTTGCGAGTGTCACTCTTTAGGGTAAGTGATAATGAGCATCTGATGGTTAATGTGATGCATCATATTGTTTCTGATCATTGGTCAATGCAAATAGTATTAGCTGAATTTGTACAACAATATCAGGCATGGATGCAAGGTGGCGTCGCTAGTTTGCCAGAGATGCCTATTCAGTATTCAGATTATGCAATATGGCAAAGAAATTGGATGGAGGCAGGAGAACAGGAGCGCCAACTGTCGTATTGGACAGGATTATTGGGTAATGAACATCCGGTATTGTCGTTGCCAACTGATTTTTTTCGTGATCCTGAAGTTGAATATAAAGCTGCGGAGTATGGCGTTAACTTTCCAGAGGAATTGGATAAAAACCTAAGGAGTTTTGCACGTAGTAAGAATATGACGCCTTGTATGGTTTTTCTGACAGCATTTCAAATATTATTGTTTCGTTATACGGGGCAAGAGAGTATTCGTATAGGCATTCCAAATGCCAATAGGCATCGAGAAGAAACGGCTGGAGTTATTGGTTTTTTCGTAAATACCCAAGTTTTCCCTGCACAAATTTGTGGATCCACTTCGTTTGATAATTTACTTGATCAATGTAAAGTAATTACCCAAGGAGCACAAAAACATCAAGATTTGCCCTTTGATATTCTTGTTGATGCATTAAACCTAGAACGGAGTCTAGGTCACAACCCTTTGTTCCAGGTGATGTTTAATCACTTGGGACACGTTGGTAAAAAGACGCATGATATTCAAGGTCTGGAAGTCAGTTCACTAGAATTAGACAAGGGGTGTGCGCAATTTGACCTGACTTTAGAAACGCAAGCGTCATATGATGGCAAGTTATCGGCAATGTTTCGGTATGCAAAGGGGTTATTTAAGTTAGATACTATCGAGCGTCTTGCGGATCGTTACATTTCGATATTGAATCAGATGGTTCTTGATTCCAGTGTGGCTATCGGTGAGTTTGATATTCTTTCGGATCAGGAACGTCAACAGCTTTTTACGTTGGGTAGAGGTACTGAACCTGAACCTAGCCCTGATCGAACTTCAATTCTAGAAGTGATTTCTGCCATGGGAGAGCGTTACCCTAACAAGGCAGCGGTTATAGAAGGTGATTCAGAACTTTCTTATCACCAACTTGAGGAACAGTCGAATCAATTAGCGCAGTATTTGCTAGCACAAGGCGTTAAACCCGAAATGCATGTGGGTATCGCATTACCTAGATGTGTTTCTTTATTAGTTGCCTATCTTGGTGTGCTTAAAGCCGGAGCGGTCTATGTGCCGTTAGATTTATCCTATCCAGAAAGTCGGTTAGCATATTTGGTTGATGATAGTGAAATGACACACCTTCTATCTGATTCAGATAATGTGCTAGGTTTTGCCTGGTCTGTCCCGCATCACAATATCGTATCCGTTCTCGATTCTCGCTCGTACAATACGAAAGAACCCGTTGATATTAAGGTGTCAGCGGATAATACCGCTTATGTGATCTATACCTCCGGTTCTACAGGGCAGCCCAAAGGCGTGCAAATTACCCGGGGTGCGATTGCAATGCACTGTAAAGGTATTGGTCAGCGTTATGGTATGTCAGAAACATCACGAGAAATGATTTTTATGTCGTTCTCTTTTGATGGGGCGCATGAGCGTTGGATGACGGCATTAAGTCATGGCGGTAGTGTAATTCTTCGCGGTGAAGACATGTGGACGGTAGAAGAAACCTATAACCGACTACATCACCATGCTGTGACAGAGGTTACTTTCCCTCCAGTATATTTAAAGCAGTTAGCCGAGCACGCGAATGCAGTAGGTAATCCACCAGCCGTGAGAACCTATTGCTTTGGTGGTGATGCGATGTCTCGGGAAAGTTTTGATTTGGCGCGCCATGCATTAAAACCTAAATACTTCAAAAATGGCTATGGCCCCACAGAAACGGTTGTGACTCCGTTGTTGTGGGATGCAAGATCGGATACTGAAATTGTAGAAGGTTATGCTCCAATTGGTGTCCCTGTCGGTGAACGTACGGCTTATGTATTAAATCAAGATTTAAGTCTCACGTTACCCGGAGCGATTGGCGAGTTATATTTAGGAGGAGAGCTAGGTCTTGCGCGAGGTTACCTACGCCGTCCGGATCTAACTGCAGATCGCTTTGTTGCCAACCCTTTTGTTAGTCCAGATTGTCGTCAGGGCGAACGATTGTACCGAACGGGAGATCTTGTTCGTTGGAATACTGAGGGTCAGTTAGAATATTTGGGGCGAATAGATCATCAAGTTAAGATTCGCGGATTTCGTATCGAATTGGGAGAAATTGAATCCCAATTGTTGGCCCAAGAAGGGATAAAACAAGCCGTTGTTGTTGCAGATGAAGGCGCTACAGGGACACGGTTGGTTGCATACATCTCATTGATTGCAGGCAGTTCACTGAATAACTCCACTGTCAGGAGTGTGCTTGGGGAAAGTTTGCCTGATTACATGGTTCCTGCAGTTGTTATGGTGCTGGACGCTTTACCGGTAAATAACAACGGGAAGATAGATCGAAAAGCGCTACCGGATCCGGTGTTTGAAAGCGCTATTGAATATGAAGCGCCGATAGGAGGCGTTGAAGAAGACCTGGCAGAAATTTGGAAACAGGTGTTGGGTGTTGATCGGGTAGGGCGTTTTGATAACTTCTTTGAGTTAGGCGGAGATTCAATTATTAGCTTGAAAGTAATTTCTCAAGCTCGAACGAAAAAAATGCACTTGGAAGTGCGTCAGATTTTTCAATGTCAAACTATTCAGTCTTTAGCTGAAGCAATTTCAACACAAGATAGCTCTGCGCTGAGTCAACACACAATTAAAAAATTACCTGAACCTTCAAGCGTTTTGTCGTTTGCGCAGCAGCGTCAGTGGTTTTTGTGGAAGTTGAACCCAAAAAGCGATGCATACCATATTTCAGGAATCTTACGACTGATTGGTGATTTGAATAAAGGCGCATTAGAGGAGAGTTTTTCCTATTTGGTATCCCGTCATACGTCGTTACGTACTGTCTTTAAGGAAGATGATGAGGGGAATAGTCGGCAAGAAGTATTGCCAGAAGCTGGCTTCGTTCTGGTGTATCAAGATCTAACCGACCTACCTGAAGATGTTAAGGAAACCAAAACAGATCGAGTGGTCGCGGAATTAACGAAAAGACCATTCGATTTGACCACTGGCCCTTTGATACGCGTAGGCTTGCTGAAATGTGAGAAAAACGAGCACCTCCTTGTTGTGGTTATGCATCATATTATCTCTGATGCTTGGTCAATGGAGATAATCACTCGAGAATCGATGACGAGCTATTATCATCTTGCTTCTGGACAGCCAATACTCTTGGCCCCCATTGATATTGATTATTCGGATTACGCGCAATGGCAGCATGATTGGTTTGCCGCTGAAGAAGAAAAGAAGCAATTGGATTATTGGACGTCACAGTTAGGCGATGAACATCCAGCTTTATCATTGGCAACAGATTTACCTCGGCGTTTGGATGGAGTATATACAACAAGCAGTCACTTCGTTGACTTATCACCTACGCTAAGTTCTCAGTTGCAACAATTTTCTAAGGATAATGGTCAAACATTATTTTCGGTGTTGTTGGCAAGTTGGCAGTTATTGTTGAATCGCTATAGTGGGCAAAGTGACATTCGTGTGGGTGTGCCGATTGCAAATAGACATAATGCTCAGACACAAGACGTAGTGGGTTTCTTTATTAATACGCAGGTTATGCGTACGCTGATAACACCGGATATGTTGGTCAGTGACGTGCTTGGCAAAGTTAAAGAGGCGGTGGTCGGCGCCCAGGCCTATCAAGATTTGCCTTTTGAGAAATTGGTTGATGCGTTGCAACTTGATAGGGATTTGGGACAACAACCATTATTCCAGGTGATGATGAGTCATCGTCAAGAAGACGATACCAGTATTATTTCGCTAACAGGGCTTGAAATTGAAACGGTGGCCTTAAGTGGCCAAAATACACAGTTTGATTTGGTGTTATACACTCATGAAAAATCCGATAACCGAATTGGCTTTGAGTTGACGTATGCGAGCGAGCTATTTAGTAAAGGTCGGATAACGGAATTTGCAGGTTTTTATGTCGGTATTTTGAAAGGCATACTTTCAAAATCAGATGAGATGGTTTCTGAGTTTATTCGCTTAGATGCAAAAACAGAATTAGATATTATTCGACAGTGTAGCAATGAAAATACACACCTGTATAGAAATGCGATACATGATGTTATCGCACAGCAGTCAGTTATTTCTGCGAACGAAATAGCACTGATATTTGAAGGGGATTCTCTTACCTATTCGACATTAAATAAACGATCAAATCAACTTTCCCATTATCTGATATCCGAGAATGTTAAACCCGAGGATAAAGTCGGTATCGCACTAGATCGTAGTATTGAAATGGTGATTGGCTTACTAGCAATAATGAAGGCTGGTGCTGCTTATGTGCCAATAGACCCTTCATTACCCGTGGGTAGAATGGAATATATAATTGACAATAGTGGCTTGTCATTATTGTTAAGTCATAGCCATTTGTTTGATCGGTTACCCATTATTAACACGGTCAATAATGTTGTTACTATTGTTGAGTTGGATCGTCTGGATAGCCATAGCTATTCTGACGTCAACCCGGATGTGGCGTTAATACCGGAAAGCGTTGCGTATGTCATCTATACATCTGGTTCTACAGGCCAGCCTAAGGGCGTTGCTAATACACACAAAGCAATTTATAACCGGCTTGCTTGGATGCAGCAAGCATATCAACTTACAAAAAATGATAATGTACTTCAAAAAACCCCTTTTGGATTTGATGTGTCAGTGTGGGAGTTTTTTTGGCCTTTGATGTACGGAGCCAAACTTGTTGTTGCTAGTCCGGGTGTGCACCAAGACCCTAAAAAACTTATCGACCTGATTTCTGAGCGAGAGATTTCAACACTGCATTTTGTACCGTCAATGCTTCAGGCTTTTATAGCAGAAGTCGATGCGATTACATGTACCTCTATTAAAACTATTGTTTGTAGTGGTGAAGCGTTAGCTGCAGAGGTGCAGTCAGAAGCATTGCGTAAACTGCCTCAAGCAAAACTCTATAATTTGTATGGCCCAACAGAGGCGGCTATTGATGTCACTCATTGGACTTGCGATGGTGATGCAGAGCGCTCAGTGCCTATCGGTAGCCCTATATCTGACACATCTACGTTGGTGTTGGATAGTAGTTTGAATATAGTGCCTCGCGGTGTTGTTGGCGAGTTGTACCTTGGTGGTATAGGGCTAGCTCGGGGATACGTAAATCGAGCAGATTTAACAGCGGAACGGTTTATTGCTAACCCATTTAGTAGTACTCATTTTGATGGGGGAGAACGATTATATCGTACGGGTGACCTTGCTCGGTGGAATACCAATAATCAATTGGAGTATTTAGGCCGAATTGATCATCAAGTGAAAATTCGAGGATTCCGTATTGAATTGGGAGAGATAGAAGCCCAATTACTGGCTCAGAGAGACATACAGGAAGCCGTGGTCGTAGCTGGTGAAGGCCCTTCCGGGACCCGGCTAATCGCTTATATCTCCTTGATTCACGAATCAGATATTGAAAGTGAGACGATTAAAAATGTATTGAGTGAAGAGGTGCCTGACTACATGGTGCCTACTCGAATTATTGTCTTAGAGAACTTACCTCTTAGTAATAATGGAAAAATCGATCGTAAAGCGCTGCCAAAAGTTACTTTTGAAAGTACAACGGCATATGCCAAGCCAGAAGGGGAGGTTGAAGAGAGGCTGGCTGAGATCTGGAAAATAGTCTTGGATGTTGGTGTTGTTGGTAGATTTGATAACTTTTTTGACCTTGGTGGGGACTCTATTGTTAGCTTGCGGGTCATTTCTCAAGCACGCACTAAGGGCTTGCATGTAGAAGTACGTGATATATTTGAGCACCAAACGCTTGAAGCGTTAGCTGAAGTGATATCTCAACAAGATGAAGGCAAGTTAAGTACCCATACGATAGATAAACTAGAAGAACCATCCAAACTGTTGTCTTTTGCGCAGCAACGACAATGGTTTTTATGGAAGTTATCTCCAAAAAGTAACGCTTACCATATACCTGCGATTTTGCAATTGACAGGCCAATTAGATATAGATGCGTTAGAGAAGAGTTTCTCAAACTTAATTGCACGGCATGAATCTTTAAGAACTATATTTAAAGAAGATGAGCAAGGAGAAAGTTGGCAAGAAGTTTTGCCTGAAACATTATTTTCAATTGAGCATTCGGACTTACGCGAATATAAGAACGATGTGTTATCGGAAGAATTCCAAGAAAAACAGAGTGGGGTAATCTCTAGCTTAACGCATACCCCTTTTGACCTGGGCAAAGGGCCTTTGTTACGCGTTGGTCTACTAGCGTTGTCCGAGAATAAACATCAACTTGTAGTGGTGATGCACCATATCATTTCTGATGCATGGTCAATGGAAATCATTACCCGTGAATCCATGGCGCATTATTATCAATTAGTATCCAATACACCGCGGATGACATCTCCGATTGATATCCGTTATTCTGATTATGCCGCATGGCAGCATGATTGGTTTTTGGGCGAAGAAGAAAAACGTCAAATGGATTATTGGCTTGCCCAATTAGGTGATACACACCCCGTTTTATCGTTGCCTACCGATTATCCGCGAACGGTAGAAGGTGTTTACACAACGCAAGTGCTAGCGTTGGATTTCCCGGAGGATCTTAGTCAACAGTTGAACCGTTATGCTAAAGCTGAAAGCCAGACGGTATTTTCCTTGTTGTTAGCTGGTTGGCAGTTGTTGTTAAACCGCTATACAGGATTGGATGACATTCGTGTTGGTGTGCCTATTGCCAATAGGCATCATGCGCAAACGCAAGACTTGGTAGGGTTTTTTATTAATACGCAAGTGATGCGTACGGTTATTCTCCCGCAAATGACGGTTAATGATGTCAGGCTGAGTGTTAAAGAAGCAGTTTTGGGCGCGCAAGCACATCAAGATTTACCTTTTGAAAAATTGGTAGATGCGTTAAATCTTGACCGAAACCTAGGGCAGCAACCTTTGTTTCAGGTGATGATGAATCATCAGCGTATTCGCCAGGACTCTGCTGCTGGTCTACCAGGTTTGGCTGTAGAGAGTATTCCACTGGATGGTCAGAATGCACAGTTTGATTTGGTACTTAATACACAAGAAAAAGACGGTAATCAAATAGGGTTTGAATTCACGTATGCTAAAGAACTATTCTCCCCTGAAACCATCGCATTATTAGCCGAACGATATATTACGGTTATTACCACGCTTATTGATGATCCACACTCCTTAGTTTGTGATTGTGATTTGTTATCGCTGAAAGAAAATGAACGACTGATGGCACTGGGACGAGGTTCAGACTCCTGCTTAAATCGTACCCCAATCGACGACGTGATTTCTGCAATGGGAGAGATTTACCCTCATAAGTCAGCTGTTATCGAAGGAGATACAGAGCTTACGTATCACCAACTTGAAGAACAATCGAATCAATTAGCGCATTACTTATTAGCTCAAGGCGTAAAACCGGAAATGCATGTTGGCATTGCATTGCCGAGGTGTATTTCTTTATTGGTCGCTTATCTTGGTGTTCTAAAAACCGGTGCGGCCTATGTACCGTTAGATTTATCCTATCCAGAAAGCCGGTTAGCATATTTGGTTGACGATAGTGAAATGGCACACCTTATATCTGATTCCGATAATGTGTTAGGTTTTGCTAAGTCTGTTCCGCATCACAATATCGTATCGGTTATTAGCTCTTATTCACACTCTCAATCTCAATCATACAGTGTTGAAAAGCCTGTTGGCATTAATGTGTCAGCAGATAATACCGCTTATGTTATCTATACCTCGGGTTCCACCGGGCAGCCTAAAGGCGTGCAAATTACCCGTGGAGCGATTGCAATGCATTGTAAAGGCATTGGGCAGCGCTATGGGATGTCAGAAACATCACGAGAAATGATTTTTATGTCGTTCTCTTTTGATGGGGCGCACGAGCGTTGGATGACGGCGTTAAGTCATGGTGGTAGCGTTATTCTACGTGGCGAAGAGATGTGGACCGTAGAAGAAACCTATAACCGGTTACATCACCACGCCGTGACAGAGGTTACTTTCCCCCCAGTATATTTAAAGCAGTTAGCAGAGCACGCGAATGCAATCGGCAACCCACCCGCAGTGAGAACCTATTGCTTTGGTGGTGATGCGATGTCTCGGGAAAGTTTTGATTTGGCGCGCCATGCATTAAAACCTAAGTATTTCAAGAATGGGTATGGCCCAACAGAAACGGTTGTGACCCCGTTGTTGTGGGATGCGGGATCGGATACTGAAATTGTAGAAGGTTACGCCCCTATCGGTGTTCCCGTCGGTGAGCGTACAGCTTATGTATTAAATCAAGATTTAAGTCTCACGTTACCGGGAGCGATTGGCGAGTTGTATTTGGGGGGAGAGCTAGGTCTTGCGCGAGGTTACTTGCGCCGCCCGGATCTAACGGCAGATCGCTTTGTTGCCAACCCCTTTGTTAGTTCAGATTGTAATCAGGGCGAACGGTTGTACCGAACGGGAGACCTTGTTCGTTGGAACACAGAGGGTCAGTTAGAATATTTGGGGCGAATAGATCATCAAGTTAAGATTCGTGGGTTTCGAATTGAATTGGGAGAAATTGAGTCACAATTGTTGGCTCAAAAAGGCATAAAACAAGCGGTTGTTATTGCAGATGAAGGGCCCACAGGGACGCGATTGGTTGCCTACATCTCATTGTCTCACAGCAGTTCACTGGGTAATTCCAGTGTCAGGAGTGTGCTCGGGGAAAGTCTACCTGATTATATGGTTCCTGCGGTTGTCATGGTATTAGATGCTTTACCGGTGAATAACAACGGGAAAATTGACCGAAAAGCGTTGCCTGAAGCTGTATTTGAAAGCGCAGCGGAGTATAAAGATCCAGAAGGAACAACAGAAGTAGACCTCGCGGAAATTTGGAAAAATGTACTGGGTGTAGATCGAGTTGGGCGTTTCGATAACTTCTTTGAATTGGGCGGAGATTCAATTATTAGTTTGCAGATTGTTGCTCGTATGCGCCAATTGGGATATCTATTAACTCCTCGGCAAATGTTTGAAAAGCAAAGCATTGCCGAATTGGCCGCAGTGCTTGTGCGTAGTGAGGATGTTTTCGATATAGAGCAGGATGTGTCGGGGGAAGTCGATTTGTTGCCGATTCAGCAATCGTTCTTTGCGACGGAATTGACGGAACGCTCACATTGGAATCAGGCGGTATTGCTTCGTAGTCAAGATAGGTTGGATATAGAAGCAGTACAGCGAGCGATAGAAGCGGTTGTAGAGCTTCATGACGCTTTACGACTTCGTTACTCACGTCTAGAGTCTGGAGCCTGGGCACAGGCATACCGAGACTATAATAGTGAGCTGTGTCGTGACTATCTTTGGACGAATGATGTGGCGATTGCCGGTATCGAAGGCATTTGTCAGGAAGCGCAGTGTAGCCTTGATATTACACAGGGGCCGCTTATGCGAGTGGTTGCTATGCAGGTTGAGGATGGTAGCGCACGTTTGTTTTTTGCGATTCATCATTTAGTCATCGACGGTGTTTCATGGCGAATTTTGCTAGAAGACTTTCAAACGGCCTATTATCAGCTGGTCAATGGTCAGTCTATTACACTTCCTTCCAAAAGCAGTAGTTATCAGCAGTGGGCCAAGGAAATTGCAGAATATCCAACACATTATTCTCACGAGTATGAGTATTGGAAAACATTACTTGGCGCGAGTAATGAGCTACCAAAAGATGATACAACAATTAGTAACCCTGAAAGCAAGGGAAAACAAACTCTCGGTGTTCAGCGTATTACTATTGGTTTGGATAAAGAGAAAACAGAGGCGCTGTTACAAGATGTACCTGCCGCTTATCGTACCCAGATTAATGACGTGTTATTAACGGCATTGTCTCGTGCATTACATCAGTGGACGGGGGAGCCAAGAGTTTTAATTGATCTTGAGGGGCATGGAAGAGAAGACATAAATGCACGAATTGATTTAAGTCATACTGTTGGGTGGTTTACGAGTTTGTTTCCTTTGGCGCTTGATGGACGCGGAACCTATGCGGAAGGCTTAACACGCGTTAAAGAAGACCTACGATCCCTACCGAACAAAGGGGTTGGGTTTGGCGCATTTAAGTACTATGGGTCACAAGAGCAAAAAGATACATTAGCCCTGTTGCCAGCTGCACAGGTTGTTTTTAATTACCTCGGTCAAATGGATAACAGCTTCAATGAAGCAAGCCTTTGGCAGCCAGCAGAAGAGAAGACAGGGAATGCAACAGCACTAAGTACACCATTAAGCCATGCAGTTTCTATAAATGGAGGGATTTTGGGTGGAGAGCTTACGCTAGAAATTACCTATCATTCTGATGACTTCAATCAGGCCACCGTTGAATTTTTTGGCTCACTATTTACTAAAGAACTGCAAGAATTAATTGCGCACTGTACCTCAGGGGTGAGGGGGTTAACTCCCTCCGATGTACCACTTTCTAAACTTGATCAGGGTGAAATTGATGCGTTGTCTTTGGATGTCGCAAATATAGATGATATTTACCCATTGTCGCCGATGCAAAAGGGAATGTTGTTCCATAGTTTGTATGCGCCGGAAGGTACGGCATATCTAAATCAGCTTCGATTAGATATGACGGACTTGGACGAGGAAAAGTTCAAAGCAGCCTGGCAGCAGGTAGGGAATCGTCATGGTGTCTTGCGCACAGGGTTTATTACGGATCGTGAGGAGCCTTTGCAGTACGTGGCTAAATCCGTAGAGATACATTGGCGCTCTCTTGATTGGTGTAATAAAACAATTGATGATCTTGCTGTTGGTCATGAGGTAGCGTTAGCTGCATTAGCAAAGTCTCAGCTAGAGCAAGGGTTAGCATTAGAAGAGCCTGGGCTGTCTCGGGTTATTGTTATTCAATTAACTGATAATACTCACCACCTAATCTGGACGAACCACCACTTATTATCCGATGGGTGGAGTTTGTCACGCCAGATGGGTGAAGTGTTGATGGCATATGAAGGCCATACGTTACCGCCTGTGCAATCGCAATATAGAGATTATATAGCCTGGTTGGAAAAACAAAACCACCAAGAGAACCTAATTTACTGGCAACAACAGGTCGATTTATTAGATGCCCCGACGTATTTGTCCGGCGCACTATCTGATGGAAAGCCCGTTGAGCAACAAAGTAATGTCGAGCAGAAAAGTACCGTCGATAAAACCTACGAAGAGTATGCGATTTCGTTAAGTGAGCAGGATACCGAGCGACTTCAGGCTTTTAGTCAGAACAATCACGTTACTGTGAATACCTTAGTGCAAGGTATTTGGTCTTTGGTAATTAGCCGATATACAGGTCAAGACAATGTCTGTTTTGGTGCGACAACATCGGGAAGGCCCACAGATCTACCGTTTGCTGAAGAAAGTTTGGGTATGTTTATTAATACCATTCCAGTGATTACTGAAATAAAGCCCGGCATGGAGATTAGGAATTGGTTGCAGGAGTTGCAGCGCATTAGTTTGAACAGTCGCGATTATGAATATACTCCGCTGTATGATATTCAGAAGCTTGCGGCTAAACGTATGGAGCTTGGGAAAGAAGGATTGTTTGATAACATCCTTGTATTTGAGAACTACCCCATTGCAGAAACAATGAAGGAGGTTGCCCCCAAGAAAACACAGTTCGCAATTAGGGACATCCGCGAGGAAACTAATTTCGCCCTAACGGTATTGTTTAGTTTGGCAGAGGGTGGGACTCTCAATGTTGGTTGCAAACATGACTTATCTGTTATTAGTCGAAAGGTAATCGTTAAGTTATTCACTCAGTTCACCCATGGGCTGATGAGCCTTACTCAGGGAGAAACTCAGTATGTATCAGACGTAGAGTTTGTGACTCAAGAAGAGCGAGCTGCCTTATATAAGAACAGTATCAACGAGCACAACTTTACTTATGAAAAGCCTATCCATGCTTGCATTACGGAGCAAGCAACAAAAACACCAGAAGCCATAGCCCTTATATTTGAGAATAAAGCATTAAGTTATGCAGAGTTAACTACCGAATCCAATCGATTGGCGCATTACTTAGTATCAAAAGGGGTGCGACCTGAGGATAGTGTTGGAATAGCTGTCGAACGTAGCGTCGAAATGGTGGTCGGTTTATTGGCGATCATCAAAACGGGAGCGGCCTATGTTCCTATAGACCCTGCACTGCCATCTGCACGTATGGAATACATAATTGATAACAGTGGTCTAACGTTGTTATTGAGTCAGTCCCATATAGAAAATACGCTGCCTGGTAAGAATAAAATACCAGGGGTTAGCGTTATTTCGTTAGATACACTCGATACTCAGGGGCACTCGAAAACTGACCCTGAAGTTGCATTGTCCTGTGAAAGTGCAATGTATGTTATTTATACCTCTGGGTCGACAGGTCAACCAAAAGGGGTCGTGAATACTCATGGTGCGCTGTATAACCGCCTTTCCTGGATGCAAGAGGCCTACGGTTTAACAGAAAATGATAACGTTCTGCAAAAAACGCCATTTGGGTTTGACGTGTCAGTGTGGGAGTTTTTCTGGCCATTAATGGTAGGTGCTAAATTGGTGGTTGCGAGCCCTGGTATTCATCAGGAGCCGCAAAAACTCATTGATGTAATTAACAACAATCGCATCACAACGCTGCACTTTGTACCCTCAATGTTGCAAGCGTTTATTGTTGAGCCAACAGTGAAAAGTTGCGAGTCGTTAAAAACAATTGTGTGTAGTGGTGAGGCATTACCTGCAGAAGTACAAGCAGATACGTTAAGCAGATTGCCGCAAGCAAACCTTTACAATTTATATGGGCCAACGGAAGCCGCTATTGATGTGACTCATTGGACGTGTAATGGCGATGCAAATAGCGCTGTACCTATAGGTCGTCCGATTTCTGATACATCGACATTTGTATTGGATAGTGCCCTGAATATTGTGCCTCACGGTGTTGTAGGTGAGTTGTATCTTGGTGGTGCTGGGTTAGCAAGGGGATATGTTAATCGACCTGGATTAACAGCAGAGCGTTTTGTCGCTAATCCCTTTGTTGACATAGAATCAGTGGTTGGGGATCGACTGTATCGGACAGGGGACCTCGTACGTTGGAACACTGAAAATCAGTTAGAGTATGTTGGAAGAATTGATCACCAGGTCAAAATCAGAGGTTTCCGTATTGAGTTGGGAGAAATTGAATCACAAATACTTGCACATCCGGAGGTAAGAGAAGCTGTTGTAGTAGCCGATACTGATGGAGCAGGAACACGGTTGGTGGCGTATATTTCGTTAGTAAAAGGCAGCGCCATCAATACTGACATTCTTAAATCTATTTTAAAAGATGGGCTACCGGAGTACATGGTGCCATCCATTATTATTGAGTTGGACACGCTGCCTTTAAATAATAATGGCAAGATAGATCGCAAGTTATTACCAAAAGCCGCTTTTGAGCGAGCGAACGAATACGTTGTGCCTGTAGGGGAGGTTGAAATAACTCTGGCGGGAATTTGGCAGACGGTATTGGGTATTGAAACGGTAGGGCGCTTCGACAATTTCTTTGAATTAGGGGGCGACTCGATCATTAGCTTACAAATAGTCGCTCGGGTGCGCCAATCGGGGTATTTGTTAACGCCACGACTAATGTTTGAAAAACAAAATATAGCCGAGCTTGCTACAGGTTTGGTGTGCAGTGAAGATGTGTTTGATATTGAACAAACTGTTTCTGGAGATGTTGACCTTTTACCGATACAACAAGCATTTTTTGAAAAAGACATGGTGGAACGATCCCATTGGAATCAGGCTGTTTTGTTATCCAGCCTGGAAAGTTTAGATCCTCATGCTATTCGACAAGCGTTTGATGCCATCATCGAACATCATGATGTGTTGCGTATGAATTACCAACGCTTAGAATCTGGAGATTGGGTACAACGTTATCAAGAGTACTCTGCGACGCAGTTTGATGACGGCTTGTGGCAGAAAAATGTGACACTTGATGGTATTGAAGCGTTATGTGAACTAGCTCAGAGTAGCCTTGATATTGCCACCGGTCCACTGGTTCGTGTTGTTGCTATGAATGTGGATGATGGTAGCGCACGTCTTCTTTTTGTTATTCATCACTTGGTTGTCGATGGGGTATCCTGGCGTATTTTATTGGAAGACTTCCAAGTAGCTTATCAACAAGTAGTAGTAAAACAATCCGTAGGGTTGCCCCTCAAGAGTAGTAGCTACCAGCGTTGGGCAAAAGAAATGCTGACGTATCCTGCTCAGAATCCAGAGGAATTTCACTATTGGCAATCATTATCTGGTATCAGCGCTAAGCTACCTAAGGACGTGTCTTTTGCGAATGATCAACAAGCGTTAACCTTAGCGGATAGCCGTAGTATTGATGTTGTGTTGAATGCGCAGGAAACCGAGGCATTGCTACAGGATGTCCCTGCAGCTTATCGAACACAAATTAATGATGTGTTATTAACAGCACTAGCGCGTGCACTAGCGGATTGGGTTGGTGAACCCCGGGTACTTATCGATGTAGAGGGGCATGGTCGAGAAGACATTAATGAGAGAGTTGATCTGAGTCGTACTATTGGTTGGTTTACTAGTTTGTTTCCAATAGCACTCGATGGTAGTGGTACTCAAGAAGAAGGTTTGAAGCGTGTTAAAGAAGCGCTGCGCGCGTTACCTAATAAAGGCGTTGGATTTGGTGCGTTTAAATATCATGGCTCTGATTCAGAGAAATCGGCGTTATCACAATTGCCAAAGGCGCAACTACTGTTTAACTATTTAGGGCAAATGGATAGTGGGTTTGATAGTGAAGGTTTACTGAGCGTAGCGAAAGAATCGACGGGAAATACCGTAGGTAGCAATAGGCCTAATGGACATGCAATCGAAATTAATGGTGGAATATTAGGAGGGGAGTTGACTCTTAATATACGCTATTCACCCGCTGAATTTACTGATAATAATGTTGCAACCTTCGGGAACCTATTGGCAGATGGTTTAAGACAATTGATTGTCCACTGTACATCGGGGGCAAAAGGGTTAACGCCATCGGATGTACCTTTATCTAAGTTAACCCAGGTGGAACTGGATGCACTGCCGCTAGTGTTGGGTAATATTGAAGATATATACCCATTGTCACCTATGCAACAAGGAATGCTATTTCATAGTTTGTACGAACCGGAGGGCAGTGCGTACCTGAACCAGTTGCGATTAGATATTACTGACCTTGATGAATCCAAATTTAAAGATGCTTGGCAACATATTGGTAATCGTCATAGCGTGTTGCGTACCGGATTCCTTACTGAAAGAGAGGTGCCGTTACAATACGTAGAGCGTGTTGTTGATCTGCCATGGATTCTTGAGGACTGGAATGGTTGTGAAAACTCAGATGAAGAAAATAATACCAAATTAGATGCATTAGCCAAAACTGAGTTATCGCGCGGGTTAGCGTTGAATCAGGCTGGATTATCACGGGTTGTTGTTATACGTCTGGATGAGAACACCCATCACTTGATTTGGACGAATCATCACATACTGTCCGATGGATGGAGCCTCTCTCGTCAAATGGGAGAGGTATTAATGGCTTATGAGGGGCATCAATTACCACCTGTTCAGGGACAGTATCGAGACTATATTGCTTGGTTAGAATCACGGAATCACGAGGATAACCTGGCGTATTGGAATGAGCAGGTTGAGCAACTGGATAGTGCTACTTATTTGACCGCTGCATTGCCCGTATCTGATGAAGTAGGCCATAAGGAATTTGCATTAACGTTAACGGGTGTTCAAACGCAATCATTACAAACGTTCAGCCAGCAGCACCGAATCACTGTCAATACTCTGGTGCAAGGAGCATGGTCGTTATTGTTAAGTCGTTACTCGGGGCAGCGTACGGTTTGTTTTGGTGCGACAACATCAGGGCGCCCAACCGACTTGGCTAATGCGGAAGAAACGTTGGGAATGTTTATTAATACCATACCAGTTATTAATGAAATAAAACCCGAATCAACTATTGGTGATTGGTTGAAAGAGCTACAGCTAATCAATTTATCCAATAGAGAGCATGAATATACTGCGTTATCAGATATTCAAAAAATGGCGGAAAAGAGTGTAGGGTTAGGCCAATCTGGGCTATTTGATAATATTATTGTATTTGAAAATTATCCTATTTCCGAAACATTAAAAGAACTTGTTCCTGGAAAAACACAATTCTCAATCAGAGGTAATCGAGAAGAGACAAACTTCTCTCTCGTGTTAGGCCTTAGTTTGGGCAAGCAACTAGAGGCGAAATTTAGTTATATATCTTCTGAAATTTCTTCAACTGCTGTTGAGACAATTGCGAGGCAATTAACAGGGTTGTTGGAGTCAATGATACAAGACGGGGATACGAAGCTGTTTCATTTTGATGCCCTATTACCTGAACAGCGCGAGGGACTGATGGCGCAAGCGGAATCTACCGCTATGCCGCATTTACCAATGATTGAACGTATCGTATCAATGGGTAGAGCTGATCTTGATAAAGCGGCTGTTATTGAGGGGGATACAACGTTAAGTTATAGGGAGTTAGAAGAGCAATCAAACCGACTAGCTCACTATTTAATTGAGCAAGGGGTGTTACCTGAGATGCGCGTGGGCATTGCGTTACCACGAAGTGTTTCATTACTAACCGCCTATCTAGCGGTACTTAAATCGGGTGCGGTATATGTACCTTTGGATTTGTCGTATCCAGAAAATCGCTTGGCTTATCTGGTGGCTGATAGCAATATGACACATATAATCGGCCATTCAGATGAGCCCTTTACATTTGCTGACGGTGTTCAACATCATAATTTACAGTCTGTTGTGCTTGCTGATCAATACAGTATATCTGATGTATTTAACGTGAAGATTGCAGCGGAAAATGCGGCGTATATTATTTATACATCTGGGTCTACGGGGCAACCCAAAGGAGTGGTCGTTTCTCGTGGGGCAATCGCAATGCATTGCGAGGGTATTGGGAAGCGTTACGGTATGTCATCATCATCGAGGGAAATGATCTTCATGTCGTTTTCATTCGATGGAGCACATGAACGTTGGGCAACAGCGTTAAGTTATGGCGGTACTGTCGTTATGCGCGGTGAAGCGCTGTGGACGGTGGAAGAGACGTATAATATGTTACATCATTATGCGATATCTGAAGTTACGTTCCCTCCAGTGTATTTACAGCAACTTGCAGAGCATGTTGATGCGGTTGGTAACCCCCCTCCTGTTAGAACTTATTGTTTTGGGGGCGAGGCAATGTCAAGAGAAGGCTTCGACCTCGCGCGCCGCGCATTGAAACCTTATCAGTTTATAAATGGCTATGGTCCAACGGAAACTGTGGTAACGCCATTGTTGTGGCGTGCAACACCTCAAACAGAAATAGCAGAAGGGTACGCACCTATTGGTACACCGGTTGGTGATCGTACGGCTTATGTTCTCAATCCAGATCTTAGCATGGCGTTACCAGGAGTTATTGGAGAGCTTTACCTCGGAGGAGAGTTGGGTCTTGCTAGGGGATATCTGAACCGTCCAGATTTAACAGCTGAACGCTTTATTGCCAATCCGTTTAGCGCCGCTGATTCCTGCCAGGGGGAGCGCCTATATCGTACTGGAGATCTGGTTCGCTGGAATGTTGATGGACAGCTGGAGTATATGAGCCGCATTGATAACCAAGTGAAGATTCGGGGTTTCCGTATTGAACTGGGTGAAATTGAATCACAGCTATTAGCGCAGCCGGGGGTTAGAGAGGCCGTTGTTGTTGCTGATGAGGGTCAGGGAGTTTCCCGACTTGTGGCTTACGTTTCATTGGCCATTGATGGGGATCAACATGTCACATTAACCAGCTCGGAAATAAAGGCGTTGTTAAGTAACACGCTTCCAGATTATATGGTGCCATCAGTTGTTATGGTATTGGATGCATTGCCTCTTAACAACAATGGTAAAGTGGACAGAAATGCACTACCTAAAGCCGTATTTGAAAGTAGTCGAGATTATATTGCTCCAGAAGGAGAGGAAGAAATAGCCATCGCAGGTATTTGGCAAGAGGTGCTTAGTGTCGCACGGGTTGGGCGCTATGATAATTTCTTCGAGTTAGGCGGAGACTCGCTATTAAGTTTGAAAGTGATTAACAAAATACGAAATTGTGAATTGATACCCTTGGTACCGAGCTTACGCGACCTGATGCTGAAGCCAACAATCGCTGACTTGATGAGTATTAACGATGCGGGTAAAAGCAACGCCATAGGAAAGGGAGCATTAGTAACGGCTTCGCCATTAATGCCGTTAAATACCATTGATTCTGAATTGCCGAATGTGTTTTTCGTCCATGCTGTGTTTGGTACCGTGTTTGATTATAACAATCTTGCAAAATCATTGGCCGGACAGTATTCGGTATGGGGTATTCAGTCCCGTATGCTAATCAATCCACAGTGGTCAGATAGCTCGCTTGAGCAGATGGCTACGGATTATGTTGAGTGTATGCGACAGAAACAGCCAAAAGGCCCCTATCGACTATTGGGGTGGTCTCTAGGAGGGGGCCTGGCAGTGATGATGACAGCAATTCTGGAGCAGCAAGGAGAGAGGGTGGAGTGGCTTGGGTTAGTTGATAGCTACGTCCCCAAACCGTTTGATGCTGTGCAATTGGCAGCGTTTAAAGAGGGGCAAGCCAGAGAGTTGGTGAATTTTATTAACCTGAATTTCCCAACATTACCACGGGCAGACCTACCGCCCATGTTGATTGATGCCCTTGAAATGGATGTAGAGTTGGATAGGGGGCAATCTCAGAGCATCTTGCAAGAAGTGATTGAATTTTGTAATGCAAATAATTTAACGAGTTCTGGCTTTGGTGCGGTGGAATTGGCCCATGTATTCCTCATTACTTGGCATCTTAAGCAATTGTCAGTGCGGGTGTCTCGATTACCCAAGGTGAATGTAGCCCCCTTTAGTTGGTGGATTAATGAACGGCGGGATGAAAGTGAGCTACTTGAGCAGCAAATTGGTAAGGAATGCGCTCAAAAACACTTTGTTGGAGACGATCATTTCATGATTTTGGATGAACGGGCGTTTATTACTGGCCTACAGGACTGTTTGGAAGTGAATGAATCTGTATAATCTTAGGCAAAGCCGCTGGAGCACCCTGCAAGAAGGCCAGCGGCATCTTCTCGATATTGTTGTTTTGCTACTATAAGGTCGGTTCATATTATTATGAAAAAGCCGTTGTCCGCTGTCGCTTTATTGTTGGTTGGGTCTTTGTTGTCTTGGCTATTATTAACAATGAAAGAAAAGCCTGTACCACAACCCGTTGTTAATGCTGCCACTCCAGTGGTGGATATTGTGTACGCGCAACCGGCAACTCATCAACTATATGTTCATACTCAAGGTACTGTGCAGCCTGCTAAGGAAATTGATGTTGTTACTCAGGTGTCTGGCATTGTAGAAGCGATCGCCCCAGAATTTGCGAATGGTGCTTTTTTTCAAAAAGGTCAGCACTTACTCAATATTGAAGATGCCGATTATCGGTTTGCTTTAATCCGTGCAGAAGCAAATGTTGCTGAAGCCGAGCAAGTGTTGGCAGTAGAGCGTGCTCGGGCGGCTCAAGCGGTAAGGGAGTGGCGTGACCTTGGTCAGGAGGATGCCAATGCGCTTTCACTACGCAAACCGCAGTTAGCAAGTGCACGTGCAAAGCTACGTGCTGCAGAAGCAGGTCGTGATGAGGCACAGCTAAACCTCGATAGAACCCATGTTAAAGCACCTTTTAATGGGCGAGTGCGGATGAAATATGTTGATGAGGGGCAATATGTATCACTGGGCACTCCTATTGTTAAACTCTATTCAACTGATAAAGTTGAAGTGCGATTACCAATAACGGATAAGCAGTTGGCGTTGTTAGATTTGCCTACGGGTAGAGTAAGGCAGGGAAGAGTTACGCAGGGTAGTAATCTACCCACGATTGATTTTGAAGTGTTATTTGCCGGTAACATACAGCATTGGGAAGGCACGTTGGTTCGTACTGAAGCGACGGTGGACATAAAAACCCGTGTGGTTTATGCCATTGCCGAGATAGTTGATCCATTTTCTATTAGTGAAGGACGCGCTCCTTTAAATGTGGGAATGTTTGTTAACGCAACGATATCTGGGAAAGCATTGGATAGTGTTATTCGGTTGCCGCGAAACGCTTTGCAAATTGATCAAAAAATCCTAGTGCTCAATGAAGATAATGACATACAAATAAGAAGAGTGGATGTCCTGCAAACAAACAAGGAACATGTTTTATTAACGGGGGATATTAAGAGCGGAGATCGTATCGTGATTTCTAATATTCCGATGGCGGTATCTGGGATGAGAGTGAGCCCAAGGAAAATTGAAAACAGTTCTGCGATTAACATAGCGAAAAGTGAGCACTAGTCATGCAGGGTATTATTGCTTGGTTTATTAAAAATCCTATTGCTGCTAATTTGCTGATGCTAATGATTCTGATTAGTGGGATAGCAGGGTTACCTGATCTAAATAAAGAATTTTTTCCGGCAGTGAATAGTAATATCATTGAAATTTATGTTCCTTACCGTGGTGCTGGTCCACGAGAAGTAGAGGAGAATATTTCTGTTCGTATTGAAGATGCTATCCATGATCTTGATGGCATTGACAAGATACGTTCTACGGCTAAACAAGGCGTTGGGATTACGTTAGTCGAGGTAGCGTCAGATGTCGACTCACAGTACTTGCTTAATAAAATAAAAAATCGTATTGATGCGTTGACTACGCTACCTGCAGAGTCCGAGAAACCTCAGATTAAAGAGGTTGTTTATAGCGAACCCGTTTTACGGCTTACGTTATCGGGTGATGCGTCTGAGACAACGCTTAAGCAATACGGTGAAAAAATCCGAAATGAAATGGCTTCGTTATCCCATGTATCAAAGGTGGAGTTAAAGTCAACGAGACCCTATGAAGTTTCTGTTGAGATATCAGAGCAAACGTTACGACGATACGGTTTACAGTTTGACCAGGTTGTTAACTCAATACGAAATCAGTCTTTAAACCTACCAGCAGGAGCAATTCGTGCAGAAGCGGGAAGTATTAAGTTGCAAACACGGGGCCAGGCGTACACGGAAGGTGATTTTGAAGATGTTGTGATACTTAGAAATAGTGACGGTGTATTGGTTAGATTAGGAGATATCGCTACCGTTATTAATGGTTTTGAACAGATAGATTCAGAAACACACTACAATGGAAAGCCTGCTGTTTTTTTTCGGGTTCTGTCAATTAATAACCCTGATATTTTAAAAACCAGCGAAAGTGTACAAAAGTATGTTGAGGAAAGTGCACATAGCTTGCCAGACGGTTTAACGTTATCCATATGGACTGATGCTAGTTTTTCTTTTAAAGGGCGTATCAAAACACTCGTCAGCAATGGTATTGGTGGCTTAGTTTTGGTGTTTCTTGTATTAATGCTGTTCTTGCGACCATTGTTGGCCGTATGGGTTTGTGTCGGGATTGCTGTGTCATTTTTAGGGACGCTTTGGTTGTTACCCTATACCGGAATTAGTTTGAATATGCTGTCGTTGTTTGCATTTCTATTAATACTCGGCATTGTGGTGGATGATGCGATAGTTGTTAGCGAAAGCATTTACAGTAGGCAGCAGTCAGGTTTAGTGGGGGAAGAAGGAGCAAATGTCGGGGTACAAAGTGTATATAAACCGATCATGTATGCAGTTATTAGTACCATGATAGCTTTTGTACCTATGTTTTTTCTTGTGGGAGATAGTGCGGATGCGGCAAAGTCAATTCCTGTTGTAGTGTTGTTAACACTGACTTTCTCTTTAGTAGAATGTCTTCTTATTTTACCGTCACATTTGTCAAAGTTACGACCAATACAGGCACCCACCAACGGCGCTTCCAAATTGTTTGAACGCGCTCGGCAAGCTTGCGCTAATGGAATGGAGCACTTTGCGACAAATTTTTATAGACCTATATTAAAGAAAAGCCTGCATTGGCATTGGTTTACGCTAGCGGGTTTTATTTGTGTTCTTATGATCAGTTTTTCAATACCCGCTGGCGGTTGGTTGCGAATGAGTTTTACGCCGGAAGTCACATCGGACCAACTAAAAATAAGAGTGGTTTTACCAGAAGGTTCACCCTTTTCTGATACCGAAAATCTAATGGAAAAAATTGAAAATGCAGCGTTGCGTTTACAGGATGAATACCGGTTTCCAGCGGTAGGCGAGAGCCCCGGAGGAAGTTATATTAGTAATATTCTGGCGTGGTCAAATGAAAATAATTTTTCCGTACTTATCGCGTTGAATCGTGAGCGAAGATCTGAGATATCAGCCAAGAAAATGATTACTCAGTGGCGCGAGTATGTTGGAGAGATTCCAAATGTCGAAAGCTTCGATATGGCGTATACATTGAATTCAACTGGAAAGGCGCTTCAATTTGTGTTGTCCGGGCCTGATAAAGATGCTCTAGGCGACGTTACTAACGAGTTAAAAGCACTTTTGTCACGTTACCCTGGCGTATACGATATTACAGACTCAATGCAAACACCACGGTTAGAAATTGAGTTAAATTTGAAGCCAAATGCCCAAACACTTGAGGTTGAATTAGCGGATATCGCTGCACAGGTAAGACAAGGGTTCTATGGTGCGGAGGTTCAGCGAATACCTTTAGAAAATGAAGATGTTAGGGTGATGGTTCGGTATCCAAAAGATGAACGCGAAAGTGCCGATTATCTTCATAATATGTGGATACGGACTAAGAGCGGATTGGAAGTGCCTTTTGATACGGTTGCAGAGGTCAGTTATGTTCCGAGTTATCAGAAAATTGAACGTATAGACCGTCAACGAACATTGACCGTGAATGCAGGAATGAACAATGCCGAAGGTAATGCATCCGAAACGGTGAGCGCAATTATGAAAGAGCATACTCCCGGTTGGCAGGCACAATACCCGGGACTACACATTAGTTTAGAAGGGGAGCAAAAAGAGACAGGAGAATTTATCGATTCATTACTCGTTAAAGTGGGTCAGGCAATACTTGTTATTTATGCATTGTTTGCCATCGCATTTCGATCTTATTGGCAGCCCATTATTATTCTTACAGCAATACCTTTTGGGTTAATGGGAGCGATTGTCGGCCATTTGGTGATGGGGTGTGATGTCAGTATATTTTCTATGTTAGGTGTTGTTGCGTGTACTGGGGTGGTGATTAATGATAATTTGGTTCTTATCGATAGAATTAATCAACTGCGCGATAGTGGGGTGGAAATAACGGAGGCTTTGTTGCAAGCGGGTCAAGATCGTTTTCGACCGATTGTACTTACGTCTATCACCACATTTATTGGTCTTGTTCCCATTATGTTAGAAACTAGCCTACAGGCACAGTTTCTGATTCCTATGGTGACATCCCTTGCGTTTGGCGTGTTGATGGCGACATCAGTTACCTTGTTGTTGGTACCAACCCTGTATTTGATGGGAGAGCGTGTCAGGGCAATAGTCGCAATAAGGAAAAATAGTGTATATGGATGAACTTTTGCCAATCAAGGTCGTTGAGTTGCGACCTTGATGTAAATAAATCAGCGTAAATCTATAGTTTTCTCATCATCCGGTAACAACGGCCAAGATGTTTTGTAAAAGTTTCCTTCCCAGTCCTCAATGGTTAGCCAAAGTTTGGCGTCTTCTTTAAGTTTTTGAGGGACAGGCATGTGAGCATGCAGGTTACCGATAGCGCCGTGCACAACGGAACCAGGCGCTCGAGTGGTGCGTGGCTTTTTAGGTTTAACATACATAAATTTTATTGCTTGAGGGTCACCCTCGGCAATGAATGCATTTAATGTCGTCATTCTCCCTGGCTGAATTGGATTAAATTCTTTCTCCAGAGGCCCCAAAATAGCATTCAGGGATATTCGCCATGAGCCAATTTGTTGTTCGGTATATTTATACCCGGAATCTGCGATTCCTTCTTGTTGAAGTGAGAAACTGGTACTGATGCCATAGCCAATAACGGCGATAAAAAACCAGTTAACGTATTTGAAACCAGACATTGGGCCGCCCCAGGGGCGGATGACTAACCATGCTTTGTAGGTTTTTTGTTTTACACCGAGCGTTGTTGGTAGTAGCTTTTGTGTTGCAGATTTAGTGCGTTTATAAAAAATGATCATGCCAGATATAGAGAGCACACACATCGCAGTGCCAAACACGAACCAAACCAGTTTGACCAGAAAGTCTCCTGTGCCGTCATACCCCCACGTGCCGTAGTGCAATGGCCCCATGGATAAATCGACACGTTTCACTGGTTGCATGTCTCCAGCAATTCGATGACCGATGATTTCAGCGGTGTAAGGGTGAACAAAGTAACGAGTGGAATACCTGTTAACAAGCAACTCGCGCTTGGTACCATAAACGGTATACGCCATACCATTATGCTGGGGGGGATAGAGGTAGTTTATATGAAAGTCAGGATCGTGTTCTTTTACGGATTTGACAATTTCTTCCGAGCTGAGCTGAGTAGGGACACCCTTGCCCAGCTTTTCTAAGTCTTTGGTTGTTAATGCAGGGTCAATGACGTTATCGGGTAGAAATTGCGGGACAGCATCAAGTTCAACCAATGGGTTCTGATAAAACCACCAACTACCACTAACGCCAATGATTAATACAAACCACATGGACCATAGACCGATGAATTTATGCAGATCCCCTAGCAGGATACGTAATTTAGCATTCCATCGGGGTAAGGTGAAAAATTCACGCCAGAACCGTCGGTATGAAACCAGTCCAGAAATCAAACCAATCAAACATATCACACCAAATGCGTTCACTATTGCCCGGCCGACTACCGGTAAATATAGGCTACGGTGTAAGGATGCAAAAAATTCACCTACCGTAAGAAAATCCGTTATTCCTGTTACTTCGCCAGTGTAGGGGTTTACCCATGCTTTTTTGAAACTGCCATCAGGGAGGGTCATCACCGCTTGAGCTGCCGTTCGTTCCCGGTTACTTGCGGTAACTATGCCAACAAACCCTGTGCCTGGCATTGCGGCTTTTAAATGATCGAATACTTCCCCCTCATTGAGCTTTTCTCCTTCTGGGGAAACTCGTACTTCGGAGTATATGAGCCAATCAATCTCTTCTGCAAAAACAGCGATGGTTCCAGTAATCAACACAATACTAAAAAGTAGCGATAATTTGAGACCCACGAAGCTATGTACAAAATAGGCAGCGCGATGAGCTGTTAATTTCTTTTTCTTTCGCACGCGAGGTTTGGTTCCAGTATTGTCTATGATTACCTCATTGCCAGCATCAGATGAGGGTACAAAGTCAACTGTACTGTTAGCTTTTGTATTCACACTAGACTCCCTGTGTTAAATATAGAGTTTTTGATGCTTCTTCCAGTGCTGATAGCGACTGTATCCAGCGTTGTGTAAAAGATCCTGTTCTAGGTTTCGAAAAATCATCAATATGCCAAACGGATATATGTTTGGGTAAGTCGGATACAGTGGCGTGGCCTTTGGGTTTGTTGGTGATATATAACGTCTTAAACGTGTTCGATGTTGCTTCTTGAAGCGAAACTTCAGGTAGGAGCGTGGCCGAAGCGAGTCCGGACAGTTCTGGTTTGTTGATGGCTACCTGCATTACTTCGCTTGATTGCAGTAATAGGTCGACATTGATTTGTATGGTTCGTAAGTTTTGTATCATGGACAAAAAGTTGGTTTTTAATGTATGAATAGTTATTTGCTTGGTTTCTTTCTCTAAATCGCTCTGCTCTATGATGGAAAGTAAATCTCGATGAACGATTCCAATCATCATCATTGCGTTGGCTGGACTAAGCCAAAAATATGCGGGTAATCCTTCTGTTGGCGCAATTGCAACGCGTTCACCACCGGGAATTAATGCTTGTGCGGCATCAATGGGGATAACACCAATGTTTGTTGTCCGCAGGGAAGGGTAGATATTGATGGCTGGCCACACAGAGCTAATGCCTAAGGCGATGTCAGAGTGTGGGAACGATTCGGTGGTTTGACGTTTTATCCAGCCAGGAATACGTTTAATACTGTAGCGTTTTGGCGCTAAATGGTTGGCATCAATAACGGTGTTTTCGCAAAGTTCCTGAGAGATACTTGATAGAACAGGAACTACGGAACTAAGAGTTATTCGTGAGACTTGTTTTTTAGTGGTCGTTTTAGAAGGTGTTGTTAGTGCGGAACACGCTCCAAGGCAATTGATGATAATCAATAAGAGAAGGAGTCGAATTAAACGTGGAGTGTATATCATATAGGCCTCTATGCTGGCTTTAAGGAAAATTGTCGATACAACAAGCAAACAAGAAACCAAGAACAAGCAAATAACGTAATGGCTGGGCCAGCTGAAACAGGCCACTGGCTATACATTGGAATCAGTACACCCAATACAGATGAGCTACTGGAAAACAAAATAGATAGGAATAGCAGTTGTTTGAGGTTTGTTGCAATGAGCCTCGCGCTTGCAGCGGGTATTAATAATAAGGCCCCCACCAGAACAGCACCGATTATTTTTACCGAGGCGACGGTGATTAATGCGATCATAATAACAAAGGCATAATCATGTGCACGGGTGTTAATTCGTTGGCTATGGGCTACTTCTGGAGAAATGGCGACGAGATAGGCGTGATTTCCATAGCGGAAACTCAGTAGCACTACGATGCTACAAATAGTAAATAACATGATGAGATCGCCAACACTAGCCACGAGTATTGACCCGAACATTACCTGTTCAATTAAGTGAGCATTGATCTTCTTAGCAACGTAAAGTAGCAGTGCCGCCCCCATTGCTAATGCAAAAGAAAGAAAAACCCCAATGAGTGCATCATACGGAATAGTTGAGCGGCCCTTTACCCATTGGAGAAGTAACGCAAAGAAGATTGAAAAGCTAAAGAGACTAATAAGGGGGGATTCTACAGGCTCCCCAAGCAAAATCCCGATACTGACACCGGTTAATACGCTGTGTCCAACAGCCTCAGAAAGAAAGGCAAGTCGTTTCACAACAACCAGTGTGCCCAGTAGGCCTAGTAGTGGGCCAATCATGATACTGGCTAAGAGTGCGTTGATCAAAAACTCATAGGCAAACATCTGGGGTAATAGGCCTTGATCTACTCCGCTAGAAAATAGTTCATACACTGTTGTCATCATATTACGAGTTCACTTTGTTGGCTCTGCCAGTTGAGTAATGCGCTGGGAGAGTCAGACTTTGTCAGCCCCTTGTCGATCCAGTAGGCGCGGTCGCAATGTTCGTTTACTAAGTTCCACTCATGTTCGACCATTAAAATGGTGCCACCAGATTTATGGAAACGTGTTAGTAATCGGAGTGTGTCCTCACGCCCCTGACGGTCAAGTCCGGTCATCGGCTCATCAAGAATTAATAGGCTGGGATTCTGTAACAGTGCGGTTGTTATCATTAACCGTTGTCTCTCCCCACCGGATAAATCACCAATTTTTCTATCGAGTTTATCGGTAAGTTCAATATGCTTTAGTGCATCCGTAATATTGCTCGGCAGGCTACGTTTGAACCAGATAGGCCTTGAGGACAGTGACATTAACAAATAGTCGCGCACAGATATCGGTAAGCTGGGATCAAACGGCATTAACTGAGGGATGTAACCGATACGTTGTTTTGTATTTTTAGGTTGGTCCGTAGTAATTGGCCAATCAATGTTGATTGTTCCAGTATGATTGTTTAATCCTAAGATGGTTTTAAGTAACGTGCTTTTACCACCGCCGTTTGGCCCAAGGATTGCGTGCCATTTATTGGCTTCAAACTCACAAGAGATATTCTCAAGTAATGTTTGTGTGCCACTTTTAAGGGAGACTTTCTTTAATGAAATTGACGGGCCAGGAAGATTTTCGGGAATCATAGAGTGATTTTCCCTGCTGCATAGGTCAGGGCCGACACTAAAGTATCAAGGTTATGGCTCATATCTTCAATGACAAGCTCTTCTCTATAGTCCCCATATGTCATATGGGAAAAATGAAATAAACGAGACTGTGTTTCTTTTTCAATAACCTTCACATATTGGTTAGCCATGTTTAATTCAGTAAATAGAATATGAACATTAACATCACGAATTTTATTGATAGTTTTCTGAAGTTGAGAGGCGCTAGGTGAAACACCGTGTGCGGGTTCCACAACTGCCGAAACGGTCATGCCAAATTCCTGCAACAAATAACCGTATGCATTGTGGGTGCTTGCTATTCGAATATTACTTAAATCTAAATTACGTAGTTTTATAGAGGCTTGATTTTTGATGTGACGAAGTTTTTTTGCATAAATCCATGCATTTCTTATATAGAATTTTCCATTGTCAGGGTCAACTTTAGCAAGCTGGCGCGCGATTGTGTATATCTGACGAATGGCAGCGTCGATAGAAACAAAGGTGTGTGGGTTGTGCTTCTTCCCGCCAGGCTTACTAATAAGAGGAACGGATTCATTGGCGTATATAATATTGAGGTCTTTCAAGTTGAGTTTTTTAAGCACATCAATTGCGAACTCATCGTGGCCGATGCCATTGACAACAATCGCATCCATGGATTGTAAGCGATTGAGGTCGGCGGGGGATAACTTGTAGGCGTGAGGGTTAAAGCCGGCTTCGATAAGCGGAATGACATTGGCTTTATCGGCAACGATATTTTTTACGTAACTGTAATAAGGATGCAGGGTGATCCCGATATTGATTTTTGCCGATGCAGATGTAGATAAAAATATGAGTATAAAGAACATCATTTTTATCAGGTGGTGTTTTGAATTAGTGTTTGTGTGCATCTTTGGCATCCGGTTGTGATTTTCGAATACGTTGCCAGTTTGAGTTGTGAGTTTTCTGGCAGTTTGCTACGGAGAGCGGAGAATTTTCATTGGCAATACGCCACGAGATTTCAGGGGGGGCGCTAGGTTCTTTTGCAGAAAAATGTAATTTTATTTGGTATGGGGGGGTTAAGTCGGTGGTTTCTGCAATAAAACAATGTGAGTCTTGTTGCCAACGAAGTTTTGTCATGTTGTCGAATTCATTTTCACTGAAAGGGCTCAACTTCATTTCGATCAAGGTATCAAGGTTTGGACGGGTTCCCATGAACTCTTCATGCATAACTATTTCTTCTGCAGCATTGCTTAATGCCACAAGACTTTGGCGTAGGGCTTGTGGTGTTACCTCTCCATGGTTTTGCTCTGAAGGATAAAAGAGGTGTAATAGCGTGCTAGATATAGCGAGTATCGCCGCAAGGATAGAGAAAACAATAATATCTTCAGTTTTTCCGCTCCAGGGAGCTACCGTTTCGCTATTAAATGCCATTTACTTCTTCATCCGATATTTCAAGAACGTGGCCTGGGCCTGCATCCATAATGATGAAATAGGCCCCAGAAGGAGGTGTGAAACGATACATTGCGCTGTTGTCGGTGTGACCTTTGGCAACTTGCTCATCATCTTCTGAAAAAACTTCCATTACGACGTTGGGAGCTTTCGAGCGGTCTGAGAAGCTCGCTTCGCAGATAACTTGTTTAACGCCAGTATCCATTTTGCAATTAAGCACTGGATAGTGGGCTTGTGCCGAGCCACAAAAAACGAAGAGCAACAATAGGTATTTTGGAGAAATAAAATGAGATTTCATTTGAGGTTCCTTTTTTAGCTGGGATAGCAACTATCCTTGTATTCGCAAGTCAATGGTTTTTAGTCCATCCGGCATAAGAGGCCAGGAAGTTTGGTAGAAGTTACCTTGCCAGTCCTCAATTGTTAGCCATAGTTCTAAGCCTTCCTTGAGTTTTTTAGGGACGGGCATGTGGGCATGCTGGTTACCAATTGTTCCATGAACCACCGAGCCTGGAGCCCTGGTAGTGCGTGGCTTTTTGACGTTAACGTACATGAACTTTATTGCTTTTGGATTTCCGTTTTCTATGTAGGCGTTAAGTGTGGTTTGTCGACCTGCTTGAATCGGGTCCATATCTTTTTCAAGAAGCCCTAATGTTGCGTTTAGAGAGATTTCCCAATCACCAAGCTGCTGGGATGCGTATTGATAACCCGACCCAGAAGTGCCTTCGCTTTGAAGTTTAAAACCAATATTGATGCCTATGAAAATAACAATAATAAATGCCCAGTTTACGTATTTGAGCGCCGACATTGGGCCACCCCAAGGCCGAATAACATTCCATACCTGTTGGAGTTTTCTTTTCTTGTTGTCTTTGGGTAGAAGCTTTTGCGTAGCGGACTTGGTTCGTTGATAGAAAATAATCATGCCGGATATCGACATGATACTCATGGCAAGGCCGAAGAAAAACCAGATGCATTTTACAATCAGATCGCCCCAACCGTCATAGCCCCATGTGCCATAGTGAAGAGGGCGCATAGACATATCAATACGGGTTAATAGAGGAGCGTCTTCAGTTAATCTAGAGCCAATGATGACCCCTGTATAGGGGTGAACAAAATAGCTTGCATCCCATTTGCTGGTCAGTAAGTCCTGCTTGGTACCTCTGACGGTATAGGCCATACCGTTGTGTTCTGGAGGGATTAAAAAGTGAGTAGTAAAGTCTGGGTCATACTTTTTTACAGCAGCAACAATGTCGCTAGCCCGTAGTGGTGTGGGGATATGAGTGCCTAACCTATCCAAATCACTTTGATCAAGAGCAGGGTCAATTGTCTTGGCGGGTAAGAATTGAGGGGTAATGTTGTATTGGGTGAGAGGGTTTTGATAAAACCACCAGCTACCGGTAACACCTATGATGAGTACAAACCACAGGGACCATAACCCTAAAAATTTATGTAGGTCGCCTAGAAAAACCCTGGGTTTTACATTCCACCGTGGAAGTGTAAAAAACTCTTTCCAGAACTTTCGGTACGAAATTAATCCCGTAATTAGACCGGTTAAACACAGCAGGCCAAACACGTTTACCAAAGATCGACCGATAAGGGGCATAAATAAGTTTCTGTGCAATATGGAAAGGAATTCGCCGACGGTCAAAAAATCAGTGGTGCCTGTTACTATCCCTGTATAGGGGTTGGCCCATACCCGTTTGAAGCCCCCTCCAGGTAACGACATTACTGCATTTGCTGCGGTTCGTTGGCGATCGTTAGCGGTGGAGTAGGCGCTTAGACCGACATTTGGCATGGCTGCTTGCATACGGTCAAAAACTTCACCTTCGTTCATCCGCTCACTGAGAGGGGATACCCGAATTTCTGGATAGAATAACCAATCTATTTCTTCTGCGAAGACGGCTAGAGTGCCGGTAATGAGTACGATGGAGAATAGTAAGGAGAGTTTTAAACTGATAAAACTATGGACGAGGTAAGCTGCTCGATGAGCTGTTAGCTTCTTCTTTTTTCGTGTAATTGGTTTTGTAGACGTATTTTGCGTACTGATTTGGCTCCTCATTGGTAGTCCCCTTTGTTTTTAGAGTGGTGAAAGACGACCTTCTAATTGGCGCTTTGGATGATGTATTGAGAAAGCTGTTTTTTTGGGGATGATGAGGAAACGAAGATGCCTCGCCAGCAACACGTCCAACCTGCCTGGTAATGCATATAGTAATCGTTCGTATTAGCATTGGCAATAGCGGGTTCTTTTTTATACGTTTAGGTCAACGGTTCCCTTTGACCGGTATAGAAGTGGGTTGGTTTGTGGAAGGCAAAAAAAACCAGGCATAAATGCCTGGCAAAATAGTAAACTAAAGTATTGGTGCGTTAGAGTTTATAGTTAACTGATAATTGATAACTTCTTGGTGTGCCATAGTACCCTTGGGGCCAGTAGAGGCTAGTCAGGTATTTTTCATTGGTGACGTTGTTAACATTTAATTGCGTGTTGAGGTTATCGTTAAACTCGTAGCTGGCCATTATGTTAAATAGCGCATAAGCATCCTGTTTGGATTCTATGTCAGTTGCAATTGTTACCGGGTTTGCTGGGTCCGTCCAGTCGATTGTATCACCTTGATCGCGGGATATATTCGCTTGCCAGCGTACGTTTGCGCCCAATTTTAATTTCTCTAATTGAGGGACGAGATAACTTGTTGCCAATTTGAATGTCTGGTTTGGTGTGTAGTTCTCAACATTTTTATCCCGTTTTCCAGCATCAATGGTTAGGTTTGTGAAGCTTGTGCTTATTGACCAGTTGTCCTCGATTTGACCAACGGCTTCTAATTCATAACCTTTGCTACTTATTCCGTCTGCTTCACGGAATACATCTAGCGCCCCTGGCACAGGTTGGGCTAGGTTGTTCTGGTCAATTTTAAATACAGCAATAGATAGAACCAAATTATCGTTGAATAGGTTTGTCTTTAGGCCTAGTTCAGTACTCTCACCGTCGATTGGATCTAGGCTTGAACCATTTGCATCCACTTCTGATTGTGGTGTGAATATCTCCGTATAACTGGCGTACGCCATAAGATGTTCGGTAACATTGTAAACAGCGCCTAAGTATGGAGTAACGACACCTGTTTCAGATCTCTCTTTGCTTGCTCCATAGTCGCCACCTTTTGACTCCCAATCTGAAATTCGTGCGCCAGCTGTGATGTGTAAGTCATCAGAGATTTCGGCTCGAACAGCGGCGTAGAAAGATTCCTGGACATCTTTGACCTGACCACCGTTGGGAAGATTAGATGGATCATCGGTAAACGTGGGTTTTGGGGTGCTGCCATTCCAAGAATATAGATTACCAACTAAAGGAAATCCATTGCCAGTAGTGTAGTCATATAGAGATTCATTGTCGTATTTGACTTTTGTACGGTTAGCCCCTATCACTAATTCGTGTTCTTTGCCTGCCAGAGAGAAAGGGCCATTGACGTATATGTCAAATACGTTGTGGTATTCATCCTTTGTGTAGGCGCTAGCGTAACCTATTAGCAATGTATCATTAGCTGGCGTGGTGACAAGGTGGTGGGAATACACATAAAATAATTCTGAATCATCTTTCATATCTACATAGGTGTATGCAGCAGTTAGTGACCAGTCGTTACCAAAATCTTGTTTTAACTCAATGTACGATCTATTTATTTTACTATCCCAATAGGCCCAATCGTTAGAACTGCTGGTTGATACATCGTATTCGTTTTCGGAACCATCGGTATTAAATAGTGTTAATGCGCCCCATAAAGGGCTATCGGCTTTAACGTTTTCAGAACTATGTAGTAAAGTTAGGAGGCTGCCTTCCCAAAGATCAATTTCTATGACTCCATATCCAATCGTTTTGTCTAATTCGTACCAGTCTAAATATGATTCTTTGTCTTGTTTAGCTAAAACTGCACGAGCTCTAACTCTTTCGTCTAAGCTTCCGGAAACATCGATTTCAATACGCTTGTTGTTCCAGGAGCCATAAGTTGATGTTATCTCTCCTTGAAATTCTTGAGTAGGCCTTTTTCGTATAAGATTAACCGTTGCCGATGGATTTCCTGCCCCAGACATTAAACCATTGGCTCCTCGTACAACTTCGATACGTTCGTAAATTGCGGTATCAAATTCACCGCGCTTTGTGCCTCTGGCTAATACACCTAAGCCATCGACCTGAAAATTGTTTATCTCAAAGCCTCGGCTTGTAAAATAGGTTCTGCCAGTTTCCACTTGTTCAACATTGATGCCTGCTGCATTGCTTAATGCACTGTTGAGTGAAAATAGTCCAAATTCTTTTATTTGAGTTGAGGTGATCGCGGAAACGGATTGCGGCGTGTCCATGCTAGATAAGTTAAATTTGCTTGCGGTTCCCATTTGGTTAACTGAGTACGCACGCTCTTGAGTACCTACAACCTCGATCTCTTCTTGGGTTACAACATTGGTTTCGGTGGTATTTGCGTTGTTAACTTTAATCACTTCTGCCAGTAATAAATTGGGCAGGCATGCCGCAATAATTACTCCACTCATCATTAGTCCACTACGTTTAAACATCTCTATTTACCCATGACTTTATTGATTAGAATATTAAGATGCGGATGTTAGCGAGAGTGATTCGTATTTGCAATGGTTGTTTTGTACAGAAATTGTGAATGAGAGTTGATCATGACTGTTCATCACATCCATCATCTGAATGGCGAGCGTGTAGTAGGTATATGTAGTGGTAGTTGGGAGTGATACAGCAGTGTTTTAATAATTTTACCGGTTGTGTTAGGTAGCGTTGTATTGTTGATTGCATTACCGACGTAAAGAAAACTCTACAGGTATTACAAACTCAATAGTTTCACCTTTAACTTCTGGTGGCGGAGCTGGCAATGGTTGAGCGCGCGAAACTAATGCTAACGCCTCCTTGTTTAGGGCGCCAAATTCACTGGGTTTTTCCAGGCGAGAGTTGAGTACCATTCCATCTCGGCTAATGATGACACGAACCAAGATAACAGCCTCTTCTCTATTACGTTTGGCCAAGCGGGGGTAGCGTTTATGACGTGCGAGATGATTGAATAATGCTGACTGCCAAGTGGCGCGAGACTGTTTGTTATTTAGTGATAATTCGCCATCGGTTGGTGCTGCTGCGACTGGGGCTTCTGGGGCCTCGATAGGTTCAGGGGACAGGTCTTTTTTGGGTAGGGGTTTCTCAACCTCAGGTTCTGGCTTTTTCTCAATAGGTTTGGATGGGATGATCGCTTTTGCATGCTTAATTATCGGAGTAATTGGTAGCGGTTTAATTTTCGGCTTAGGAGAGGGCGTTGGTTTGGATTCCGGCTTAGGCTCTGGTTCTGGCAGTATCTCTTTGGGCTTGGGTGCTACAGGTGCAGGTGCCAGGTCAATCATAATTGCAGCCAAAGGTCTTGATTCAGCATTCGAACCGGCTGATGCTTGGTTCATCGCGAATAGTGCGGCACCTATGTGTAGTGCGGTTATCAATACAAATGATCCGACCCAGCGAAAGGTGTCGCCTTTTATCCATGGTGAAGAGGAGATAGCGAGGGTCTTTATTTTGTTATTGTTGTATTTCACGGCAATACAGGCGCTTCAGGAGTCGAGCTTTCTAGGCCGACAAGTGCAATTTTCAAATATTCTGCTGCTCGTAGTTCATTCATTAAGTCCATTAAATCGCCGTAAGCAACGGTTTTGTCAGCGCGTAAAAATATGCGTGAGGTATTGTCGTTTTTAGTAACGTTATCTAGTTGTTGTTTTATATTCTCTCGAGAAATTACGCTATCACCTAGAGCGATACTGAGGTCGCTTTTAAGGGTTAGGTATATGGGTGCATCTGGACGTGATTTGGTTTCAGCCGTAGATGCTGGTAGGTCAACATTGATGTCGACAGTTGCGAGTGGGGCCGCAACCATAAAAATGATAAGAAGCACTAACATCACATCAATAAATGGCGTAACGTTTATTTCATGGGTTTCAGCAAGTTCATCGTCGCTTTGGTTTAGTTGAAATGCCATTATCTAATTCGCTATTTTCTGCTTGACCAATCGAAGGCTTGTGCCTCGGTCTAGCCCTCTTGATACCAGACACATAATACTTGCAGAGCTATCCGATATTAGTGATTTTGCGCCTGCAATTTGACGAGTGAAATGGTTATAAATAATCACTGCAGGAATCGCAGCAACTAAGCCGAGAGCCGTAGCTAATAGCGCTTCGGCTATGCCTGGTGCCACCACTGCTAAATTGGTTGTATTGGCTTTCGATATTCCGATAAAACTATTCATGATGCCCCATACGGTGCCAAATAATCCAATAAATGGGCCAACAGCGCCAATGGTGGCCAATAACCCTGTGCCTACTAGCATTCGGCGAGTTGATGCGGCTTCTATTCGAGAAATACGGGATGCGACGCGTTCTTTGATGCCTTCTTTGTTGGATTCTTTACCTAATAAATCTGAAGAAAGGTGAAGCTCTGCATCGGCAGCTTCTATCAACTCTCGCCCAACACCGTGTATTTGATTTGATTGCAAAGCTTCACTAAGAGTATTGGATGCTAGAATGTTTTCTACATTTTTTCGCAACGTTCGTTTAAGCGTTAGAAGTTCTATGGACTTAGATAGCAATATTGACCATGTTAATAATGAAGCGAATGCTAAACCTATCATTACCGCTTTTACAATGTTGTCTGCGGCGAGGAACATGCCCCAAGGGGAAAGGTTGTGGGGTAGAGTTGACGATAAAGGTTGCACGCCTTCTGCTAGAGAGGGTTGCGGGGTAAGGACAGTAATTAAGACGATAATGGCCAGATAATTAACTATCGTAAAAGACTTGGAATATAAATGTTGTATCGTTGCCATGATAAATAAAATCCTGTGATGTGTGTTTTATATATGGAGTGCTAGATAACTGCCAACGGTTCGCTAATAGACCTGGGATTGAAAATAGGCAACGATATTATTACCGCTACCTATTTTTATCTAGGTTGTTTCGTCTTCAAACTCATCGAGAAGGTCAGCCATAATTAATAGCTCATCCTCTTCTTCTGCAAGACGAGTAGAAATTCGGATACATAATTCTTGTACTAGGTCTCCTATTGTTGGTACTTCCATTAAGAGAGTGGCGGGTAGTTTTATGTCTAATTTTTGTTCAAGGCTCCCTTTGAATTCTACCGCCATTAGGGAGTCTATTCCCATCTCAAAAAAACCAGTGTCTAACTCTGGAAGATCGCCATTTTCAAAACCCATTACCATCGCGAGCTGTTGTTGTATCTCTGTTTGAAGTGCTAGTTTGCGTTGGTCTTCATCTAACTCGCTCAATGACTTAAGTAAATCACCGCGAGTTATAGACTTATTCTCGTTCTGAAATGCCTCCTGTTGCAGGATGTGGTCAAAGAAACTCATTGGATCACTTTGATGGGTTAGTGCCTTGTTCCAGTTCACCGACATAACAGAAACAACACCACTCATTGGAGGGTTTAGCATAACAGCTTCCATTTTATCAAAAGACTTTTGAACCGAAACAGGGTGGATCCCAACGGTCTCAAAGTATTTCTCCAAATCGATATCAGAAGTTGAAACCATTCCTCCACTGCTTTCACTGGCTTGCCATGGGCCCCAATTGATACTTAATGCGGATAGGCCTTGTTGTCGGCGGAGTTTGGCGAGGCCGTCTAACATGGCATTGGCTGAGGCGTAATTACTTTGTCCAGGGCCGCCCATAATAGCTGCCATAGAAGAAAATAAAACAAAATGATCCAGGTTTAGATGTTCAGTAGCTTTATGTAACAACCAAGCTGATGTGACTTTTGGTCTCCAAACTGTTTCAAAGTCGGCCCACTCTAAACGTTGGAATATTGCATCTTTAATAACCCCTGCGGCGTGAAAAATACCACCGAGAGGAGCAAGTTGTGAGGCTTCAGAGATACACTGAGTGATCACCTGTGCATCACTAACGTCCCCTGTTACCCACACAACATTAGTTCCTCTTTTTTGGTGTTGGGCAACACGATGTAATACGTTCTCAGGTTTTGATCGACTTACTAAAACAATGGATTTCGCTCCATGTTCGCATAACCAGTCAATCAATGAACTGCCGATAGATCCGCTCGCACCAGTAATAAGGTAGCTTTTTTTTTCATTGACAGCTTTTTCATGTCGTGTCGGCATTGTAAGGACGACCTTACCAAGGTTTTTTGCTTGGCTTAAATGACGCAATGCTGTGGCGGCTTGTTGTACTGAAAAAGTTTCTACAGGAAGAGCGTTGAATCTATTCTCATTAAAACCTTGCCATAGTAAACGTTGCAGCTCTGCGTATAATTCTGGATTCTGTGTTGCTGAATCAGCTAAATCAAAGGACCAGTATTTTGCATTTGGGCGTAATTCAGATACTTGCTCGTCAGACCATACACCGATTTTACCAATTTCAACAAAACGTCCTTTATCCGTTAATGCATTAAGCGCCGCCGGAATAAAGTCGCCATTTAGCGAATTAAGAATGACATCAATACCATTGCCGTTGGTATCATCAAGAATTGCCTGTGAAAAATCCGTGTCGCGGGAATTATAAATATGCGTAATTCCTTGTGAACGTAAAAAAAACCACTTTCTTGGTGATGCGGTTGCGAATATTTCAGCGCCTTGTGCTTTTGCGATTTGAATCGCTGCCTGTCCAACTCCGCCGGCTGCTGCGTGGATCAGTACTTTGTCTCCGGATTTAAGTTTTGCTAGTTCCAGTAGAGCATAGATTGCCGTCATGTAGACAGTGGGAAGTGCAGCGGCTTCAACGAATGACAATGTTTCTGGCATTATTGAAACGGTGGCAGATGGCACCGTGACGTGGCTCGCCAAACAGCCTGTGGCACTGACGATAACTTTATCACCGATTTGGATATTAGTAACATTTTTACCAGCATGCTTAACGATACCGGCGCCCTCGTAACCTAACGGAAGATCCTTGGCGTCTGTGATACCTTGTTGTTCCAAGTATTCATTTAGCGCACCTAGAGTAAACAAGACGTCTTTAAAGTTAAGAGCAGACGCCTGAATTTCAACGCAGACTTCATCTTTCTTTGGTAGAGAAATTTCATCACCGACCAGTGTCAGTTGTTCGAAACTTCCAAAATCACTTAATTGTAATTTATAGGCTTCTGCATTTGGGAGCGGAGTTATTTCTCTTTGTTTTCTATCGCTTTCGATGCCTGGAATAAGTCGCTCAACAAGGACGTTTTCGTCATTAATACGTAGTTGTTTCTCGTTAAGAGGGGTGATTAATAACTTAACCAGTGTTTTAACGCTTTCTTCTGACTGAGAATACTCAATGAATTGACTGTTCCAGTTGTCTTGCTCATTTGCAACGGTTCGAATAAATAATCGTTGTGCATCAAACAGCGGTGCCGCTTGAAGATAGCTGCCTACTTTATTTGACCCCTTGCCTATGAGAGGAACAAGGTTGATTTCATTTCGTGAAAATCTATTTTGTAAAAGTTTTAGCTGAGAAACACTATTTTCAATAGAAGATATTGATCCAGTAATATCCAGGTTATCGCAACTTTCTAAAAATAGCAGTATTTTACTGGGTAAGGGGCTTTCCTCTTTGAGTACTGATGATAGAGTGTCTTGAGGTACTATTCTTACTTTTACGCCTTCATTTTCTAACTGCTGTGGAAGTAGTGATAAGGCATTAGCTAAACCTTCTGTATTTAATATTAGCCACCATACGTTATCGTGATTGGACTGATTATCATGAGCAGTTTTTTTGTCGGATATTTTTTCTGGTTCAACCCATTCATTGTGGTAGTACAGATCATTGGTATCGGTATCTTTATTACTCATCAAGATACTGTGAGGAGTAGGAATCAAGCGTAGGCCTAATAACTCTAACAGTGGCTTGTTGTCTTTGTCTGTAATTAAAATGTTACCTTTGTATAGCCCTGTTTTCAATAATTCAAGGGATAGGTGAGACCGAAATGTAGTGTCGTCTGTCGACTCTAATTTCTTTGCATCAAAAAAACGTACCGAATCAAAAGAGAGTGGAAGATAGGTTTCGTTTTCGAGGGCCTTAACGATGGGGCCTGCTGTTTGTAATGCGCCATCTAGAATGCCAATGTCGATCATGCCACAATCGCCACAACCACCCGATAGAAGGGCAGTGGATAAGCCTGTTTCTATATTGAATTCTACATCTGATACGCATTGAAAGCCTTGGCCATAGGCTAATCCCGATTCGTCAGCAAGGCGGCTGTAGAATGCTTCAACGGACATGGTTTCAGCGGACATAGTTTCGCTATCTTTAACACTAACGGTATTGATTGTCGTGTCTGAGTTGGCCTCCAAGAATTCCGCGGAAACAAAGGGAACCCATTTCCTTTTTTCGTCCTTAATGATGTGGCTAGAGTAAACAGTGATCTGATTACCTTCAACAACTGTTTGTATACTTATTTTTTGATCCGTTAGAAACAGAGCTTGTTTGATTTCGACGCGTTTCAATTGAACGAGTTTGTTTTTGCCAAGCTCTTTTTGCGCTGCGGTAGAAAGAATGTCTAACCAACCTGCAGCGGGAAAAACAACCTGGTCAAATACTCGATGTTCTTCTAGATACCCGGGTAAACGATTGCAAATCGTATTCTGATAATAGGAGCCTTCCTGGTCGCCCGCCAGGCTAAGCTCTTGGCCTAGTAAACTTTTTTCTGAGGCACCGGCTAGTCCACCGTTAGCACGCGCTTGATGCCATTCATATTGGGATTGTGGGTTATCAGAAAACCAAAAGCGGCGACGGAAAAATGGATAATTAGGCAGTCGAACCCGTGGTGAATCTGAATGTAATGTATTCCACAGAGGCGGTACTCCAACGCTGTAGCACTCGCCAATAGTTGCTAACACATCATGCCAAGATTTCCCGTCTCGCTTTATGGTTGGTATTAGCTGAAGGTTATCATTGTCTGATTCAGACAATACCTGTTTTGCGTTGGCGGTTAATGTAGGTTGTGGGCCGATTTCAATCACAATATGACGTGATTGATTAGATAAAAAGGCAACGCTGTCAGCGAACATAACTGGTGCGCGGACGTGATCCACCCAGTAGTCTGCGGATGCGATGTCATTGGTCGCCCATGTTGCAGTCATATTCGAGATAAGTGGTAATGTTGGTTTAGAGAATTCAATTTGTAGCAAAAAATCTCTAAATTGTTCCTGCATGGGTTCCATCAACGATGAATGGAATGCATGAGATACGGTTAGCATTTTGGTCTTGATGGTGTCTTTTGCCAATAGCTTAGAAAACGCGTCTAAGTCGGTATCAGAGCCTGCTACAACAACTTGGCCAGGACTATTGATCGCAGCGATGTCAATTTGTAGGGTCGTGTTATCAACTATTTCTTTAAGTGTTGCTGTTTCCGTAAATACAGCCATCATGCTGCCGCTTTCTGGTAACTTTTGCATGAGTCGGCCACGTTCACATACCATTTTCATGCCGTCTTCGATACTGAATATCCCGGCCACACAGGCGGCCGCATATTCACCGACGCTGTGCCCAAGTACGACGTCGGGTTTATAGCCGAGCTCCATTAACGTGTTCGCTAGAGCGATCTCTATAGCATAAAGTGTCGGTTGTGTGTTTTCTGTCTGATTTAACGGTGACGCGTGTTGATCAGAGAAAATAATATCAGTTAATGCAGTGCTGGAATAAGATGAATAAATGTCTGCACAACGATCAATAACGTTTTTAAACGTTGGGTGTTGTTTGTAAATATCAAGCCCCATTCCGGACCATTGAGAGCCTTGTCCTGTGAACATAAAGGCCATATTGTGACCAACTGCACGGGCATAGTGGTAGTTAATGTTTGCAGCCCTAAAACTTTCAGTGACATTGTCTGTATTTGTATCAGTCTGCGCAATGGTTTCTAGCGTTTTTTGGGTTTCGGATAAATTATCTGAAATCCACCAAATCTTGTGTTTAAAATCACTGCGTTTTGTATTTAGCGCATTAGCCAAAGCCGAATGGCTTGGTGCTCTATCACTACTCAATGTTACTAATAGGTCTTTAGCCATTTGCTGTAATGAAGATAGACTTTTTGCTGATAGCGTCAGCAGCTTTGGTTCGGTTTTCTCTGTTGCAGTCGTTAATTCTGGTGAAGTGCTATGAGTAATTTCCACACTTTTTCTGTCATATTCTTCCAGTATTACGTGAGAGTTTGTTCCGCTGAAGCCAAACGAGCTTATACCTGCTCGACGTACCTCTGTCCCATCTTCGTTTTTAGTTGCTTCCCATTGTTCTGGAGAACCCGCGACTTTTAAATTCAAATCGTCCCACGCAATGCGAGTATTGAGAGTGTCACAGTGGAGGTGAGGAGGCAGCGTTTTGTTTTGCATTGCCATAACTGTACGGATAAAACTTGCAATGCCAGCTGCGGGTTCTAGGTGTCCAATTTGTGTTTTAACTGAACCGATGACAAGAGCCTTTTCCCTATTACCACTGAAAACTTCTCCGAGAGCTTTGACTTCAATAGGGTCTCCCAGTGCAGTTCCTGTGCCGTGGGCTTCAACGTAAGAAATGTCACAGGCGGGGACTCTAGCGTCTTTTAACGCTTGCTGGATAACATCTCTTTGAGCAGGACCATAAGGAACGGTTAATCCAGCGCTGGCTCCATCTTGGTTGATGGCGGATCCTTTTAATACAGCGAGAATATTATCGCCATCTCTTTGGGCATCGCTTAGAGGTTTAAGTAATACAGCCCCACAGCCTTCCCCGCGAACATAACCGTCAGCGTCGTCAGAAAATGTTTTGCAACGGCCGTCTGGCGAAAGCATCTGTGCTTTAGAAAAATTAATATTCGGCTCAATAGTCAGTAGTATATTTATACCCGCAACAATCGCCTGATTACATTCCCCTTTACGCATACTTTGTGCAGCTTGGTGCATGGCCACTAGTGATGATGAGCAAGCGGTATCAATGGATAGTGCAGGGCCATGAAACCCAAAAGTATATGAGATGCGTCCTGCGGCAGTGCTAAATGAGCATCCGGTTGCTACATAAGGAGAACTTGCTTCTGCTGATACTTGTTGTGCTTCAAGCATCATATAATCCATCGCGGACAATGCGACAAATACACCGGTCGAACTTCCCTTTATTTTACTTGGAATGATACCTGCGTTTTCAAAAGTTTCCCAGGTTACTTCAAGCAAAATACGTTGCTGTGGGTCAAGGAAGTTGGCTTCTTTGGGTGAAATTCCAAAGAAATCAGCATCAAATTGGTCAACATTTTCGATGAAACCGCCATGTTTAGTATTTAGTTTATCAACGCGGGAGGGGTTTTCATCGTAAAAATCTCGCCAATCCCAACGAGATAGAGGCACTTCGCTAACGCAATTTTTTTCTTGTACTTGGTTTTGCCAATACTCTTCGGGAGTGCTTGCGCCAGGGAAACGGCAAGCCATACCGATGACAGCGATGGGCTGATGCATTTCTTCTCGGGTTGCGTGTAGCTCCGCCTGAAGATTTTTTATGCTCTTGAGAGCCTTTTTAATAATAGCTGACTGTTCTGGCTGATCATTCTTCATTGCATTTTCCTGGACGTAATGGAAGCTTTCAAAATACTGTAAATTTAACGGTACTGATCGATATGATTTTCGCTAGTCCTAGGTTTCAATTTCTAGCATTAGCATTTCTAATGCTTCACTGTCACTAAGGGCATCGATATCTTTATCACTTAGTTGAGATGTTTCACTTAGTTGAGATGTTTCAGATAGTTTAGATATTCCAGGTGGCTTATTCGGTGTTTGTTCGGCGGTACGTTGTGGGTTTTCTTGGGACGATTTTCCGTAGGAAATATCCAGTAGTGCATCTGCTAGGTTGGATAGGGTAGGGTTCTCAAAGATAAAATCGCTAGTTAAGGTTAATGAAAATAAATTATTTGCTAGCGTACACATTTCTACAATGAGTACAGAATCAAGCCCCAGTTCAAACATGTTCGCTGATGTGTCTAGAGAGGAACTCTCTGCTCCCAATCTTATCTCAATCCACGATAGCAGTGCATCGAGTAACATTTGCTTGCGCTGGTAAGGTGGAGCGGCATCTAACTCTTTTCGATCTATGAGTGTTGTTTTCTCTAGATCTAAGTTTACTAGGGGAATGGCTTGATTGTGCCAGCTCACAATCTCTTTCAGTGTGTTGTTTAGATACATTGTGCGCGTTTCTTGACGTCGAATCTTTCCACTGGATGTTTTTAGGGATGTAGTTGGGGGAATTAGAACACACGCGTGTAAAGATAGTTGGAAGTGTTCTGATACACGTGCTCGAATGGCAGAAAATATTTCAGCAGTGTCTTCAACGTTACGATGTGTTCGTTTTACCTCAACAACGGAAACTATGTGCTCCCCATCACCATCGCTAACAGAAAAACAAGCGCAGGAATTTGGATAGAGTGCGGGGTGTGATTTTGTTATTTCAGACTCTACATCCTGCGGATAGATGTTTCGGCCACGTATCACTATAAGGTCTTTAATTCTGCCGGTGATATAGATTTCATTGTTCCGCATGAAACCTAGGTCGCCGGTTCGGAAATAGTAATCATCTTGTACACCGTCGAGACAGGCTTTAAAGGTCTTTTCTGACAGCTCAGGTTTCCCCCAATAACCTTTTGCGACACTATCACTTTGTACCCAAATTTCACCAACACCATTTTCAAGGCATTCAACCCTTGTTATTGGATTGACTATTTTTACATTTTGATCTGCGTCAACGGGGCCACAGCTAACAATTTTTTGGCTAAGGTGTTTTTCGTGCTTTGGGGTTGTTTTACTTGTGTTTTCCTCAAAATCAGTAGCAATATTTTGAGCAATATTCTCTCGGCTAATATTTAATATTGTGGGTGGTGCATGTCGTTTTTGGCCTGAGACAATTAAGGTGTTTTCGGCCAATCCATAACCACATAGATAGGTTTCTAGCTTAAATCCAATAGCTGAAAAACGGTTGTGAAATAACTCAAGAAAATCAGGGTTTATAGGTTCAGCAGCATTGCATGCAACTTCCCAGTGAGAGAGATTCAGCCCCTCAAGCATACTATCATCACAACGCATACTGCACAGTTGGTACCCGAAATTTGGTGAAGCTGTGATAACGGACTTGTATTTGGACATTGCCTGTATCCAACGAATAGGCTTTTGTACAAAGGATGCTGGCGTCATGTGGATGGAATGCATACCGCGCCAAATTGGTAGCAGAATGCCACCGATTAACCCCATGTCGTGAAAGGGAGGTAGCCATGATACACCCGTGGAACCGAACGGTATCTGCATATGGTTTTGCATAGTTGTAAGGTTGTGAGCGATATTCCTGTGGGTAACAATAACGCCTTTAGGATTACCCGTGGAGCCTGATGTGTATTGTAAAAATGCAATATCATCTTCTACATATGTATCAGGCAGAACATTTATATCTCGCCGCGACTCGGATATTTTATCTATAGGTACACAAATAAGATTTTGTAGTAAGCGTTTGGAAATAGTGTTGCTCGAATATTTTTCGACAAAATCATTGGTTGTAACAATTGCCTGAGCGCGAGAGTCTTTCGCGATGGTGATAAAACGCGACCAATCATCTTCTCGGTTACGAGGTGTAGAGCAGGGGACCGCTATGCTTCCCGCTAATGTGCAAGCCAAGAATGTTTCGATAAATCCCATTCCAGGGGGGAGAGCTATTAGTACTCGCTCGGTATTAAGCCTGCGATGAATAAGTTCTGAGGCAATAGCTTCTACACGGCGAAGCAGTGATGCGTAGGTATGTTTATCACCTTCTTTTTCACCATCAATTAAATAGGTAAAGGCAGGCTCTTCTGAGTAGGTAGCTGCCATATATTTGAGACATTGAGGCAGCGTTGATGCGTTGTGTTGTGAGGCTTGTTTCATATTCACTATCTTCATCCTGCTGATCTGAACAGTTTTATTCAATGCGTTGCCGTTAGTGATTTTTTAGGAAAATAAAAAAGTAACGTAGTTGTATAAATACAGAACAAGCAGGTAGTTGTTGTTAGGTGGCGGTATTAAAACATAAAAAACAGCTTGTTGCGAGTGATTATCATTCGTGTTATTGTTTGGTTTTCGAATTAACCAAGTAAATCAAAATGAACCAGCAGTCTATTGAAACGAAAACGTATCTTTTGGATGCTTTCTTTTTGCATCGAAATGCACTTATTAATTCAGCGGCATCAATTGTTGGGTGTCGTTATTTTGCTGAAGATGTTGTTCAAGACACATACATTAAGATTTCTCAAATGACCATTCCTGTTGATATTCAAAAACCAGAGAGTTATTTGTTTCGTTTAGTTCGGAATGTGGCGCTTGATAAGCACCGTAGATTGGCTTTGGAAAGGCAATATCATACGTCCGAAGAGGCAGGGGTGAACGAGGCAGCCCCGGGGGAGTCACCTGAAAAAAAGGTATTTGATTTGGGTGATCTACAGATAGTTGCAGATGCGTTAAGTGAGCTTCCTGAGCGTTCGCGAAGGGCGATAGAGCTTCATCGTTTACAGGGCGTAACCCAAAAACAAATAGCTAAAGAGTTGGGTGTGTCCGCAACTTTGGTTAATTTTATGATTCGTGATGCCTTGGCTCATTGTCGAAAGTGCTTGCAAGCCTAGGTTTGGCTTTTGTTTCAGCGTGTATTTTTTTGTTTGTTTATAGAAATATTTAACTTTCTGGTCCTCTTGTTCGTCTTCTTTTAATGCAGGTTAATAAATATTAAGAGAAGGCTTTAGTTGATAGCAGAAAATGCAGAATAAAAATCCAAATATTACTAGTGTTGAAAGCGAAGCGATGTGGGAGAGCGCTGTTGGCTGGGTTATGCAAACAAGAGAAACTCCAGGTGATGTAACAATGGAGCTTGCGCTTGCTGGCTGGCTGGAGAAAAATCCTTTGCATGGTGAATTTTTTAAGGAAGCCGAGTCGCTGTGGAGTCTTGTTGATCTTGCAGATGGCAGGTTAGAGTCTCAACATCAGTCTCGCTTGATTTAGTTTAAAACAAATCACATATGATAATGCGATGTTATGCTGAGCTTGCTTTTTTGCAATTTGAACACTGATTGGTGCAGGTTTTCCCTCGAGGCTTGGGCGCTGACTTTTCGACAGTAGGGATTTTTCGATTAACAATTTTGTTGTGATTTAGCGGTATATCCATTTCAAATTGTCCTGTTTATTGTTATCTAACTTACCTCAATAATAGTGTAAAAACATTCCAATGCAAATGATTGTTGTTATCATTTGCATTGGAATGTTTCCTATGGGGATTAGGGTGGCTGCCTTCTGAATTGCCATTGAAATCAGCTGTATAGGCGCTAACTGCTTATTTTGTTTTTATCTGGCACCAGCCTTTTTAGGCTATCTTCAAGTTTTAAATACCATTTGCTCGTTGTATCGGGGCGATAGAAATAGAGGATAAGTTCTCTTTTACCAAACTTATTTCTCACCAATTCTTTGTAGCTTATTTGGTATTTTACGCGGGCCCTGAGTTTGCTTGAGTCTATTTTTGCGTAGGTAATTTCATAGTCAAGTATTTCCAGTAGCTCTGGTTTTACGAGAAAAAGCCGAGTGATAAGGTAAGGGATATCAATGGTTTCAGACAGGTGATTTTCGTGATGTGCAGCTGCGCTATCAAAATCTTTAAATTGAATGTCTTCCAAAAACAGGTTTGCTCGTTTTCGTAGATTTGATAGGTCACTGGTAATAATCACGTCGCCGTATCCAATTGATCCTCCAGCAAGATAATATCCCCCGCCTAATACGGAGATAATAACTATAAGAACTGAAATGATTCTAATCATTAACGAATACGCCTTTTAATGAATGCTAGTAAGGTAAATGTAAAAATAAGAAAAAATAATATAAGACAAGAAATTGCTATAAAAGGAATAAGGGATTCTGATAACTGCAGCGGAACCGCTAAGCTATGGTTAAACATTCTCTCTCCCCAATAGGTGGGCATGAATAGTTTAACGCGTTCGATAAAACCAGTATGCGCATCTGCCGGGAGTATCTTACTTGAGAAAAGAAGTTGTGGAATGAGTATTAGTGGAACAGCAATGACCGCTATATCTTGTCGATGAGCTGATGCGGATATCAATAACCCCAACGCAATGCCTGACAGCGATATGAGCCACAAGCTGAATGCTTGTATAACAAAAGCACCGGGTAGTGAAAATTTTAGCTCTATCATTGTTAACAAGAGCAATACTTGAATCAAGGACCAGAATGCTAAGACAATAAATTTTGATAATAGGTATGCATCATTTCTAATGCCCCTTAGTCTTTCCCGTTCAAATATATTGCGTTCTTTGACGATTTCACGGCAAGAACCGATAAGTCCTAGCCAGATAACACTCATTACTAAAATAAGTGTTAGGCCTTCTCCTTGAATGCGTTGCCACATTGTTGCACAAAGCCAGCCGATAAAAGCCGCTTGTCCTAACATTACCCCCAGAGTTACCGCATCTTTGCTTGATATCAGCAGGTACCTATAAGGTAGCCAAAAAAATTGCCGATTAAGTATTGGCATTCTCGATCCTCTTTAGAATGTCTTCAGCTTTGGTTGGCTTTTTTTGTTGAGTCGGAGGAGCGACCTTTTCAGTAGATGATGGTGGTTGATGCTGTGAAGGGTAAGGTGAGCGTGATAGAAATCTGTGAGAGCGCTCAAATGCCTGATAAGAACTAAGCCAATCACGAACAGATCTCTTTTTCAACTGCCCATAGATTTCAGAAACCTGTGTGACGTGAAAGTGATTGATGGCTTGTTCGGGAGTTCCGTAAAAGATACCTGTACCGCTGTAGATAACTAATAAACAATGACAAAAATGAAGGTTGTGTGTTTTATGTGTTGAGATCAGTATGCTGCGACCTTGAGAGGCCAATTCTCTAAAGAGCTGCATTTGTTGCAGCTCAAGTTGCGGGTCAAGACTGGCACAGGGCTCGTCTAAAAGTAATAGTTGTGATGAGGATAAAAACTCAAGCGCAATTGATACACGCTTCTTTTGTCCCCCGGAGAGCTTTCGAATGGGTTTGTGTTGATGATCCAGAAGGTCAACTTGCTGTAATACAGACTGAACCAATTTCTCTTTTTCTTGGGTGATGCCTCGCAAGCTTGCGTTGATTTTTAGGGCTTCTTTGGGGGATATGTTTTCATGTAATTCGTCTTTTTGAGGGACAAGGCCAATAGCTTTTGTTGGTTTTGATAGGGTTCCGGCACTGATATGATGGAACCCTAGTAGCGCCTCAAATAGTACGGACTTACCTGACCCAGAAGGGCCGATAAGCGCGCAAAATTCTCCCGGATAAATATTAAAGGTGACGTCGTTTAAACACGTAGTCAAGCCGCATCGAACGGCAATATTTTTTACATTAGCAGTGGGGATCAAAATTTCCACTTAACGCCGCCACCTAAAGAATGTTGCCTGATGTGGTAGGTATCGCTGTCATTTTCTAAATTGTAACCGCTGTATTGTACTTCCAAGTAAGCATTTAGTTTTTGGCGATGGTAAATAAACGCTTGTTGTATGCCCAGAGAAATCCCAAGGAAAATAGTGTTTGTTTTCTCTCGTTTTTTAATTTGTCCAGTAGCGTTGGTGTACGATTGTTTTGCGCTAATAATTCCAAGACTTTCTTTTATGTACCAATGATAGCCGCCGGGAAACGGGAAGGTTTGGAGTAGGTTGATACGAAGAAAATTATTTTCAATACTCAATTCCTCATACGAAAAGCTTAGTGACGATTCGGAAATGTATGGTGCTATGGTGCCAGCTTCGAATTCGAGCAAGAGGTTTTGCTTTATGATTACTCCTGCCAATAAGGAATAGCTGTTGCTAGTGTAGTCCGTGTCGGTTTCGTTTGTTAATTGATCAAAAAAGTGATCATCCTGAATTGTTGACTTCCCTACGTACCCACCAATATAAAACGGGCTTGCCAAGGTGGAAGTAGCGCAGAATGTTAGGGGGAGCAGCGCTAACAGCATAAGTGATTTTGGGGAGGAGGTGAGCATAATACCTTCAAAATGCGTGTGAGGGAGAGACGAGAATTTTGCATATAGTATTAATAATGATTCGCGTTTGCAATATTATGACGGTGATTTTTAATTTCATTTAAAGAAGTAAGGTCGATCATGTGTTGCTATTTTTTTGAAGCGTTTATCAAAAAGCATCAGTGATAATGAGTTCACCGTAATTCAATCGCAGGTGCGACTGAGAGACTTTTAATATTCACAGATACCGGCTGGACAGTTTTTGATGGATTATTTTACTCTTTCGAATTAAGTCGGTTCAACGCAGTTCATGCTGTCCAAAACACAGGTATTTGTAATTCTAGAAAATTCAGTTGTATTTGGTACGAAGGTTAATACATCACTAGCAGGTAAAGATGTATTTGTCGGTGAGTTGGAAAGCCCTTCAGGACAAAGGGTGCCTTGTTGCTATTGATAATCATTATTGTTCGTATTACTATTCGCGAAACCGATTAGGTGATCTAGTTGGGCGAATAATTATTAATGGATGATGTAGTAGAAGTATGGATACGGGATTACATTCACTGGTTGCCATTGCGCGATTTCACCAGCTGCCTGCTGAGCCAGGTCAATTAGCGCACCAGTTTTCGCTTCCAGGTAAGTCGTTTACTGACACGGAGTTATTGCTAGCAGCAAAAGAGTTAACGTTAAAAGCGAAACATTTTAAGCCTTTATTGTCTGATCTCAACAATGCGATGTTACCTGCTATAGCTAAGACTCGTGATGGTGAATATGTCATTGTTGCACAACTGTCTTGTGACGACGATACGGGTGGAGCATCCGTTGAGCAGGAAAGTAAGGCTCGAGTGCTTATTCAGGATTTACGAGAGCAAGCACCTCGATCCCTTGCTCTTAGCGAGTTTGAGGCGCTGTGGTCGGGTGAGATTATTGCTCTTACCCGTCGTCATGGGTTAGGGGAAAGCCTGCAACAGAAGTTCGATATCTCTTGGTTTATCCCGGCTTTAGTGAAGTATCGAAAGCTGTTTGCTGAAGTATTGATAGCATCATTCTTTCTGCAAATCTTTGCGCTAGTAACACCCTTGTTTTTTCAGGTAGTGATGGACAAAGTGTTGGTGCATCGAGGGTTTACTACTTTAGATGTACTGGCGGTCGGTTTTTTTGTCGTTGTTGTATTCGAAGCATTACTTGGTGGCATTCGTAACTATATTTTTAGTCACACCACTAATCGCGTGGATGTGCAGTTAGGCTCTCGTCTATTTAATCATTTGTTGAATTTGCCCTTAGGGTATTTTGAGTCGCGTCAAGTGGGGCAAAATGTCGCTCGAGTACGTGAGTTGGATACGATTCGAAATTTTATTACAGGCACAGCGTTAACTCTGGTGATTGACCTGTTTTTTGTCTTCGTGTTTTTAGCGGTAATGTGGTATTACAGCCCAGCCTTGACTTGGATCGTATTCGGCACCATCCCTTTCTATATTTTACTTTCAGTATTCATCACACCAATTCTTCGCCATAGATTGGATGAAAAATTTAAACATGGCGCAGCCAATACCGCATTTTTAACGGAATCTATTACCGGCATCGGTACCGTTAAATCCATGGCAGTCGAGCCACAAATGCGTCGTAAGTTGGAAGATCACCTTTCCAGCTACGTACATGCTTCGTTTCGCAGTCAAAACCTGGGGAATGTGGCAAACCAAATTGCGGGACTGATTAATAAGTTGATGACGCTGGGTATTATTTGGTGGGGTGCACATTTAGTTATCGATGGCGATATCAGTGTGGGACAACTGGTGGCCTTTAATATGTTGGCAGGTCGCGTTAGCGGACCAATTTTGAAATTGGTTCAACTGTGGCAAGATTTTCAACAGGCAGGAATTTCCATTGCACGTCTAGGTGATATTCTTAATACGCCCCGTGAGCCGGGTTTTAATCCGAATCGGTCGCGTTTACCCTCGCTGAAAGGTGCGGTGGCACTGGAACGTGTGCGTTTCCGTTATCGTACCGATAGCCCTATTGTTTTGGATGACCTGAGTTTAAAAGTAAGGCCTGGCGAAGTGATTGGCATTGTGGGTCGATCAGGGTCAGGAAAAAGTACCATTACGAAACTTGTACAGCGATTATATATTCCGGAATCCGGAAGAGTACTTATTGACGGTGTTGACTTGTCCATGGTGGACACTGCGTGGTTGCGCAAGCAAATTGGCGTGGTGTTACAGGAGAACTTCTTATTTAATCGCACTATTCGAGAAAACATCGCTTTGGCAGATCCATCCACACCAATGGAAAGGGTGGTGGCCGCCGCCAAAATGTCCGGCGCCCATGAATTTATTGTCGATTTACCGGAGGGTTACGATAATATTGTTGGTGAGCAAGGTAGCAACCTTTCTGGTGGCCAACGTCAGCGATTGGCAATCGCGAGGGCGCTAATTACTAATCCTCGCATTCTTATTTTTGATGAAGCCACCAGTGCACTTGACTATGAATCGGAACGCTTGGTTCAGGATAATATGGTGAGCATCTGTAAAGGGCGAAGTGTATTTATTATTGCCCATCGTTTGAGTACCGTGCGCCAGTGCAATCGTATTGTTGTTATGGACAAGGGACGTATTGTTGAGCAAGGAACTCACGATCAACTGATTAAACTCAATCGCTATTATGCGAAGTTGTATAGCTATCAAAGTCATGTTCCAAGCCTGCAAAATGGCACCTCGAAAGACAAAAGGCAAGCTCAGAATAGGTCGCAATCGCCACAGAGAAAAACATCACGTCAGACAAGCCAGATAGCCACAAAAGAGCAGAAAGTAACAAACGTGACGGAAGACGAACAATGAGCGCCATTGCCGTGTTCAAAGATGCCTGGCAGAACCGGAACAAGCTGGGAGATGGCGCCAAGACACGAGAGTTGGCAGCATTCTTACCTGCTGCACTAGAAATACAAGAGGCTCCACCGAATCCATTAGCCCGCTGGTTGATTTGGGTTTTAATCGGGTTGCTGGTTATCGGTATTGCTTGGGCGTGTATAGGTGAGGTGAATGTTGTTGCTTCTGCCGAAGGGAAAATTATCCCCAGCTCCCGTGTCAAACAAATCCAACCGCTGGAAAAGGCCGTTGTGAAAAATATTCTGGTAAGCGAAGGTGAGTATGTTAGCAAAGGGCAGTCGCTTATAGAGCTAGATCGAACGTTAACGGTTGCGGATGAAAAAAGACTCGCTGGTGAACTGTATCGATCACAACGACAGCTAGCTGTCTTAGAGGCGATGTTAACGTTACTGGAAATGTCAGTAGAAAAACAGAGCGTGTTGGATTATCTATCCCTGGATTTCTCCACTTTGTCTGTTTCTGCGCCACTGCAAGCAACAGAAAGGGAGTCGAAGCTATACAAGCGTCTGTTGTGGCAGCAATGGCAACAGTATTGGGCACAATGGAAAAGACTGCAAAGTACGTTGCTAAAAACCCAAGCTGAAGAAGCTGCGACGCGAGAAAGTGTCATAAAACTAACCAAAACGTTACCGATCGTTTCAAAAAGAACGTCGGTGATGAAAGGTCTGTATGACAAACGATTTGCTTCGGAAATTGATTATTTGCAAATGGAACAAGAGCGCATCCAGCAATCGCAAGATTTGGCGATGGAAAAGCAACGAGTAAAGCAGCTCACGGCCGCAAAAGCGGAAGTACGACAACAAATCAATGTACTAGTAGCCCAAACTAAGGCGGATCAGTTGGCAAACGCCGCGCAAATGCAGCAGCAGATTGAATCGCTACAAGAGGAGCTAGCAAAAGCAACCGATTTAAATGCCAAGCAAACACTCTATTCCCCTGTGGCAGGTCAGGTTCAAAATCTCGCTATTAGTACTATTGGCGGTGTGGTGACAGAGGCTCAGCAATTAATGTTAATTGTGCCAGCAGAAGAATTGCTAGAGGTTGAAGTTTTCTTGGAAAATAAAGATATTGGTTTTGTGCATGAGGACATGGCAGCAGAAATTAAGATTCATACATTCCCGTTTACTAAATACGGCGTGATTGAAGGTGAAGTTTTTACAGTGTCCGATGACGCTACGGTGGATGAGAATCGCGGACTTATTTTTGGTATGCATTTACGGATGAAGAAGAATACTATTTTGGTTAATGGTAAAGATGTCAAACTAATACCGGGTATGGCTGTTACAGCAGAAGTACAAACTGGGAAGCGAAGAATTATTGAGTTTTTCTTGGCACCGTTGTTGAGGCATGGAAAGGAAGGGCTGAGGGAGCGCTGAGTGCTAGGCTTATTTTTATGTCGAGTGTCATTTTTTCTGAGGGAAATATTGTTTGCCTTGGATTGGAATCATAAAATCATATTTTTTAGGTGATATTTGTTATGAGTGAATGTGTTAATTCTGAAGTTAAGGATGCTATTAAGGATTTGGGGCTAACTCCGATTGTCCATGAAGCGATTTGCCATATGGCGAAAGTATCTAAGTTTACCGAAAAATTTGTTAATACGGTGAACTTCATTGAAGAAAATAAGATCAAAGATCCTGGTTTTTTGGGGAAATTGTCGGCGTTCTTGGAGAATGCAAAAAATGTGGTTGATGTTTCAGAGTGGACAGTAAATACGTTAACTTGGGTGTATGCAACTTACATGAGAGAGGAGGCTATTCAAATATTTAGAGATTCACCTACGCCAGCCAATAAAAATTCCGTACTCGATTTTGATGAAATAGCCCTTCTTTTTACGCCTAAGTTGCCGCCAGATATATTTTCTAAGCAAATTAGCTTGATATTTACTACTATTCCGGTGAATCCAATTTCTATTGCTTATGCAGTAACCTCTGGATTCTATAATACCTTGACTGATGTTTATCGAGACCCCAATTCAATTTATTGGATGGTACATGAGATTGAGCGAATAAAAGGCGAAATGATTAGTAGAGTAAGCAATGGGATCTATGGAGATCCATTCTTCGAAACCCAATTCCCTGAGTTGTCAGAAATTGAGCAAATACGTTCGACAACAAATGTTCTTGACCCTTTGATAGTGGATTTGGATGGGGATGGGTTTCATACCAGCGATGTGGATCACGGTGTTTTTTTTGATCACAATGCCGATGGGTTTTCGGAGCTGAGTTCATGGGCTGAGGTGGATGATGGATTGCTTGTTGTTGATAGAAACGCAGATGGTGTTATTAATTCAGGTCGTGAACTGTTTGGTGACCAGACTTTGCTCGAGAGCGGAGAGTTGGCGACGAACGGCTATGAAGCCCTTGCAGAATTTGACAGCAATAATGACGGCCTCATAAATTCTGAAGATGAAAAATGGTTAGACCTAAAGATATGGAAAGATCTAAATCGAAATGGAGTTAGCGAAGTTGAGGAGTTACTAAGCCTAGAAGAATTAGGGCTTCAGTCAATAAGCCTGGCGGCAGAAGAGAGTGGTACCGATGACGGGAATGGAAATATATTAGTCAGCCAGTCTGAGGTGGTTCGCTCAGACGGAAGCTCTGTTGCCATGGGACAGTTTCAGTTGGATCGAGATGTAATGACCACCGGAGTTACGGAAATGCTAGTGGTTTCCGAAGATGTTTCTTTTTTGCCAAATATGCATGCTACTGGGACTGTGTATAGTTTACATCAAGCCATTATGCGAGATGAAACGGGCGAGTTAAAAATGTTGGTGGAGGAGTTTGTCAGCGAAGGGGCTGCGACTGAGCGTAAGATGCTGATGGAAGAGATTCTACTTAAGTGGACAGGTGCTGATACTGTTGAATCTTCTTCCCGAGGTGCTTTTGTGGACGCGCAACATCTTGCTGTTATTGAGGCGTTTGCGGGTCGTACTATAGAGGGAGTGGATGGTGTTAACCCCAATGATTTAGCGGGCACAGCCTTAGAGGATTTTTACAATAACTTTTTTGATAATCAATATGCGGGGTTGATGTCTCAAACGCATTTGAAGTCGTTGCTGGCATTTTCTCAAGTGTCTCTCAACAACGAAAGTACAAAACTTGAATTAGATTTTACCTTAGTTAAAACGGTTATTGAAGTCGATTTTTCACAAGAACCGGAGATTACTGCGTTAAAGGCGTTAGAACTTTTCGAATTTCTAACGCTAACTCAGGGAGAGGGCGAGTGGAAGGGAGAAATATTCAGCGATGAAGCATTGATGTCTGCCATAAAAGATATCTCTGAGGAAGGATATAGCCTTCATGAAGATTCCGCCGAAACGCAGTCTGTTACTGCAAGTATCTATAACGACTTTATACTAGGGCTGGAAGGTGACGATAATATTTTAGCGAACAATGGTAATGACATTGTTTTTGGTGGTGTTGGCAATGACAATATCAGTGTCGGTTTGTTTGGGGATAATCGACTATATGGAGGAGAGGGAGATGATACGCTTGAGGTTGTTTCTGAAGCCATCTCGGTTGTACAGGGTAGGCCACAGTTGGATAGCCAAAATTATATACAGGGCGGAGTAGGGAATGATCGTCTCATTGGAAAAGCATCGGCTGATACGTACGTTTACAATCTTGGTGATGGGAATGATGTTATAAATGACCTTAGTACGTTTAGTATTCGTATCATTGATCCTTTGATTGTCGACTTAGATAAAGATGGGTTGGAAACTCATGCTTTTGGTCAAGGCACATTGTTTGATCATAACGATGATGGTAATTTGGAACTAACGGGCTGGGTAAAGCCAGATGACGGCTTGTTGGTATATGATCGAAATAATGATGGTGTAATCAATAGTGGGCGAGAGTTATTTGGCGATCAAACGCGTTTACAAAACGGAGAGATAGCAGAAGAAGGCTTGCAAGCCCTTGCGGAACTGGATTCTAATTTAGATGGCATGATTAGTAGTCTAGATAGCCAATGGGGAAAACTTCAGGTTTGGCAAGATGCGAATAGTAATGGATTGACGGATGATGGCGAGCTAAGAGATCTCTCCGACGTGGGTATTACTGATATACAACTGCAGAGTGAAGTGGTGAATCAATCCGATGGCGAGGGCAACGTGCTCGTTAAAACCGTTAGTTATTCAGATAGCGCTGGTGGGAAAGGAAGTGTTGGCCAATTTTCATTAGCTACTTCCAACGAGCTGTTAGATACCTTGGCTTTTGGTAATGGTATTAGTGCGGATTTCCTGAAATTCTCAAAATATGATAACTCGTTAGTGATTTCGATTAATCCCATGTTGGGCGTTAATTTGAGCAACCATAATATTGAGAATAAAATTTCTGATACTTCATCTGTTGATGAGATAGCCAGTGATGACATAGTGGTAAACAATCCATTCGAAGGGGAATACCCCACATATCATGAGAGCGAATCCTCTCAACAATTAGTCGAAAAATTATTGGCGTATGATACAGATGACATTGTGTTTGATCCAATGAGCGTGACGACTGAGGGCGAAGGAAGTCAATTCGGCTGGGTTGAAAACCCCTATTTAGGGGTTGCAGAGACAGGAGAAAAAATATTTCTAAATGAACACGCGATTCTTATTACTAGCGGAGATGGAACTCCACCCGATACCAATACAAGTGAAGATTACAGTGTTCAAACAGGAACTGGTGCGGACGTTACATTAGAAGAAGTCTTGCTGAACGCAGAGCCTTCACCGGTGGCGGTTGATACGTTTGATAAGGCAGTTTTAGAGTTTGATTTTACAGTTACCGATGAAACAGCTACATCAATCGAGTTGGATTTTATTTTTGGATCGGATGAATTTCCAGAATATACGGCCACTCAATTTATTGATGGCGCGGCTATCTTTGTCGACGGTGTTAATTATGCATATTTCGGAGATCCCAGTAAGCCCCTTAGTGTTAACGATGCGACATTTTTTCATAGTAATGAACTAGAAGTAGAAGATGGTGTTGAAAGTGATGGAAGCCGGTTCTCGATCGAATATGATGGCGTATCCTCCCGCCTTACGTTAACAGGTTTGTTAGATAATGAAATGGCCGTGAATAACAATGGCAAGCATCATATTAAAATTGTGATTGCTGATACTTCCGATAGGATTTACGACAGCGGGCTAATGCTTGCCGATATGCGTTTAGGCTACGGTCATGTTGGTGGTATCACGCAAAAGCCTATTGTTTCTGATGACTTTATAGCGATTGAAGGAGATGTGAGCACAGACATTGAAAGTGCCGCTTTGTTGGAAAATGATGTTGATTTAAACAATGAAACCCTAACGATAGTGGAAGTAAAAGATGCAGTAGGTGGTAATGTTTCGTTCGCAGAAGACGGAACTATTAACTTTGAACCCGAAGACGGGTTTCGTGGTCAAGCATCGTTTCACTATATCGTTGAAAACGAGCAGGGAGGAAGGGATGAAGGCGTTGTAAGCCTGCAAGTTGTTGAAGCGGAAAGTAGCATACATGTTGAAAATTGGTTTTTGGGAAGCGAATACCGGATAGAGACGTTGGCATTTGAAAATGGTGAACAAATATCTGTTCCTGAAATAAAACAATTCGTGCTCGATAGTATGGGAACAGAAGGAGACGACGTCATTGTTACGTGGAATGATGCCGTTATTGTTAATGGTAAAGGTGGTAATGATAAAATTACTACTTTTGCATTTGATGATGTCATTTCGGGCGGGAATGGTGACGATACGTTAGATTCAGGTTCTGGCGATGATCACTTATACGGTGATGCGGGTAACGATGTGATTCAAGCAGGGGATGGTAACGATGAGGTTTATGGTGGTGCGGGCAATGATACTCTCAG